>JANOQZ010000038.1:0-58005 GCA_031415055.1 Oceanomicrobium sp. | reverse complement strand
TGGCGGCAGCAGACAACAAGTGCTTACGCATTGTTCGTCCTCCCTTGTCGAATCTTACTTGCCTTCGCGTTAGCCGCGAATTCATTAGCTTTCGTATGAGCGCATTCGCGTGTCAAGTGAAACTATTTACTTTTCATTATGCCCGTGATCGGTCATGTTCGCCCGAATGCGAGTCCAAGATGATTGCAAAGTGAAATGGCGCTGACTCCTCGGCAGAACGACATTTTATCGCTGATCAAGAAGTCCGGCCAAGTTGGCGTGGATGATCTTGCCGCGCAATTTGACGTCTCAACCCAGACAATTCGCAAAGATTTGAATGAGCTGGCGCAGCGCGGGCTTGCTTCGCGGGTGCACGGCGGCGCCATGCCGCGTGCCTCAATTGCCAATGTCGCCTATGAAGAACGCCGCCAAATGGCCAGCAGCGAAAAACAACTCATCGGCCGACTTGCCGCGACGCTGATTCCCAACAACTGCTCAATCATGCTCAACATCGGCACCACGACGGAACAGGTCGCCCGTGCCTTGTCGGGACATTCCGATCTGGTGGTCATTTCCAACAACGTCAACATTATCAATTCCCTCAGCGGCTCGGCCTCAAAAGAACTGATCCTTGCTGGCGGCACCGTGCGACAAAGCGACGGCGCGATTGTCGGCGATGCTGCGGTCGAGTTCATCTCGCGCTTCAAAGTTGATTTCGCCATCATCGGTGCCTCGGCGATGGACGATGACGGCGCGGTGCTGGATTTCGACCTGCGCGAAGTCTCGGTCGCCCGCGCTATATTGCGCAACGCCCGCACCCGAATATTGGTCTGCGACAGCCAGAAATTTGAGCGTACCGCCCCCGTCCGTGTCTGCGACATCTCGGAAATTGACTATTTCGTCACCGACCGCATGCCCTCGCGCGAATTCCAAGCAGCCTGTGAAAAGGGTGGCACCTCAATTCTATCGACAGAGACGCAAGATGAACGCCGCATCGCCTGACATCGTCTACGATCTGGTTATTATCGGTGGCGGCATCAACGGCTGCGGCATCGCGCGCGATGCGTCTGGTCGTGGTTTGAAAGTGCTGCTGTGCGAGAAAGGTGACCTAGCGCAGGCAACATCGTCGGCATCAACCAAACTGTTCCACGGCGGATTGCGATACCTTGAATATTACGAATTCCGTTTGGTGCGCGAGGCGCTGAAAGAGCGCGAGGTGCTGCTTCGCGCCATGCCGCATATCTCTTGGCCATTGCGATTCGTGCTGCCGCACCATTCGGGCTTGCGTCCGAAATGGCTATTGCGATTGGGCCTGTTCATCTATGACCACATGGGTGGTCGCATAATCTTGCCGCCGACGCGTACGCTTGACTTGCGCAAGGACTCGGCGGGACGACCGCTACAAGACCGCTTCACGACCGCGTTTGAATATTCCGATTGTTGGGTCGAGGATTCGCGCCTTGTCGCCTTGAATGCCCGCGATGCAGCGGATAAAGGCGCGGTCATCCTCACCCAAACCTCGTGCCAGACGGCAGGACGCCTCAACGGTATTTGGCAGGTGACCCTGCGCAACGAGGTCACGCATGCAACATACGTGGTCCAAGCACGCTGCTTGGTCAACGCTGGCGGTCCGTGGGTCGAAGACATTTTCCGCAACAAGTTGCGACAGAATTCGAGCGACCGCACCCGCCTTGTGCGCGGTTCGCACATCGTCACTCGCAAACTATTTGATCACGACCGCCCCTATTTCTTCCAACAATCCGACGGGCGCATCATCTTCGCCATTCCTTATGAAACTGACTTCACTTTAATCGGCACCACCGATCTCGACCACCACGGCGACCCGGGTTCGCCCGTCTGCACCGATGCCGAGAAAGACTATCTCTGCAAAGCCGCTTCGGAATATTTCAAAAACCCGGTCACCGCTGCCGATGTTGTTTGGTCCTATTCCGGCGTCCGCCCGCTTTATGATGATGGCGCCACATCCGCCACCGCCGCGACGCGCGATTATGTCTTGAAAGTGGAAGTTGAAGCAGGTGCACCACTGCTCAACGTTTTTGGTGGCAAAATCACGACATATCGCAAATTGGCCGAAGCCGCCTTGGCCAAATTGCGCCCCTGGTTCCCCGACATGGGGCAGGTTTGGACGGCCGGTGCCCCGTTACCCGGTGGCGACTTTGCGGTGGATGGTGTGGCCGACCTGATCGTCAAATTGCGCCAAAAACATCCATTCCTTGACGAAAAATGGGCCAAACGTTTGGTCCGCGCTTATGGCACGCAGGCGTTTGAATTGTTGGCCGATGCAAAATCCACCGCTGATCTTGGCCAGAACTTCGGCTGGAACCTGACCGAGCGCGAAGTCACATGGCTGCGCACGCACGAATTCGCCCACTCCGCCGCCGACGTTCTGTGGCGTAGATCAAAGATCGGTTTGCGCCTGGACGCTGACCAAGCGCAAGTCTTGCAGGATTGGATTGATTCGACGAAGCATGTCTGATTCATCAATGCGGGACCAATGAAAAAATGCTAAAAGGCATAGACCAGCGACTGACAGCCGATGTCCTGCATGCCTTGATGCGGATGGGACATGGGGATGATTTGCTGATTTGTGACGTCAATCATCCGGCGGCGACGATTGCAGCAAGCACGACTTTGGGCCGCGTGCTAGACCTTGGCGGCTGCGACATCCCAGAAGCCACCCGAGCGATTCTGGCGCTAATGCCGCTGGATACATTTGTCGAAGCTCCTGTGACTCGGATGGAGGTCGTCGGCGATCCTGCCGCCCACGTGCCAATCTTTGATCGCATGCAAAAGGCAATTGACGCCGCCGAGGGGCGCGAGGTGCCGATGCAAAGACTCGAACGGTTTGCTTTTTACCAAGCGGCGGCCCGCGCGTTCTGTGTCATCCGCACTTCCGACAGCGGACCCTATGGCTGCTTCATCTTGAAAAAAGGCGTTGTGAACTTACCACCGCTTATCATCTGAACCGTACTACAGCGGGCGCATTTTCCTACTTGCAACTTCATAACTTTTCTGGAATTTATAAAGTTCTGGAGAATCCTATGCTCGGAACCCGCTTCGCCACTCGGATAAATTCCTTCGCCTCGGGCGCTACTGACTATTGGCCCAATCTGACGGGTAAGCCCGCGCTCGCACAACTTGTCGCCCGCGCCGCGACAGTTGAAGGGCTCAGCGAACTCGACCTCAACTATCCCGATCATATCGCCGACAACCCGCTGCAAGTTGCGCAAGTCGTGCGTGACAACGGCCTGGAGGTCAGCGGGCTGGCAATGCGCTATTACACCAACCCAGCCTACAAGCGCGGCGCTTTCACCAATCCAGATGCAGCAGTGCGGCGCGAGGCCATTGATTTGACCAAA
Source organism: Oceanomicrobium sp. (assembly GCA_031415055.1). Classification (GTDB taxonomy): domain Bacteria; phylum Pseudomonadota; class Alphaproteobacteria; order Rhodobacterales; family Rhodobacteraceae; genus JANMOK01. The sequence continues at coordinate 54,646 of JANOQZ010000038.1, read as the reverse complement.
CGCGGCATCGACGCGGCGCGGGCCATGGGTGCGCCAATGATGACGCTGTGGCTGGGTCAGGACGGCTATGACTACGCATTTCAATGCGACTACGCGGCCCTATGGGCGGCGGAAATCGAAGGAATCACCGAAGTCGCCGCGCATGACCCTGACTGCCTGATCAGCATTGAATACAAGCCAAATGAACCGCGTTCCTATGCCATTCTCAAGGATGCCGCTACCACATTGCTGGCAATTGACGAAGTGGGCGCCGCCAATCTGGGCGTCACCATCGACTTTGCCCATTCGCTTTACGCTGATGAACAGCCCGCCTTTGCCGCAGCCCTGATCCAACGCCGCAGCAAATTACTGGGCCTGCATCTGAATGACGGCTACGCCAAGCGCGACGATGGTCTGATGGTGGGTGCGGTCCATGCACAGGCGACGTTGGAATTGTTGCGCGAAGTCAAGCGCGGTGGATTTGACGGGGCAATCTACTTTGACACGTTTCCCGATGCGTCTGGCGTCGATCCGGTTGCCGAATGCGCCGCGAACATCCGCACGGTCAAACGAATGTTGGCCGCCGTTGACCGACTGGACAAAGACAACCGCCTTGCCGAGGCGCAAGCGAAACAAGACCCGGTATTGGCGTTAGAGATCGTACAAGCAGCACTGGCATCTAGGGTTACTGCAGACTGACTTTACGAAGGAATTAACAACTGTGTTGTAATGGGAGGAAAACATGCAACATCTACTGAAGGGCGGCTTGGTGGCCGCAACACTGGCGCTAACGATCAATTTTGCGCAAGCGCAAGACCTTGCGCCGCTCAATTCTGACAGCGAAGCGGACCGGATGGACTGGTCTGAACTGGATGCCAAATTCGGTGCCCTTGTGGCACCTGCAGCCGGTACAAAAATCGGCGGTGTGTCCAAAACGCTGACCAATGAATACTGGCGCTCGCTGGGTGAAGGCTACCAAAACGTGGCCGACAAACTCGGCATCACGATGGTTTACCAAGCCGCCGCCAACGAAGGCGACCAACTTGGTCAGCTTTCCATTGCCGAAGACCTGATCAACCAAGGCTTCAACGCGTTGCTGTTCTCGCCGCAATCCGACGCCAACCTAATTCCTGCGGTGGAAAAAGCCAAAGCTGCTGGAATTCCGGTGTTGAACGTCAACGACGCCGTGATCCCCTCAGCCGAGCATTATGTCGGCAACGTGCAAAAAGGTAACGGCGTCAACGTCGCCAATTGGTTCATTGCTAATCGTGCCGACGGCGGCAAAGTCGCGGTGATCGAAGGCCAACCCGGCGTTTATGCAGCTGGCCAACGCACAGCTGGTTTCACTGAAACCATCAACGCAGCAGGCAATTTCGAAGTCGTCGCCTCGGTTCCCGCCAACTGGAGCCGCGAAGAAGCCTTCAACGCCGCGACCACGATCCTGCAACAATACCCTGACCTGATTGGGTTCTATGCCAACAACGACGGCATGGCTTTGGGTGTAGTTGAGGCGGTGAAAGCGGCTGGCAAGGCCGAACAGGTTGCCGTATTTGGCACTGACGGTATTTCGGACGCTTACGCCGCGATCCGCGCTGGTGATCTGACCGGCACCGTTGACAGTTTCCCGGTTCTCACCGGCGAGATTGCCATGGAGGTAGCGCTACGTCTGATGGCCGGGCAAGCCCTGCCCCGCGTGGTGGCCACACCGCAGGCGCTGATCACCAAAGACAATGTCGAGTCCTATGCGACCAGCGACATGGACGCCCTGCGTGCTGCTCTGAGCGCCTTGTAAAACTCCTGCGGCCTGCCCTACACTCTCCCTGGGTGGGCCGCCCTTTTTTCGGATCAGCCGATGACACCGCGTCTTGCCCTGACCAATGTCGACAAGGCCTTTGGCAACACCAAGGTGCTGCACGGGGTGACTTTGACTGTCCAACCCGGCGAAGTTCATGGTTTGTTGGGTGAGAATGGCGCCGGCAAATCCACCCTGCTCAATATTTTGTCAGGCGTCGTATCCGCCAATGCCGGACAGATCGAAATTGACGGCCTGCCCGTGACAATCTCATCGCCCCGCGATGCGACCAATGCTGGCATTGCGATGATCCATCAGGAACTGCAACAGGTTCCCGAACTGACGGTCGCGCAGAATATCTTTCTTGGCAACGCCCTGCGCAAAGGCATTTTCGTTGACCGGCGGCGACAAGAAGCAGAGGCGAAGCGCTTGCTCGCGCCGCTTGACGCCAGCATAGATGTCACAGCGCCAATACGTACACTTCGCGTTGCGCAACGGCAGATTGTCGAAATCGCCAAGGCACTGCGGGCGAACGCAAAAATCATTGCGATGGACGAACCAACCTCGTCACTGACCCCTGCCGAGTTTGACAAGCTGGTCACGCTGATTGGCCGTCTGTCGGCGCATGACGTTTCAATCATTTATGTCTCCCACAAAATGGATGAGGTTTTCCGCGTCTGCAAAACCGCGACGATCTTGCGCGACGGTCGACTGATCGCCCAAGTTCCCATCCCGGCAACGCCCGTCGCTCAAGTTATCGAACTCATGGTAGGCCGCGAATTGGCGCATGCCACTCACCACAGCTTTGCCACCGACAAGGTCCTGCTCAAAGTCGCAGGGTTGTCGCGCGGCAAAGCGGTCCTGGATGCAGGTTTTGAACTGCACGCGGGTGAGGTTCTGGGTATCGCAGGCCTTGTCGGATCGGGGCGCACCGAACTGATGCGTTTGATTGCAGGCGTTGACCACGCCGACAGCGGCACCGTCGAAATTGGTGGCAAACCCGTTCCCAACAGCCCGCGAGCGCGCATTAAAGCGGGACTGGGTCTGGTCCCCGAAGAACGCAAACGTGACGGCATCATCCGCCATCGACCCGTTGCCAGCAACGTCGGCCTGCCCTCTATGGCCGCATTCACCCGCTGGGGCCTGATCCGCAAACGGCAGCTCAAGGCGCGCACCGAGGCGCTCATGCAGGAAGTCCGGCTTCGTCCCTTGGAAGTCAGCCGCCCGATTGGCAGCTTTTCCGGCGGCAACCAGCAAAAGGCGATCATTGGCCGCTGGCTGGCATCGGAGACCGATGTCTTCCTATTTGACGAACCAACCCGCGGCATCGATGTCGGTGCCAAAGCGGAAATCTATGAGCTGATCGAAAAGCTGGCCCGCAACGGCAAAGCGGTGATCGTCGTGTCCTCCGAACTTCCCGAGGTGATCCGCGTGTCGGACCGGGTGCTGGTGATGCGCGAAGGTCGTATCGCCGCCGATCTTGGCCGCGCAGAGATCACCGAAGCCAATATCGCCCGCCACGCCATTCCGTCATCTTGAGGTTTCCATGAGCAAACTTTTATCACGCATCCGTTTCCGCGATGCCGGAACCCTGATCGGGTTGATCATTATTTCGACGGTCTTTGCCTCGCTGTCCCCCACATTCCTGACCGCCCCCAACCTGTTGAACGTGCTGCAACATTCCTCGATCAACGCCTGTATCGCCCTTGGAATGACTTTGGTCATCATCTCTGGCGGCATTGACCTGTCGGTCGGCCCTGTCGCTGCCTTGACTGCCGTACTTGGCGCGGCGATGCTGGTTGCAGGCGTCCCTATTCCGTTGGCGATGCTGGGTGCGCTAGCGGTCGGCGCTGCCTGTGGCTTCGTCAACGGCGCATTGATCACTTGGGGCGGATTGCAGCCCTTTATCGTCACTCTGGGCGGACTATCCTTATATCGTGCGCTGGCGCTGATCTACACCGGCGGCACCCCTATTTTTGGCTTGCCCGATAGTTTTCGCGCCCTCACCAACGGCACATTGCTGAGCGTTCCCAACCCGGTTGTGATCGTCGCGGTTCTGGCGCTGCTGGCTTGGGTCATCCTGAATAAGACTCCATTGGGCGAGTATTTCCTGGCCGTCGGGGGCAACCCCGAAGCGGCGCGTATCGCCGGGGTTCCTGTGACGCTGACCAAGATGGCCGCCTATATAATCTCGGGTATTTTGGCATCGGTCGCAGCAATGATACTGGTCGGCCGTCTAGGTGCCGCCGAACCGACAATGGGCACTTTGTGGGAGTTGGACGCGATTGCCGCTTCGGCCATCGGTGGTGCCTCGCTGATGGGCGGACGCGGATCGATTGTCGGTACCCTGATTGGTTGCATCATTCTTGGTGCGCTGCGCAACGGCCTGACCCTGATGAATGTTCAAGCCTTCTACCAATTGCTTGCCACAGGTATCATCATCATCGTAGCGATGCTGATTGACCGCGCGACAAGTGGCAAGCAGGGGGGCTGATGGCAGATCCAAAAGCAGTGGGAGCACAAATACGCATGAGGCTGCCCAGCCTCACGCCGCTCGAAGGAAAAGTTGCCGCCGATATTCTGGCGCGACGAGATTTCACCGACCAGACACCGCTGCGCGAAGTGGCCGATGGCTCGGGCGTTTCCGATGCCATGGTTGTGAAGGTAGCCAAGAAACTGGGTTTTGCCGGCTTCCGCGAATTTCGTCAAAGTCTGGTGGACTATCTCGCCTCCGATACCGCCGGGCTGCATTCAGCGATTTCAGCGGACGATACGGCGAGCGACATCGTGCAAAAGGTGTTTCGCACCGCGATGCAGGCGCTGGAAGAGACCTTTGCAATCCTGGACCTTGAAGCATTTGAGCGTGCCGCCGATTACCTGCACCGCGCCCGTCAACGCGATTTCTATGGGCTTGGCGGATCAGCCCAGATCGCGCGGGATTGCAACCATAAATTCCTGCGCATCGGCATTCGCTCGTCGGTTTTTGACGACGCGCATATGATGATGATGTCGGCATCTTTGTTGGGTCCCGACGATGTGGCGATTGCGTTCTCGCATTCCGGCAGCACGACAGCCGTGATCGACGCCATGGAATTGGCCCGCAAAAACGGTGCCCGAACCATCGCGGTGACGAACTATGCCGACAGCCCGGTCGCGCGATTGGCCGATGTCGTGCTGTGTTCCACGGCGCAGAACTCACCCCTGCTGGGCGAAAATGCGACGGCGCGGATTGCTCAACTGAATTTGCTCGACGCGTTGTTCGTCGCCACCGCGCAACGTGACCGCAAGACCGCCGATGCCAACTTATCGCGCACCATGCGTGCCGTGCAATTGAAACGAAAACAATGAGACCAGCCGATGCCAACTTCTGACCCGGTCGTCCTTGTCGTTGGCAGTTTGCATCATGATATCATGATCCATGCCGACCATCTGCCTCAGCCAGATGAAACGGCGGTTGGATCACACTGGTATCCCAAGTTTGGCGGCAAGGGTGGCAATCAGGCGGTGGCGGCGGCGCAGGCTGGGATTGCTACTCGCATGTTTGGCGCTGTGGGGGATGACGACTTCGGTCGCTTCCTTTTGGCCGGGCTGGACCGTGCGGGAGTGGACCGTCAATTCGTTCCGGCAATAAAGGGTATTGGCTCGGGCATGAGCGTTGCGACAGTCGCACCCAATGGCGATTATGCCGCGACGATTGTTTCAGGCGCGAATCTGCAGATGCAATCCAAGGATCTGCTCAATCCCGCGCTCTGGCAGAACGTACGCGTTTTGGTGCTGCAAAACGAGGCTCCAGACGCGATCAATCTTACCGCCGCTACCGAAGCACAGCGCCAAAATGTCATTGTACTGCTCAATGCCGCCCCTGCTCGTCAATTGCCGAGTGCGCTGGAAGCGCTCGTCGGGGTGCTGATCGTGAACTCGGTCGAAGCCGAGATGATGGGCGCACCCTCCGTGACCGACCTTGCATCGGCTTCACAGGCAGCAGAGAAGCTGTCCAAGAATTTTGCCGCAGTGATCGTCACGGCGGGCGCCGCCGGGCTGGCTGTCGCGGGGCCGGACGGACGCTTCGCCATTCCGGCACGAAAGGTGACGGTTATTTCCTCACACGGTGCCGGGGATTGCTTTGTTGGCACCTTGGCCGCCGAACTGGCCCGGGGCGCACCACTACGTGCAGGCTGCACCACCGCGTCGCACGCCGCAGCAAATCATGTTGCTGGCAAACACAGCGACTGCTAGTGCCGCGAAATCGCCGGTTAAACTATATGGTGCCCCCGGAGAGACTCGAACTCCCGACCCATTGATTACAAATCAATTGCTCTACCAGCTGAGCTACAAGGGCACGCGCGTCTCTTAAGGCCAGCGGCGCACATTTGGCAAGTGCCACGCCGTCGCAATCACACCACCGGCACGAATTCCCCATCCACCAGCCGCGACAACACGCCGGTGTGAATGTCAAAGCGACATCCCTCCAGCGATAGTGAGCCGTTGGCCTCGCCCTCGGCGATCCAAGGAAACGTCCGCAAATGCGCCAATGAAATGCGCACCACTTCTTCCTCGTAATGGTCATGAATATCAACGCTTTTGTCCCATTCCGGATGCGGGCGCAGCACCGCGTCTTTGGCAATTTGCATCCAGCTTTGTACAAAATCCTGCGCGTCATCGGGCGCACCATCGACCATCGCGCGGATGCCGCCGCATTGGGCGTGACCCAACACAACAATCCGAGCCACCTTCAGCACCCGCACGCCATATTCCAGCGCCGCCGAGGTGCCATGATTGCCGCCATCGGGCACAAAACGCGGGATCAATCCCGCCACGTTGCGGATTACAAATAACTCACCCGGCCCGGCGCCAAACACCGCCGCCGGGTCAACCCGACTATCCGAACAAGCCACGATCAGGGTTCGTGGCGTCTGCCCCTTACGGGCCATCGCCTGATAGCGTGCCCGCGCCTCGGGCCAGATTTCGTGCCGGAACCGGCGGTAGCCATCTAGCAAATCATCCATTGCTTACTCCGCTTGCCATCCGGCGTTGGTTGCACGCGCCAACAACAGTACCGGCAAGATTCCCACCAAAGTCACGATCAATGCCGAGGGTGCAGCACCGGCAATGTCTTCAAGGGTCGCTTGATAATACGTCAGTGTTGCCAAGGTTTCAAAGTTGAATGGTCGCAGCATCAACGTCGCGGGCAATTCCTTGGCCGCATCGACGAAAATCAACAAGGCCGCCACCAGAACTGATCCGCGGATCATTGGCAAATGCACCCGCAAAAGCGTGCCTGCCGCATTCTGCCCCAAAGCCCGCGCCGCCATATCCATACCCGGCGACACCCGGCCCAATGCCGCGTCCAGACTGTTTTGCGCCACAGCGAAAAAGCGCACGCAATAGGCGAAAATCAGCGCAGCAGTGCTGCCGGTCAAAAGCAATCCAATATTGCGGCCAAACCCCGCCTCAATCCAATCGGCCAGCGCCGTATCAAAAGCAGCAAAGGGAACCAAAATTCCCAACGCCAAAACCGCCCCCGGGGCGGCATAGCCAAGCGCAGTTACCGGCAACAAAACTTGCCAGCGTGAACGCATTTGCCGCAAGCCATAGACCAGAACCAGCCCCGCAAACACGGTCACAAGGGCTGTCGTCGTTGCTAGTGACAGTGTGTGCCACACCGCGACCCAAAGGCTCGAATTGAACCAATCCTGCCCGATCGCGTGACTTAGAAGAACGGAAACAGGCAGCACAAACCCAAGCAGAATTGGCACTGCGCACAGCAACGGCGCCAATGACCCACGCCAGCCCGCTAGTACTGCGCGCGCAGCAGGATGCAGATGCTTGCCAATCGTGTGAAATCTTTGTTTTTTTCGCGCCGACTTTTCCAGCGCAACCAAGACCAAGATCATTAGCAAAATCAGTCCGGCAATTTGTGCGGCACCGTTGGGATTGTTTGTTTGCGTCCAGACCGAAAAAACCCCCGTGGTCAGCGTTTGCACCGAAAAATAATCGACCGCGCCAAAATCCCCCAGAACTTCCATCATCACAATCGCCGTGCCCGCCCAAATCGCCGGTCGCGCCATCGGTAAAGCGACCCGGCGAAACAACGCCCAAGGACCATTTCCCAGTACCCGCGCCACCACCAACGTGCTGGCCGACTGGTCGCGGAATGCAGCGCGAGCAAGGATGTAAACGTAAGGATAAAACGCCATCGACAACACCAAAACGGCACCAAAACGCGAGCGAAAATGCGGGAAAAAATAGTCTTTGCTGCTGCTCCAACCAAAAACTCCCCGCAGTGCCGATTGCACCGGCCCGGCATAGTCCATCAAATCGGCCAAAGCATAGGCAGCGATATAGGCTGGCACAGCCAATGGCAGCAACAAAGCCAGTTCCAGCCAACGACGGCCGCGGAATTCGAAAGCCACGACCAGCCACGCCGTCGTCGTCCCAATAACAGCCGCAATCGCCCCAACGGCGACCATCAAAATCAATGAATTGCTGAGGTAACGCGGCAGAACCGTCGCCAACAAATGCGGCCAAATGTTTTCGCTTGGCGACAGTGCCAGCCAGAAAATCGCCGCAACCGGCAGCAAAACCAGCGCCGAAATCAGCGCGACCGCAACGCTCCATATTGATAACTGACGGATTCTGTCAACCATAGACCCGCTTTATGTAAGCGGCGTCGAAAAGTCTAGCAATCACATGCCAAGCGCCTGCTTATAGAGATCCAATATCGCCTCTTCCTCAGATATTTCGGCGGGATCTTTCTTGCGCAAACTAATCACTTTGCGAATGATTTTGGTGTCATAGCCGCGTCCCTTGGCCTCGGCGAACACCTCTTTTTGTTGATCGGCCAAGTCTTTCTTCTCGGCATCCAACCGCTCGATCCGCTCAATGAACGCTCGCAATTCGCCAGCCGCAACGCGCGTCGAAGTTTCAATCACATCATCATTCATCGCACGGCCTTTCACTGGAGAATCGAAAGCGTGACCCTAGTTGTGTGACCGCCTAGGGGCAAGGGAACTTGCAGTATTTTCCACGCTCGTTTAATGCCCCCAGCAAAGGATTTGAGCATGGAACTTTTGGTTATCGCTGGCGCTTCCACTTCGCTACTGGGCCTGTTCGGCCTAGGCTATTGCATCTGGAAAAGCGTCCAGATCAAACGCAGCGGTGCCGATCTCAAATCCATCACTCCGCAACTGCAAAAACTCATCGCCATCAACTTCGCCTCGGTCGGATTGTCGGCCCTTGGGCTGATGATGGTGGTGGTTGGAATCCTGCTTTAGGGTGTCCAGCTCAACCACCGAAAGAACCCCATGGAAATCGGCATTGACAGTTTCGCGGCGACCTTCCCCGACCCGGTGACGGGCAAGATTCCTTCGCCAACCCAAAGGATCGCCGATCTTCTCGCCGAAGTGGAAACCGCCGATCGTGTCGGGCTTGATGCCTTTGGCATCGGCGAACATCACCGCGCCGATTTCCTCGACTCGGCGACCGCCGTCCTGCTCGCCGCCGCCGCCGCGCGCACCAAAAACATCCGCCTGAACAGTGCCGTCACCGTGCTCAGCGCCGCCGATCCGGTGCGGGTATTTCAGGAATTCGCCACCCTTGACCTGATCTCGCAGGGCCGCGCCGAAATCGTCGCCGGACGCGGCTCGTTTGGCGAGGCTTATCCGCTGTTTGGTTTGCCGTTCGAGGCCTATGACGCGCTGTTCGCGGAAAAACTAGGTCTTTTGCTGGAGTTGCGCGACAATGTTCATGTCCATTGGTCGGGCGAATTCCGGCCGCGCTTGACCGGGCAAGGCGTTTACCCCCGTCCGCATCAGCCCCGAATGCCTGTCTGGGTCGGGGTTGGTGGCACGCCGCAATCCTTCATCCGCGCCGGCATGCTCGGCCTGCCCTTGATGGTGGCGATCATAGGCGGCGAGTTCCGGCGTTTCCGTCCGCTGGTCGATCTCTACCGCGAGGCGGGGGCGAAAGCGGGCCACAAGCCCGAGTCGCTGCGCGTCGCCATCCACGCCATGGGCTTCGTGGCCGAGACCATGGCCGAGGCGAAAGAGGCGTTTTATCCGGGCTGGGCCTATATGATGACCAAGATCGGCGGCGAGCGCGGCTGGTCTGCGGCGTCGCGCGAACAATTCGAGGCGATGACCAGCCCGCACGGCGCCTATCTGATCGGCGACCCTCAGACCGTCGCCGACAAGATGCTGCGGGCCAGCGAGACGCTGGGCGGCCTTGCCCGGATTTCCTTCCAGATGAGCTCCGCCTCGCTGGAACCGGTGTCGATGCAGCGCTCGATCACGCTGCTCGGCACCGAAGTCGCGCCGCGCGTCCGCCGGGCTGTCGCGACGGCCTAACCCTCGCCCGCCAGCCAAGCCGCGCATTCCGGCCCCAGCTCGGCCAGCGCCCGCGCCTCGTACTCCGCTACTTCATCCGCCGAAAGCACCTCGCGCCAGCGCCCGTTGGTCCCCTTGTTGATGAAAGTTCCGGCCCCGCCGTTCCACATGATGCCGCCAAGTGGCGCTGCCAATTCGGCGTGCGATTTCATCCAGTCAAACGTGCAGTGCTCAACGATGTCGGGAAAGCGTGCCGGGTCCGGCTGCAACTCCAGAAAATCAGCAATCTCGCGGATCGATCCGGCCAGATCGGCCTTCATGTCATTGAAATGCATCAGTTTCACGTTCGGCAGGTCGCGGATTTCCCACCATGATCGGATGTTGCCCCAGAACGGCCAGTACGGAAAGCCGTCACCGGCAAACCAGCCATCATAGAAATCATGCACATTCGGTGAGCCGCGTTCCAGCCTCGGTCCCACACGGCCAGGCGTTTTGTTGAAGGCCTCGAAATAGCCATCGGTCGCATTGGCGTGATGGTTGAACAGGCTCCACGCTGCATCACGCCCGTCGCGGCCGATGTAGATGTATTTTGCTTCGGGCCAAAAAACCAAAGCCTCCACCGGCAGATGGGTCTTGATGACTCGGCGATGCGTTTGCGACTCCAGACCATCAATCACTTCTTGCGGAATGATCCGCAAATCGACCCAAGGCGACAATTCGTGCACTTGCAGCGCATCAGGGCCACCAAAAATCAACTGCGACACGATCTGCTGCATCCACGTAGTGCCGGATTTGACATAGGTGGCCACCACGACATCGTCGTCGCGGAATTTGAACGCATTCCAACGCGTCGAATCCATGTGATGGTTGTGCATTTCGCCGGTCTTGACCGGCCAATTCGCGTTTGCTGGTGCTGGCATGTGTTGATCTCCTAATTGAAAATCCGACGTTCGCTTCAAAACTCAATCATTCTGTCCCCTTGGCCGAAACATTTCCTCCCGCCAGCCAAGCCGCGCATTCCGGCCCCAGCTCTGCTACTGCCCGCGCCTCATATGCCGCCACCTCATCCGCCGACAAAGTATCCCGCCAGCGCCCGTTGACGCCCTTGTTCAGAAACGTCGCCGCACCACCCTGCCAAGAGACCCCATTGCCCGGCACAATTTCCGCGCCGTGCTGTCGCATATATTCAAACGAACAATGGTCTGTAATCCGGCCAAAATCGCCATCACTCGGCTCGATACCAAGAAAGTCTGCTATCGCACGTATCGACCCGTCCAAGTCTGCCTTCAGTTCACTGAAATTTACCAGCTTCACATTCGGCAAATCCCGCAAAGCCCACCAGCCGCGCACATGCCGCCAGAATGACTCCGCCGGATAACCGTCTTTCGCCATCCAATCGCGGTAGAATTCATGTACATTATCCGCCCCACGGTCCATCGGTGGCCCGACGCGACCTGGGGCGTTGTTGATACCGTTCAGCCCTTCCTCGGTAATGTTGTGTTGGTGGTTGAAAAAGCTCCAAGCGGTGTCGCGCCCATCTCTACCAATATAGATATACTTGGCCTTTGACGAAATCGGCATGGCCTCGGCGGGAAGATGGGTTTTTAGGAACCTTCGGTGCGTTTGCGCCTCGATCCGCGCAAAAGTTTCGGCACCATTCAGCCGAAAATCGTACCAAAGCGACAATCCCGCAACATCAATCCCCTCTGCCCCATCAAACACCAGTTGCGATACGATCTGTTGCATCCAAGTGGTGCCAGATTTGCCATAAGTGGCAATAATGATGTCGTCATCGCGGAATTTGAAACCATCCCAGTAGGTGGAATCCTCGATGAAGTTTTGAAGTACCTCTGGTTTTCGCAGCATCAGTTCAAACCCCCTATCCATTCCAACATTTTTTCAACCGTCGCTTCCGTCCCGCCGGGACTTAAAATATCCCCCGCCAGAACATGGCCATAGGCATCATCCGTTGGCCCCAATGTCACCTCAACCAATTCATGCGCCGCGCCCCATTTTTTTGCAATCGCCCGCGTTTTCGCCGGGTCCACCACTTGGTCGGTCGGGCTGATCAAAAACAGCGCAGGAACCGTTGCCATATCAAACGGCAATCCCACCGCCGCTTTCACCAAAGCCCCCATCGGCAGCACCGAAATGGTGGGGTATTTGGTCGTCCAAAACGTTTCGTTTGCGTCATTTACCGGCTCAAACCCACGTTCTTTTCCAGCCAAAATTGGCAAAATCTGCCGCGCAAATGGCATCGTCAACATCGGCGCCAACACCGAATTCACCCCGAAATTCGGCGAAACCAGAACCAGCCCCGCCAAATCCTGCTTCATCGCTTCATCGAACGCCGCCAAAACCGCCAGCGTTCCGCCGGTCGAAGTGCCAATCACCACAACCCGCTCGCCCAACAAACGCCCAATCGCCATCGCCTCGGCCATGTCGATCATCCAGTCGTTGACCACAGGCTCCCCCATCGCCGCCGACCCGCGTCCGTGCCCGGCAAGCCGCGTTAGAAACAGGTTCGCGCCCAAAGCCTTGGCGACACGTTGGGGAACCGGCGCAATCTCTGGCCGGGTTGCCGAAAATCCATGCACATAAACCAACGCCAGTTTCGTGCGGCCCTTCCCCACCGGGTCAGCCCAGACAATCACCTTCTCAGTCCCCGGCGTGATGTCGCCAAACACCGCTTCGCGCCCAGCCAACCAAGCGTCCAAATCCGGACCAATCACCAGCTCATCAAAAGCAACCGTCAAATCCACCTCCTCGCGCGGCCCTTCGGCCCAAACATAGGTGCTGATTGCCGCTAGAATCGCCAAAACCGACAGCACCCGCTTCACGACAGGTCCTCTACCGCCGCCACCATCATCGCCAATTGCGCCGGTTCCGAAAACCGATGCCCCGCGCCTTTGACCAAGGTCAGCCGCATATCGGCACAGTGCGCATGCTGCACCAATCGCAAGGCCGTCGCCACCGGCACCTCGGCGTCGTCCATACCATGCAGCAAACGCACAGGGAAAAGCAGGCGAAGGGGCTTGTCCAGCACGCATTGCTCATGCCCATCTTCGATGAACCGTTTCCAGACTTCGAAATACCCGCTTGCGTCGCTGTCTGGCACCAGCCCGATCCCTTCGCGCCGCAAACGCCCGCGTTCAAATACCGACATCGCCGCCCACATTTCTTCGGTAAAATCCGGCGCCGCCGCGATTCCAACCAAACCTTTTAAGCGCCGTGGCACAGCCTTGGCCAACAAAAGCATCAACCATCCGCCCATGCTGGAACCAACCAGAATTTGTGGGCCTTCCGTCAAGGTTTCAATCATTGTCAGACTGTCGCGCAACCAATCACCGATGCAGCCTTGCCGAAATGCCCCCGATGATTGCCCGTGGCCACGACAATCAAATCGCAAAAAGCTCCTTCCGGCCTTTTGCGCCCAATCTTGCAGATACATGGCTTTGGTGCCGTTCATCTCCGATTGAAGACCGTGCAAAAACACAACACCCGGCCCACGCGCCAAAGTGCGCACATAGGCAAGTTTTGCCCCATAATCGGTTGTCAGAAAGTCCACCATGCACCAATCATGGCCGCGTGCCCGTACTCGCGCAACGCCAAATCGCCAACTGGCCTTGACAAACCACATTGGTCAGCGACAAATCCGGCATCCGTAACCGGGCGTTTCGTAGGCGCCGAACCACGAGGTGATTGCCATGAATGGCACCATTTCCCTGACCCTTCCCGACGGCGCGAAACGCGAATACCCGTGCGGGACTACCGGCCTGCAAGTTGCGCAGTCGATTTCGCCGTCATTGGCGAAATCCGCCCTCGCTTGCTCGATCGACAGCAAACTTAGCGACCTTTCGCAACCCATTGAAAACGATGCCTCTTTCGCCATCCACACCATCAAGGACGAGAAGCAAGCCCTCGAACTGATCCGCCACGACTGCGCCCACATCATGGCCCGCGCCGTGCAGGAAATCTGGTCGGATGTGAAAGTCACCATCGGCCCGGTGATCGAGAACGGCTGGTATTATGACTTTGACCGCGACGAACCATTTTCCAGCGATGATCTGGAGCGTATCGAGAAAAAGATGCGCGACATCATCAACTTACGCGACGAAGTTCGCACCGAAATCTGGACCCGTGACAAGGCCATCGCCTTTTACCAGCGCACAAACGAACCCTACAAAGTCGAATTGATCGACGCCATTCCCGCCGATCAAGCCATCCGCATGTATTGGCACGGCCCCTGGCAAGACCTGTGTCGCGGCCCGCATCTTGTGCACACCGGCCAAGTCCCCGGCGATTGCTTCAAGCTGACCAGCGTCGCCGGTGCCTATTGGCGTGGTGACAGCAAGAACAAGATGCTGCAACGCATCTACGGCGTCGCTTTCCGCAACCGCGACGACCTCAAAGCCTATCTGCACATGATGGAAGAGGCGCTGAAACGCGACCACCGCAAGCTGGGTAAAGAAATGGACCTGTTCCATTTGCAGGAAGAAGCGCAAGGATCGGTGTTCTGGCATCCCAAAGGCTTTGTCATCTACAACCAGCTTGAAGCCTACATCCGCCGCCGCCTGAACAATTCCGGCTATGTCGAAGTGAAAACCCCGCAACTGATGGCCGCCAAGTTCTGGGAGGCTTCGGGCCATTGGGGCAAATACCGCGAAAACATGTTTGTGGTGCCTGACGAGGTTCCCGGCACCGACGCCGAAGGCCCGGTCATCAGCGACAAAGCCGAATTCATGGCGTTAAAGCCTATGAACTGCCCGGCCCATATCCAGATATTCAAGCAAGGCATCAAATCCTACCGCGACCTGCCGCTGCGTATGGCCGAATTTGGTTGCTGCCACCGCAATGAGGCGCACGGTGCCCTGCATGGCCTGCTGCGCGTGCGCCAGATGACGCAGGACGACGCGCATATCTTCTGCCGCGAGGATCAGATTCAATCCGAGACCGAGGCCTTCTGCGCCCTGCTCGACGCCGTTTACACCGATTTCGGTTTCACCGACGTGCGCATTCTGCTGGCCACCAGACCCGATCAACGCGCGGGCAGCGACGCGACATGGGATCGGGCCGAACAGGCCCTAGGCGACGCTCTGCGTGCCACAGGGCGCGACTTCACTGTGGCGCCGGGCGATGGAGCTTTCTACGGCCCGAAACTCGAATTCCATCTCAAAGACGCCATTGGCCGCTCGTGGCAGCTTGGCACCCTGCAGCTCGATTTCGTGCTGCCCGAACGACTCGACGCCGCCTATATCGCCGAAGACGGTTCGCGTCAGCGCCCCGTGATGCTCCACCGCGCCATCCTCGGCTCGCTGGAGCGTTTCATTGGTGTTCTGATCGAAAACCACGCCGGTCGCATGCCGCTCTGGCTGGCTCCGGTGCAGGTTGTGGTTGCAGCAATCGTCTCCGACGCCGACGCCTATGTGAACGAGGTGGTGGCAGCGCTGAAGGCCCAAGGCATCCGCGCCGAAGCCGATATCCGCAACGAAAAGATCAACTACAAAGTCCGCGAACATTCCATGCAGAAAGTGCCGCTGATCTATGCCGTCGGCATGAACGAAGTGGCCGCGCGCACCGTTTCGATTCGTCGCCTAGGTGAAACCACGTCGGAAGTTTGCGGCCAGGAAGCAGCACTTGCCGCTGTCAGGGCCGAGTCTACTCCGCCTGATCTGGTCTGAAGCGGCTGCATGGCGGCAATGCGCAAGCGGCCCTGACCAAACCCGCCCGATGCGCGTATATCAGGCTCACCGGGGCAGAATCGCCCCGATGACTTTGAGGATGCGACTATGACCCGACTGTTTCAGAATATCCTGGCGCTGCTCGACAATGTTCTCAGCGCTTTCACCGTCCGCGACGCGCTTGCCGCCGACCGGGCCCCGACCGACACCGAGCTGCGCTCGCTTGGTATCGACCCGGCACAATTTCGCGGCATCAACCTGCACTGAGTCGTTCAGTCGGTATCCGACCCCAGAGCCGCCAGTAATTGCGCCTTGCCGCGCCGTTTCAGCCAGATCGGCGTGGCAATCGCCAGAACCACCAGAATATAAAGCACAATCGAAATCGGCGTATGCGCCAGCGCCGTCCAGTCGCCCTGCGATATCGCCAAGGCCCGGCGCAACTGTTGCTCGGCCATCGGCCCCAAAATCAACCCCACCACCACCGGCGCGATGGGATAGCCAAAGCGGCGCAGCCCATAACCAAGCAACCCGAACGCCAGCAACAAACCCAATTCAACAATTGAGGGGTTGGCGGCTATGGTGCCCAATGTGGCAAACGACAGGATACCCGCATACAACCAATGGCGCGGGATGGTCAGCAGCTTAACCCAAACCCCAATCAGCGGCAGGTTTAGCACCAGCAGCATGAAATTGGCCACCAACAGGCTGGCAATCAGCCCCCAGACCAGATCGGGCGAGTTGACAAACAGCAGCGGCCCCGGCTGCAGCCCGAACTGCTGAAACCCAGCCAGCATGATCGCCGCCGTCGCCGTAGTCGGCAGCCCCAAAGTCAGCAGCGGCACCAAAGTTCCCGCCGCCGAGGCATTGTTGGCCGCCTCCGGCCCGGCCACGCCTTCAATCGCGCCATGGCCGAATTCCTCCGGGTTTTTGGCGAAAGTCTTTTCCGCCGAATAGGACAAAAACGACGCCACATCGGCCCCACCTGCGGGCATGGCGCCAATCGGAAACCCGATCAGCGTGCCGCGCAGCCAAGGTTTCCACGACCGGGCCCAATCCGTCCGGGTCATCCAGACCGAGCCCTTCACCGCCTCGACCTTGTCGTCGCGGCCAGTATAGTCCGAGGCAACTTTCATCGTCTCGCCGACCGCAAACAAGGCCACCGCCAGCGTCGTCACTTCGATGCCATCAAACAGATCAAGCATGCCAAACGTCAGCCGCGCCTGACCTGTCTGCAAATCGATCCCGACCAACCCAAGCACCAAACCAATAGCCAAGGCTGTTAGTCCACGCAAAGCAGAATCGCCGAACGCCGCAGAAACGGTGACAAAGGCCAGCACCATCAAGGCGAAATAGTCGGCGGGACCGAACGACAAGGCGAACTTCACCACCCAGGGCGCGATCAGCGCCAACCCCAATGTCGCCAGCAACCCCGCTACGAACGACCCAATCGCAGCCGTCGCCAGCGCAGGCCCACCACGCCCAGCGCGGGCCATTTTGTTACCTTCCAACGCCGTCACCACCGAGGCACTTTCACCCGGCGTATTGAGGAGGATCGACGTGGTGGAACCGCCATACATGCCGCCGTAATATATGCCGGCAAACATGATCAGCGACCCGCCGGGGTCTAGCTTATAGGTGACGGGCAAAAGCAAGGCCACGGTCAGCGCCGGACCGATGCCGGGCAAAACACCCACTGCCGTTCCGATGGTAACACCGATCAGGGCATACATCAGGTTCAGCGGTTGCAGCGCGATTGCCAACCCGTCAAACAGTAGCGAGAACGCTTCCATATCTGCTTCAATCAGCCCAAAATTTTCCGGAACAGTGGGTCCGGTATCGATAGCTTCAAGCCAATCGCGAAGATCAGCCAGACGACCAAGGCAAAGCCAAAGCCGATGGCAAAATTGACCCACAAAGGCTTGCGACCAAACGCCCGCGCGGTCAGGGCAAAAAGCAATGCTGTTGCAATGACAAAACCGACGGTCTTCAACAATAACATCTGTGCAATCAGGCCCGCCGCAATCCACAATATCGGCGGTACGTCGTCAACACTGCGGCTTGGAAACCGGCCCTTCATGCCCGACCAACCCGTGCCGACAGCCAGCGCCATCAGACCGCCCGCCACCAGATAAGGCACCGTTGTCGGCCCGATGCGGGCGTAACTGGACGTCACCGGCATCTTCGATGTCATCCAGAATATCAGCAGTGAAATTGCCGCCAGAACGGCGGCAATAGCAAGCACCGCCCGGTCAGGACGGTGCTTGTCGTTTTGGCTTTCGCCGATCATTCGGCCAGACCAATGTCTTTCAGAATGGCCGAAGTCGCTTCAATATCCTTGGCCAGTTGCGCATCGAAATCGGCACCAGCAAGGTAACGGTCGACCCAACCTTTGGTCGAAAGTTCCGCTTTCCAAGCAGCCGACATCGCCAGTTTCTCAATATCGGCGGCGACAGCAGCCTTTTGCGCCTCATCGAGCCCCGGAGCCCCGGCAACCATGCGCCAATTCTCGACGGCAACATCAATGCCTGATTCCGTCAATGTCGGCACATCCGACCCGGCGACACGTTCGGAACCCGAGGTTGCCAGCATTCGCAACTCGCCCGCAGCAACTTGCGCCGAGAACTCGCCATAGCCGGAAATCCCGGCTGTCACCTGACCGCCCAACAAAGCCGCCAAGGCTTCGCCGCCGCCAGAAAAGGCCACATAGTTGATCGTGGTCGGGTCAACGCCCGCTGCTTTGGCAATCAACCCGACGGTGATGTGGTCAACCCCGCCAGCCGAACCACCGGCCCAAGAAACCGCGCCCGCATCGGCCTGCAGCGCCGCCACCAGATCGGCCATCGTCTGGATTGGTGAAGCAGCAGGAACCACAATCGCCTCCTGCTCGCCGGTCAGGCGGGCAATCGGTGTGACCATGCTCAGGTCCACCGGCGATTTGTTGGTCAAGATCGCGCCGACCATGACATAGCCGCCGACGATCAACTGACTGGCGTCGCCACTAGTCTGGCTGGCAAATTGTGCCAAACCAACGGTGCCGCCTGCGCCGGGCACGTTTGTCACCTGCACGTCGCCGGAAATACCATCAGACATCAAGATTGCCTGCATTGTGCGCGCGGTCTGGTCCCAACCGCCACCCGGGGCGGCAGGTGCCATGATCGAATAATCGCCCGCAAATGCAGACGAAACGGAAACCGCAGCCGCAAAGGCCGCGCCAAATAGAATTTTCATTGTTCCTCCCAGAACTTTCATTTCGGCTGACTTGTCAGCCTATGGTTGCAACTTAGCGCAAACCGTTCCAGTTCCAAGAAGTTTTTTGCCGTTCAAGGCGACCGTCGCGGATTGCCCCAAATCAAAACGGGAAGCGGCTGATCTTTCAGCGCGCTTCCCGCAAATGACTTCGGACCGCTAGGTCGTCAAATTATCAAGTGGTCGCAGCAGCTTCGCCTTCGGCGGGTGCAGCTTCCATTGATTCCGTTGCAGCAGGTGCCGCTTCGGTTGTCGCGGCAGCAGCTGCAGCGGCAGCAGCGGCAGCTTCCTCAGCTACTTTCGCAGCAGCAGCGGCAGCTTCGGCTGCAGCAGCTTCGGTTGCCGCAGCGGCATCAGCCGCAGCAGCTTCAACCGCAGCAGCGGCTTCTTTCGCATTGTTGTTGCTCACATACCACCAGCCGCCTAAAGCTACGGCAGCAATCACGGCAATAATCCAACCCATACGCATTGTAAGTCTCCTTGTCCCAATGACGCCAGTCGTTGGACGCCAGAATCAGTATGCCGTAAAATTGTTGCATCTGCGTAATTTTACAAGGGGGAGTGACGGTTCATCGCAATTCACAACGTTTAAGGCGTGAATCTGCGACCCATTTCGCACGCATTTCGCGCAATGTTGCGCAACCAGAACCAATTGCTATTGACGGACGATGTGGATTTATCCGACTAAGCCCTTGTCGGCGGCGCTTTTGCCGCCGCTTTTCATGTTTGCAACAATCCAAGGACGAACAACATCGCCAGACGACCCCACAATGCCCCGCCCGCCACGCGCGACACCGGCCCAAGGGCCAACGACCGTATCCGCGTCGCCGAAATTCGCCTCATTGGCGCTGACGGCGAAAATGTAGGGCTGGTTTCGCCCGAACGCGGTATTGAAATGGCCGAAGCCGCCGGACTTGATCTGGTCGAAATCTCGCCCAACGCCGTGCCACCCGTCTGCAAGATCATGGACCTTGGCAAGTTCAAATACGAAGTGCAGAAAAAAGAGGCCGAGGCGCGGAAGAATCAAAAGATCATCGAGATCAAGGAAATCAAATTCCGCCCCAATACCGATGTGCACGACTATGAAGTCAAAATGCGTTCGGTGCAGAAATTCCTCGAAGGTGGCGACAAGGTGAAAATTACCCTGCGTTACCGTGGCCGCGAAATGGCGCATATGGAAATCGGTCGCAAATTGCTGGAACGCGTTTCCACCGACAGCGCAACTTGGGGTAAAATCGAGTCGATGCCGCGCCTTGAGGGCCGCCAAATGACGATGATGATTAACCCAGCAAAATGATTTGGGGGCCTTCACCGGCCCCTCGTCGATTTTAGGCCGAACCGAAAATGGCCCGCATCAACCGAAATCTGACCAAAGACCGCGCCGAAGCTTGGGCCATTCGGCTGGCGATTTTCGTCTTGAAACTGCTTCCATTTGCGGCCCGTAAGCGCGTGGCGGGCTGGCTGATGCAACAATCGGTGCGTAACATTCGCGCCCTGCGAAAACGCGTTGACACCAACCTGACATACGTTTTGCCCGGACTTAGTGCCGATAGCCACGCCGAATTGGCGGGCGAAGTCGGCTCTAGTATCGGCATCAGCATGATCGAGATTTTCAGCTCTTCCGATTTTCAGCGAACAGGTTCACATTTTAATCTAGCGGGCGCGGGACTAGACGCCCTCAAACGCGACCAAGCGGCGGGCAAGGGTGCGATTCTTGTTTCCGGCCATTTCGGCCAATGGGAGGCCATCCGCATTGCCTTGCGTGACCAAGGCATTACCTGTGGTGGGGTCTATCGCCCCAACAACAACGTCTTTTACGACCGTGATTTCCATGCGGCTTTGGAAACTTTCGGCAAACCGATCTTTCCCAATACCGGCGCGGGCACTCGCGCCTTGATCCGCCACGTCAGTCAAGGCGGTGTGGTGATGATGCTGCTCGACCAACATATCATGGGCACGCCAACGCTCAGTTTCTTTGGCAAACCGGCCAAGACCGCCACGATTGCCGCCGATTTGGCGCGCAAATTCGATCTGCCGCTCATTGCCTGCTATGGCATCCGGCGCAGCGAAAGCCCAATTATCGACGTGATTCTGGAAGCGCCCATCCCCCACGCCGATCCGATGACCATGACCCAAGCCTTGAACGATTCGCTGGAAGCCCGCATTCGCGCCAACCCGGGGCAGTATTACTGGTTGCATCAAAGATGGCGGAATCTTGCACCTAAGCAGCCACCATCAACCCCTGTGCCTTCGCCTGACTAAGGGTCAAATCGAGGCATTTCCACGCCTTCGCTACAAGTTCGTCGCATTCGGATTTGGAAATGACCAAGGGCGGCGAGATGATCATTTTGTCATAGACATGCCGCATGATCAGGCCGTTGGCAAAGCAATGCTCGCGGCACATATAGCCGATGGTGCCAGCAGGGGCCGCGAATTTGGCGCGGCTGGCTTTGTGCGGCGTCATTTCAATGGCGCCCATAAGGCCGATCATGCGGGCTTGGCCGACCAGCGGGTGATTTTCGAGAGTTTTCCATTTGGCCTGCATGTAGGGGGCGGTGACGTTGCAGGCGGTTTCGACGATCTTTTCCTCGTCGAGGAGGCGCAGGTTTTCGAGCGCGATGGCGGCGGCAACGGGGTGCCCGGAATAGGTGTAGCCGTGTTCGAAATCACCGGGAACGCTGGAGAGGTCTTGCATTAGCCTTTCGGAAATCATCGAGCCGCCAATGGGGGCGTAGCCAGAGGACAGGCCTTTGGCGATTGTCATGATGTCGGGTTGAAAGCCCATGCTTTGGCAGCCAAACCATTTGCCGGTGCGGCCGAAGGCGGTGATCACCTCGTCGGCGATCAAGAGGATGTTGCGCTCGCGGCAGATGCGGGCGATTTCCGGCCAGTAGGTCGAAGGCGGGATGATGACGCCGCCGGCACCCTGCACCGGCTCGCCGATGAAGGCGCCAACGTTTTCTTCGCCCAGTCGGTCAATCTCGGCTTCCAGTTCGCGGGCGCGTAGCAGGCCGAAGTCTTCGGGCGATAGTTCGCCGCCCTCGGCCCACCAATGCGGCTGGCCGATGTGGCTGATGCCGGGGATCGGCAGGTCGCCTTGGGCGTGCATATAGGCCATGCCGCCAAGGCTGGCCCCGCCCATGGTCGAACCGTGATAGCCACTTTTGCGACCGATGATGTGGTGTTTCGTGTGTTTGCCCACCGAGGACCAATAGTAGCGGACAAAGCGGATATTGGTGTCGTTGGCTTCCGAGCCCGACCCGGCGAAAAACACCCGGTTCAAATCACCGGGCATCAGTTGCGCCAGTTTGGCAGCCAGACCGATGGCGGGCGGGTGGCTGGTTTGGAAAAAGGTATTGTAGAACGGCAGCTGCATGATTTGCGCATGCGCGACGTCGGCAATTTCGCGGCGGCCATAGCCGATATTGACGCACCACAGGCCCGCCATGCCATCAAGCAGGCGGTTGCCTTCGGAATCTTGGATATAAACGCCCTCGGCTTTGACGATGATGCGCGCGCCTTTTTTGTTGAGCGCGGCGGTATCGGTGAAAGGGTGAATATGGTGTGCGGCGTCCAAAACCTGCAATTCAGCAGTCGGAAGGTGGTTCAATATCTTGGTCATATTAACTCCGTTGGAGCCTGCCAGCCCGCCCGGCTTGGCGAGGGATCTGCCCGGATTGTTGGGCAGTCTGCGCTTTGTGCGCGACACGCCCTGAATGATGGTACCGACACCCCGGCTTGAACGGGGGACCCCCAGATCCACAATCTGGTGCTCTAACCAACTGAGCTATGTCGGCACTTGAGGCCAGCGGATACACGGAGCATCGGGTGAAATCAAGGGGTGGGGCTTGCTAAGACAGCGCTGCGGGGTTAGCCCGAAGGGAGCTTAGATGGAGGCAAGCATGGGCATCAATAAGGAAAGCGAAATCGCGGCCAACTTGCAAATCGGGCCTACCGATCAAGGCATGGTGCGATTGTATGTCGAGACTGATCAATTGGACCTGCCGCTGGATTTTGAGCCCGAAGAGGCAGAGGAAATTGCCGAAGAATTGCGCGCTGCGGCGGCGCGGGCGCGGGCGATGCGCGGCAAGAAAAGCTAATCCTTCGGAATGCGTAAATTTAAGGAGAATTTCGGAATATTTAGGGCTGAAGTTTATTGTTCGTTAGGAAATTGCAGCAACATTATCTGTATAGTGATCTTAAGGAAAAATCTTCACGAAAATAGTTAAGACTTTAAATTTTTCGAGAAAAATTTTCCTTAAGTAGATGATATTGTTTAACTATTTACCATATCAAATAAACTAAATCTCTTTTGCATTGCCTCTCAGCACACACCCACATCGCAAACCTTCATTCCGCATCCGACCGTCGCGCCGCCAAAACCTGCGCCGGTCCGGGATCCATGAATACGCGCAACCTATCCGCTGCATTACGCGCGAACTTTTGAATCAGTTTTTTGCGAGTCGGGGCCGCCAATTGCGTCTCAAGCCCAAACCTCTGGATTTCAGCGTCATAAGGATCAGCCAAGATCAACCCAGTTTCCTCGGGCAAAAGTTCTAACGGAAACGCGCCGTCAACCGCCCAGAAAAACCGGTCGCAGAACGGCAGATAGCCCTGCCATTTTCCATCCGACATATAATCGGCACGACTCGATTTGCACTCCACAATCCATATTTCACCTTTTGGCCCCAAGGCGATGACATCTACGCGCAGGCCGCGCCCGGGAACGAATTCGACCATCGGCACGAAATCGCGACTGCGCAAATGGCGGCAAACACCACGCGCGATCAACTGGCCGGGTTGCAACGAAATCTCCATCCAAACATATGAACAATTGGTGAACATCTGGTCAAGGGCGTTTGAACGTCTGCCTTACGGCAAAGCTTTCACGCCGCCCCTTCCCCAATCGCCCGCCAAACCTTAAGGCTGGCGGGCAGAGGTTCATATGACGCCCAACCATTTCATCTGCATCGGCGCTGCCCATTGGGACATTATCGGTCGCAGCGACGCGACGATGGTGTTTGGTGCCGATGTGCCGGGGCGCGTACGTCGCCAAATGGGTGGCGTGGCGCTGAATGTCGCGCTGGCTTTGGCGCGGCAAAACCAAAACGTCACCATCCTGACGGCCATAGGCAACGACCAAGCCGGCAATGAATTGTTGGCTGCGATGCAAACTGCAGGCCTTAGTTGTGCGGAAATCATTCGCGCAAACATCCCAACCGACACCTATCTGGCCATAGAATCCAAAGGCGAACTATTCGGTGCCGTTGCTGATTGCGCTGCATTGGAACATGCTGGGACATCCATCCTCGGCAATTTGAACAACCTGTCCGGTCAGATCATCCTCGATGGCAACTTGCCCGAAAATGTCTTCGCGGCGATGTCTGGCAGCAATCACATCCTCGTGCCCGCCAGCCCGGCCAAATCACCGCGTTTACGCGCCATGCTCGGTCGCAGAATAGCCGCCATTTATTGCAATCGGCGCGAGGCAGAAACGCTGTGTCAAACCGCATTCGCCAACGCAACCGAAGCGGTTCTTGCCCTCGTCAAACTGGGGGCCAGCCGCGCAACCGTCACCGATGGTTCGCGTTTGGTTGCCGACCATGACGGCACCAATCTGGTAAGCGCGATACCCGATAACCTCAATCCGACCAGCGCTACCGGTGCGGGAGACACTTTTTTGGCCGCCCATCTTGTGGCATTGAACAATGGCCTTGACCCACAATCTGCCCTAAACCATGCCGTTGCCGCCGCTGCCAACCACATTGCGAGAGTGTTATGAACCTTTACCTACAAGACTCAGAAGAGGTTGCTCTCGCCCGACTAACCGGCGTGCCAATTGTAGCCCTCGAATCCACCATCATCACCCACGGCATGCCCTACCCGCAAAATATGGAAATGGCCCGCAATGTCGAACAAGACATCCGAGATAACGGTGCGTGTCCGGCGACCATCGCCGTTATGGCCGGTAAAATTCGTGTTGGTCTTGACGACAAGGACCTTAACCAACTCGCTCAAACGCCCGACGCCCTAAAACTTTCGCGCGCCGATCTGGCGGCGGTTCTGGCAAACGGCAAAACCGGTGCTACCACCGTCGCCGCCACCATGATCTGCGCTCATATCGCTGGCATTGAAGTCTTCGCCACCGGCGGCATTGGTGGGGTCCACAAGGGCGCGGAAACCAGCTTTGACATTTCCGCTGATCTGCTTGAACTTGCCCGCACGCCGGTCACAGTCGTGTCCGCCGGGGCCAAGGCCATCCTCGACATCGCCAAAACGCTTGAGGTTTTGGAAACCCACGGCGTTCCGGTCATCACCTTTGGCCAAGCCGATTTCCCCGCCTTCTGGTCGCGCTCCAGCGGTCTCAAATCGCCGCTGCGCATGGATACGGCCCAGGAAATCGCCCGCGCCCACAAATTGCGCCACCGCCTCAAACTCACCGGCGGCCAACTTGTCGCCAACCCAATCCCCCTCGCTGACGAAATCCCCGCCGCCACCCTTGTCCCTGTCATCCAGCATGCTGTGATCGACGCGAACAACGCCAATGTCACCAGCAAAGCGGTGACACCTTTCCTGCTCAACCGCATATTTGAACTTACCAATGGTGCATCGTTGACTGCCAACATTGCCCTCGTGCGCAACAACGCGCGGTTGGCGGCCAAGATAGCGATTGCGTTGGTTTCCCGGCATTCCTAAGTAAACCGAAACGGGAGAGTGAATTGGCCGACGGACCCAGAAAAATTGAATTGCCCCACCGCCGTCATCACACGTTCTGGCAACGCACTCGAAGCAACTTCCTGACCGGGCTCATCGTTACCGGTCCGCTGCTTTTGACCATCTACATCATCTGGGGCATCGTCGGATTTATCGACAACAAAGTCATTCCTTGGCTGCCAGCGGCTTATAACCCTGAAACTTGGCTTGGCCGCGATATTCCGGGCTTTGGCGTCGTCATATTTCTTCTTTTTACCGCCATTATTGGTGCCTTGACCAAGGGCCTCGTCGGTCGACAACTGGTACGATACGGCGAGAACTTCGTCGATCGCATGCCGATTGTGCGATCAATCTACAATGCCCTGAAACAAATTCTGGAAACCGTGCTCAGCCAAGACGGCACCTCGTTCCAAAGGGCATGTCTGGTCGAATATCCTCGCAAAGGCGCTTGGGGCGTCGGGTTTTTGGCAGGTGAAACCAAAGGCGAAATCCCCGCAAAGACTGGTCAAAGGGGCATGATGTCGGTGTTTCTGCCAACCACGCCGAACCCGACCTCGGGTTTTCTGATCTTCTTCCCTGTCGAAGATGTCATCATCCTTGATATGTCCATTGAGGACGCCGCCAAGCTGATCATTTCCGGCGGTATGATCAACCCACCCACTCCCGCAGAAATCGCCGCTCGCAAGGCCGAGTATATGTCGGGCAAGTAACAGTGTTCGTCGCCGCCACAACCGGGTTTGTCACCGCATTTTCGCTGATCCTTTCCATCGGGGCGCAAAACGCTTTTGTGCTGCGCCAAGGCCTGCGCAAATCGCATGTCATTGCCGTTTGTCTGGTTTGCGCGGTGTCGGACGCCATTCTCATCACGTTTGGCGTTGTCGGCTTTGGCGTGATCGTCCAAGCCTATCCCGCGCTACCCGATTTCATGCGCTATGCCGGTGCCGCCTTCCTGTTCGCCTATGGCACGCTGCGTTTTCGCGCGGCATGGCAAGGTGGGGAGACGTTGGACCTAAGCGGCAATACCCAAAACTTCTGGCCCGTCATCCTAACCTGCCTCGCCTTCACGTGGCTCAACCCGCATGTTTATCTCGACACACTAGGCCTGATCGGTGCCGTCTCCACCAACTTCCCCGCCACACCGCAAAAGCTCGCCTTCGGCCTTGGCGCCGTGTTGTCGTCCTTCACCTTCTTCTTCGGCCTAGGCTACGGCGCACGCTTCCTCGCCCCGCTGATGCAATCCGAAAAAGCTTGGCGCATATTTGATGCAGTAATTGGCGCAACCATGTGGGGGCTGGCGGTGATGTTGATCACAGCCTAACCCCTCACCCGCCCTTCGGGCACCCTCTCCGCGACGTGGAGAGGGAAAGCTGGCTCCCTTCTCCACTTGTGGAGAAGCTGGCGCAAAGCGCCGGATGAGGCCTTACTCCGACCACCACACATCCGGCATGAACCCAACCCAATCCCCATAAACCGAAGTCGCCTCGGGGAAATGCAGGTTGGCCTTGTGCGCGATGAAGCTCTTGTCGCTAAACCAGAACGGCACCACATAACGCCCCGTCGTCAGCACCCTATCCAACGCCTGCACGCTGGCATTGAAATCCTCAATGTTTTTCGACGTCAAAATGCTGTCAATCATCGCCTCCGCCGCTGGCGACTTGATCCCCATATAATTGCGCGTCCCCGGCTCGGTCACACCCGCCGATCCCCAGTAGAGTTTCTGTTCGTTGCCCGGCGACAGCGACATCGCCCAGGAATTGACCATCACATCATAATCATAAGCGGTCTTGCGTTCGGTTTCTTGCGCCGAATCGACAATCGTAATCGTGGCGGCGATCCCCAAAGCCTTCAGCGCATCGAGATAGATGTTGGCAATCGCCTCGTGCTGGCTGGATTTCAGCATGAACTCAAAAGCAAACGCCTCACCCGAAGCTTTCTTCAAAACACCATCTTGCAAGGTCCAACCGGCTTGCACCAACAACTCAGACGCCGCTTTCATGTTGGTGCGGTTGCGATCCGTCCCGTCGGACACCGGCAGGTCATAGGCATCCAAAGCCCCCGGAACCAGTTCCGCCGCGAACGGCGTCAGCAATTCCAAAACCTTGCCTTCCGCTGCACCATGGCTCATCGCTAGGGCCGAGTTGGAAAAGAACGACGTGCGGCGCGGATAAGCCCCCGCGTTGATCGTCTGGTTCACAAACTCAAAGTTGAACGCCAGCATCAAAGCCTCGCGCACCCGCCAGTCCTGAAACAACGGACGCCGGGTGTTGAAAACAAACCCCTCCATCCCGGAAGGGCGCGAATGCGACACGACCGATTTCACCACTTCGCCCGAAGTCACTGCCGGGAAAGTATATTCCGTGTCCCATTTCGTCGGATTGCCCTCGCGGAAAACATCGCTGTCGCCCGCTGTAAAGGCCTGCCAGACCACGCCCGCATCGGCATAAAAATCATAGCGAATTTCATCCAGATTGTTGGTGCCCTTATTGAACGCCAAATCCTTGCCCCAATATTCTGGGTTGCGCTTGAAGGTGATGAAACGATCCGCCTCGAACTCACCCACCGTGTAAGGGCCAGAGCCATGCGGCACATCCAACGAAGATTCATCAAACGCCCGCCCCTCCCAATCGGCCTTGCGCAAGATCGGGCGCAACCCAAGGATCAACGGCATCTCATAATCGACCACGTTGAACGTGAACTTAACCGACCGCTCGCCGGTTATTTCACTGCTGCCGACTTTCGCCCAAGACGACCCAAACGACGGCGTGCCCTTTTCGGCCAACGTCGTCATCGACCACATCACATCTTCCACCGTCACCGGCGATCCATCGGAGAATTTCGCCTCTGGTCGCAGGGTAAATTGCACCCATTCACGGTTCGGTCCCACTTCAACCGATTCGGCCAACAACCCGTAAAGACTAAACGATTCGCCCCAGTTGCGGCCCAACAGTGACTCGAATGTATGCACCCGCAGCCCATAGGGCGACCGCCCTTTGACGATATAAGGATTGAGCGAGTCAAACCCGCCCGCTTCAGCAAAAGTGATCGACCCGCCCTTGAGTGCATCGGGGTTGGCATAGGGCAGTGACACAAAGTCTGGTGCCAAAGCCGGTTCGCCATACATGGCTATACCATGCATAGGCTGTGCCAAAGCAGCAGAACCGCCCAGCACCAGACCCGCCAAAATTGCCGCAATTGCGAAAGATGCCCGTTTCATGTTTCCCTCACCCGATGATTGTTCGTGATTCTTGGCCACAGATTACCTGCTTTCGCAATGGATCAAAATTTAACTTGGCGGTTCACCCGGCAAATTGTATAAAGAACGGACTGCTCGATAGGTTTCTTGCCTGTATGAAACCTGCCTCAATAACTTAACGCCCTCTTCGTGAGGGCGTTTTTTTATGCAAAATCAGTCTTGAAGGGACAAATGCCCTTTCCTTCGCAGTTGCAGCATATAGGTTCGGCAGAAATTGGCCGAACATGATTGGGGTATTCCATGAGTCTCGCAGGTAAAACCGCAATCGTTACTGGCTCCAATTCCGGTATCGGCTTGGGCATTGCCGAAGAATTGGCCAAACTTGGGGCCAATATCGTGCTCAATTCCTTCACCGACCGGCCAGAAGACCACGCGCTTGCCGCCAAACTGGCCCAAGAAACCGGCGCAAAGGTCGCCTATATCGCCGCCGATATGTCCAAAGGCGAGGCCTGCCGCGCCTGGGCGGCAAAAGCCGCCGCCCAATTCGGCACCATCGACATCCTCGTCAACAACGTCGGCATCCAGCATGTGGCCCCGATCCCCGATTTCCCGACCGAGAAATGGGACCAGATCATCGCCATCAACCTGTCCTCCGCCTTCCACACCAGTGCTGCCGCCCTGCCGCTGATGCGCACGGCGGGCTGGGGCCGGATCGTCAACATCGCCTCGGCCCACGGCCTGACCGCCAGCCCCTACAAATCCGCCTATGTCGCCGCCAAACACGGCCTTGTTGGCCTGACCAAAGTCACCGCCCTAGAAACCGCCGAGGAGCCTATCACCTGCAACGCCATCTGCCCCGGCTACGTGCTGACCCCCTTGGTCGAAGCGCAAATCCCCGACCAGATGCGCGCCCACAACATGGACCGCGACACCGTGATCCGCGAAGTCATGCTGCAACGCCAACCCTCCCGCCAATTCGCCACCAGCGCCCAAATTGGCGGCACCGTGGCTTTCCTCTGCTCCGCCGCCGCCGACCAGATCACCGGCACCACGATCAGCGTCGACGGCGGCTGGACGGCGTTGTGAGGGATTGACCCCTCACCCATGTGAATGCTCTGCGTCGCCTTCACGCCATTCCGCCAGCGCCTGCCGTAAAATCAACATGCTCGACCAAAAGAACAACCCGCCCATATACAGCGCCACAACAAGATCGGGCCAAGCGGAACCCAGATACCAGACGGCGACCGAGGCGGCGACTACGGCGACATTGCCCAGCATATCATTGCGCGAACACAACCAGACCGAACGGATATTGGCGTCACCATTGCGATAGCGCATCAACATCAGCACCGTGAACAAATTGGCGGCAAAGGCCAAAAATCCAATCGCCCCCATGATCTGTGCTTGCGGAACCCCCAGAACCAGAAACTGCCACAGCGTTGAGCCAACCACCCAGCCACCCATCAGAAACAGGCTGGCAGCTTTCAGAAGTGCCACTTTCGACTTTGTAGCAACGCTTCGCCCAATGGCCCAGAAACTGATGCTATAGGTCACCGCATCAGCAAAAAAGTCGAGCGCATCCGCCTGCAACGCCTTGCTGCCCGCCACGCTGCCCGCGGCCATTTCGGTCACAAACATGACGGCATTCACCGCGATAACGATCCAAAGCCGGTTCTTGTAGTCGCGTGACATTCCGTCGAACGTTCCGTGGTCGCAATCGTCGTGCATGTCCATTCCTCTTGAAACTTTCGAATCATGTTCTAATCTCTCCAGTCACTAGAGGGTCAAGACATGATTTCAGATTATTCCATCGGCGAACTCGCCCGCATTTCTGGCGTCAAGGCGACAACCATTCGCTTTTACGAATCCATCGGCCTGATGCCAAAACCATTCCGCTCCGAAGGTGGCCAACGTCGCTTTGCCAAAGCTGAAGCAGACCGCCTGAAGTTCATCGCCCATGCCCGCGAGCTTGGGTTTGGCGTTCCCGAAATCCGCAGTCTGCTCGACTTGGCATCCGATCCAGTTCGGGCTTGCGCCGGAGCGGACGCGATAGCGGTAGCGCGGTTGACGGAAGTCGAAGATCGCATCGCCAAACTTCAAGGCCTGCGTACCGAACTCAAAGTGATGATCGAAGGCTGCGCTGCCGACAGACCTTGCCGAATTATCGCTACCCTCGCCGACCACGGCCTGTGTGTGACCCATCATTAAGGCCCCCATTCACCAAACCGTCACACAAACCCGCTATCACCCGCGCCCATGAACATACTCGTCCTTTGTACCGGCAATTCTGCCCGCTCGATTATGCTGGAATCCCTGCTCAACCAACTGGGCAAGGGGCGGGTTCGGGCGTTTTCGGCGGGATCGAAACCAACCGGCTTCATCCACGTCCAAGCCTTGACCCTGCTGACCCGCGAACAGCACGATGTCACGCGGTTACGCTCCAAAAGCTGGGACGAATTCGCCGCGCCCGATGCGCCCGAAATGCACCTTGTCATCACCGTCTGCGGCAACGCGGCCGAGGAAACCTGCCCCATCTGGCCCGGCGCGCCCGTTCGCGGCCATTGGGGCGTCGTAGACCCCGCAGCGGCCAATTTTGACGATCAGGTAGCGGCTTTTGCTGACACCTACAAAACCCTGAAAACCCGTGCCCAAGCGTTTTTGGCCTTGCCGTTCGAATCAATGGCCGCCGATGCTCTCAGAGAAGAAGTCACGCGGATCGGGACGATCTGAATGCAGCGTCCGTTGTCCGAAGGCCTTGGCACCTCCCTGCTGCTGGCCACAATTGTCGGCTCTGGCATCATGGCTGAAAACCTGTCGGGTGGAAATGTCGCCATCGCCCTGCTCGGCAACACCATTCCAACAGGGGCAATGCTGGTTGTTCTGATAACCATCGTCGGCCCGGTTTCCGGTGCCCATTTCAACCCGGTCGTCACCGGCGCATTCTGGTGGCGTGGCGAGATCGCCACCCGCGAGGCCCTGCAATTCATCACCGTCCAGATCGCCGCCGCCGTGCTCGGGGTCTGGGCCGCGCATGCGATGTTCGGGCAGGACATCCTGCAAATCTCGCTCAGGGCCCGCAGCGGCCCGTCGCAATGGTTCTCCGAAGCCATCGCCACCTTCGGCCTGATCCTCACCATCCTTGGCGGCCTCCGCCAAAAACCCGACGCGGTTCCCGTGCTCGTCGGCCTCTACATCACCGCCGCCTACTGGTTCACCGCCTCGACCAGTTTCGCCAACCCCGCAGTCACCATCGCCCGCTCGATTAGCGACACTTTCGCCGGGATCGCCCCAGAAAACGCGCCGATGTTCATTTTGGCCCAATGCATCGGGGCGGTCGTCGGCCTAGTGGCTGGCAACTACTTGTTTACACCTCGACCAAGATAATACTCGCAGGGCGGGATTCATCCTACCAAGCGACGATTACTCATGCGCAAGCTTCGAAGTGTTGCCAAGGCTTCAGGGCGTGACTTCCAGCGTTGTCCACATCCCCGTCATGTAGTGTCCCGTCACATTGCAAATCAGCGCGTACAGGCCGGGTTCAAGGTCCAGCGTAAACGACCCCGAGCCATGGCCCGCAAGTGTGACGCCTTCGCCCAGTACGCCCATTGCCGCCTCATCCACCCGGCTTTCGTCGGCGACATAGGGCAACGTGACATCGCTCCCGGTAATCGGCGCGACAAGCAATTGATGGTAAGTTTCTTTGGCATTGTTGGTCACCCTGAAAGCGACCTTGCCCGCCGGAACACTGGCCTTGTTGATGTCCATGCCCATCGTCGCCGTGGCCATATCGCCATGCATGCCCATGCCCATGCCGTCAGCCACTTCCCCCGACTTTTCCCAGAGCTGCACGACGACAACCGACTCGGCAAATGCCGGCAAGGCGGTAGATACCAGCGCCAAGGTCGCAAGACTTGCGCGAGCGAACTTCTGGAATTTCATCATGTTTTCCTTCGGGAACTGCCCCAACACAGGTTCGGAACGTATTTGGTAATCCGGATCGGAAAGACCCGGACTTCGCCGATCCTAGGCGAGCAACCTAACGTCGGCAACAGTGTCGCGGCCATTGAAGCAAATGGCAAATCTGTTTTCGGAAAGAAAAGGAAATCAATTCAATTTGCAGGATCACCGGATGCTTCGGTTGCTCGCGCAATCCGCCGTGCAACTTCGGCGCCGGTCGACGGCCATCGGCCAAGCCCGCCCGCGCTCCCCCAGCGACGAAATTCACAAAATCACCGCATCTTCCTTCGATGCAGACGCAACGTTAGCAAAGCCCCGCGCCTCACCTACCAGCCGCCGTCGCAATGAATGTCCTGCCCGGTGATCAGGTCAGCTTGCGATGACGACAGGAACAGCACCAGGTTGGCGACATCGACCGGTTCGATCCGGCGTTTCAGGCTTTGCCTTTCCAGAACCCAACGGTGATATTCCTCGCGCTTGTCGCCGAAATGCCGCCATTCGGCTTCGGACACAATTGCTCCGGGATTGACGCCATTTACATTGATTCCAAAATGCCCGAGTTCCCGCGACAAGCCTTTGATCAGCCCGTACATGGCGCCTTTGGAGGCGATATAGGGCACGAATCCCTCCCAATGGCCCGTCAGGGTCAGCGATGTCAGGCAGACGATCTTGCCGTAATTCCGCTGCTTCATGTGTTTGCCGAGGGCGCGCGATAGCACGAAGGCGGCCGAGGAATTGATCCGGATTTCCGCTTCATAATGTTCGATCGAGAACTCCTCGAAAGGCATGTTCGTCACATAGGCGGCATTATTCACCAGAATGTCGAACCCGCCCACTTCGTTGGCCAACCGAGTGGCCCGCAATTCGGTCGCGGCCAGGTCATTGAGATCACAACCGACAAAGTTTACTCCGCCAACGATCTTGTCCAGGATTTCTTCAGGGTTTGATGCGTCGGGCCGGTCGAGCGCCCAGATTGTAGCGCCTTCTTCGGCATAACGCGCCACCAACGCCTGACCGAGCGTGCCAAGCGCGCCCGTGATGAGAACTCTCTTGCCTGTCAACAAAGCCATCAGATGCCTTCTTTTCGGTTGGTGGGCAACCTTCGCCGTTCCACCGCTATACTCACTCCCCCAACGACGTAACCCACAAAATCACCGCATCTTCCTGACTGGCCGACACCACATTGTGCCCCATCGCGGCGTCGTAATAGGCGCTGTCGCCGCGGCGCATTTCGATGGGCTCGTAGAACTCGGTGTAAAACACGATGATCCCGGTCAAAACGTACAGGAACTCCTCGCCGTCGTGCCGAACCCAGCCGTCGAAATCCTCGAACTTGCGGGCGCGAACTACCGCCCGATAGGGCAGCATGCGTTTCTGCACGATCTCGGTCGCCAGCATTTCATGGTCATAGGTGGTGGTCGGATGGTGCTTGCCCTCGCCCGCCCGGGTGATCGTGCGCCGCGCCAGCACCTTGTCGCCCTTGGCCGGGGTAAAAAGCTGCGGCACCGAAATACCCAACCCCTGCGCCAGCTTTCGCACGGCGTCAAAGGTCGGCGACATCATCTCATTTTCGATCTTGGACAAGGTAGACCGCGCCAAGCCCGCCTTTTTCGCCGCCTGTTCCAGCGTCCAGTTCCGCGCCTTGCGCAACTCGCGCACCCGTTGGCCAAGGTTCAATTCCTCGACCTGCCCGCCCTGCCCCGACGCGCGGGCGATGGTCAAAAGGCTGGGTTGTGGATGGGTGTCGCGGGTCATAGGCGCTGATACGCTGGAAAACGTGCAATCGACAACGCCGCGTCTGCTTGCGATCGATGTTTTGTCGCAAATCGTTGCATTCGCGTGCGATGTGCCAAACTACGCAGGTAAAATGACTTTCGCCGCAGCCATGTCGGCGATGCCTTTCACAGCGCCACAGAGCCGCGCCAAACGGCTATCTCGACCCTTCAAGCTACCACTCTACGTTGAATATGAACTAGATACCTACAACTCAAGGTTGTAAGTCTTAGACCCTATTGTGCCTCCACCGCCGCAACCGCGTCCAACAAAGCCATCGCCTCGATGCCATCGCGCAAAGGATAGGTCTCAGCCCCCTTGTGAACGACTATGCGGCGTTCAGCGCCAATGTCATTGGCCGAAACGGTGAACCCCTTTCCAACCTGCGGCACACTGCTTTTCTTGATCTCGATTGCCCAACATTTGCCAGTAGTGAATTCCAACACCAAATCCAATTCCGCCCCCGATGCCGTCCGATAATTAAAGGCCTGCGCCTTGTCTCGCGCGGCGGCAATCAGCGCCTCGATCACAAACCCCTCCCAACTTAGCCCTGCAACCGGGTGGCTTAGAACCGCCTCGATGTCGCTCAATCCCAGCAGCGAATGCAATAACCCACTGTCGCGCACATAAACCTTGGGCGCTTTCACCAACCGTTTGCGCTGCTCACGCCCCCAAGGTGGCAATCGCCGCACCAACAGCAGGTCGCACATCAGGTCCAGATAATGCATAACGCTATGCCAATCCGCTCCCAGACTTTGTGCCAGCTTTTGGGCGTTCAATATCCCGCCTTGCGCATGGGCAAGCATGGTCCAGAAACGCCGCAAAGTTTCCGCCGGAATGCGAAACCCGAATTGCGGAATATCGCGCTCGAGATACGACCGGATAAACGCCGTTCGCCAAACCAAACTGGATTCCTGATCCGTTGCCAGCACGCTGCGCGGAAACCCTCCGCGTTCCCATAGTTTGTCAATTGTGGGTCCGTGGTCGGGTAATTCCTGCGGCTGAATCGCCGTCATTTCAATCTGCACCGCGCGTCCCGCCAAACTTTCGGAAGATTGACGCATCAGTTCAATCGCGGCCGAACCAAGTATCAAAAAATGCCCTGCCTCACGGCCATCACGTCGGCGTTGGTCAATTTGGCCACGCAATGTGGCAAAAATTTCTGGCATCCGATGGATTTCGTCCAGCACGATCAACTTGTCGGAATGTTGTGAAAAATAGGAATCCGCATCAGCCAGCTTATTGCGGTCCGGATTGCTTTCCAAATCTAGATAAATCACGCCCTTGCCGAGACCATCCGCTATCGCTCTGGCAAGTGTAGTTTTGCCAACTTGGCGCGGCCCAAGCAGCACCACTGCAGGAAATTGCGTCAATCGACGCTCGACAAATGAACGTAGCTGTCTATCCATTATTCCTGCATATTCGGACACTATGTCCGTATTTGCAAGGATAGTTTACGTCCCGTTCTACGCAGCCACCAACCCCGCCAGCTCCTTGGCAATCGCGTAAACTCCCTTGATCCGCTCACCCTCACGCTCCCAAACCTGACGCACGACGATGCGATTGTCTTTCACACTGGCGGTGCCGCGCTGGCCTTGGATGAACCCGACCAATCCTTGCGGATTGCCGAACTTGTTCTTGTGAAACTGCACCGTCGCGCCCTTCGGCCCGGCATCCAGCCGCGCAATCCCAGCCTTGTGGCACATCGCTTTGATTCGCATGACGTTCATTAGAACCGAAACTTCGCGCGGCAGTGCCCCGAAACGGTCGATCAGTTCCGCCGCGAACCCTTCCAACTCGACCTTGCCCTGCAACCCCGACAACCGCCGGTACAGGCCGAGCCGCACATCCAAATCGGGCACATAAGTGTCGGGTATCAGCACCGGCACGCCGAGATTGATTTGCGGCGACCACGTATCATCGACCTCGACTTCCTCGCGTCCACCCGCCTTCAGCCGCAGGATCGCCTCTTCCAGCATCTCTTGATACAATTCATAGCCAACCTCGCGCACATGCCCCGACTGCTCGTCGCCCAGCAGGTTGCCCGCGCCGCGAATATCCAGATCCTGGCTGGCCAAAGTGAACCCGGCCCCCAAAGAATCGAGCGCCCCCAGCACCCGCAGCCGCTTTTCCGCTCCGGGCGATTTCGCGCGGCGCGGTTCGGTGGTGAAATAAGCGTAAGCCCGCACTTTCGACCGACCCACGCGCCCGCGAATTTGATACAACTGCGCCAGCCCGTACATATCGGCCCGGTGCACGATCAGCGTGTTGGCGGCCGGAATATCCAGTCCGCTTTCGACAATCGTCGTTGCCAGCAGCACGTCATATTTGCCGTCGTAAAACGCATTCATCCGGTCATCAAGCTGGTGTGCGGCCATCTGTCCATGCGCTACCACCACCGAAACCTCGGGCACATGGTCGCGCAGAAACTGTTGAATCTCATCAATATCCGAAATCCTTGGCACGACATAAAACGACTGCCCGCCGCGATAATGCTCGCGCAGCAGCGCTTCGCGCACGGTCACCGGGTCAAAGTCGGAAATATAGGTGCGGATCGACAGCCGATCCACCGGCGGCGTGCCGATCAAACTCAACTCGCGCACCCCCGACAAAGCCATTTGCAACGTGCGCGGTATCGGCGTCGCCGTCAGCGTCAGCACATGCACCTGCGCTTTCAGCTCTTTCAGGCGTTCCTTGTGGATGACGCCGAACTTTTGCTCTTCATCAATCACGATCATTCCCAAATTGGCGAATGTCACCCCCTTGGCCAAAATCGCATGGGTGCCAATCACAATCTCGACCTTGCCCGCCGCCAAATCTTCGCGGGTTTGGTTGGCGTCTTTCAAGCCAACGAACCGCGACAACTGCCGAACCCGCACCGGCAACCCTCGGAACCGTTCGACAAAATTCTGGTAATGCTGGCGCGACAGCAAGGTTGTCGGCGCAATCACCGCCACCTGAACCCCAGACATCGCCGCCACAAAGGCCGCCCGCAGCGCCACCTCGGTCTTGCCAAAGCCGACGTCGCCACACACCAACCGGTCCATCGGGCGACCACTGGCCATATCACCCAAGACATCCTCAATAGCAGCAAGCTGATCGTCGGTTTCCTGATACGGGAACCTAGCACAAAACTCGTCCCAAACGTGATCCGGCGGGGTCAAAACCTCGCCCTCACGCAAAGCTCGCTCGGCGGCAATCCGTATCAACTGCGCCGCAATCTCGCGGATGCGGTTCTTCAGCTTGGCCTTCTTCGCCTGCCAAGCCCCGCCACCCAGACGGTCTAACTGACCTTCTTCTTGGCCATAGCGGGACAACAATTCGATGTTCTCAACCGGCAAGAACAGCTTGTCGCCGCCGGAATATTCCAGCGAAATGCATTCATGCGGCGCACCCAAAGCGGTGATGGTTTCCAACCCGCGATAGATGCCGATGCCGTGCTCGATGTGCACAATCAAATCGCCGGGACTCAGCGACGCTGCCTCGGTCAGATAATTCTCCGCCCGCTTGCGACGATTGAATGGCCTAACCAGCCGTTCACCCAGAACGTTTTGCTCGGAAACAACCGTCAGCCCCTTGGCCTCAAACCCCGATTCCAACGGCCAAACGGCCAAAGCCAGTGCGCCTTTGCCCTCCGGCAAATCGGCAAAGCGCGAGATCAATCCAGCGCCGCTGATCCCTTCGTCTTCCAGCAAAGACTTAAACCGCTCCCGCGCCCCCTCGGAATAGGTCGCAATCACCACATTTCCCACTTTGCGCTTTTCCGCCAAATGGGCCCCAAGCGCGGTGAACAAATGCACTCCTTCCCGTTGCCGTTCTGGCGCAAAGTCGCGTCCGGCCCGGGCGCCCGCATCCAAAACTCCCGGCCCAGAAGGCTGTGCATGTGGCGTAAATTGCCGCTCTGCCCGGCCCTTAAGCGCCGATTTCCACGCATCATCTTCCAAATACAGCAGTTCTGGCGCGGCGGGTTTATAGACCGACCCCAATCGTGCCTTTTCGCCCAAGGCATGCAATCGCGTCTGATATTGCTCATGAATCGCCTCAGAACGCGCCTGGCGCAACACGTCGATTTGATCGTCCATGCTCACCGGGCAACCGGGCAGATAGTCAAACAGCGTCGCCATCTGTTCATGGAAAAACCCGGCCCAATGCTCAAACCCTTGATGCTTGCGCCCTGCCGAAACCGCTTCATACAAAGGGTCGTCGGTTCCCGCTGCACCAAAAGCCAACCGGTAATTCTGGCGAAACCGCCGGATCGAGGCCTCGTCCAAAATCACTTCGCAGACCGGCGCCATCTCCACTCGGCCAATCTTTTCAATCGTCCTTTGCGTCATCGCATCAAACAACCGCGCAGCATCCAAGACATCGCCAAACAAATCCAAACGCACCGGATTGGCGCTTCCCGGCGGGAAAATGTCGATCAATCCACCGCGAATGGCAAATGCCCCCGGCTCACTGACCGTCGGCGCTTGGGAATAACCCATCCGCGCCAAATACAGCCGCAATTCGCCAACATCGATCTGGTCGCCAACCACCGCCGTAAAGCTTGACGCCCGCACCAATTCGCGTGTTGGAACCCGCTGTGTCGCGGCATTCACCGTTGTCAAAACCACGACGGGCCTTGCATAGCCTTCCGCCAAAGTCGCCAAAGTCGCCATCCGTGCCGCCGCGACTTCGGGGTTTGGCGAAATTCGGTCGTAAGGCAGGCAATCCCACGCCGGAAACTTCAAAACCGGCAGTTCCGGCGCGAAAAACTTCAGCGCCGATTCCAGCGCTGCCAGTCGCACATCGTCGCGGGCCACATGCAACACCGGCCCGTTCGCTCGCACACAAAGCTGTGCAATTTGACTGGCGTCAAACCCCTCGGGCACACCGCCAATCAGATAGCGGCCAAGCGGTATTTGTGCGGGGGTTTTCATGGCAAAGGCAGGTAACCCGACTAAAACCAGTCTGCAAGCGCCTTAAGCAGGGCCTGGCCCAGCGTAATTCCATTCAACGCTTCGAAATCCGCCGCGACGGCATGCCAACCTGTGACCAGCGCTGTAACCGCAATCGCGCAAACGCCAATGACTTGATCCCAAAATCGCCTTCGTGTGATCATCCGGCGCAGGGGGTCACCCGTGACGTTGCCCGCCAAAACCCT
This sequence comes from Oceanomicrobium sp., assembly GCA_031415055.1. GTDB lineage: Bacteria > Pseudomonadota > Alphaproteobacteria > Rhodobacterales > Rhodobacteraceae > JANMOK01. The sequence continues at coordinate 14,844 of JANOQZ010000038.1, read as the reverse complement.
TAGCGACAATCGAGCGCCAAATATAGAAACCACGCAAATCGGTGCCAATATCAAGAAAAAAGCCGATGCAACTTGATAGTCAAACCAAAATCCCAACGTCGCCAAACTGGCCAGAAGGAACGCGACAAAAGCCACAAAGAACACGCCGCCCTTGCGCAGAACCGTTGCAATACGCCGCGCGTGAATCATCGCCAATTGGTCGCAATCATCCGTGTGTTGCCCGCCATGCCGATCGGCCCGCACCACCACGTCAAAGGGCACGCCCATCGTGTAGTGGCACGTCAGCGACCAAGCGACGATCACCAGCACCCAATACCAGAGCGAAAGGAACGTGTCGTAGTCAATAAACTCAAATATCGCCAAAATATCGCTCCAATTGGACGCCGCAAAATAGCCAGCACTGCGCCCAATTCAATGGCAAACCTTTGAAAAAGCTTGAGGTGCAGCAAATCCCCGTGCGATGAAGCGTTATGAACCCGATCATTGCGCCTTTCCCCATATCCCGCCCACGTCGCCTGCGCCGCACGCCGTGGATTCGTGAGATGGTGCAGGAAACTCGGCTGCACCCGTCTGACCTGATCTGGCCCCTCTTCATCCGTGACGGAGCAGGTATCGAAGAACCAATCGCCTCAATGCCCGGTGTCAACCGTCTGTCCATCGACAAAGCGGTCGAGGCAGCGCAGCGCGCGGTGGATTTGGGCATACCCTGCATTGCCTTGTTCCCCTATACTGAGACAAGCGACAAAAATGAAGACTGCACCGAAGCCTTCAATCCTAGAAACCTCGTCAATAGCGCTACCCGTGCTATCAATGCCGCCGTTCCCAACATCGGCATCATGCTCGACGTCGCGCTCGACCCCTACAATTCGCTTGGCCACGATGGCATCGTGCGCAACGGCATCGTGCTTAACGACGAAACTTTGCTGGCGCTGGAAAAACAAGCTCTCGTGCAGGCCGAGGCTGGGGCAGATATTCTTGGCCCGTCCGACATGATGGACGGTAGAATAGGGGTGATCCGCAACGCTTTGGAAAGCAACGACTTTCCCGATGTGGCGATCATGGCCTATTCGGCCAAATACGCCTCGGCCTTCTACGGTCCATTCCGCGACGCAGTAGGTGCCAGCGGGGCACTGAAAGGCGACAAAAAAACCTACCAACTCGACCCCGCCAATTCCGATGAGGCCTTGCGCGAAATCGCCGCCGACTTGGCGGAAGGTGCCGATATGGTGATGGTCAAGCCCGGCATGCCCTATCTCGACATCTGCCGCCGAGTGAAAGACCAATTCGGCGTGCCGACATTCGCTTATCAGGTCTCTGGCGAATATTCGATGATCATGGCGGCGGCGCAAAACGGTTGGATCGACCGCGACAAGGCAATGATGGAAAGCCTGCTCGCCTTCAAACGTGCTGGTTGCGACGGTATTTTGACTTATTTCGCCGCCGACGCTGCCCGATTGTTGCGCAGCTAAGCGACCAAACGCCAGTCACACCTATTCACGCTAAACTGTGTGGAAATGTGCTAAACTTCATGCTACATCTTGACGAACAACAAGAATAACCGGGGTCAGGAGCAGCCCATGAATACCATTTCTCGCCGCTATTTCGCATTTCTGGCCTTGGCGCTGGCCGCTTGCGGGCAAGGCGGCATCAACTCTAGTCGCGATGAACTGGATGCCTCCGTCCGCACGGCACAAAACGCGCTTTATGCCAGTGTACCCAACGCCCGCGAAGTTGCTTCGCGTGCTGCGGGCGTGTTGATCATGCCATCGGTCACCGAAGGCGGGTTGTTTGTGGGCGGCTCTTACGGCGAAGGTGCCTTGCTGATTGGTGATGCGCCGGTCGAATATTTCTCGGTCGCCGCCGCATCTTTTGGCCTGCAGGCGGGTTTCCAGAAAGCCAGCCAAGCCCTGTTCTTCATGACGCCCGAGGCCCTTGCAAACTTCCGCACCACCGATGGCTGGTCCGCCGGTGCCGAAACCAAATACGTTTTCCAGGAAGACTCGGCATCCTTTGGCGTCTCGACCGATACAGTAAACCTACCCGTCTATGCCATCGTCTTTGGCCAATCCGGTATTTTGGCTGGTGCCACCATCGAAGGCGCGAAATACTCTCGAATTATCCGCTAACGTAGCGCCCGGATATTCCGGGCGTAATTTTCTGCGGCACCACCATAAACCGCAGTCCCGGCAACCAACACGTCCGCCCCGGCTTTGACGCACATCGCTGCCGTTTCAACATTGATCCCGCCATCCACTTGCAGATGGATCGGCCTATCGCCAATCATTGCCCGCACTGCAGCGATTTTCGCCAAAGTCGCTGGAATGAATTTCTGCCCGCCAAACCCCGGATAGACCCCCATAACCAAGATCAAATCGGCATGATCTAACAACGGTATTGCCATTTCAACCGCAGTGTCCGGCTTAATTGCCAACCCCGCTTTGCAGCCCAAAGCACGGATTTGCTGCAAATTGGCCGCAGGATATTCCACCTCGACATGCACCGTAATCCCATCCGCGCCGACTTTGGCGAAAGCCTCCAGATAGCTTGAAGCCGGATCGATCATCAAATGCACATCCATGAATGTCTTGATATGCGGACGGATCGAAGAAACAACCACCGGCCCCATCGACAGGTTCGGCACAAAATGCCCGTCCATCACATCGACATGAATCCAGTCGGCGCCCGCAGCCTCGACCGCTTCAATTTCTGCCCCAAGCCGGGCAAAATCGGCTGACAAAATCGACGGCGCGATCTTCAATTCCCTCGAAAAACTCATGTTTTTACCTCGCGCAAGCGCCGGATCAGGCTCGATGTATCCCAACGCCCACCGCCCATGCCTTGCACGTCTTTGTAAAACTGATCGACCAAAGCGATCACCGGCAGCGACGCACCATTGGCATTCGCCTCGGCCAAACAAATCCCCAAATCCTTGCGCATCCAATCGACCGCAAAGCCGAAATCAAACTTGTCCGCCAGCATGGTCTTGCCGCGATTTTCCATCTGCCACGACCCGGCGGCACCTTTTCCAATCACGTCGAGCACCGCCTCACCATCCAACCCGGCGGCCAAGGCAAAGTTCAAACCCTCGCTCAAGCCCTGCAGAAGCCCGGCAATGCAAATCTGGTTGACCATCTTGCTCAACTGCCCCGACCCTGGCCCGCCCAACAAACGGCAGGCCTTGGCATAAGCAGCAATCACCGGTTCGACCTGCGCATAGGGCATGCCATCGCCGCCGCACATCACCGTCAGGGCACCATTTTCCGCCCCGGCCTGCCCGCCCGAAACCGGCGCATCGATAAAATGCAGTCCCTTGGCGGCAAACAACCCATGCATTTCCCGCGCGATACTGGCGGAAGCAGTGGTGTGGTCGACAAAAATCGACCCCGCCTTCATCGCCGCCAAAGCTCCATTTTTATCCAAAATAACAGACCGCAAGTCGTCGTCATTGCCCACGCAAGCAAAAACAATCTCCGCGCCTGCGCAGGCCAAAGCAGGCGTCGCAGCCGACGATCCACCATGTTGTTTCACCCAAGCGTCGGCCTTTGCCGCCGTGCGATTAAAAACCGTCACCGCATGCCCTTTGGCTTGCAAATGCCCCGCCATAGGGAAGCCCATAACACCCAGACCCAAGAATGCAACCTGCGCCATTTTTCCCAATCCCTGCAGTATGCTGCGCGGTTCAATTGTCACTTCCCTCATCGCCTGTTATCCATTCCCGGTCAAGCGACGGGCGGGGTTGGCGTTTTGGTAAATGTGTTCAAATGGTTGGTGCGAATCCTGCTTCTTGGCTGTGGCCTTGCACTTATTGCCGCGATGTTGGCGTGGTATGTCGCGTCAAACTCACTGCCGGATTACGACGCCAATTACACGTTGGCGGGTATTAGCGGCGACGTAGAAATCGTCCGCGACAATCACGCCGTCCCCCACATTTTTGCCAAAAGCGAAAACGACGTCTTCTTTGGTCTGGGCTTTGTGCACGCCCAAGATCGGCTGTGGCAAATGACAATGCTGCGCCGGACGTCGCAAGGTCGCTTGTCGGAATTGTTTGGCAAGGAAACATTGCCGGTTGACCGACTTTTGCGCACGCTCGACATCTACAACATCGCCCGCGAAAGCGCCGTGCAGTTGGATCCGGCCATTTTGGCGCAATTGCAGGCCTATTCCGATGGGGTCAACGCTTGGCTCAAACTGGTGCAAGACAACGCGCTTGGTCGCGGTGCACCGGAGTTTTTTCTGTTTGAACCGGAAATCGCCCCGTGGACACCTACCGACAGCGTGGCGATCCTGAAACTTCTGTCGCTGCAACTCAGCGACAAAGCCGAGAAAGAAGTGCTGCGCGCCCGCCTTGCTTTGGTTTTGCCGCAAGAACGTTTGCTCGACATCCTGCCCGATGCGCCAAACCCGCCGATGATGGGCCTGAAGGAGTTCGCGGCTTTGTTCCCCACAAACGCACCGAAATTCGCCGCCGCCGAGCCGCGACCATTCCTTGACCCACTACCGCCAATTGATCTGGCCGGTGCGTCCAACGCATGGGCAGCGTCGGGCAAACGTTCGGCCTCTGGTGGCACCCTTTTGGCCGCCGACCCGCATTTGGCGCTGAATGCGCCCTCGATTTGGATGCTCGCCCGCCTCGAATTTCCCGACGGCGGCGTCATTGGCGGCACCATTCCGGGACTGCCCGCCGTCTTGATCGGTCGAAACGCCGATCTTGGCTGGGGGATAACATCGTCCTATGTCGATGACCAAGACCTGACCATCGAAAAATTGAACCCGGCAAACCCAGAACAATATCTTGTCGGCGAAACTTTCATTCCCTTCGAAAGCCACGACGTCGTCATTGCTGTCTTAGACTCCGAACCCGAAACCTTGACCATCCGAAAATCTCGCAACGGACCGGTGTTGTTGCCGGAAATGTTTGGCGTTGGCGACATCACCCCGCCCGACCATGTGATGAGCCTAAATTGGACGGCGCTTGCCAGCGACGATGCTTCCGCCGAGGCGATGTTGCGCCTGATGCGCACCCACTCGGTGACAGCGGCGATCGCCGCCACCAGCACCCACGTTGCGCCGTCGGAAAACCTGATTTTGGCCGATCACGACAACATTGCACTGCAAGTCATTGGTGCCGCACCTTTGCGCAATGCTTTGCACTCCAGCCAAGGTCGACTGCCCTCACCCGGCTGGAACGACAATAACGTCTGGGCCGGTTTCATGCCCTTCACCGACAATCCCTCGTTGGTCAATCCGCCCAGTGGCATCGTGGTCAACACCAACAACCGCACAACCGATGCGGCGTTTCCGAACCATGTCAGCTTTGATTGGGGCGATACCCAGCGCATTCTGCGGGCGGAGCGTCTGTTGAATGCCCGCGAATACCACACGCTCGACAGTTTTGTCGAAATTCAAACCGATACCGTGTCGGAAACCGCGCGATTTCTGTTGCCACTGATTGCCCGCGACCTGTGGTGGTCGGGCCAACCGACGGCGGACGACGCGGTGGCGCGACAACGCCAGTTCGCGTTGGAACGTCTGGCGGGCTGGAATGGCGAGATGAGCGAACACGACCCGGAACCGTTGGTCTATTCCGCTTGGCTGCGGGCTTTGCAACGTCGGCTGATCATCGACGAGCTTGGACCGTTGCAAACCGACCTAGCGCGGCCAGATGCAATCTTCATCGAACGGGTGTTTCGCGACATTGATGGTGCTGGTATTTGGTGTGACATCGCGCAAACCAGCAAGGCCGAAATCTGCGCCGAAATGGCGCAAACAGCCTTGGATGACGCGCTGCTGGAACTTTCAGACAAATTCGGCCCAAGGCTCGAAAGTTGGCGTTGGGGTGACGCACATCAGGCCGTGCATCGCCACGATGTTTTAGGCCGCATTCCAGTTCTAAGCTGGCTGTTTAACATCGTGCAAAGCACGTCGGGCGGTGACAGCACCTTGCTGCGCGGTGCCATGTCTTCCAGCGGTGCGGAGCCCTATGAAAATATTCACGCATCAGGCCTGCGGGTGGTGTTTGATTTCAATGATGCCAATTCCTCTGTGATGATCATCGCCACCGGCGAATCTGGGCATTTCCTTTCGCCGCAATATGACGATCAGGCGGTGCTTTGGCGGCGTTCGGAATATCTGCCGATGTCGCTCGATCCCGATTTTGCCCGTGGTGGAGCGGTCGGCATAACCCACCTGCGGCCATTGAGCGAACAATAATTCAGCCAAAAATATCGTGGCAAGTTTCCAAAGCGGCGACGAGCGCATCAACTTCGTCCAATGTGTTGTAAAGCCCAAACGACGCCCGACAGGTCGCGGTCACACCCAAATGCGCCATCAGCGGTTGGGCGCAGTGGTGCCCGGCGCGAACGGCGACGCCTTTTTGATCGACGATGGTCGATATGTCATGCGGATGCGCCGGACCATCCAAAGTGAATGAAAAAATTGCCCCCTTTTCTGGTGCATTTCCTTGGATATTCAACCAATTCAGCCCCGCCAGACGGCTTTGCGCATAGTCGCGCAATTTACGTTCATGTGCCGCGATACTGGCCACGCCAAGGCCGTTGAGGTAATCCAACGCGGCCCCCAGCCCGACCATTTGCACAATCGCGGGCGTGCCGGCCTCAAACTTGTGCGGCGGGTCGTTATAGGTGATCGCATCGCGCGTCACTGTGCGGATCATGTCACCCCCGCCGATGAACGGCCGCATTTCGCGGTAACGACTGCGCCGCACGTAAAGCGCACCCGAGGCGGTTGGCCCGTACAATTTATGGCCGGTAACCGCGTAAAAATCGCAACCCAGATCGCGCACGTTGATCGGCATATGCACCGCCGCCTGCGAGCCATCCACGCAAACCGCGACGCCCCGCGAAGCTGCAGCCGTGCAGATCGTCTTGATGTCGACAATTGTCCCCAGAACATTCGACATATGCGTCAGCGCAACCAGTTTCGTTCTTGGCCCGATCGCCGCAATAACCGCCTCGGGATCCAGCGAACCATCTGGTGCCGTCTCGACCCATGTCAGCACCACACCCTGCCGCTCCCGCAGAAAGTGCCACGGCACGATATTGGCGTGATGTTCCATCACACTAAGAATTATTTCGTCGCCCGCCTGCAAATTTGGCGCCGCCCAAGCGTAGGAAACCAGATTCAAACCTTGGGTCGATCCGGTGGTGAACAAGATTTCATCATCGTGCTCTACACCCAAAAAACGACGTAACTTCTCGCGCACGCTTTCATAACGATCGGTGGCTTTGTTGGACAAATAGTGCAATCCGCGATGCACGTTGGCGTAATCTTGTGCGTAAAATTCCGCCATCGTGTCGATGACAATTTGCGGTTTTTGCGCCGAAGCGCCGTTGTCGAGATAGACCAACGGCACCCCATTGACCAAGCGGCCAAGGATTGGAAAATCCTTGCGAATTTCGGCGACGTCATACATTCAAAAACTGCTCGGTAAGAGAAGCCCAAGCGCTGAGGCAAGTTCTACTATCGCTAAAACGAAAACGATGGCCAGCGCAACCATGACAGCAATCACCACATAAACATTGGAGAATCCGTGGATTTCCACCAGTCCGCTGGCATGGGCAAACAGGGCCCAAGCCAATGCAATCAGGCCCAAAGGGGCGACAATCGGCGCAACTAGGGGCAACAATACCAAGAAAGCCACTTGTACGCAGGCCATCGCCGCGTTCAACCAAATCAAGACAACCATAGTATTGCGAAAACTGCCCTTTCCGCCAAAAAGCCGCGAAATTCCAAGGCTGATGGATGCGCCCAGCGGAATTCCGATCAACTGCAAAAGTGCCGCCAGCAAGGGCTGACTTGTGATGAATTCTTGAACCGGGTCGCCGTCGCTTATGGCAAATTGGCCCAGAGTCCAATTGGCAAGGGTCAAGGCAATCGCCACCAAGGCGGCCCAACAAAGAATATCGGCATTGGAAAAGTTTTGTTGCAGAACCATCCGCGCGGCGCGGCGCGGCGAGACAAAACTGGCTACCAGCACGCTGGTGAGCCAGCGCCTCATGTCAGATCACCCCGATTGCTCTCAAATACATGCCGGCAATTACCGCAAAGATCGCCAAGACCGACAGGACCATAAAAATCAGTGACGCCCTTTGAAGACCCTGCGCTTCGGCGATGCCATAAGAAACGAACCATGTGAACGGAATAAGCCCAATCCAATAGGGCGGCAAGGCGACCCAGCTTTCTTTCAACGCCGGAAAGTTTGGCTCCAGCAGCGTCAGTGACACGGCAACTAGCGCCGCGAGCAAGCCGAAGGGTGCCGAAACGAACGACCCCCAGAACACGCCGGCCCGGGTATCTTTCCAACTGCCTTTGCCGCCGAACATGCGCAAAATCGCGCCTAGAATGAAGGTAAAGATGTAGATTGTCAGCGTGCGCACCAGCAATGCGCCGACCATCAAGATACCGACATTGGCCGGAATAATGCTCTCCGCACCCGCCGATGGTTTGACCACTGCCTTGAGCGACCATGACAGGAAAAATACCATGTCCGACATCAGAACATAAAACAGCAGCCGCGATTCCGAGGGGTCCTCCTCGATTAACCGGCGCGTTGATGCCCGCATATTCTTCCAGGCGTCGATCACGCGAGGCAACATGCCGCTGCGGTCTGTCTGAAATGTTCCGTGTCCTGCCGAAAACTTCTCGTAGGCCATACGCCGTCACCACCCTTGCCCGATAGTTTGGATTGGCACGGACGTGACATAGGATTGCGGAAAGATTGTGGCGGCTCATGGTCGAATATTCGCAATTGTAAGGAAGGTGGCAATTGGAATGAACGCAATCACCACCGATGTCGGCCAAGATCGCGCAAAGCCTTCTGACTGCGCAAGGCCACTGCCCCAAATTTTGGCGAAGGCTAAAACAACAATCAAACCCAGGGCGTTCAAAGAAAAATCCATTGCCCAGACCAGAAAAACCGCGAGTATCTCTGCCGAAATCAGTACCGGCATTGTCACCAAAAGGGCCCAAAAAAGCGACAACCGAGCGGTCTGAAACGTTGCAGAACCGCGCCAAATCCGGGCAAATAGATGGGCAATCGCCGCAACAGCATAAAACACCAGCGGCAAGACAAACATCGCCCCAAAAAACCGCGCTGCCAGAACTATCGCCAACGCATTGGGTTGGTCGATAAACGTCGCTTGCAAAGGTGCGGTCGGCAGGCCCGCGACAAACAGCAGGAATCCAACGAGAAACGCGTAAAACAAAATGCGCGGCTCATTCACCGTTTGCTCTTGCCGTGCTTGCGCCAGTCGCAAATCAGAATAGGCCGTGAATATAGCGCCAACCATCCCCTGCGCCATCACGAATGCCGCATCATCCAAGCCGACAATCGGTCGCGCATGTCATCGGCCAGAACTTTTTCCTCGATCTCTGCTATCGCCTGATCGAGGAATGCCAGTACCAACATCGCCTCGGCCGCCGCCTTGGGGACACCCCTCGATGTCAAATAAAACAGCGCCGTCGCATCGACCGCCCCACAGGTAGACCCGTGCGAACAGACAACGTTATCAGCATAAATCTCAAGTTCCGGTTTGGCGAGGAACTGGCTGCCTTCATCCAGCAACAACCCTTGCGAAATCTGATAACCGTCGGTCTTTTGCGCACCCTTCTTGACCAGAATCTTGCCCTGAAACACGCCCACCGCGCCATTGCGCAGCACTTTCTTGAACACCTGCCGGCTTTCGCAATTCAGGGCATCATGGGTGATAAACACGGTATCGTCGTGATGAAACGCCCCGTCCCCCACGCAGGCCCCGGCCACATGCGCACTTGCATTGTCGCCGGTGAATTCAACCACGCATTCGTTGCGTGTCAGGGCACCGTTCATTGTAAGGGTGAAACTGCGCAACCGTGCCTCGCGACCCAACCGCGCAAACATATGCGTCGCCGCGCGTCGGGTTCTGTCGCGTCCCTGCAGGCGGACGTGGTGGAATGAGGCAGCATCCGCGACCTCGACCTCGACGCATGAATTCAATCGTGCTGCACCCGGTCCGCTCTCCAAAACCGTAACTTCTGCTCCCGCTTCAAGCCTGATCAGGTGATGGATCATCGCATCCGACACTGGATTTTCGTGCAGATAAACCAGCGACAATGGCTTGGTCACTTTGCCCGAGACACGGATCACCAGCCCTTCGGTGGCTTTGGCCGTATTCAAACCCGCCAGTGGCCGCGCGACAGGGATTTGACCCCTAGCTTCCAGAACACCAAACAGACCTTTGGCCCAGTGAATGTCTTTGGCCAACGCATTGGTCAGCGTCTCAATCTCAATACCATCGGCAAACAAATCGTCCGATAATTCCGCCCTGAAAACCCCATCGACAAACACCGCACGAACCGCGTCGATCTTGTGAAAAGGTTGTTTTTTGTCGGTGCGAAAATCGGAGGCTTCCGAAACATCGACATTCGTCAGGCTGCTGGGATCGGTAAAGCGCCAATATTCGTCGCGTTTGATTGGCAAGCCTTGCTGCCGCAGCCGTGCGAGTGCCTTGCCCCGAGCATCCCGCGCCCAAGCAGCCTCACCTTTCGGCTCCGGCCAAGCCGCAATCAGGCCTTCCGCCAACTCTGATTTCAGTGCCAGAACAGCCACTTACGCGACCTCGCTCAGCAAATCGGCATAGCCGTTATTCTCCACTTCCAGCGCCAATTCCGGTCCACCGGATTTGACGATCCGCCCATCGGCCATGATGTGCACCACATCGGGGCGGATATGGTCGAGCAGGCGTTGGTAGTGGGTGATCACCAGAAACGCCCGGCCCTTGTCGCGCAAGGCATTCACCCCATCGGCGACCAGTTTCATCGCATCGACATCCAGCCCACTGTCGGTTTCATCCAGAATGCACATTTTTGGTTCAAGAACAGACATTTGCAGGATTTCGTTGCGCTTCTTTTCGCCACCGGAAAAGCCGACATTGACGTGTCGTTTCAACATTTCGGCGTCAATCTTCAGTGCCTTGGCCTTTTCGCGGACGAACTTCAAGAAATCCGCCGCGTTCAACTCGTCCTCGCCGCGCGATTTGCGTTGGGCGTTCAACGCGGTGCGCAGAAAGGTCATGTTACCGACCCCGGGAATTTCGACAGGGTATTGGAAGGCAAGGAACAATCCAGCAGCGGCGCGTTCTTCGGGTTCCAGTTCAAGCAGGTTCTGGCCCAACAACGACGCCGACCCGTCGGTCACTTTGTAACCATCCCGACCCGCCAACACATAAGACAAAGTCGATTTCCCCGACCCATTCGGCCCCATCACCGCATGTACCGACCCGGCTTCGACTTTCAAGTCGACACCTTTCAGAATTTGCTTGCCGCCTTCTTCAAGTTCGACGTGCAGGTTATTGATATTAAGCATTATTGTTCCGTTTCATTTCAGCAAGTTGCTTTTGCGTTTCTTGCTCGATTGATGCCCGAACATCGTCGGCTACTTGTGCTTTGCGCCGATCTTGGGCTCCGCCAACGCGCCATTTGGTCCAGAACCCGACGCCAGCAGCAACTAAGTTAACAAAGAATATCTTGAAGAAAAGAGGCATCCAGTTGACATCGAAAATCGAAAATAGGACGACACCGCCGAGAACCACTACGCATGCGGCAGACACCGCTTCAGACAATCCCGAACGATGCTCTGGATCGTTGATATCAATGGCTCGCGTACGCTCCAAATATGTGTCATCTGTCGGACGCATCACCCAACACTCCCCTCAAGACTTATCGCCACCAGCTTCTGCGCTTCCATGGCAAACTCCATCGGCAGGGCCTGCAGCACCTCGCGGCAGAAACCGTTAACCACCAAAGCCACCGCCTCTTCCTCGTCCATCCCGCGCGAGCGGCAATAGAACAACTGGTCGTCGTCGACTTTTGAAGTCGTCGCTTCGTGCTCTACCCGCGAGGTGGTGTTCTTCACCTCGATGTAGGGCACCGTATGCGCCCCGCATTTGTCGCCGATCAGCAGGCTGTCGCATTGGGTGTAATTGCGGCTACCGCCAGCTTTCGGATGCATCGACACCAGCCCGCGATAGGTGTTGTTGGCCTTGCCCGCCGAAATCCCCTTGGACACAATGCGCGACCGCGTATTCTTGCCCAGATGCGTCATCTTGGTGCCGGTGTCGGCTTGCTGCATGTTGTTGGCAATGGCGATGGAATAAAACTCGCCCTGACTGGCTTCCCCCCGCAAAATGCACGACGGATATTTCCACGTGATCGCCGACCCGGTCTCGACCTGCGTCCACATCACTTTCGCCCGGTCGCCCCGGCAATCGGCGCGTTTGGTGACGAAATTGTAGATGCCGCCCTTGCCGTTTTCATCGCCCGGATACCAGTTTTGCACCGTCGAATATTTGACCTCGGCATCTTCCAGAATGACGATTTCCACCACCGCCGCATGCAACTGCGCCACATCGCGTTTGGGGGCCGTGCAGCCTTCCAGATAGGAAACAAACGCCCCCTTGTCGGCGATGATCAGGGTGCGCTCGAACTGCCCGGTATTCTCGGCATTGATGCGGAAATAGGTGCTCAATTCCATTGGGCATTTCACCCTAGGCGGCACGTAGACAAATGAACCGTCAGAAAACACCGCCGAATTCAGCGTCGCATAGAAATTATCCGACGACGGCACCACAGTTCCCAGATATTTCTTCACCAGTTCCGGATGTTCGCGCACCGCTTCCGAGATCGAGCAGAAAATCACCCCGGCCCGTGCCAGTTCGGCTTTGAACGTCGTGCCCACGGAAACCGAGTCAAACACCGCATCGACCGCCACTTTTCGGTTCTGCTGCTCACCATCTTCCAGCCCGCCGACACCCGCCAGAATCATCTGCTCTTTCAACGGGATGCCAAGCTTTTCGTATGTCGCCAGCAACGCCGGGTCGACCTCATCCAGCGACTTTGGCTTGACGTTCATGCTTTTGGGACGGGCGTAATAATACTGGTCCTGAAAGTCGATCTCCGGATAATGCACCATCGCCCATTTCGGCTCTTTCATCGTCTGCCAACGCGCAAACGCCGCCAAGCGCCAATCCAGCAACCATTCAGGTTCACCGTTTTTGGCCGAGATCAGCCGCACAATATCTTCGTTCAGCCCCTTCGGCGCATATTCCGTCTCGATATCGGTGGAAAAGCCGTATTTGTAACCGGCAACCGAAGCCACAGCTTCGACAGTTTCCTGATCGACGCCTTCCTTGACCTGTATATCATCCAACATGTTCATCACTTCACCTTTATGCCGCTTTCGCGCGGAAACGTTGGTATTGCGCCAACCAAGCACCGGCAAAAGCGTCCAGTTCTTCAGCTTTCGTCGAAGGTCCAAATGATACCCGTATCGCGCTGGTGGCGGTCAAATCATCATATCCCATCGCCTGCAAGACCCGGCTTGGTCGCACTTTTCCCGACGAACAGGCCGAACCTGCCGAAATTGCAAATCCCGCCAAGTCCATCTGCATCACCTGGGTCTCGCCTTTCCAGCCGGGGACGGCGAGGCAAATGGTGTTGGGAAGGCGGTTCATCTCGTATCCAACAACGATTGCATCCGGAGCATTTCGCAACAACCGATCCTCAAGACCATCGCGCAAGTCTCTGACAGCATTCCACAAACCCACATCGACATCCCGCGCTGCCGCTTCTGCCGCCGCACCAAAGCCAGCAATGCCGATCAAATTCTCGGTCCCGGCCCGACGGCCAGATTCCTGACCGCCGCCTTTGACCAAAGACGCAACCTCAACCCCAGATTTCACCAACAACGCCCCAACCCCCTTTGGCCCGCCAATCTTGTGCGCCGAAATCGCCGCAAAACGCGCACCCGACCAATCAAACCCAAAGGCAATCTTGCCAAACCCCTGCACCGCATCAGTAAAGCCCAATCCTTCCGGCAAATCCGAAATCACCCCGGTTTCGTTATTAGCCAGTTGCAAGGCCGTGCGCGAAGCATCGCCTGACCCAACATCCACCCAAGCCAACACACACGGATGTTCCGCCCCGGAACCGACAAATCCACCCCCTGCCAGCGCCAACCCCGCCGCCTCGGTCGCCCCTGAAGTGAACACCACATCCCCCGCCATCGCGCCAGCAGCAACCGCCACCTGCCGCCGTGCCGTCTCCAATATCGCCTTTGCCGCACGCCCTTCGGCATGCACACTGGAAGGGTTGCCCAATGCATCCATTGCCCGCAACATTGCTTCCCTTGCTTCAATTCGCAAAGACGCTGTTGCGTTCCAATCCAAATAAACCCGATTCATTCGTCCACCAACGTAACAAAGGCCGGAACCGCCGGGCACGGGGCCATCTGGTCATTGGCAATGTCCGACAGCCGAGTTTGATGCAGGAATACATAGACGTTTGCAGAAAGCTGTTCCCACAACTTGTCGGTCAGCTGCTGCGCTTCCGTGCCCTTCATTGCCCCCGAAACCCCCGCACCACGCGACAAAGCATCCATCGTTTCATCAACGGCACCCAGAATTTCCGATACCCGTATCGCCTCAGGTGCCCGCGCCAACCGATACCCGCCTCCCGGTCCACGCACCGAATCCACAATTTCCGCCCGGCGAAGTTTGACAAACAACTGCTCTAGGTAAGCCAAGGAAATATCCTGCGCTTCCGAGATTTCCGACAGCGACACCTGCCGATTCTCGCCATCGCGCGCCAAATGGGCCAATGCTATCATCGCATAACGGCCTTTCGTGCTCAGTTTCATTGAAACCCACCGCTACAGGACTTAGTTGACGTAGTGCTGAACTGGCCTTAGTCACGCGCAGTGCGAACGGGGTCAGCAGCCTCACAAGTTAGAACGTTTCTAGATTGCCTGAGTGATTCCGTCAAGTTCACTCGGGGCAACTGGTCAGGAGC
>JANOQZ010000037.1:0-46704 GCA_031415055.1 Oceanomicrobium sp. | reverse complement strand
CGGTGCGTCGCGGTGAATGGCGCGGAATTCCTTCGCCTGGACCGGGCCCTTTTCGTCCACCGGCTCGCCGATGACGTTCAGGATACGGCCCAAAGTGGCGTTGCCCACCGGCACCGTGATCGGCCCGCCGGTATCGGTCACTTTCTCGCCGCGCACCAAGCCTTCGGTGGCGTCCATGGCGATGCAGCGCACGGTGTTTTCACCTAAGTGCTGCGCCACTTCCAAGATCAGCCGCTTGCCGTTGTTGTGGGTCTCCAGCGCGTTCAAAATCTCCGGCAAATGGTCGCCGAATTGCACGTCCACGACCGCGCCGATGATTTGGGTAATTTTGCCGACAGCAGCTTTTGCCATTTAGTCTCTCCCTATTTCAAAGCGCTTCCGCGCCCGAAATGATCTCGATAAGTTCGTTGGTAATCGCGGCCTGACGCGAGCGGTTGTATTGGATCGTCAGCTTGTCGATCATCTCTCCGGCGTTGCGGGTGGCGTTATCCATCGCCGACATCCGCGCCCCCTGTTCGGAGGCGCCATTTTCCAGCAAGGCGGTAAACACCTGCGTCGCAATCGAACGCGGCAGCAACTCGGCCAGAATGGCTTGCTCATCCGGCTCGTAATCATAAGTGACGCCAGCACTGCCTTCCGGCACCAAGGCCGGTATCAACTGCTGCGCCGTTGGAATTTGGGCGATTACCGATTGGAAACGGCTGTAAAACACCGTCGCCACGTCAAACTCACCAGCATTGAACCGATGCAGCACATCCGCAACCACCGCTTGCGCATTCACATACGCCAGCTTCTTCACCGCCGAATGATCGACATGCGCGATCATCTTGTCGCCCATATCTCGGCGCAATTGCTCGCGGCCCTTTTTGCCAACTGTCAACACCTTCACGGTTTTGCCCGCCGCGATCAAAGCCTGCGCATGCGCCCGCGCCAGCTTGGCAATCGAGGAATTGAACCCGCCGCACAACCCGCGTTCCGACGTGGCCACGATCAGCAAATGCACCTGATCTTTGCCCGATCCCGACAGCAACTTCGGCGCATTCGCAGCCCCAGCCGAGCCTCGCGCCAGATTGCCCAGAACCGCTTCCATGCGGCTGGCATAGGGCCGCGCCGCTTCGGCCGCTTCCTGCGCCCGACGCAGTTTCGCGGCGGCCACCATCTGCATGGCTTTGGTGATCTTGCGGGTCGATTTGACCGTCGCGATCCGCAGTTTCAGAACCTTCAGGTTCGCCATTTATGCGTCCCTCACCTCGCGGCCCAACTCAGGCGAAATCTTTGGCGAATGCATCCAGAGCAGCCCGAATGGCCTTCTCCAGATCACCCTCAACCTTGCGGTCATTGTCGCGCAAATCGTCCAGCAAGGCTTGGTCATGCGTGCGCAAATGCGCCAGCAATCCCTTCTCAAACCGCGTCACCGACTTGACGTCGATCTTGTCGAGGTACCCCTTGGTGCCCGCATAAATAACAATCACCTGCTCGGCGATGGTCAGCGGCGAATACTGCGCCTGTTTCAGCAACTCGGTCAGCCGCGCCCCACGTGCCAGCAAGCGCTGGGTTGCGGCGTCAAGGTCGGAACCAAACTGCGCAAACGCCGCCATCTCGCGGTACTGCGCCAGTTCCAGCTTGATCGAACCGGCCACCGATTTCATCGCCTTGGTCTGGGCCGACGAACCGACGCGCGACACCGACAGACCGGTGTTCACCGCCGGACGGATGCCCTGATAAAACAGTTCGGTTTCAAGGAAAATCTGCCCGTCGGTGATCGAAATCACGTTGGTCGGGATAAACGCCGAAACATCGCCGCCTTGCGTTTCGATGATCGGCAGCGCGGTCAAGGAACCCGCGCCGAAATCGGCGTTCAGTTTCGCCGAACGCTCCAGCAAACGCGAATGCAGATAGAAAACGTCGCCCGGATAAGCCTCGCGTCCCGGCGGACGGCGCAGCAGCAGCGACATTTGGCGATAGGACACCGCCTGTTTCGACAAATCGTCATAGATGATCAAAGCATGCCGCCCGTTATCGCGGAAAAATTCCGCCATCGCGGTCGCCGAATAGGGTGCCAGAAACTGCATCGGCGCTGGCTCGGAAGCGGTTGCGGCCACAATAATCGTATAGGCAATCGCCCCGGTTTCTTCCAGTTTCTTCACCAGCTGCGCCACGGTTGATCGTTTCTGCCCAATCGCCACATAGACGCAGTACAGCTTCTTGCTCTCGTCCTTACCAGCGGCGTCGTTATAGACTTTCTGGTTCAGAATGGCGTCCAACGCTACGGCGGTCTTGCCGGTCTGCCGGTCACCGATGATCAACTCGCGCTGACCGCGACCAATCGGGATCAAACAATCGACCGATTTCAACCCGGTCGCCATCGGCTCGTGCACCGAACGGCGCGGTATGATCCCCGGCGCTTTCACGTCGGCCACCCGGCGCTCTTTCGATTTGATCGGACCCTTGCCGTCAATCGGGTTACCCAACCCGTCAACCACCCGCCCCAACAGCCCGTCGCCGACTGGCACGTCGACGATGGAATTGGTGCGCTTGACCGTGTCACCCTCTTTGATGTCGCGGTCGGAGCCGAAAATAACCACGCCGACGTTATCGACTTCTAGGTTCAAGGCCATGCCGCGAATGCCGCCGGGAAACTCGACCATCTCACCGGCTTGCACGTTATCCAACCCGTGAACACGGGCGATACCGTCACCGACTGACAACACCCGACCGACTTCGGCCACCTGCGCGTCTTTGCCAAAATTCTTGATCTGGTCTTTGAGAATGGCAGAAATTTCAGCGGCTTGGATCGACATTATCCGACCTCTTTCATTGCGTTATGAAGATTGGAAAGTTTGGAGCGGATGGAACTGTCAATCATCCGCGAACCCACTTTAACGATCAGACCGCCGATCAAGCTTTCATCCACGGTCAGTTTTATGCTCACATCTTTGCCGGTCGCGGCTTTCAGCGACATGGCCAAATCGCCTTCCTGCGCTTTGGTCAATGCCTTGGCAGCGGTCACTTCGGCGGTCACTTCACCGCGTTCGGCGGCGGCCATCGCCTTTACGGCGGATATTACCTGAGGCAGCACAAACAACCGGCGCTTGGATGCCATCAAGGCAATCGTGTTGCCCACCGTGCTGCTCAAGCCCATTTTCTTGGAAATCGCCGCCATCGCAGCACCTTGATCCCCGCGCGAATAAACCGGCGAAGACACCAAATCGCGCAAATCGGCACTGGCGTCCAGCGCTGCTGCAACCGCGTCCAATTCGCCCTCAACCGCACTCAGCGCTTTGGAATCGCGCGCGATCTCGAACAATGCCGTTGCATAGCGGCCCGCAATTCCCGAACTGAACGAAGCTGATTCGGCCACGGACCACCCTTCCGGTTACATTTTCCAGCCAAAGCGGGGCCGGTTCGCGCTTTTCGAAATAGGCCACCCAAAGACCATTCCGATGAAATCGAGCCGCTGATAGCAGAGCATTTCCGACCTGACAATACATCGGCTGTAAACGTTTTGAAGGCTTTTCAACCGGGGCCTGCGACATAAAGTCGAAAGTGCATTCCGCCCGGCGTTTTTGACCACGCAACAGGGAGTCAATTGAACCTAAATCGCTGTGCATCAGCCGTCTTCGACGCGCACACCGGGCGTGCACTCGGCGTGGGTGTGGGAATGAGCCGCAAATCCGTCGACTGCGCCTCACTCCCGAACGTTTCCGCCTTGGGGAATATCAGTCCAGCTTGGCCCAAGCTGCGCCGTATTCGTTGGTCGGGTCGCGGTACATGTTGTGCGCATGGTCGGTGGCGTCACCGTCGTTGGATTGCGGCGAGAACTCGATCAACACGGTAGGGCCGGTCACCCGGAAATAGCCGCCCCCGATCGGTTCCTTCGGGCCGTACCAAGCGAAAGTCGTCTGATCGAGATTTGACTGAACAGCCGCCATCGCAACAGCAGCATCATCGGCGTTCAGCATGCCCAATCGCGCCGCGATCAGCTTCACGAACTGTGCTTGCTGTTCCGTTGTCATATCGGCGCCAGCAAGACCTTCCGGGTCCAGCACGATTCCGTCCTCGCCCGGACCCGACTGAAGTTCACCTAATTGGTCGCTGATCACCGCGACCGCCAATTGCTCGGAGGTAAAACTGTTCAGCAAGGCAGCAGCTTGGGTTGCTTCTTGCTCGACGATATACACTGGCGCACCCGCATCGGTGAACTTAAGCGGTTGTCCACCGGTCAGAGAGGGTGATAGCGTGACGTTGGGTCCGACCACAGTGGCATTGATTGCCAAATGATGGCCGCCAAATTGCAGCATCCACGGCGTTTCTGTGGAAGGCTCGCCAAGGAATGAAACGAAATAGAACGCGCTGCCAAAACTCACCGGCGGGCGTCCGTTGGATGAGCCACCGTCTTCGGCGGCGGCAACAATTTCATCGGCGGCAACTTGTTGAAGTGCCATGTTGACACCCTCGGGACTGAGAATAGTGTCAAGAAGATCGACCAAAGCCTGTCGTTGGGTTTGATCCATGTCACCCCAAAGCATGCCCAATCGTAGAGCACCCGGTCCGCCCTGGGGAAAGTTTGACCAGTTAATGCGCTGGGTAGCGTCGGCGAAGTCAAAGACAACTGCCTGCTGTTGGGTCTCGTCCAGCGTCGCCAGAAAAGTATTGGCCGCATCGACAATGGCTATCGATTGCGGATCAGCGGCGGCATGTTGTGACGCTGCTGGGCCTGCAGCTTGGACGAGGGCCGAACTGGCCAACAATGCGGCAAGGCAAAAGTTTAAGGACTGGTGTTTCACAGGCGTCTCCATTGGATTTTTAAAATTCTGCATCACTTCAACGCGCAGGACTGGACGTTCCGTCGCGGCAAGATCGGCGCTAGCGAAACTTGGGCGAAACCGGCATTCCGGGCTTGCTGGCTAAGCGCAGTTTAATCGAGCGGGCCTGTATTTTTTGTCTGGGTCCGTCACCAATCAATCACAACACATTCCTTTCCGGTCCAAACGGAAATTTCGTGATATTCTCGGGATGGTTCCCTTCAATCACAATGATGTCGTGCTCGCGGTATCCCCCTGCCCCCGGCATCCCCAAAGGCACGGTCAGCATCGGCTCCATCGACACCACCATGCCCGGTTCCAGCACGGTGTCGATATCCTCGCGCAGTTCCAGCCCGGCTTCGCGACCGTAATAATGCGACAGGATGCCGAAGGAGTGGCCATAGCCGAACGAGCGGTATTGCAGTAAATCGCGCTCTTCAAAATACGCGTTGATCTCGGCGCAGATGCCCGAACAGGTCGCACCTTGGCGGATCAGGCTCAACCCCAGTTCGTGCGCCCCGACATTCGCCTCCCAGATCGCAAGCGACGCCTTATCCGGTTCGCCCAGCCACAACGTGCGCTCCAGCGCGGTGTAATAGGCGCTGATCATCGGGAAAGTGTTGAGGCTAAGGATATCGCCCTTTTCAAGACGTCGCGTCGTCACCGGATTATGCGCCCCATCGGTGTTAATGCCCGATTGAAACCACACCCATGTATCGCGCAACTCGCTGTTAGGAAACGACCGCGCAATTTCGATCTCCATCGCATCGCGCCCAGCCATAGCCACATCAATTTCCCGCGTGCCTTCCCTTACCGCGGCGGCAATCGCCGCACCGCCAATATCAGCAATCCGCGCCCCTTCGCGAATCAGGGCAATTTCGGCGGGCGATTTGATCATGCGGTGACGCATGCATTCGGTGGCCACGTCGATTGTTTCAACCGCGCCCAGATATTCACCCAACTTCTCCCGTGTGGCCAAAGTCATGTGGTCGGCTTCAATGCCAATGCGCCTAGCACTACCCACCAAGGACTTCACCGCCCGCCAGAAATTGTCGCGCTTCCAATCGGTGAAAACCAGATTCGAATGCGCCGACCTCCGCCACGGCTGGCCGCCGTCGATGTTGGCGGAAACTGTGGTGGAATTGGTTTGCGTCACCACGCAAGCATAAGGTCGGCCGAACGAACAATAGAGAAAGCCAGAGTAATAGGCGATGTTGTGGTAGCTGGTGAACAGAACGGCATCGACGCCGAGTTCGGCCATCAGCCCGCGCAACTTGGCCAAACGCGCTTCGTATTCAGATTTGGCAAAGGGCAGCGAAGTTTTTTCGCCGTTTTCAAAGTTGAAATATTCGGGACGATTCATCGCCATGCCTCCGGTTCAAATTCCGGGCGTGCAGGAGAAAGCGGTTTCCCGCAGGCGGGTTGATACCCTTGGCGACGCCATCGCCCTGCCTGCTTGAGTTTGTAGCGGCGAGACAATCAATAATCCAGTGTGACAATCTGGGTTTCGAATTTACCCGCGACGCACTGGAATTTCCCCTATGCGACCCTAGGTAAACTTATGCTAGGGTCCGACCATGTCTGGTTGCCGGATATTTCCAAGAGGTTCGTCAGGAGGTTCGCAATGATTGATACCGGTAAATATCGCAAGAAACTGAACCTACGCTTGTTGGAACTTGGTGAACGATTGGTGCAAATCAAAGGCGAACTTGACGATCCATTGCCCAAAGACTGGGAAGATCAGGCAACTGCCGAAGAGGATGACGAAGTTCTGCAGTCGCTTGGCGCGTCCAGCCAAGGCGAAATTTTGATGATCAAGGAGGCTTTGAAGCGAATCGACGCCGGTACCTATGGCATTTGTGCAAAATGTGGCGAGGATATTGCGCCAGAACGTTTGGACGTATTGCCCCATACGCCGTTGTGTACCACTTGTGCACAGGGGGTCTCGCGTCAGAGGTAGTTCGCCGGTTTGAACCGGACAAACCCGCGCAAGAACAGCGCGTCTTTGCGGTGTTTCGGCATGGCCAAAATGGCCCGTTCTATGCACGACTGTATCGTTTCAGTTGCGTCCCGATTGGCGGTTATGAAGGGCAATCCGGGGGTGGGTTCTGTGCAGGAATGGATTTGCAGTTCACGCGTTTCGGGCATTTCACGGCAAGCATGCATCCAGGTGACGGCATCAATCGCGGCATAATCGGCATGACCTTCAGCGACAGCGAGGATCGACGCCTCGTGCGAACCAGTCAGAATGAAGCGGTTTGGGGCGTTCAAAACAGCGTAACCCGATTGGGAATGCATTGCATTGACGGCGGCCTTGCCGACTGGTTTGCCGCCTATTCGTGCCACGATATGCGAACAATAAAATCCCGGTGCGCACCCCTGGACACCATAATCCGCTGCGCCAAGCAGCGTCACTTTATCGAGCAACCACAGCCGGTAAGGCATGCCGCATGTTTGCGCCAAAGTTAGGTCAGGTCTTAGCCAATCGGCATCATCGAACGGACGCGACAAGGTTTCAGGTGCTGGCAGACCTGCTGACCGAAATTCGTCGCGGATTGCCGCCCAGAACGCATCGGTCGCGGCGCGAACCCCCGGCCAATCATACATTGGCAAAGCTGCGAACATTATTTGCCGTCTTTATCCATCAACGGATGCGGCACTGGTTCTTTGGGATGGAAGAAAAATGCGCGGAAAATCTCGGCGTAATTCTTGTAATAATAGCCTTGATTTTTCGCCAGAAAATGCCCGCGCTTTTCGGCAAATGTGCGGGGCAGATCGTACCAAGCAACGCTGGGTTGGGCGTGGTGAACGGCGTGGTAATTGTTGTTGAGAAACAGGAACGACAACAGGCCTGCGTCTTCCACGATCACCGTACGACCCCCTGCGTGTTCATGGGCGCGGTGTTCAAGAAAGGTGCGGATTTTCAGGATCGACATACCGAAATAGGCTGCAACCAAATATGCCCAAAGTGGCATGGCTCCATAGTTCGCAACAAAAGTTATTATCACCGCAACGCCAATGAAATGCCGTGCCCAGACCCATGCCAATTCGCGCTGGCCGTTTTGCCAATTTCGATAATCGCCCCAGATGAAAGCGTATTGCGAGATCGCAGGGCCAATCAACAGTCGACCCGCCAGCGAATTGTTAAAACGCAACAACACCTGCAACCAACGCGGCAATTGCTGCCAGATTTGCGGGTCGAAATATCCGGTCTCCGGGTCGTCATAGGGGTCGGTAAGCGTAGTATCCTGATGAT
Organism: Oceanomicrobium sp.; assembly: GCA_031415055.1. GTDB lineage: Bacteria > Pseudomonadota > Alphaproteobacteria > Rhodobacterales > Rhodobacteraceae > JANMOK01. The sequence continues at coordinate 38,643 of JANOQZ010000037.1, read as the reverse complement.
GCGCCAGATGCTGGTCGCGGAAGCGCTCATATGGCACCAGCAGACCCATTGGCAGCCAGACCAGCGCCACCGCCAGCCAACGCTGCGGCAGCGGATGGCCGTGGACAGTTTCGTGCTGCAACGAGGAATGCAGTGTAATTGACAGGATCAACACCGGAATCGCCAGCCAAAGGCTGAGCTGCGGCAGCAATAAAACCGCTACCAAAAGCGCGGTGTAACATTGCACGATCAGCGACAGCGTTGGCCACTCATAGGCGGCACGCGATTGGGTCGGGATACTCATGTCAAGGCCTGTTAAGATGTGAACCGCCAGCGCAGTCACAATTATATAATACGCCGTTACCCGGATTCTCGCAAGATTTTGGCAGTCGATCAGATTCGGCGAACAAACGGGGTTGCACTGTAGTCACAGGTTGTTAGGCTTTGGCGATGGGCAAGGGCGCAAAACGGTGAGCGGCGACGACCTCGACAATTTGATGGCCCAATTGGTTCTGGGCAACAGGGGTGCGTTCAACACGCTCTATTCGCGCACCTCGCCGAAACTGTTTGGGGTTACCCTGCGTATCCTTGGTAATCGGTCTGATGCCGAGGAAGCCTTGCAGGAGACATTCGTGAAAATCTGGCGTCACGCCGAGCGTTATCAACCGGGACAGCATTCAGCGATTTCCTGGCTGGTGTCGATTGCGCGCAATTCCGCGATTGACCGACTGCGTTCGCGCAAAGCGCCAATGCGCGATCTGGATGCCGTGGCGGAAACGCCCGACCCGGCGATGGGACCAGAAGCAAGTGCCGTGAACCGAGACGAAGGACGGCGGATCGATTTTTGTCTGGGTGAACTAGAGCAGGATCGCGCTACAGCAGTCCGGGCGGCCTATGTGGATGGGTATTCTTATGAGGAATTGTCGGTGCGCTTCAACGTGCCGCTGAATACGATGCGAACCTGGCTGCGGCGCAGCCTGCTGAGTTTGCGGGAGTGCTTGAGCCGATGATCGACGAACTTGATCATAGCGACGATGGGCTGGCCGGTGAGTTTGTGCTGGGCACGTTGTCTTTGGCTGAACGCAATGCCTGCGAACGGCGCATGCTTGTTGACCCGGCTTTTGCCGATTTGGTGGCAGCTTGGCGGGCGCGGTTGGAGCCGATGGATGCCGCCTATAGACCTGCCAATCCACTGCGCTCGGTCAAATCGGCGATTGACGCGCGATTGTTTGGGGCCGAAGCGAAAGGTGGCTTCTGGTCAAATCTTTGGCTGTGGCGCGGGCTTGCGGCGGCGGGGATTGTTGCAGCGGTGGCTTTGACAGTGTTGCCTGGTCAACAGCCCGATGCGGCGCAATTACTCGCATCGCTGATCAACCAAAACACGGATTTGCGATTGGTTGCAGTTTATGACCGGGGAACCTCGGTGCTGAAACTCAACCACGTATCCGGCAACCCCGACCCCGACCACGACTATGAATTATGGGTGATTGCAGGCGACAATCCACCTGCGTCGCTAGGTGTAGTTTCCGCAGTCGGCCAATCAGAGTTTCTGGTGCCCGACGCCCTGCGACCGCATTTCACCGGCACCTACACATTGGCTATCAGCGACGAACCCGCAGGTGGTTCGCCTACCGGCGCGCCGACGGGTGACGTGTTGGCGGCAGAACAGGCGGTTGAGATATAGTTCTGCCGCTTCCCCGGACGTGATCCGGGACCTCCTTCTTTGCGAGTTGGTCAAAAGAGACCCCGGATCAAGTCCGGGGCAGCGACATTGAAAAGTATTCGGCTCACGCCCGCGTTACCAAATGTTTCAGCCCGAAACTTAAACGCCAAAAACCCCGTTTCTCCTCTCACAATCCAACCTAGAGGACGAAAAAATGAAACTCATCACTCTGTCTCTGATCGCAACCTTGGCCGGCTCGGCTGCTTTCGCCATGAACCCGATGGTCGGCGGTGCCGATATGTTCGAGACGAAAAACATCGTCGAAAACGCAATGAACTCCGCCGATCACACCACGCTGGTTGCCGCTGTTGTTGCTGCTGGCTTGGCTGAAACGCTGCAAGGCGAAGGCCCGTTCACGGTGTTTGCCCCGGTTAACGCCGCTTTTGACGCCTTGCCTGCCGGCACAGTTGAAACCCTGTTGAAACCGGAAAACAAAGACCAACTGACCAAAATTCTGACCTGCCACGTTGTTGGCGCCAATGCGATGTCTGAAGCGATTGGCGGCATGATCGCTGATGATGGCGGTTCCCACGATGTGACCACGCTGGGCGGCTGCATCCTGAAAGCGCAGATGGACGGCGATTGGATCACCTTGACTGACGAAAACGGCGGCGTGGCCAAAGTGACCATCGCTGACGTCGTGCAGTCCAACGGCGTCATCCACGTGATTGATGCAGTACTTCTGCCGAAAATGTGACGGGTAGTTTACTGAGGTTTTGAGTATGTAAACCTAAAGCCGGGTGCGGGATTTGCGCATCCGGCCATTTGAAACAGGGAAGAAGACAATGATCTCACGTCGCATGTTCTTGGGTTCGTCCGCCGCAATGTTCGGATCGGTCGCCTTCGTATCCTTTCCAGCATTTGGCGAGACGTTTGAAATTACAAAAACGGAAGCAGAATGGCAGGCGATCCTTTCGCCGCAATCCTTTGACGTGCTACGCCACGAGGGCACCGAGCGGCCATTTACATCGGCCTTGCTCGACGAACACCGCTCTGGCACATTCAATTGCGCTGGCTGTGATTTGAAATTGTATGACGCCGCTACGAAATATGACTCTGGCACCGGCTGGCCCAGCTTCTGGCAAGCGATCGACGGGGCAATTGGGACAAAGGAAGATAATTCGTTGCTGTCAGTGCGCACCGAATGCCATTGCCGTCGGTGTGGCGGACACCTTGGCCACATCTTCAACGACGGGCCGGAACCCACGGGAATGCGGCATTGCATCAACGGCGTGGCGCTGACGTTCTCCGCCGCCTAGACGAAATCACTGCGTTTCTAGGTTCCCTGCCCTTGCCTTCCCGGACCTCGAGTCCGATATTCCGCCCATGTCACTTCCGGCCGGATTCTTGGATGAACTGCGCAGCCGTGTCTCGCTATCAACCATAGCCGGACGCAAAGTCACGTGGGATGCCCGCAAATCAAACCCCGGCAAGGGCGATTATTGGGCACCCTGCCCGTTCCACTCCGAAAAAACCGCCTCGTTCCATGTCGATGATCGCAAGGGATTCTATTTTTGTTTTGGCTGTCAGGCCAAGGGCGACGCTATTGGCTTTATTCAAGAAAGCGAAAACGTCTCGTTCATCGAAGCGGTTGAAATTTTTGCCCGCGAGGCAGGCTTGCCGATGCCTGCATCCGACCCGCGCGAGCGTGAAAAAACCGACCATTTGACCGAACTTGCAAAGGTTATGGAATTGGCAGTGAGTTTTTTCCGCCTGCAACTGAAGACCGGCAAAGCGCAGGCGGCGCGGACTTACCTTGAAACTCGGCGTTTGAAGGAACCAACGCAGGACCTGTTTGAAATTGGCTATGCGCCAGACGAATGGTCGGGGCTGTTGACCCATTTGCGCGGCAAATCGGTGCCCGACGCGCTGATTATCGAATGTGGATTGGCCACACCGCCGGAAGGTGGAAAGCAGTCCTATGACCGCTTCCGCGACCGCATCATGTTCCCGATCCGCGATGCTCGTGGGCGTTGTATCGCCTTTGGTGGCAGGGCGATGAAGACGGATGACGGCGCGAAATATCTCAATTCACCAGAAACGCCATTGTTTGACAAAAGCCGCACGCTTTACAATCTTGGCCCGGCACGAGAGGCGTCGGGCAAGACCGGCAAACTGATCGTTGCCGAAGGCTATATGGACGTGATTGCGCTGGTGCAGGCTGGGTTCAAGCACGCGGTTGCGCCTTTGGGCACCGCGATAACCGAACAGCAATTGCAAATGGTCTGGCGGCTTTGCCCGGAACCGACGATTGCTTTGGACGGCGACAAACCGGGGATCAAGGCGGCAATTCGGCTGATGGACCTTGCTTTACCGCTGCTTGAGGCTGGCAAAGGTCTGCGCTTTTGCATTCTTCCCGAAGGCCAGGACCCCGACGATCTGATCCGCGCCTATGGGGCCAAGGCGATGCAAGAGGTGCTGGACGATGCGGGGCCGATGGTTGACCTGTTGTGGCAGCGCGAAACGGCGGACCAGAATTTCGATTCGCCAGAACGTCGCGCCGCCTTGGACCGCAGCTTGAAAGCGGCAATAAACCAAATCAAAGACCCCGGCATTCGCGTGCATTACGAGGCGGCAATTCGAGCCAAACGGTTGGAATTGTTCCGCCCGCCGCAGCGAATGGCCCCAAACCAGCCGCGTCAGAAGGGCCGCAACCGTTTGCCCGAGGCTGCCACGCAAGGCACGCGATCTTCGCCTTTGGCACAACAAAAGGCCAAAGACAGCGACGCGCGTATCCGCGAAAGCGTAATCCTTGTCGCTTGCCTAAACCACCCCAATCTGGCGTTAAAGCACGAACATGCCTTGGAGCGCCTGACATTTTCATGCCGCGATTTGGAAGATATTCGCCTGACCCTCTTGACCCAATTGCATGACACCCTAAATGCTCAATTCGACCCGACAATGCGCGAGCCGATTTTGACCAAATTGATGTCATTGGGCCATGTGCGGGCCAATAAACACATCCAAAGCGATGCCGAAGCGGAGTTTGCCGAAACCGCGCTGCTGGAAGAAATGCAGAAGCTATCGGCACTCACCGGCATGGATTTGGAACTGCGCGACGCCGCCGAAGAATTGTCGGGGGTTGCAGATGAAGGGGTCACGTGGCGATTGGGGCAAGCTAGTGCGGCACGAAACAAAGCCATGCGGGCCGAACCAGAAGGCGAAAAGCCCGAAGATAACCCCGATATTGCCCGATCTCGCCACCTTCAAGACATGATTGATGGGCAAATCTGGGTAAAAAAGCGCAAATAGAATCAGGTTGCGAATCACTGATTCGCCGTGTTGATTCGCCGAAATTCTGATTCGGGGTGATTCGCCCCGATTAAAGTTGATTTAAGGAGCTCCCCTTGGCCACCACCGAAACCGAGCAAAAGCCCGAAGAACCGGTCGAAACCACAGGCTCCATGCTGGATATGAGCCAAGCCGCGGTCAAAAAGATGATCGCGCAGGCCAAATCGCGCGGCTATATCACCTATGACGAGTTGAATTCGGTGATGCCGCCCGATCAGGTTTCTTCCGAACAAATCGAAGACGTCATGGCCATGCTCTCGGAAATGGGCATCAACGTTATCGAAAACGAAGACGCCGAAGAAGGCGAAGCCGCCGAACAAAACCCCGAAGTCGATTACGACGAGGCGACATCCACCTCGCGCGAACTGGTCACCACCACCGCCTCGGGCGAGGCGATGGACCGCACCGACGACCCGGTGCGGATGTATCTGCGCGAAATGGGTTCGGTTGAACTGCTCAGCCGCGAAGGCGAAATCGCCATCGCCAAGCGCATCGAGGCCGGCCGCAACACCATGATCGGCGGGTTGTGCGAAAGCCCGCTGACCTTCCAGGCCATCACCATCTGGCGCGACGAATTGCTCGACGAAGACATCATGCTGCGCGATGTGATCGACCTTGAAACCACCTTTGGTGCCACGCTGGAAGGCGATGAGGAAATGCCGGTGATGCCGGTTCCCGTTGTCGCCCCGGTTGCGCCCGCTCCAACGCCCAAACCGGCTGCGGCTGCGCCGGAAACGATGGTCAAATCAAAACCCGTCCCACGCCGCCGCGCGGCCGGTGGCGATGACGACGACGAAGACGATGCCAATTACGTGCCGTTCGATGAGGTCGATCAACCTGCTGCTCAGCAAGAGGAAGAAGAAGACCCCGAAGACGAAGCCGAGAACCTGTCGTTGGCGGCGATGGAAGCCGCGCTGAAACCAATGGTGCTCGAAACGCTCGACCGGATCGCTTCGGATTATACCAAGCTGTCGGAAATGCAAGACAACCGCATGTCCGCCGCGATGAGCCACCAGAAAAGTTTCTCGTCCAATCAGGAGCTTGAATATCAACGCCTGCGCTCGGAAATCGTCGTGCTGGTCAACTCGCTGCACCTGCACAACAACCGCATCGAAGCGCTGGTCGACCAGATTTACGGCATCAACCGCAAGATCATGTCGCTCGACGGGCAGATGGTGAAACTGGCCGATCAGGCCCGCATTAACCGGCAAGATTTCATCGCCGAATATCGCGGCAACGAACTTGAACCCGGCTGGCTTGATCGCGTCGGCCTGCTCAAGGGCCGCGGCTGGGACGTTCTGCTCGACAAACACGGGCTGAAAGTTGACGAGTTGCGCGGCGAGATCGGCGAAATCAGCCAATACGTCGGCGTCGATATCGCCGAATTCCGCCGCATCGTCTCGCAAGTGCAAAAAGGCGAAAAAGAAGCCCGCCTTGCCAAAAAAGAAATGGTCGAAGCCAACCTGCGTTTGGTCATTTCAATCGCCAAGAAATACACCAACCGTGGCTTGCAGTTTCTGGATTTGATCCAAGAAGGCAACATCGGCCTGATGAAAGCCGTCGATAAATTCGAATACCGCCGTGGCTACAAGTTTTCGACCTATGCCACGTGGTGGATCAGGCAGGCGATCACCCGCTCCATCGCCGACCAAGCCCGCACCATCCGCATCCCGGTCCATATGATAGAAACCATCAACAAACTGGTCCGCACCGGCCGACAAATGCTGCACGAAATCGGCCGCGAACCGACCCCGGAAGAGCTGGCCGAAAAGCTGCAAATGCCACTGGAAAAAGTCCGCAAGGTGATGAAAATCGCCAAGGAACCGATTTCGCTGGAAACCCCGATTGGCGACGAAGAGGACTCGCAACTCGGCGATTTCATCGAGGATAAAAACGCCGTCCTGCCGCTGGAAAGCGCCATCCAAAGCAACCTGAAAGACACCACCACCCGGGTGCTGGCGTCCTTGACCCCGCGCGAGGAACGGGTGCTGCGGATGCGGTTCGGCATCGGGATGAATACGGATCATACTTTGGAAGAAGTCGGGCAGCAGTTCTCGGTGACCCGCGAGCGGATCCGGCAGATCGAAGCAAAGGCGCTGCGGAAGCTGAAGCATCCGAGCAGGTCGAGGAAGCTGCGGAGTTTTCTGGATCAGTGAGCGGGGGGGCGATGTCCTGGATTGAACCGTTTGTCGGTCCGATGGGAGGACTCGTTTTCTACTATTTGTTCCAGATTTCATCAATACTAGTAGCCAGATTGGACGCGGTGCCGTTCTCTCGAATTACTTGGTGGGGAAGTATGTCTATCACACCTGTTTTCATGTTGACACTACCACTAACTATTTTTGTCCTGGCAGTAGCATTGTACGTTGGCAGTTGGCGGCTCGCGTTGGGTTGGGCGGTCTCCGGATTCCTCGTGACTAACCTTTACGCAATACTTGCGAAACCACTTCCCGCTTTAGCTGGAAAGGGCCCTATGATCTTGGGCCTAATCGGCATGATACCGTTGGCACTGGCGTCGGCGTGGATATTGTTGAGTCATCAAGCCTAGCCATCGAACTGGTAGGGTGGGTGCCAACCATCACGCACGCAAGTCTCCAACTATCCGGTGGTCAGCACGCACGTAGGCTTGCTAGAAAATGAACCAGACCCGGAGGGTCGGGTTGATCCACTCGTAGCGGTCAGGTGCCAAGGTTGATATTTCATCAACCATTAGCACATGCACTTCGCCCGTCGGCGACTGTGGGCACCGGAAACTGTCCCCTTTTTTGGGACGGGAAAAGTTCCGAGTTTCTCGATTGGTATGTTTGTTGTGTACATCTTATTTGGTTCCTCAAACCGCGATAGTGCGGCACGAATCAGTTAAGACACTTCCTTCAGTTTGTGCGGCGAGAGTTGCCGTTCCTCGAAATATTTCGTCAGCCAACAAACCGCATGTTAGGGTTCACCCCACCATCTTCCCCGCAACCCACTGAAATGGTGGGATGAATCCCGCTCTACGATTCTAACCACGTCTCCGAATTTTCGTCATATTTAATTACATTCATGGGAATGCGAGGGTCTGCTTGGAAAACATCGATTTCGCATACATTGCCGATGGAGCGATACTCCTCTGCCAAACTTATGGCTCGCTCGCGATTGGCAAAATTTGCGACCACTTTTCCTTCCAGCAATACATGGTATCCAATCATTGTTTTTTCACTTCCTTGAAGACTCTTCCGGTTAACTGGTCATGAATCGATTTATGGTTGGGACACGGATTTTTCAATGCCGCGAAAACTATGCGGCATGCTCACCCCACCACCTCCCTCGCAACCCACTGAAATGGTGGGATGAATCCCACCCTGCTACTGAAACGAAACACACCCATCGTCTTTGCGAGCCGCAGGCGAAGCAACCCATTCGCTCGCAAACAGATTCCCGCCGTCGCGGGAATGACAGGGGTTGGGTGCTGGTGTGTTCCGTCGCTGCGCTCCGCGAAATTTCGGTTAGCGTACCCTTAAGCCACCGCCCGCACCACCACATCCGCCACCCGCCCCAGCGCCCGGAGGGCCGCGTCGTACTGGTTCAGCCGCGTTGCATGGCGCGGGTCGAACAGGCGGTCGATTTGCGGGCGGTGTTGGCCCAGCAGGCGCATCAAATCGGCACGGCTCAGGCCGGCGTCTTCCAGCGACCAGAACAGCAGAACTTTCAGGGTCAACTGCAAATCCAATTCCGCCCGCAACTCCCCAACCGAAGGGCGAGGAATCGCCTCAAACCCTGCTAACCGCGACGCCACCGCCTCGGCCACGGCTTTTCGACCGTTCACCAGACATTCCACCCGATCCGCGCCAAAGCTGGTGACTTCCGGCAAATCGGGGCAGGTCACCAGAAACGTGCCATTGTCGTCTGGCGTCAGTTCAAGCGGATAAGCGATCATAGCTATTCCCTTTCGCTTTGCCAAACACCTTCATTTCAGCCCCAAATCTTTCAAAATCTTGTTGACCAACCCCGACCCAAGCTCCTTGGCCGCACCATGCATCGGCAACTGCGATTTCCTGTCACCCAGTCGAACCGTCAAATGCCCCGACCCGCCTTTGTGCGTCTCGAAACGGCACCCAAGTTGCGCCAGATGCCGTTTCAACTCCCTGCTGTTCACGGTTGGATATACCTAATCGCAGCCGAAAAGTCAACAGAAGTGTTTAATTGTTGAGGTGTATTGAATAAGATTATTGGTTCCCTCGCCATTTGCGCGAGGTTTAGCTTCGAAGCATAAAGAATTGGTTAGGCAGTGTTGGGTGAGGTGACGCAAGCCAATCCCACACCCATAGCGGCACGACTGAGGAAGAGTTAAGCTCCATAAAAAGCTTGCCGCAAAACCCATCAAAAGGATCCAGCCAATGAAACTTTATTGCGCCCCCGGAACGGTATCGCTGGCCGTGTTAATTGCGCTGGAAGAAGCCAAGGCGGTTTATGAAGCCGTGCTGCTGGACTTCAAACAAAACGCCCAGCGCGCCCCGGAATACAAGGCCATCAATCCCAAGGCCCGCGTGCCTTCGCTGGAAACCGAACAGGGCATTATCACCGAAACTCCGGCGATCCTGACCTATATCGCGCAAACTTTTTCGGCAGCCCAGTTGGCCCCGACCGACCCGTTCGCTTATGCCAAGATGCAGGAATTCAACGCATATCTTGCCTCCACCGCCCATGTCGCCCATGCACATCGCATGCGAGGGGCGCGTTGGTCGGATGATCCGGCGGTTTGGGAAAACCTCAAACTCAAAGTACCGCAGAACATGGCCGAAATTTTCGCCCTCATCCAATCGACCATGTTCAAAGGGCCTTGGGTGCTGGGTGACGCTTATTCCACTTGCGACCCTTACCTGTTCACTTTGGAAAGTTGGCTTGAATCCGACAGTGTCAATATCGCCGATTTTCCGGCGATACATGACCATTACAACCGCATGCAGCAACGCCCGGCAGTGGCGCGGGCAATGGCAAAACTGGCGATTTAGCCCGCGACGCCATGCATGGCGAGCAGTGTTTTCATGCGTTGCAGCGCCAAGTCCGGCTGGTCCAAAACGCCTGCCTGATCGGCCAATTGAAAGACTTGCGCATAATGCAAAATGCCACGATCCGCCTGCATTCCGGCGGGCATGATGAAGTGGCTCTGATGCCCATTCAGCCAAGCCAAGAACACGATTCCGGCCTTGTAAAACTGCGTTGGCGCTTCGAATATCTTGCGTGATAACGGCACGGTCGGTGCCAAAATTTCATTGAACTGCGCCACATTATCATCCGCCAAAGCCGTTAAAGCCGCCGAGGCTTGCGGTGCAATTGCATCAAATATGCCCAGCAATGCATGGCTGTGTCGGCTGCCATCGCCCTCAATCATTTCGGCATAGTTGAAATCATCGCCGGTGTAGCACACAACATCGTTAGGTAGTCGATTGCGCAGTTCAATTTCGCAGGCGGAATCGAGAAGAGAAATCTTGATCCCCTCGACTTTATCGCGATTTTCCGCAATGATTCCAAGCACGGTTGCCAAAGCCGTCGCAAAATCGTCCGATCCCCAGTACCCATGTAAGGCCGGGTCAAACATCGGTCCCAACCAATGCAAGACCACCTTGTTTCGTGCCTGTTTCAGGATGGTGTCATAGACTTTTGCATAATCATCGGCATGTTTGGCGACCGAGGCCAAGGCCCGGCTGGCCATCAAAATCACTCGACCGCCGTTTTCCTCAACAAAACCTACCTGTTCTTCATAGGCGTGGATCACCGCCGCTAAGGACTCAGTGCGCTCCTGTTGATCTGTCCCGGCACCACAGGCAAGATCAGCCCCTCCAACCGTCTTGGCCTCCGCCAAGGACCGAGCAATCAACTGCTGCGCCCCGTCCCAATCCAACCCCATGCCGCGCTGCGACGTGTCCATCGCCTCGGCGATTTTGAAGCCATGCTGCCAAAGGTGGTGGCGGAATTTCAGCGTGCTATCCCAATCGATTGCCCCGTCCCGCAAAGGATCAGCGACAACATGCGCGGCCGCATAAGCGATACGGTTGAACTTCGGGGCGGTGGTGACCTTCGGCAGTGGCGAACCGGTCAAATCATAACGCGTGATTCGCCCATCGTCTTGCGGCAAATTAAGGTGCAATGGCATAGCGACTCCATTTGGAACGTTCCAAATTTTGCCTGTAATACCCCCATATTGACCCAAAAGTCACGTCAAAAACGCAAAGATGTTGACAAATTTGGAACGTTCCAAATAAAAGGACGCAGTCAAGGGAAAACGCCGTGAACCACCCACGCCACACCATTGTCGATATTGCCAAAGCGGCGAACGTGTCGAAATCGACCGTCTCGCTGGTGCTGCAAGGTTCACCCTTGGTCAACAAGACCACGCGCGAACACGTCAGCAAGATCATCGCTGAACATAGCTATGTCTATAACCGCGCGGCTGCTGGGTTGCGGAATACCAAGTCGAAAATCATTGGTGTTGTCGTCAATGATTTGACCAATCCGTTTTTCGCCGAATTGGCTGTCGGCATTGACGCCGAAGTGCAGGATGCAGGTTTCGTTCAATTCCTGGCCCACACGGGCGAAAGCACGACGCGACAAGGCCAAGTCATTGCTTCGATGCGGGAAAACGGCATTTGCGGGCTGATCGTCTGCCCCGCGCGGGGCAGCAGACTCGAAGATTTCCAACCGCTGCTCAACAACAAGATTCCGGTCGTATTGGCAGTGCGAACCATACCAGATGCCGGTATTTCGCATGTCATTTCTGACAATCATGCCGGTGTTTTCAACGCGACCAAACACCTGCACGATCTGGGTCACAAACGCATCGCATTCCTCGGCGGCTATGCCGATACGCGGGTGTTTGCCGAAAGGTTTGCAGGCTACCGTGATGCCCTATTTGGCGCGATGATCACGCTTGATCCAAAGCTGACCACTGCCTCAATGCCGTCGCGTGCTGGCGGCGTGATTGCGATGGAACGGGCGTTGTCGCTGCCCAACCCGCCGACTGCCGCAGTGTGCCTGAATGATGCGGTGGCTTTTGGCGCCTGTGACGCGTTGCGAGCGGCGGGTAAAGAACCGGGGAAAGACTTTGCAATTGTCGGGTTCGATGATGTGATCGAGGCAAAAAGTGTGGTTCCAGCCCTAACAACCGTCACGACCGACCCGCAAGGCATTGGCCGACGGGCCGCGCAATTGTTGCTGCAACAAATCGCAACCGGCATCACATCGGAACAAATTATCATGCCGGCAACCCTGACAATCCGCCAAAGTTGTGGGGCGAAATGAGCAAACTTGTAACCCTGGAACAAGCCGCTGCAATGATCCCCGATGGGGCGATTGTGACCGTTTCATCGTCCTCGGGCCTTGGTTGTCCCGACCGGATGTTACAAGCAATCGGCGAGCGGTTTGATGCAACCGGGCACCCCCGCAATTTGACCACTCTGCACCCAATTGCTGCCGGTGACATGAGCGGCATCAAGGGGATCGACCACATTGCCAAGCCGGGATTGCTGGCGAAAATCATTGCCGGCTCATACCCCTCTGGTCCGTCGAGTTCGCAGCCCCCACTGATCTGGCAAATGATCGGGGCGGATCAGGTGGCGGCTTATAACGTGCCATCGGGCATTTTGTTTGACATCCACCGCGAAGCGGCTGCCAAACGACCCGGCGTTTTGACCAAAATTGGCTTGGCTACGTTTGTCGATCCAAGCCAGCAAGGCTGCGCGATGAACGCATCGGCAACAAATCAACCGATTGTTTCTAAACAACATTTCGACGGCGAAGATTGGCTGTATTTCCGTTCCATCATCCCGCAGGTGGCGATCATTCGCGCCACGACGGCAGACGAACGCGGTAATCTGACCTATGAACATGAAGGGTCGACTTTGGGCGGGTTTGACCAAGCTTTGGCCGTCCGCAACAACGGTGGCATCGTGATTGCACAGGTCAAACGCGTCGCCCAAAACGGTACTTTGAAGCCGCACGACGTGCGGGTTCCCGGCGTTTTGGTCGACTATATTGTGCTTGATCCCGAGCAAAAGCAAACCACTCAAACCGACTATGACCCGGCGATTTCGGGCGAGATTTTTCGCCCATTGGACAGTTTCAGCATCCCTGAATTTGGTATCCAGAAAGCCATCGCCCGCCGGGTGGCAATGGAATTGCAGGCCAATTCGGCGGTCAATTTGGGCTTTGGCATTTCCGCCAATGTGCCGCGCATTTTACTGGAGGAAGGGCTGCATGGCGCGGTCACATGGGTGATCGAACAGGGGCCGGTCGGCGGGGTGCCGCTGCTGGATTTCGCCTTTGGCTGCGCCTCCAACGCCGAGGCCTTTGTGCCCTCGCCCTTGCAGTTCACTTATTTCCAAGGTTCCGGGTTTGATGCGTCGCTGCTGTCTTTCCTAGAGATTGGCCAGGACGGTTCGGTCAACGTCTCGCGTTTGCCGTTTCGCCCACATGTTACAGCGGGCGCAGGTGGGTTTGTTGATATAACCGCAAGGGCGAAAAAGATTGTGTTCTCAGGCATGTTCAACGCTGGTGCCAAGATGAATATAATCGATGGCAAGGTAGTAGTTGAACAGGAAGGCAAGCTGAAAAAGCTGGTCAAAGCAGTCGATCACATCACCTTTTCCGGCCCGCGCGCCGTCATGCAAGGCCAAGACATTACTTACGTGACCGAGCGCTGCGTCATGGTCTCGCGACCGGAAGGGTTGCTGCTGACCGAAATCGCCCCCGGAATTGATTTGCAGACGCAGATTTTGGACCAATCCGAGTTCGTTCTTAACGTTTCGGATAAGCTAAAACTGATGGATTCAAGCCTGTTTTTGGACCGGCCAATGGGCCTGAAACTGCCAATGAAACCAGCGAGGACATTGCAATGAGCGGGCAAATACACATCAATGTTGAAGGCCACATTGCAACCCTGACGATCACGCGCCCGGAAAAACTGAACGCGTTTAATCTTGAGATGCTGACAGATTTGGCCGCCGCCTGCGAGCAAGTTGAAAAAGACCAAACCATTCGGGTGCTGATCCTAACCGGTGAAGGCAAAGCCTTTTCTGCCGGGGGTGACATCAAGGCCTGGGGGGCGATGACACCGAGCGAATTTGGCCACCACTGGGTGCGTTTTGGCCACCGGATTTTTGATAGATTGGCCAATTTGCGAATGCCGGTCATCGCCGCGATGAACGGTCATGCCTTGGGTGGTGGCTTGGAATTGGCGGCCTGTGCCGACATTCGGGTTGCTGAAAGCCACATCAAAATCGGCATGCCCGAAACCAGCCTTGGCATGGTGCCGGGTTGGTCGGGCACACAACGCTTGGTGCTGCGTTTCGGTGCGCAAAACATCCGCAAAATGGTTTTGGGCGGCGAGGTTTTCAGCGCCGGCGCGGCGGCTGGACTGGGGATAGTTGACCATCTGGCGCCAACCGGACGCGGTCTGCACAAGGCGCTTGAAATTGCCGAAGCTATTGCCAAACGCAGCCCGGTTGCTCTTGAAATCGCCAAGTTGATGATTGCGGTTTCCAGCGGCGAAGACAAAGGTTCGGCCGTCGAGGCCTTGGGGTCGATATTGGCCGCCAAAACCGGCGATATGCGCGAAGGCGTCGCCGCATTTTCGGCAAAGCGCCCGGCAGAATTCTTGGGTGCTTGGTGACGCGCCCCGTTGCCCTAATTACCGGTGCCAAACGCGGAATCGGGCGCGGGATTGCGCTGGCGATGGCCGGTGCCGGATATGATTTGGCTTTGATCGATCTGGACGCCGAACTGGGTCCGATTGCTGACCTGGCGGACTTTGGGGCAAGGGTGGAATATGCCCGTTGCGACCTTGCTGATTTGGGCCAACACGTGCCCGCAATCGCTTCACTGACGACAAAATTTGGAACGTTCCAAATTTTGGTCAACAATGCGGGGATTGGGTCGGTCGAAAGGGTCGATTTTCTCAAGCTGACGCCGAAAAATTTTGACGCGGTGCTGAATACCAACCTGCGCGGAACGGTCTTTTTTACCCAATGCGCTTTGCCCTACGTCAAAACCGCGATTGTCAACATCACCTCGGTGTCCGCATCGATGACGTCGCCGGAACGACTGGATTATTGCATTTCGAAAGCCGGTCTTGCGGCATTTTCGCAGGGTTTGGCGCTGCTCTTGGCGGGCAAGGGCATTTCCGTTTTTGAAATCCGCCCCGGCATCATCGAAACTTCTATGACACGCGGCGTCAAATCGAAATACGACACCGCAATTGCCGAGGGATTAGTGCCGCAAGCCCGCTGGGGCCAACCCGGTGACATTGGCAGCATCGTCGCCGCACTGGCCTCGGGTGCTTTCGCCTTTGCCACCGGCTCGATCATCCACGCTGATGGAGGGTTATCGATTGCCCGACTTTGACTACATCATCACCGGCGGTGGTTCGGCAGGCTGCGTCTTGGCGGCCCGTCTCAGCGAAGACCCGAACGTAAGCGTATTGCTGCTGGAAGCCGGTGGTACTGACAAACATCCGCTGTATAAAATGCCTGCGGGTTTTGCCAAAATGACCAAAGGCATGGGGTCTTGGGGCTGGGAAACCGTGCCGCAAAAACACATGCAAGGCCGTATCTTGCGCTATACCCAAGCCAAAATCATTGGTGGCGGTTCTACAATCAACGCCCAGCTATATTCGCGTGGCAATCGCAACGATTATGACCTTTGGGCGCGTGAAGACGGGTGCATCGGTTGGGATTACCGCCATGTCCTGCCCTATTTTAAACGGGCCGAGGATAACCAGCGCTTCAACGACGATTTCCATGCCTATGGCGGGCCATTGGGCGTGTCGATGCCGGTATCTGCCCTGCCGATATGCGATGCCTTCATTCAAGCGGGGGCCGAATTGGGCATCCCCTACAACCCCGATTTCAACGGGCGTCAGCAAGCTGGATTGGGGTTTTATCAGTTGACGCAAAAGGATCGGCGACGATCTTCGACCTCAACCGGCTATCTCAAGCCCAATTTGGAACGTTCCAATTTGACGGTTCGCATGGGTGCGCGGGTGAACCGTATTCTGGTGGAAAATCATCGCGCGATTGGGGTGGAAATTGCCACCGCGTCGGGCGCAGAAACCATCCACGCCAGTCGTGAGGTGATCGTTTCTTCCGGCGCAATCGGTTCGCCCAAACTGCTGTTGCAATCGGGTATTGGTCCCGCCGATCACTTGAAATCGCTGGACATTCCGGTTCTGCATGACCTGCCTGGTGTCGGCGGTAATCTGCAAGATCACCTCGATATGTTCGTCATCTGCGAATGCACCGGCGACCATACCTATGACGGCGTCGCCAAATTGCATCGAACCATCTGGGCCGGTTTGCAGTACATCCTGTTCAAATCCGGCCCGGTTGCCTCCAGCCTGTTTGAAACCGGCGGGTTCTGGTATGCGGATCGTGATGCCCGCAGTCCCGACATCCAGTTCCATCTGGGTCTTGGGTCAGGCATCGAAGCAGGCGTGGCGCGGCTCAAAAATGCTGGCGTCACCCTCAATTCCGCCTATATGCACCCCCGTTCGCGTGGAACGGTTCGCCTTGCCAGCTCCGACCCAACCAAAGCACCGCTGATCGACCCGAATTACTGGTCCGATCCGCATGACAAGGCGATGTCGCTGGAAGGGCTGCGTTTGGCGCGCGAGATCATGCAACAACCAGCTTTGCAGCGCTATGTCATGGCCGAACGCCTGCCGGGGCCGTCGCTGACCAGCGACGCCGACCTGTTCGCCTATGGGTGCGCCAACGCCAAAACCGACCATCATCCGGTGGGCACCTGCAAAATGGGCACCGATGACATGGCGGTCGTCGGTTTGGATTTGAAAGTGCATGGGATCGACGGGTTGCGGGTCTGTGACGCCTCGATCATGCCGCGCATTCCTTCGGGCAATACCAATGCCCCGGCAATCATGGTGGGCGAAAAGGGTGCGGATTTGATCCGTGGGCTTGACCCGCTGCCAGCCGCGATTTTTGAGGGTGAGCGCAATGATACAAGGCCGCGCGCACGGGCGAATATCAGCTAGATGGATGATCCCCGCACTTTTTTGATAACGCTTTTCAATGTCGCGGTTGCGGCGGCCGATCCGGTTGCTGGCATTCGCGCCCATCTGCCAGCACGCCCGAAGGGCCGCACGATTGTTGTCGGTGCCGGTAAAGCAGCCAGCCAAATGGCGCAGGCTTTTGAACACCTGTGGGACGGGCCGCTGGAAGGTGTCGTTGTCGCGCGGCACGGACCGGTTGCTGTCTGTCACCGCATCCGTGTTTTGCAAGCCGCCCATCCCGTGCCCGATGCCGCCGGGTTGGTCGGGGCACTGGCGTTGATGGATGCCGTCGCCAATCTTTCGTCGGATGATTTGGTTGTCGCGCTGATTTCGGGTGGCGGTTCGGCACTGTTGCCTGCCCCCGCTAGTGGCCTGACACTGGCCGACGAGGTTGCAGTGAATCAAGCTTTGCTTGCCTCTGGCGCGCCGATTTCGGCGATGAATACAATCCGCAAACATATCTCACGTATCAAGGGCGGGCGGCTGGCCTTGGCGGCCTATCCGGCCAAGGTCGTCAGTCTGATTGTGTCTGACGTGCCGGGTGACAATCCGGCATTTGTCGCCTCGGGCCCAACGGTGCCGGATGGCACAAATTTGCAAGACGCTGTGGCGTTGATTGATCGGTATGGCCTGAGCCTCCCCGCTAGGGTCATCGCCCATCTTGCAAGGCCCGAAGCAGCAGCGCCAAACCCCGATGATGCGCGGTTCCAAAGCAACCGACACCACATCATCGCCTCGGCTCGATTGTCGCTTATCGCGGCGGCGCGAGCGGCGGAAAGTGCAGGAGTCGCGGCGACAATCGTGTCGGATGCGATTGAGGGCGAAGCGCGATTGGTGGGGCAAGACCATGCAAGTCTGGCCCGAAACTACACTGGCCCGCGCCCGGCTGTCATCTTGTCGGGCGGTGAGACGACGGTGACTCTGGCCGGATCAAAGCCCGGCCAAGGCGGGCGCAATAGCGAATTTCTACTTGGTTTTGCTCTTGGCATTGAAGGGCTGGCGGGCATAACCGCGCTTGCCGCTGATACCGACGGGATCGATGGATCGACGGATAACGCCGGTGCTTTTGCTGATGGCAACAGTATAGCCCGCATGCGAACGGCGGGGATTGACCCCGCCGAACTGCTGGTAAACCACGATTCCTACCATGCTTTTGCGGTGACAAACGACCTGTTTGTCACCGGCCCGACCGGAACCAACGTCAACGATTTCCGGGCGATCTTGCTCACCTAGGTGGCAAGAACCAGTTAAAGCACGAAATCGCCTGCGATGAGGGTAAAATGACCGGTCAGGACAATCTGGAACTCAGACGCTGAATCGGTATCGGTGTTGCCGCTGATGATCGTGTCCGTGCCAGAATAGGAATATCTTAACTGCCCCGCAGCCGTGAAAGCTCCACCGCCAACCCAAGCGAATGCCTGATTGCCGCTGGTAGCAGCGCGGGCATCCAGATCGGACAAGTCGATGGTGTCGACATCAAGTTGGAAATCGGTGATGCGGTCGCGCGATGTTGTCGGTGTCGAATCCGACAGTGCAATGAAATGGAATTCATCAAAGCCGGTGCCACCCGTCATGAGGTCATAACCGGACCCGCCAAACAGATCGTCATTGCCGCTGCCACCAATCAGCCGGTCATTGCCAATACCGCCAAGCAAATTATCGTTGCCGCCACTGCCATTCAGCGTGTCGGCATAGCGCGAGCCAAACAAAGTATCGGCATAGACCGTACCGGTTTGATTTTTCGCACCGCCATTGGAATAAATGAAGTCGGCCGAAATCAATTGCGAGGCCGGCTTACCAGAGACCGTCAGATAATGGTTGTAGCCGCCATAGGTAGCATTCAACGTCGCACTGCCAGTGGTCGCGTTGCCAATCAGCGCCTTGATCTGGCTGAAATCACTCACGGCCCATAGGCTGACGTCGATTTGGTCGACATCAAATTGAAAGTCGCCAATCCAATCGTCGCTTGAACCGGTGCCGCGAATGCTGACGGCGAAGCGGTCAAATCCGGTGCCACCCCAAAGGTCATTCGCGCCAAGCCCACCGGAAAGGTAGTCATTGGCAGCGCCGCCGTATATCACGTCGTTGCCGCTGTTACCGAAAATTCGGTCGTTGCCGCCATAGCCGTAGATCGTGTCGCTCAACGAAGTGCCGTTGATGGTTTCGGAATAGTTGTGTCCATAAATAGTGGCCATTGCTGATTACTCCCTCATGGCAAATGCTACTGAAACAACAATCCTAAGACAGGTTGGTTCCCGACCTGCGACAATCAAGAAACGCAGAGGTCACAAGACCATCACTTGGCATGCAATTCAATGTGAGGGTTTGGTGAGCGCTGTTTGAGCGAACCAAGGCGGCCAAAATGCAGGTATCGATTGCTGCGGTCGCGTGATATTTGTCTTCAAGAACCGGCCAAAGGACGCGATAATTGAGCGAAAAACCGCGATATTCCGCCTGCATCGAGCTGCTTTTTACCGATAAATCCGACGATTTTGTCGATCGTATTCACCTGGCCCGTGCAGCGGAGTTCACCGCCGTCGAATTCTGGCTTTGGTCGAACAAGGATTTGGATGCCGTTGAAAAGGCCCTGCAGGAAACTGGCATCAAAGTCATTGGCTTTTGCGCCGAACCGATGATTTCGCTGGCCGATCCAACCAATCATGCTCGATTTTTGCAGGCCCTGCCCGCGTCCATTGCCGTGGCCCAGCGGCTGGGGGCCAAGTTTTTGTATGTGCAGGGTGGCAGCATTTTGCCCGACACTTCGCGCGAAGTTCAAACCGAAACGCTGACCAAATGTTTGACCCAAGCCGCCGATATTTTGCACGGCAGCGGCGTCACCCTGCTGCTGGAACCGGTCAGCGACGCCAAGAACGGCTTCCTCGAACGCGCCGCCGACGGCCTGCCAATTGTCGCCGCCGTCAACCGGCCCGAAGTTCGGCTATTATTCGACATCTACCACGCCGCCGTCGCGGACGAGCCGGTTACCGCCACCGTTGGAAACCGCACCAACCTGATCGGCCACATCCACGTCGCCGACCATCCCGGCAGGCGCGGCCCCGGCACCGGCACCCTCGATATATCCGGCACGATTGATTGGTTTCTAAACCAAGGCTACGCCGGCCATTTCGGGATGGAACACAGGCCGTAAATCGCTTGGTAAGTTAGTGCACCCTCAGAGATTGTCATTTATACAATCATGCAATGCCATTCGGCCCGCCAACCAACCCGATAAAAGTTGAGTCCCAAAATGTCGCAAAACCTCGAAGGAAAAGTCGCAGCCGTAACCGGTGCCGCATCAGGTATTGGCCTGGCATCAAGCGAAACCATGCTTTCGAATGGTGCGACAGTCGTGATGGTTGACCGCGACGCCGCCGCGCTGGCGAAAATCTGCGCGCGTCTTGGCCCGCGTGCAATTCCGCTCGTCATAGATTTGCTCAATCCTGAAAGCTGCAATGCACTGCTCGATGGCATCCTCGAAAAAACCGGAAAGCTCGATATTCTTCATGCCAACGCCGGTTCTTATATCGGTGGAGATTTGCTCGAGACAACGCCAAATGCCATTGACCGGATGCTCAATCTCAACGTCAATTCCGTCATGAAAAACGTGCATAACGTTTTACCACATATGATTGAGCGCAAAGGCGGCGACATCATTATCACAAGTTCGGTGGCGGGACATTCCGCGGTTTTGTGGGAGCCGGTCTACTCTGCATCCAAATGGGCCATGACCAGTTTTGTGCAGATCATGCGCCGACAAACCTTGAAATACGGCATTCGCGTCGGCTCGGTTTCGCCGGGGCCCGTGAACAGTGCCCTGCTCAAGGATTGGCCCGCAGAAAACCTGCGCAAAGCCAAAGAATCTGGTTCCATTATCGAACCATCAGACGTTGCCGAAGCGATACTTTTCATGCTGTCGCGCCCCCGCAACGTATGCATCCGCGACATCGTCATTCTGCCCAGTGCATTCGACCTTTAGTTTATGACAACTGCAATCGAGCGGCTCGCAATGCTGCCCGTGCTTGCTACATGCTTACTTGTCAAAAACCTGATTTCTTCGTTAGTAAAGTAACCCATTGAAATCATTGGCGCACCCGGAGAGATTCGAACCCCCGGCCTCTGCCTTCGGAGGGCAGCGCTCTATCCAGCTGAGCTACGGGTGCAGCGGATTGGGGTATAGTGCAGTGACGGGCGCTGTGCAATCATTGTTGCGGCAGGTTTCTTGGGCGGATGATGGCGACAGATTTCACCATATTGGCGGTGGTTCAGGGCGGGCGGCTGGAATATGAGGCGTTGCTGTTCATGGCCTCGCTGCGGGCAAGCGGCAATCACCAACGAGTGGTTCTGGCCGAGCCGCAACCGGGGCCGTTATGGGTGGATGATCCGCGCATAGGCAACCCATCGGTTCGGGCGAAATTACTGGAAATGGGGGCGGAAATTGTGCCGTTGCACAGCCAGCATTTCGGTAGCGGCTATCCCTATGGCAACAAGATCGAGGCGATTGCTCTGTTGCCGGAACATCCGTTTATTTTCTTTGACACCGACACGATATTCTTGGGCGAACTGGCACAGGTGCCGTTCGATTTTGATCGTCCCACCGCCTCGTTGCGGCGCGAGGGGACTTGGCCGAAAGCCCTGCCCGGTTGGCCGGGTCATGCGCGGGTTTGGCGTTCGCTTTACGAAAGACTTGGCTTGGATTTCGCCAGTTCGCAAGACCTGAACCGAGCGGCGGATGATTGGCAGCGTTACCTCTATTTCAACGCCGGCTTTTTCTTTCATCGCTCGCCGCAAGAATTCGGTGGTCGGTTTTTGCACTATGCCATGTCGGTGCGCGACGATCCGCCCGCAGAATTGGCTGGGCAAAAACTGACGCCATGGCTCGATCAAATTGTGCTGCCGCTGGTTATTCATTCGTTTGGCGGTGGCGTTGACGCGCTGCCAAACGGGTTGCTCGATGGGTCGGTCACCTGCCATTATCGCACGCCAAGTTTGCTGTATGCGCGTGAAAACGAACAGGCCATCGCAGCATTTGAAGGTGCTGTCGGACAGCCGGGTATCCGGAAATTATTGCAACAAAGCCCGACCTTCTATCCCATTTTGCACGGCGATGCAGCCCAGAAAATCCGTGCCATGTTCGCCGATAAAACCGGACTGGAAAGCGAGGCGTTTTACCGCAAAAAGCTGAAATCCGCCGGACTTTGGTTGCGTTGATGCACGACCACCCGAAATTGAGCCCCCTGTGCGTCCCAACTGAAACGTTTCAGATCATCGAAAAACCGTCAAAAATGGCCCAAATATGCACCGAATTTCCCGCCTTGTAGGGTGCGCATTTTTGCGCACCGCCAACGCCGCCAAATGGTTAATTTCCGGTTAAAATGTTTTTTTTACTTGTTATATATCAATATCTTACACGATCTGGCACGCGTGCGCGGGAGCATATTTCACGGCATCTCCTGCCCAAATAGGCGCCGATCTCTCGACACGCCACATCGGGTCCACTTTTTTAGCAACAAATGTAAGCAGCGTTATTTTCATAGGGCTTGGATTGGTCCGATCTTGCCCTAGCGCCGCGCTTTTTCAGCCAATCCGCTTTCGCCTTCACGGCGTTCAAGCTCGGCCAAAACCGACGTAAGCGACACGTCGCGGGCGGCCAGCATGACCAGCAAATGATACAGCACGTCGGCTGCTTCAGCGGTCAAACGCGCCTTATCGCCATTGACCGCCTCGATAATCGCTTCCACCGCTTCTTCGCCAAACTTTTGCGCGCATTTTTCCGGCCCTTGTGCCAACAATTTCGCGGTCCAGGACGAAGCAGGATCAGCATCTTTCCGCGCAACAATCGTTGCAGCCAATCGGGTCAGAATATCGCTCATAACCGCACCTCGACCCCGGCGTTTCGCATGAATTGTTTCGCTTGTTGAATGGTATATTCGCCAAAATGGAAGATCGATGCGGCCAAAACCGCCGAAGCATGGCCTTCGCGCACGCCATCGACCAAATGCTGCAAGGTGCCGACACCGCCCGAGGCGACAACCGGGATATGCACCGCATCGGCAATCGCCCGCGTTAGCGGCAAGTTATAGCCGCCCTTGGTGCCGTCACGATCCATCGAGGTCAACAGAATTTCGCCTGCACCCTTACTTTCGACCAAGCGGGCAAATTCCACCGCATCAATCCCGGTGGCGCGGGTTCCGCCATGGGTGAAAATCTGCCACTTTCCGGGCCGAACGGTCTTGGCATCAATCGCAACCACGATGCACTGGTTGCCAAACCGATTTGCCGCCTCGGCCACCACTTCAGGGCGGGCAACTGCCGCCGAATTGAACGATACCTTGTCCGCCCCCGCCAACAGCAAAGCCCGCACATCGTCGGGCGTGCGAACCCCGCCGCCAACCGTCAACGGCATGAAACATTGTTCGGCAGTTTTGCGCACCAAATCGTGCAACGTGCC
This sequence comes from Oceanomicrobium sp., assembly GCA_031415055.1. Taxonomy (GTDB): domain Bacteria; phylum Pseudomonadota; class Alphaproteobacteria; order Rhodobacterales; family Rhodobacteraceae; genus JANMOK01. The sequence continues at coordinate 15,162 of JANOQZ010000037.1, read as the reverse complement.
GCGATTTTCCAGCGTCGCCGATATGTCCAAAAAACAAAGTTCATCCGCGCCGGCCGCATCATAGGCTTTCGCGGCCTCCACAGGGTCTCCGGCATCGACCAAATTGGCGAAGTTGACGCCTTTGACCACGCGGCCATCTTTCACATCAAGACAGGGAATGACACGAATTTTCAGCATGTCAGGCTTTCAAGTATCGGGCTGCTTCACCCGCATCTATCGCCCCGTCATACAAGGCCCGGCCAGAAATGACACCATTCAACCTTGCTCCACATTCCTTTAACGCCCGCAAGTCAGCCATCGAGGAAACTCCTCCCGAGGCAATGACCGGAATTGAAACCGCCCGCGCCATTTCCGCCGTCGCCACCACATTCGGCCCCTGCATCGCACCGTCGCGGTCGATGTCGGTATAGATGATCGCGGCCACCCCGGCATCTTCAAACCGTCGCGCCAAATCCAACGCAGTGATGTCCGTCGCCTCGGCCCAGCCTTGCACCGCAACCATACCCGCAAGGGCGTCAATTCCAACCGCAATTTGCCCGGGAAAAGCCTTCGCGGCCTGTCGCACCAAATCCGGGTCGCGCACGGCGATAGTTCCCAGAATGACCCGCGAAATTCCCTTGCCGATCCAAGCGTCAATCTGCGCCAAAGTTCGAAGACCACCACCCAATTGCGCAGGTATCGAACAGACCGCCAATATCGCTTCAACTGCGGCCCCGTTCACGGACTGCCCGGCAAAGGCACCGTTCAAATCGACCAGATGCAACCATTCACAACCGGCATCTTGAAATGCGCGGGCTTGCGCCGCCGGGTCATCGCCAAAAACTGTCGCCGCCGCCATATCGCCGCGCAGCAGGCGAACGCAAAGTCCGTCTTTCAAATCGATGGCAGGATAAAGGATCATCTTTGCTTTGCCCAAGTTTCAGCGCCTGTTAACGCGGGCTTTGGCTCGCGGCAAGGTGAACACGGCGCCCACGTCATTATTGACGCGTGCCGTGTATAAGGCGCAAAGTCAAACCAAGGTTTTGAGGAGGATATGATGAATAAATATGCACTTGCGGCGCTTTTGCTGGTCCCAATCGCAGCATTGGCCGGGTCGCCAACGGGTATTTATCAAACCGAACCGGGCGATGAAGGCGGTTTTCTGTATGTCTCCATCGCCCCATGCGGCTCAAACCCCGAATTCACCTGCGGCACCATTGCGGCGGCCTATGACAAAGACGGCAAACGCGACGATGTTTACAAAAATCTCGGCAAAGCCATCGTCTGGGACATGGTCGATGACGGCGACGGGTCGTGGTCCAACGGTATGATCTGGGCACCCGACCGAGACAAAACCTATTCGTCAAACATGGAATTGAACGGCGATATTCTGACGGTTGAAGGCTGCGTTTCCATCATTTGCCGTGGGCAAAAATGGCGGCGTGTGCAGTGAGGATTACAGTTCAGCCGAAAACCGACCAACCGGTACGGCGAACCAGCATTTCCATGGCCTCGGTGCCAAGTTTGGAATTGCCGTAGACGTTTAATCCCGGTGACCAGACCGCAATTGAGGCCAGTCCGGGCACCACGACCAGAATACCGCCGCCGATACCGCTTTTCCCCGGCAACCCGACGCGATACGCAAAATCGCCCGATCCGTCGTAATGCCCGCAGGTCAGCATCAGCGCGTTGATCCGGCGCACCCGTTCGCGTGAGACCATTTTAGGGACCGTCGCGACGTTGGTCAGAAACCGTCCGGCACGGGCCAGTTGCTTACAAGTCATTTCAATGGCGCAATGATGGAAATAGGTGCCCAACGTCAGTTCCGGCGGGTGCAGCAGATTGCCATGTGATCGCATGTAATGCGCCAAGGCAAAGTTGCGAAATCCATGTGCTGTCTCGGACTTTGCCACAGCTTCGTTGATATGGATGTCATCGTCATCGGCGGCCGCCCGGACGAAACGCAGAATTTCGCCCAGCGCTTCACGCGGCGAACTCCCGGCAAGAATAAGGTCGGTAGTAACAATCGCGCCTGCATTAATCAGCGGATTGCGCGGTCGGCCGTTTTCTTGTTCCAGTTGCAAGATCGAATCGAATTTTTGGCCCGATGGTTCCCGCCCGACCCGGTCCCAAATGCGGTCGCCGACGCGGCCAAGCGCCAATGCCAGTGTAAAAACCTTGGACACGCTCTGGATTGAAAATCGTACGTCTGCGGCACCTGCGGAAAATTGCCTGCCATCGGCCAGCCAAAGGCTGATGCCGAACTGGTTCGCATTGACGCTGGCCAGCTCGGGTATGTAGACGGCGACCTCGCCAAAATCCTGTTCCGCAATCAGCGTGTCGTGGATTTCGTCGAGAATTTGTTGGAAGTCCAATGCGGACATGTGTTGGTCATGGCCTCCAGCGCAAGAAATTGGCGATCAGTTTTAGCCCGGTCGCCTGCGATTTTTCTGGGTGGAACTGGGTGCCAAACAGATTATCGCGGCCAACGGCAGCGGTGATGGGGCCGGAATAATCAACATGCGCGAAACACTCGCTTGGGTCGGTCGGGACGAGGTGATAGGAATGCACGAAATAGGCGTGATCACCCGTTGAAATGCCGTCGAGCAAAGGGTGTTGCCGGTGAATCAGCAAGTCGTTCCATCCCATATGCGGAACCTTCAGTTCTGGGTTTACCGGCGTGATCCGCACCACTTCGCCTTTGATCCAGTCAAACCCGCGCGTATCGACATGCTCGCGACCCCAGCTTGCCAGCATCTGCATGCCGACGCAGATGCCCAGGAAAGGTGCACCGCCTTGGATAACGCGTTCTTCCATCGCTTCAAACAGGCCCGTGTGTTGCGCCAATACCCGCCGACAATCGGCAAAAGCACCGACGCCGGGCAGGACGATTCTGTCGGCCTTCACAACATCTTCCGGGCGTGAAGAAACAAGCACACTACCGCCAGTTTCCCGCGCCATGCGCAGGAAACTTTTCTGCGCCGAATGCAAATTGCCGCTGTCGTAATCGACAATGACCGTCTGCATCAAACCAGCGTGCCCTTGGTCGAAGGGATTTCCGAAGATTTGCGCGGGTCGGTTGCCAGCGCATCACGCATTGCGCGCGCCACCGCCTTGAAAGATGCTTCGGCAATGTGGTGGCTGTTGACCCCGTCCAACCGTTCGATATGCAAAGTCATTCCGCTGTTCATCGCGAAAGCGGTGAAAAATTCGCGCACCAATTCACTGTCAAAACTGCCGATTTTTGACGCTGTAAACGCGACTTTCCACACCAGGAAAGGCCTTCCAGACAGGTCCAAAGCCGCGCGGATAAGCGTGTCGTCCATCGGCAAAAGACACGCGCCATAGCGGACGATGCCCCGCTTGTCGCCCATCGCCTGCGCCAACGCCTTGCCCAAAGCGATACCGACATCTTCAACCGTGTGGTGGTCGTCGATGTGCAGATCACCACTGGCCTGCACCTTGATATCGATCATCGAATGGCGGGCGAGCTGGTCCAGCATATGGTCAAAAAAGCCAATGCCAGTCTTGTTATCAAAGCTGCCGGTACCATCGAGATTGACCTCGACCGCGATTTTAGTCTCGGCGGTATTACGGTTGATTTTGGCTTTGCGCATCGCGGTTTTCCTTCAATGTCAGGGCCTTATAGGGTGCAGTGGCGCACCGGGCAAGGCTTTGAACGGGTTAGGTGGGCCAAGGTAATTTTCCGCTAGTCCGCAGCAAGGAATTTGCCGTTCACATTATTCGCGACCAAGGAAATATCGGCCAAAAACAGCCCTCGCTCGGCGCGAAGTTGCGCCAAACCGGTCAGATAGTTCTGCAATCCACCGCCAAACCAATCCGGTCCCAATTTTTCCCTCGACCCAACCATCCGCTGCGCCGCCAACCCGGCCTCGGCATCAATCTCACCCATATCGGCGGCTTTGGCGATATCGGCCAGATTGCCGCCAAGATTTTGTTGTTGCAGCAAAAAATTTGTTAATGTCGCGCCATTCGACCTTGCAAAATCGCCGGTCACGACAACGCCGCTAAACCACCTTTGCCCCAAGTTGAACGTCGCATTTGCATCCATCAAATCAACGCCCGCTTCGCGCATTTGCGCCAATGCAGGGCCTTGGCCACAGGCGATTTCCGCATCTCCCCGCAGCAAAGCGCCTGCCGCATCACGCGATGCCAGGTCGTGCAGGATTGACGATGCAACATCGCCACCCAATGCTGTCATCTGTGCGCGAAACACCATTTCCGCGCCGCTTCCATAGGGCAAAGCCACCCGCAACCCAAACAACGCGGCCTTGCTTTCGGCAATCTCGCTGCGCAACACGCAATTCCATTGCCCGACAAAAACCGCCGCAACATCAATCAGTTGCAGGTCAAACCCTTGGCTGACTGCATCCAAGAACGCCTCGGGCGACACGCCAATGGCAATGCCGATCTCGCTCGCTTCCAAGGCTTGCAGCATGGCATCTTCGTTATCAAAGGATTGCCACCGCGCTCCAATCGCCACGTTTTCGGTGAAGTCTTCGTCGTTCACGCCAGCCAAAACGGGCAAAGCGTGGTCCAGAACATAGCCAATTCCCAACGTGTCTTGCGCAAAGGCTGGGCTGGCAAGCAGGAAAAATACCAATGCCTCACGCATCAACCAATGGCTCCGCCAATCCCGGAATATCGATGTCAAAGGCGAAAATGTCGCCCGCTTGCGGCTGCTTCGCTAAAACCTCGGCACTCAAATTCTGTCGGGCGGACGTCACATAGATCGTCTTCAAATCGACTCCGCCGAATGCCGGACACGTTGTTTGGGTGGCGGGGCATTCCACACGATCGGTTTCGTGCCCGTCTGGATCAAACCGCGCGACGATTCCGACACCGTAAAACGCGCACCACAATCCACCCTTGGCATCAATGATTGCCCCATCCGGGCGAAGTCCACGGTCATTGAAATCAATATGTACTTCCAATTCACCAACCGGCCAGCCTTGTTCGTCCAAATGCCATTTCATTATTTTGCCGCTGGGCGTGTCAGCCAGATAGATGGTTCGTCCATCGGGCGAAAAGCATTGCGCGTTGGGGATATGGGCGTTGGGGATCAGCCGTCGGACCTCGCCTTTGTAGAAACGATAAAACGCCCCTTCGCCCGGTTTCTCCGCCAGGCCCATGGTGCCGATCCAGAAACCGCCTCGTCGGTCAGCTCGGCCATCGTTGGAGCGGGTGGTTGCATTGTCGGCCTCCAAATCCGTCACATGACTACGCGCGCCGGTTGCCGGATCAAACGAAAACAAGGCCTTTTCCGAAGCCACCAGCAATCGCCCGCCCGCCAGCCGACCCAAGGCCGAAATGCGTTCGTTGAACTGCACGACTTTCGCGTCCGATCCATCGGCCAAACACGAATGTAATCGCATTGGCGTGATGTCGCACCAATACAGCTGATCACCCGACCAAAGCGGCCCTTCGCCCAAGATATTTTGACTGGAAATTATGTGTCGCGCTTGTCGGGTCATTGGCCACCATCGTTGTGATTGAAGCAGGGAAGAGCATAGCCCAACATGGTTTAACAAAGCCACGCTCGTCAATTCTGCCGTCAAATAGGGCATTTTTGACGTTTTCACGCGAGCCTGACCCAAAGTCAGCGTCAAGTCATTTGACTTGTGCGCTGAATCGCTTGAACATCGACACGAATGGCCACCAGAGCCATGAGATGAAGTAACGCCGTGCCGCCCGTCGGCCCGCGTTTGGTCAATTGTGGAGAATGACCCGAATGAAATTAACCTATTCGCTGGCGGCGATGGCCGCAGTTCTGGCAACACCCGTTCTAGCGCAGGACAACGTGCTGCATATCTATAATTGGTCCGACTATATCGCCGAAGATACAGTCGCCAAATTTACCGAGGCAACCGGGATTGAAGTAACTTACGACGTGTTTGATTCCAACGAAGTGTTGGAAGCAAAAATGCTTGCCGGCAATTCGGGCTACGACCTCGTGGTGCCCGGGTCGAACTTCATGCAGCGGCAGATCGCCGCCGGTGTCTACCAGCCACTCGACAAGTCCAAACTGCCCAATCTCGTCAACATGGACCCGGCGATGATGGCAAATGCCGCGTCCTTTGACGAAAACAACGAACACGGCATCATCTACATGTGGGGAACCACTGGAATTGCCTACAACGTTGCCAAGATCAAGGAACGCCTCGGCGATGATTATGTCGTCGACAGCTGGGATTTTATCCTCAATCCAGAAATCGCCGCCAAGCTTGCCGATTGCGGGATCAGCGTGCTGGATGGAGCACCTGAAATCCTGCCCATCGTCATGAACTGGCTTGGCCTTGATCCGATGTCGAGAGAGGCGGCGGATTTCGAGAAAGCCGCCGAGACCCTTGCCGCGATCCGGCCAAGCATCCGTTACTTCCATTCCTCGCAATATATCAACGATCTCGCCAACGGTGATATTTGCGTCTCGATCGCCTGGTCAGGAGATGCGTTCATTGCCCAGGCAAGGGCGGAAGAAGCGGCCAATGGTCAGGAAATCGCTTACGTGATCCCGAAAGAGGGGGCGCAGCAATGGTTTGACATGATGGCCATCCCGGTTGATGCACCGAACCCGGATGCGGCGCACCAATTCATCAACTTCGTGATGGATGCCCAGATCACCGCCGACATCACCAACTATGTCTGGTACGGGAACGCCAACATGGCCTCGCTGCCGCTGGTCGATCCGGAAATCATTGCCAATCCTGGAATCTTCCCGAGTCAGGAAGTTTTGGCCAACCTCTGGGTGGCCCAAACCTATGACAGCAAGCTGGAGCGGGTCATCACCCGGCTCTGGACCAGCATAACCACCGGCCAGTAAGAGCCGAATAATCGGGCGGGGCGATCAAGCCTCGCCTGCCAACAACGGGGACAGTCATGGCGAAACAAGCCGTCGCAGCGGATACAAGGCCGTGGGCCGATCCGACCGCCATTCCATTCATTCGGATCAAGAACATCACCAAGAAATTCGGTGATTTCACCGCCGTGAACAACGTCTCACTCGACATTTATCGCAGCGAATTGTTCTGCCTGTTGGGCGGGTCGGGTTGCGGGAAATCGACGCTGTTGCGGATGCTGGCGGGGTTTGAAACCCCAACATCAGGCACAATCGAGATTGACGGGCAGGATATGTCAAATGTCGCCCCCTACGACCGGCCGACCAATATGATGTTCCAGTCCTATGCTTTGTTCCCGCACATGAGCGTGGAAAAGAACGTGGCCTATGGCTTGTTGCGCGACGGCGTAGCGAAAGAGGAGTGCGCCGCACGCGTTGCCGAAATGTTGAAGCTGGTCAAGCTGGGTGATTTTGCCAAGCGCAAGCCGCATCAATTGTCGGGTGGGCAAAGGCAAAGGGTGGCCTTGGCGCGGTCACTGATCAAGAAGCCAAAGTTGTTGTTGCTGGACGAACCGTTGGGGGCGTTGGACAAGAAGCTGCGCGAGGAAACTCAATTTGAGCTGGTGAAGATTCAGGAATCGCTGGGCGTCACGTTTATTGTGGTGACCCACGACCAAGAAGAAGCGATGACGCTTTCCACCCGCATCGGGGTGATGAATGCGGGTGAAATTGTGCAAGTCGATGAACCGCGCAATGTCTATGAAGAGCCGAACTCGCGGTTTGTGGCCGATTTCGTCGGCTCGGTAAACCTGTTTGAGGGCGAGGTGGATGCCGGGGCGGCGGATAAGCTGCGGATCACCGCCCCCAATTCCGGCGGCGATATTATTGTTGATCCTGTCGCTGGTTTGAAGGCCAAGCAGAAAGTCTGGGTGGCGATCAGACCCGAGAAAATCCGCCTGACCCGAGAAAACCCCAAGGGTTTGGCGAATGAGCGTCAGGGTGTGGTCGAGGAAGTTGCCTATATGGGCGATATCTCGGTCTACAAAGTGCATCTGGATAACGGTGCGGTGATCAAAGTAACCGAGCCCAACATCACCTATGTCGATAACCCGATCAAATGGGACGAACATGTCTGGCTAAGCTGGAGCAGTTCGGACGGCGTGGTGTTAACACAATGAGCACCGCCGAGGCGATTCCGCGTATAGGGCTGACGGCGCGGGTGCTGTCAAAATTCGGGCTGAACGGTCGGGCTTTGGTCATAGCCGTGCCGCTGCTTTGGCTGACGGTTTTCTTTCTGATCCCGTTCCTAGTCGTGGCGAAAATCTCGTTCTCCGAAGCGATGATCGCCCGCCCGCCCTATGCCCCGTTGTGGGAATACGGCGAAAACGGCGAGTTCATCTGGAACGCCCAGCTCGGCAATTATTCCTATCTGTGGGAGGATTCGTTATATGTGAATTCCTACCTGTCCTCGATCAAAATTGCTGGCATTTCGACGATATTCGCTTTGCTGGTTGGCTATCCGATGGCCTATTACATTGCCCGGGCCGAAGAACCGAAACGCACGCTGCTGCTGTTGCTGGTCATCCTGCCGTTCTGGACCTCGTTCCTTTTGCGCGTCTACGCTTGGATCGGGTTCCTGAAAAGCAATGGCGTCATCAACAACATCCTGATGTCGTTGGGCATTATCAACGAACCTATCGTCATGTTGCAGACCGATTTCGCGGTCTATTTGGGCATCGTTTACACCTATTTACCGTTCATGATCCTGCCCCTTTATGCCAACCTAGTGAAGCTGGATTCCTCGTTGCTGGAGGCGTCGGGCGACCTTGGCGCGAAACCGGCCACCACGTTTTTCCTGATCACTTTGCCCCTTTCCATGCCCGGCGTTATTGCCGGTTGCATGCTGGTATTCATCCCCGCGATTGGTGAATTCGTCATCCCCTCGCTGCTGGGTGGACCCGATACATTGATGATTGGCAAGGTTCTGTGGAACGAGTTCTTCTCCAACCGCGATTGGCCGGTCGCCAGTGCGGTGGCGATTGCGATGTTGGCCTTGCTGGTCATTCCCATCATGGTGCTGCGACGCGCCCAAGGGGCGGAGAACGCACATGTCTAGACGCGGATGGTTCCTTCCCATAGCGGCGATATTGGGATTTGCATTCCTTTATTTGCCAATGATTTCGCTGGTTGTGTTCAGCTTTAACGAGAACAAATTGGTGACGGTTTGGAGCGGGTTTTCGACCAAATGGTACGGCGAATTGTTCCGCGACCCGCAAATCCTGGGCGCGGCGTGGATCAGCCTGCAAATCGCCTTTGTCAGCGCCACTTTGGCCACCGTTTTGGGTACGCTATGCGGGTTTGTGCTGGAGCGATTTGGCCGGTTCCGCACCAAAAGCCTGTTAACCGGGCTGTCAACTGCGCCGCTTGTCATGCCCGAAGTCATCACCGGCCTGTCGCTGCTTTTGCTGTTCGTGGCGATGGAAGCGATATTCGGTTGGCCCGACGGTCGCGGCATGCTGACCATCATCATCGCGCATATCACTTTCACGATGGCGTTTGTCACTGTCGTGGTGCAATCGCGGTTGTCGGATATGGACGAGTCGCTGGAGGAAGCTGCGTTGGACCTTGGCGCCAGACCGGTGCGGGTGTTTTTTGACATCACTTTGCCAGTCATCGCACCGGCGTTGGTATCGGGCTGGCTTCTGGCCTTCACGCTGTCGCTTGACGATCTGGTTATCGCCAGTTTCGTCACCGGGCCGGGGGCTTCAACGCTGCCGATGGTGATATTCTCGAAAGTGCGGTTGGGGGTTAGCCCTGACATCAACGCGCTGGCTTCGCTGATTATCGGTGTTGTCTCCATCGGCATTGCCATTGCCGCGTGGAACCTGAGGAAACAGGTGATGAAATGAACCAAGGCGATCAGGCGTTTCGGGCGTCTGGCAACAACGAACGCTGGCCGGAAATGACCTATGGCGGGGCGTTGTCGTTTCTGCGCCGCCGCTATTCGCGCGATTTGGCCGGCGTCGATGTGGTTGTGTCGGGCCTGCCGTTTGACAGTGCGGTGACCTATCGGTCCGGCACGCGGCTTGGTCCTCGCGCCATACGCGCGGCGTCGGTGCAATTGTCGGAACTATTGGCGTTTCCGTTTGGTTTTGACCCGTTTGAGGCTTTGAACGTCATCGACTGGGGTGATTGCTTTCTCGATCCGCATCACCCCGAATCCGTGCCCGGCGCCATTGAAATCCATGCCGCCGAAATCCTAAAGTCGGGCGCTAAAATGCTGACTTTTGGTGGCGATCATTTCGTCGCCTATCCGCTGCTAAAGGCCCATGCCGCCAAACACGGCCCCGTCGCGTTGATCCAATTCGACGCTCATTGCGACACTTGGCCCGATGATGGCACTCGCCTCGATCACGGCTCAATGTTCCTGCGCGGGGCTCGCGAAGGCATCATCGACACCGCCCATTCGGTGCAAGTCGGCTTGCGCACATGGAATGACAGCGACCACGGTTTTGATATTCTGACGTCGCCTTGGGTTCATCGTCACGGCGTTGAAAACACCCTGCGCCATATTCGCGAACGCGTTGGCGATGCGCCCGCCTATATTTCGTTTGATATTGATTGCCTTGACCCCGCCTATGCGCCGGGCACCGGCACACCTGTTCCCGGCGGTCTGGCAAGCTGGCAAGCGCTAGAGTTGATCCGCGGGCTTGGCGCGTTTAATCTGATCGGCATGGATCTGGTCGAGGTTTCACCCCCCTTCGACCATGCCGAAATAACCGCTTTGGCGGCAGCCCATATCGCACATGATTGGCTGTGTCTGCTGGCGGAACAAAAGGGTGCAAAGCGTTCCATAGTGGGCCGCATCTAAGGAAATAATATGTCTATCCATGAGAATGATTTTATCGCACGCCTGCCAAAGGCGTGTCAGGAATGGCTTGGCGACCGCCGCATCGAAGAGGTCGAATGCGTGGTTGCCGACCTTGCTGGCATCAGCCGTGGCAAAGCGATGCCGCTGGCCAAATTCGCCCGTGCTGACCGACTGTTCCTGCCGACCTCGATCTTTTTCCAGACCATTGCCGGTGATTATGTCGAAATGGACATCGCCAACCAATGGACCGAAAGCGATATGGTGCTAAAGCCCGATTACGATGCCGCAAGGGTTTCGCCGTGGGCCGCAGATATAACCCTGCAAGTGATCCACGACATCGTTGATCTGAACGACAACCCGGTCGAAGTAGCCCCGCGCAACGTGCTGAAACGGGTTTTGAAACTGTACGAGGCCGAGGGTTGGAAACCGGTTGTCGCGCCGGAAATGGAATTCTATCTGACCAAGCCGAACCTTGACCCCGATCTGCCGATTGAGCCGCCAATGGGCCGATCCGGGCGTCGGGTGGCCAGTCGGCAAGCCTATTCGATGACGGCTGTGGATGAGTATGGCCAAGTGATCGACGACATTTATGATTTCGCCGAAGCGCAGGGGCTGGAGATCGACACGATCATCCAAGAAGGTGGCGCCGGGCAGGTCGAGATTAACCTGATCCACGGTGATGCGGTCAACCTAGCCGATCAGGTGTTCTTTTTCAAACGACTGATCCGCGAGGCGGCGCTACGGCAAAACTGCTTCGCCACCTTCATGGCGAAACCGATGCAAGACGAACCTGGGTCGGCCATGCATATCCACCAAAGCATTGCCAATATCAAAACCGGCAAGAACATCTTTAACGATGCCGACAACAAGCCGACGGATGAATTCTATGGCTTCATCGCAGGGCAGCAAGCCTATCTGCCCGCCGTTTTGTCAATACTGGCGCCCTATGTGAATTCATATCGGCGCTTTGTGGTGGGGGCATCGGCACCGATAAACCTTGAATGGGGGGCGGATAATCGCACCACCGGCATCCGCATTCCGATTTCCTCGCCGGAAGGGCGGCGGGTGGAAAACCGCGTCGTTGGTATGGATTGCAACCCTTATCTGGCGATGGCGGCCTCGCTGGCTTGCGGCTATTTGGGGATGAAAAACAAAATGAAACCGCGCGCGGCGATGTTGGGCGAAGCGTATAATCTGCCGCGTGCGCTGCCGCGTGGGTTGCAAGAGGCGCTGGATTTGTTCACCGACGACCATCCGGTGACGGACGTATTGGGAAAATACTTCTGTGCCGTTTACAAAGCCGTCAAACGCCACGAGGCCGAAGCGTTCCAGCAGGTTATTTCCCCGTGGGAGCGTGAGCATCTGATGACCAATGTATGAACCTGCTCGACGTCAACGATAAGGCGGGGGAATACCCGCCTTCGTATTACGCGGCGACGGCGGATTTGTTGCCACCGTTTCCTGCGTTGTCCGGCGCTGTTTCCTGCGACGTGTGCGTGGTGGGGGGAGGCTATACTGGCCTGTCGGCAGCGCTGCATTTGGCGCGGCGCGGTTATGACGTTGTGCTGATCGACGCCCAGCGCGTTGGCTGGGGTGCCTCAGGCCGCAACGGCGGGCAAGTAGGGTCAGGCCAACGCGTGGCCCAAGACTCGCTGCAGGGGCTGCTGGGCAAGCCGCACGCGCGGGCGTTGTGGGACTTGGCCGAGGCGGCCAAAGCCCGCGTCAAGTCGCTGATTGGGGAACATGGGATTGGGTGCGACTGGAAGCCCGGCATTCTGCACGCCGATCTGAAAGCTCGGTTTGTGCCGCATTCGCTGGCCTATGCCGATATGCTGAACCGCGATTATGGCTATAGCGATATTCGTGGGGTTGATCGGGCCGAGATTTGCGAAATGTTGGGCACAACGGCCTATTTCGGCGGCACTTTGGATATGGGTTCGGGGCATTTGCACGCGCTGAACTATGCGCTTGGGCTGGCGCGGGCGGCGGTGAAAGCAAGTGTGCGGATATTTGAACGCACGAGAATGCTGTCGTATACCGACGGCGCAACGGTGCGCGTGACAACCGATCACGGCCAGATAAATGCCAAGTTCCTGATCCTTGGCTGCAATGGTTATTTGGGAGCGATTGAACCGAAGGTTGCGGCGCGGGTGATGCCGATGAACAATTTCATCCTGACCACCGAACCTTTGGGCGAGGATAGGGCTAAATCCCTCATCCGCGACGATGTGGCGGTTGCCGATAGCAAATTCGTTATCAACTATTTCCGCCGCACCGCCGACCATCGGCTGCTGTTTGGCGGCGGCGAAACTTATAGCTACCGCTTCCCGGCCAATCTGGCGCGGCTGCCACAGCGAGCAATGCTCGAAATTTATCCGCAATTGGCAGATGTCAAAATCGACCATTCCTGGGGCGGCACTTTGGCGATTACCATGAACCGCCTGCCAAACTTTCAACGATTGGCGGGGAATGTTTTCAACGCCAGTGGCTATTCCGGCCACGGCATAGCTATGGCGACGCTGGCGGGCGAGATACTAGCGGAAACCGTGGCGGGCACGTCAGAACGCTTCGACATTTTCGAACGCATCCCCACGCCAAAATTCCCCGGCGGCCCGGCGTTGCGATCACCCCTTTTGGTGTTGGCGATGATATGGTTTCGGTTGCGCGACGCGTTTTAAGGCAAGGCAATTGTTCCGTGTAGGCTGCGCTTCAGCGCACCGGCAACGATTTAACCAGCCACGAACGGTGCGCTGAAATCGCACCCTACTTTGCGATTCAAGCCTGTTCGCCCCACTCCAATCATTCCGGGACCCACCAGAAAATACTGCGCTGCAACACAAAACGCCTAAATTACCGCTCATTTCACCGCAGAATCGTATGCACGCCCGGTGCACGCGTTGTGCACGCCCGGTGCACAGTAATTTTTCGCAAATTCACTCCGATTCTGTGCATTGCACAAAAACGAACCTACCCCTTCCACGCCACCCAGGGCCCATGGTGCGCACCCGTCTTATCGACCCGTTCAAACCCGTGTTCGCCAAAGAAATCGCGCTGTGCTTGCACCAGATTTGCCGTGCCATTCGCTTGCCGGTAGGACTCGATATAGGCCAAAGCGGCACCCAAGGCCGGCACCGGCAGACCCTGCAGTGCAGCCAGTGAAACCACCGTCCGCAGCCCCGGCAAGCATTCCTTGACCAAGGCCACAAAATGTTTTTCAATCAATAGGTTAGCCGTATCTGGCGCTGTCGTCAAAGCCTCGGCAATCGTGTCCAAAAACTGCGATCTGATGATACAACCCTCACGCCAGATGCGGGCAATCACCGGCATCGGCAGGGTCCAACCGAACTCCGCACTCGCCGCTTTCATCACCGCAAACCCCTGCGCATAGGCGGCAATTTTTCCGGCCAACAATGCCTGTTCCAAGGCCACAATCAGCCCGGCTTTATCGCTCGAAACCATGGGCTTAGAGGAACCATACAACTTTTCCGCCGCAACCCGTTGATCCTTGAACGACGAAATCGACCTCGCCGCCACAGCCGCCTCGATCACCGTCGCGGGCACCCCCATCTGCTGCGCTTCGATGACCGACCACTTTCCGGTGCCCTTTTGGCCAGCGCGATCTAGGATCATATCGACCATCGCACCGCCCGAAACCGGGTCAATTGCTGCCAAACATTTCCCTGTTATCTCAATAAGATACGATTCCAACCGCCCCTTATTCCAGCCTGCAAACACCGGCGCAATTTCGCCCGCTTGCATCCCCAAGCCATCTCGGAAAATCCCATATATCTCGGCGATCAGCTGCATGTCGCCATATTCGATGCCGTTGTGAATGGTCTTGACGAAATGCCCGGCACCACCCGTGCCCAGATAGTCGCAACACGCTTCACCCTTGAACTTGGCCGAAATCGACGTCAGCACCTTGGCAACCCGCGCATAGGATTCCGGCGTTCCACCCACCATGATCGATGGCCCGTGCCGAGCGCCTTCGGCACCGCCGGATACGCCCATGCCGATAAAGGTCAAGCCAGAGCCATACATTTCCGCGAACCGCCGCATCGTATCGCGGAAATTGGCGTTGCCCGCGTCGATGATGATATCACCCTCGCTCATCAAACCGCGCAAAGCCGCGATTTGCTCGTCCACCGCATCGCCCGCTTGCACCATGACTATAATCGGACGGGGCGGTTTGATTGCTGCGACCAAGGCCTCCAGCGTGTCGCATCGCGTCAGTTGCGGGGCCAGTTTGCCGGCATTGGCCATAAATTCGTCGGTCCGCCCCGTGCTTCGGTTATAAACCGCTATCGGAAAGCCTTTTTCGGCAATATTCAGCGCCAGATTAGAGCCCATTGTGCCAAGGCCGATCAGGCCAATTTCCGCTTTCATGCCGCGTTTCCCGTTGGTTGTTTCGGTTTTGCCTGCAACCTACTCGGAACAGCGGTCGCGTCAATTGGCG
>JANOQZ010000036.1:0-74552 GCA_031415055.1 Oceanomicrobium sp. | reverse complement strand
GTCATGCACCGGCGACAGTTTCCGGTCCCGCCCCTCCGGCCATTCGTGGCGAGGGAAGGCCGTCGCGTATTCGTTGCCATAGACCTCGCGGCCCTTGGCCACGCAGTAATCATGGTCAACAAAACCCGTGAAGCGGCGCGGGTCACACGACCACATGTCCCATTCGGTGGCACCTGCTGTCACCCATTCGGCCAGCACCTTGCCCGCACCACCGGCTTGGGCGATGCCAAAGGTGAAAACGCAGGCCTCATAAGCGTTGCGCACGCCGGGCATTGGTCCGATCAAAGGGTTGCCGTCCGGGGTATAGGGGATCGGGCCGTTGATGATCTTGGATATGCCGGCCTTGGCCAGCAAAGGCACGCGCTGCATGGCGTCTTCGACGTACCATTCCAGCCTTTCCAGATCATCGGGGAACAGCTGAAAGGCAAAATCATCGGGCATGGGATCATCTGGCGAGGCCCAATGGGCGCGGCAGTTTTTCTCGTAGGGGCCGAGGTTGAGGCCGTTCTTTTCTTGGCGCAGGTAGTAGGAGGAATCCACATCGCGCAGCAGGGGCAGTTTGTGGCCGGTTTCGCGGGTCCATGCCGCCAGCTCCGGGATTTCATCGGTCAGCAGATATTGATGGCTCATCACCACCATCGGCACGGTGCGGCCGCCAAAGGGTTTGAACCATTCACCAACCTGTTGCGCCCGATACCCCGCCGCGTTGACCACTTTTTCGCAGCGGATATCGCCTTTCGGCGTGTGGATAATCCAGTCATTCTTATCGCGCGAAACGCCGGTAGCAGGCGTATGGCGCAGGATTGTTGCGCCAAGGTCGCGCGCGCCTTTGGCAAGGGCTTGGGTCAGTTGCGCTGGGTCGATGTCGCCGTCATCGGGGTCATAAAGCGCACCTTGCAGGTCGTGCAATTCGAGGAACGGGTATTTGTCCTTGATCTCGCTTGGGGCCAGCAGGTCGATTTCCATACCCTGATAGCGCCCCATGCCCTTGGCCCGGGCGAATTCTTGCATGCGTTCTTTCGTGTGCGCCAGCCGGAGCGAACCAGTGACGTGATAGTTCATCGGGTAACCGACGGCGTTTGCCAGACCGCGATACAGTTCCGCCGAATAACGCTGCATGTTCATCAGCGACCAGCTTGTCGAGAAGGTGGGCACATTGCCTGCCGCGTGCCAGGTGGAGCCGGATGTCAGCTCGTTGGCTTCCAAAAGCACGCAATCGCTCCAGCCGGCTTTGGCAAGGTGATACAACGCGGATACACCAACAACACCGCCGCCGATGATGACAACGCGGGCGTGGGTAAGGAAATCAGCCATTTCCGGCTCGTTGTGCGGCATCGTCAGCGATGGCGTAATAGTCGCCCTTGAAGGCGGTAAATATGTGTTCGGTCAGGTGCGTATGGATTGGGCCGTCGATGCAACCCGCTTCGATGGACAGGTCACTCCGGTCGTCGCGGAAAGCAATGCTGGACCCGCAGGTTTCGCAAAAACCGCGCTGCGCCCCGCCGAGCAGGGTGTGCCATTTTGGCGTTCCGGTTAGCGTTAGTTGCTTGTCCTCGATGTCAAAAGAGGCCGCAAAATGCCCCGAAGTCTTGCGGCATTGCGTGCAATGGCATGCGGTTATCGGGCCAAGCGGCCCGGTGATTTCCAGGCGGATCGCGCCGCAAAGGCAGGAACCCTTGGTCATTCGCCCGCCAATTGCTCGACGCCATCGGCGATATCATAATAATCGCCCTTGTTGGCGACATACCAATGTTGTGCGGTTTTCAGGCCAGTCGCGCCGTCGATACAGCCCGCCGAAACCGAGATACTGGGGCGTCCGTCGGGGCGGAAAAACAGCGTTGAGCCGCAATTGCTGCAAAAGCCGCGTTTGGTATTGGGGCTGGATTCGAACCAACGCAGGCCATCGTCGCTGGTCAGGTGGAAGTGTTCGATTTCTACCCGCGTCGATGCCCAGAAATGACCGGAAACCTTGCGGCACTGCGTGCAATGACAGGCCAAAACATCGCGGGTCAAACGGTCGATGGTGAAGGCGACAGAACCGCAAAGGCAAGAACCCGTGTGCATTTGGTGATCCTTGAACGAAGGGGATTGCTGGCTTGATCGTGCGATATTTGTCGAGGGTGTTGCAAGTTGGAAGCGACATTTAGCGCGTGGATTTGCGACGCAAGAGATTGCTTGCCGTGTGCGATTCCATCGTGCATAAGGCGGCCCATGAACACGACATGCGCCATCATCCGGATTTGCATTAGCTGCTGACAATTGTCCGTGGCGCGTTCACCTGTTTCAAAATCACCTTCGATTGACAGGCCCGCCACGGGGGCGAAACCTTGTGGAAGTGTGAAATGACCGAGATCAGACTTTGGAATACCGCGACGAAAACCAAGGTGGCTTTGGCCCCGTTGGACCCAAAAACCGTGCGCATGTATGTCTGCGGCCCGACGGTCTATGACCGGGCCCACATCGGCAACGCTCGGCCCGTGGTGGTGTTTGACGTGTTGTATCGGCTGCTGCGGCATAAATATGGTGCGGATGCAGTGACTTACGTGCGGAATTTCACCGATGTGGATGATAAGATAAATGCGAAGGCGGTTGAGACTGGGCGGTCGATCCGCGAGATAACGGATGAGACGATTGGCTGGTATCTGGACGATATGGATGCCTTGGGGGCGTTGAGGCCGACGCAAATGCCAAGGTGCACTGAGTTCATTGAACCGATGGTGGCGATGAGTCTTGCCCTGATCGAAAGGGGCAATGCATATGTTGCCGAGGGACATGTGCTGTTTGATGTAACCACTTATGATCGCTATGGAAAACTGTCCAACCGCGCCTTGGACGATATGATCGCCGGAGCGCGGGTGGAAGTTGCGCCCTACAAGCGCAACCCGATGGATTTTGTGCTGTGGAAGCCTTCAACGCCGGATCAACCGGGCTGGGATTCGCCTTGGGGTCGCGGGCGACCGGGCTGGCACATCGAATGCTCGGCGATGGCCAAGGAGTTGTTGGGCGAGCATTTCGATATCCACGCCGGTGGGATAGACCTGCTGTTCCCGCACCACGAAAACGAACTGGCGCAAAGCAACTGCCTGCACGGCGGCGAGATGGCGCAGGTGTGGATGCACAATGGTTTCTTGGAGGTTGAAGGGCAGAAAATGTCCAAGTCGCTGGGGAATTTTTTCACGGTGAGGGATTTGTTGGATAAGGGAGTGCAGGGCTATCTGATCAGGATGGTCTTTTTTATGACTCACTACCGAAAACCTATGGACTGGACGGAGTCCAAGTATCGGCAAGCCCAGAATGAATTGCACAAGTGGTCGTATTGGCTAGGCAACTTTGTGACAACCAATCTGCCGCCATCGAATAATCTGGTTGCTGTCTTGGCCGACGACCTAAACACGCCCGGGGCGTTGACAGTTCTGCGGGACCATTTTGCCGTCGGTCACTATGAACAATTGGCTGCGGATTTGAAATTTCTGGGCCTCTGGGATGGGCAAGATCCAGGGCAAATCAGTCTTGGATACGTCCATGACTCTTGGGAAAAGAAAGAGGTCACTTGGGCGATCGACGACCTGCTGCGAAAACTCGATATTGCGAGAAACTTGAAGAATTTCGCCGAGGCCGACCGGATTCGCGCGGGTCTATTCGATGCTGGTATTGCCGTGAAAACGTCGCCGCAAGGCACGACCTATGACCTAACGCCGACTTTCGATCCCGCCAAACTGGAATCTCTGAAATGACCTACCTGAAAACTCACCCACGCAAGGATCGCGCCCGAACCGAGGGTGGGTGCATCGCGCCCTCCCTGGGGGCGGGTCGGGCGCGATCCGGACTAAGCAGGCCGGTAAGTGAAGAATATTGTTAGGAAAAATCTATGACCCGCACTCGCCTTTCCCTTTTCGACACCACCCTGCGTGACGGCCAGCAGACGCAGGGCGTCGATTTTTCGGCAGAGGATAAAACCCGCATCGCTTTGGCGCTCGACCAGCTTGGCATCGACTATGTCGAGGGCGGTTGGCCGGGGGCGAATCCGACCGATAGCGAGTTTTTTGCGCATCCGCCGAAACTGAGGCACGCCACGTTTACGGCGTTCGGCATGACCAAACGCAGCGGGCGTTCGGCGGGGAATGATGATGTTTTGGCGGCGGTGACCAATGCGGGGACCAAGGCGGTTTGTTTGGTGGGGAAAAGCCACGATTTCCACGTGAAAACGGCGCTGGGCATTTCGCTGGAGGAAAACCTTGCCAATCTTGGCGAAACATTCAAACATCTCAAGGCCTTGCAGCGCGAAGCTTTGTTTGACGCTGAGCATTTTTTCGATGGTTTCAAGGCCAACCCCGACTATACTTTGTCCTGCGTCAAGGCCGCCTATGACGCCGGTGCGCGCTGGATCGTGCTGTGTGACACCAACGGTGGTTCCTTGCCCGATGACATTCGCGCTGGCGTTCGCGCGGTGATAGCGGCGGGCATTCCGGGCAGTCATGTTTCCATCCATACCCATAACGACACGGGGCATGCCGTCGCCAATTCGCTGGCGGCGGTTGAGGAAGGGGCTTGCCAGATTCAAGGGACACTGAACGGTCTGGGGGAACGTTGCGGGAACGCTGATTTGACGGCGATAATCCCGACACTGCTTCTCAAGGAACCGTGGAAAAGTCGTTTTGAAACAGGAGTTTCGGCGGAAGGGTTGAAGTCGCTTACCAAGGTCAGCCGGATGCTGGACGACATCCTCAACCGGGTGCCGAATGCGCATGCGCCCTATGTTGGGGCTTCGGCTTTTGCGCATAAGGCGGGGTTGCACGCGAGTGCGATTTTGAAAGACCCGCGCACCTATGAGCATGTTTCGCCGCAAGCCGTTGGAAATCAACGCTTTATTCCGATGAGCAATCAGGCGGGGCAGTCAAACCTGCGCGAGAGATTGGTCGATATGGGCCTGAAAATCGACCCGAATGACCCGCGTTTGGCGCAGATATTGGACGAGGTGAAGGCGCGGGAGGACCAAGGTTTCGCCTATGACAGTGCCCAAGCCAGTTTTGAATTGCTGGCTCGAAAAGTGCTCGGCGAATTGCCGCATTTCTTTGAGGTCGAGCGTTATCGCGTCACGGTGGAACGGCGTTTGAACGCCCGCAAGGAAACCATCACCGTATCGGAAGCCGTCGTTGCCGTGAAAATCCACGGCGAACGGGTGATGTCGGTTTCAGAATCGCATGCCGCCGATGGCGAGACGGATCAGGGGCCCGTGAATGCCTTGAGCCGGGCCTTGCGCAAGGATTTGGGCCCGTATCAGAACATCATCGACGACATGCATCTTGTTGATTTCAAAGTGCGAATCACCAACGGCGGCACTGAAGCCGTGACCCGCGTGCTGATCGCCAGCGAAGACGGCGAAGGGCGGCGTTGGTCGACGGTTGGCGTCAGCGCCAATATCGTTGACGCCTCGTTTCAGGCATTGCACGACGCCATAATCTGGAAACTGATCCGCGACGGGGCCAAGGCGGCATGAGTTTTGATGCCTGCGCCGAATTGGTGCGCAAAGGCGACGCGGACCGATTTCGCTGCGCCATGGTTGCGCCAGTGGAATTGCGCGGTCGATTGCTGGCGATTTATGCGTTCAATCTGGAAGTTGCCAAAGCCCCTTGGGTGACGCAGGAACCCCTTATTGCACAGATGCGATTGCAGTTTTGGCGCGATGCGATTGATGAGGTTTTTACCGGCAAAAAGCCCCGAAAACACGAGGTTATTGTGCCTTTGGCGCAGGTGATTGCGCAATCGAATTTGCCGCGTGAATTGTTTGATGCGTTGATTGATGCGCGGGCATTTGATATTGACCATGATCCGCACACAGGCCGCGAAGCGTTTGATATTTATATCGAAAACACTTCGGGTGCGTTGATGGAGTTGGCGGCAAGGGCCTTAGGGGCGGGTGAAGAGGCCATTCCAACAATCCGCGATTTCGCCTATGCAACGGGCGTGGCGAGGTTGCTGCAAGCTTTGCCCGCACTCTTTGCCGCCGGGCGTGACCCGATTCCGACCGGTTGGGTTTTGGATCGGGGTTTGATTGCGGCAGCTGCCGTTGATGGGCCGCTTTCACGCGCGATTCACGACATTTCCAGCGATGCATTGCGGCGATTGAACAAAGCAAGGCAGCACCGCAAGCTGGTGCCGCATTTCGCCCTGGCCGCGATTTTGCCCGGACGCGATGCGGGAGCTATTTTGCGCAAGGTTTTGAAATCACCAGAAAATGTGCTGAAATTGGCCGCGTTATCCGAATTTCAACAACGCTGGTCGTTGCTGTGGCGTGTCTCAACCGGCCTTTGGTAAGGCGCGGTAGATCCACACAAACCACGCCAGCGTGCCACCGGCCAAAGCTAAAAATGGGATCATGGCCAGATTGACCAAATTCCACCCTTCGACCGGCGAGCTGCCCGAACAATTCAGCAAGCCGCCCGATGATAACGATGCCAAGGTGACCAAGCCGAACACGGCAAAATCGTTCATGCCCTGCACGCGTCCGCGCTCGTGCGGAGCGTGATTGGCGGCCAACAAAGTTGTGCCGGCGATGAAGGAAAAATTCCAACCGATGCCCAGAAGGATTAGTGCTGTATAGAAATTTGGCAGCCCGATTCCCGACAAAGCCGCAACGCCCGACAGGCCCAAAATTAATAATCCCGACGCCAAAATCTTGTTGACGCCAAAGCGCACAATCAAATGCCCGGTGAAAAACGACGGCGCGTACATCGCCAGCACATGGGCAGAAACGACGTCGGATGCCTGCGCCGTGGTAAACCCGCAGGCTTTCATGCTGAGCGGGGTCGAGGTCATGACTAAATTCATCAAGGCATAGGCCACCATCGCGCAGACCATGGCGACGGCGATGGCAGGGGTGCGCAGCAATTGCCGACGCGACCGGATGGGTGCCGAACCAATTGCAGCCACCGTCGGTTTTGCTGAGTCGAGAAAAGCGAAAATCCAGATACCAACAAGGTTTATGGCAATGACTGCTACATAAGCCCCGGCAAAGGGGATGGGCGCCAGCGCGTCCTCGGTCAATTTGACCAATTGTGGTCCGGCGATGGCGGGGATCAGCCCGCCTGCCATAACCCAAGAAATCGCTTTTGGACGGAATGCTTCCGACGCTCCGTCGGTGGCGGCAAAGCGATAAAATCCAGCCGATGACTGGTAGACGCCGGTCAGGAACGACCCCAACAGGAACAGCGAAAAAGACTGCTGCCACAAGGCGATAGCACAGAGAATTGCCCCAATGGTTGCGCTGCACGAGCCGATGACAAAGCCAGTGCGCCGCCCGTGTTTTTGCATGATCGACGACAGCCAAGGCGCTGAAATCATTGAACCAAAGACGATCAAGGAAATGGGAAGGGTGGCGAAACATTTGTTGGTCGCCAGAACCTGGCCGGAAAGCCCGCCCAGAATGAAAGATACCGGCAATTGCGACCCTAGAATCGCCTGCGCCGCGACCAATACCCATAGATTTCGCTTGGCTTTCGTGTCTTCCGCTAGGGTGGTTTGCATGGCGCTATCAATCACGGCTGCGGCGCTTTGGCAATCAGATGCGCGAAAGAACCTGCCACGTTGGCGTTGACCAGACCAGTTGGGCCAAGGTCATCGCCCTCGGCGTTTTGCGCTTGGAATAAGGCGGGACCTTCGGCTTTTAGTGTGGTGGAATAGTGGAACTCGTGGCCATTGAATGTGCCGCTCCACGGGCCGTTCAGCGCTTGCAGGCGACGATAGCCGAGATGCAGCTTGCGCTGGGCAAAAGTGGTTTCCAGCCGCAACAGGCCCAGCATTTGGTGACGTTGATTATTGGCATCAATCAGGCCATCACCCAGAACCATGAAGCCCCCACACTCGCCATAGATGGCTTTGGACCCGGCGGCTTTTCGCGTTTCTTGCATGAACGTGCTGGCCGAAGCGATTTTTCCGGCGTG
The DNA here is from genome assembly GCA_031415055.1 of Oceanomicrobium sp. Lineage (GTDB taxonomy): Bacteria > Pseudomonadota > Alphaproteobacteria > Rhodobacterales > Rhodobacteraceae > JANMOK01. Next base: position 66,612 of record JANOQZ010000036.1, on the reverse strand, counting down.
TAATTCCGGATAACCGCCGGGCAGAAATATCGCGTCGGCGCTTGGGTCGGGGGATTGATTGGCGAGGGGGGAAAATGGGTGGATGTTTGCTCCGGCGCTATGCCACGAATTTAATATATGCGGGTAAGTGAATGAAAACGCTTGGTCTTGTGCGATTGCAATGCGTTGGCCGATTGGGGGCAGGAAGATTGGCGGCGATGTCGGTTCCGGCAGATTTCGCGCGATGGATTGCAGCAGCGACAGGTCGAGGTGCTTGTTAATGATCGCGCCGGTTGCGGAAATAAAGTGGTCCAAATTTTCCAAGTCGCCCGTCTGCACCAATCCCAGATGTCGCGAGGGGGTTGCGAGGCGTTCGTCGCGCGGAATCGCACCAACAATAGCGAAAGATGTCAAAGCTTTACGCAACATTGCTTCGTGCCGAGGTGAGCCGACTTTGTTGAGGATTACGCCGGCAATTTCAACGCTTTTGCGATGGCGGGCGAAACCTTCGACCAGCGCGGCGACGGATTGAGCCTGATGCGAAGCATCGACGATCAAAACGACGGGCAGCTTAAAGATTTCGGCCAGATCGGCGGTTGCGCCTTTGCCATTAGGTGGAGCGCCATCAAACAGGCCCATTGCGCCTTCGATTATCAGCAATTTGCCGGGGTTTTGGGACGCCAAAGCACGAATTGCGGTCGGATGCATTGCCCAAGCGTCAAGATTCAAACTCTGACCGCCGCAAGCGGCCTCATGAAAGCGCGGGTCGATATAGTCGGGGCCGGATTTGGCACCGACCACCGGAACGCCAAGGTCGTGCAGTGCCCGCAGGATGCCCAAAGTCACAACGGTTTTGCCGCTGCCCGACGATGGCGCGGCAAGGATGAACCCTTTGGCATGGCTTAGGTTGGGCATTTCGCTGGATTAGCCTATGAAGCTGGGCTGTGACAGGGGTTCTTCACCAAGGCATACAATTCTGCGATTGTCCGGATTGGAAACGGGGCAAGCATGGTCGAAAAACCCAAAGGCACATTGCGGCGCGGTTGGACGACGGGCGCATGTGCGACGGCGGCGGTCAGGTCGGCTTTGGGTGCGTTGTGGGGTGGAGGGTTTGAGGATCCGGTTTCGATTGTTTTGCCAAAGGGCGAGGTGCCGGTTTTTGCTTTGGCGCATTATTTGGTGGGTTCGGGTTGGGCCGAAGCGGGGATTACCAAGGATGCAGGCGATGACCCGGATGTGACGCATGGTGCCTTGGTGATTGCGCGGGTTACGGCGGGTGTTTCGGGTTCTGGCGTAGTTTTTCGCGCCCGTGACGGGGTTGGAATTGTGACCAAACCGGGGTTGCCGATTGCGGTGGGGGAAGCGGCGATTAACCCGGTTCCAAGGGCGATGATGACGGCGCAAGTGGTTGAACTGGCAGCGAAGTTTGGTGAAAATCCGGATGTGGAAATCACCGTTTCCATCCCCGGCGGGGCGGAAATTGCGTTGAAAACATGGAACCCGCGATTGGGGATTGTGGGTGGGTTGTCGATATTGGGCACCACGGGGATTGTGCGACCGTTTTCGTGTTCGGCGTGGATTGCCTCAATCCATCGCGGGATTGATGTGGCGCGGGCGACGGGGGTGGCGCATGTGGCGGGGTGCACGGGGGCGACATCGGAAAGTGCGGTGCAAGCGTTGTACGGGTTGCCCGACCATGCGATGCTGGACATGGGGGATTTCGTTGGAGGAATGTTGAAATATCTGAAGAAACACCCGGTTGCGCGTGTCACCATCGGTGGCGGGTTGGGCAAAATGGTGAAACTGGCGCAGGGAGCGGTGGATTTGCATTCGGGGCGCAGTCAGGTGGACTTTGCGGCTTTGGCGGAAATGGTGGGGATTCCGGCGGTTGCCGGGGCGAACACGGCGTTGGAAGCGTATGAAATTGCAGAAGAAAAATTGGCGTGGGTTGTTGCTGACCGGGCAAATGAGACTGTTGCCAAGCTGCTTGGGACGGCAGAAATTGCCTCGGATATTGTCATTATCGACCGTGCGGGCAAGATTATCGGGCGCTCGGCATGAAAGTTCTGTTGCTGGGCGGAACGGCGGAATCGCTGGAATTGGCGCGGCATTTGCAGGGAAGTGATGCGGTCTTTTCCTTGGCTGGGGCCACGGAAAACCCTGCGTTATCAGGGCTTTCGACACGAATTGGCGGGTTTGGCGGGGTTGAGGGTTTGGCTTCTTACTTGCGCGAAGGTGGGTTTAGCCATGTGGTCGATGCCACGCATCCGTTTGCGGCGCAGATGAAAAGGCATGTGGATTTGGTGCATGAGATCAAGGTAATTCACCTGATCCGGCCTGCTTGGGATTTGGATAGGGTGGAGCGGGTGGCTGATTTGGGCGCTGCGGCGGCGGTGCTGAAAGCGGGCGAAAAGGTGTTTTTGGCCCTCGGTTCGCGGCATTCTGAAACGTTTCAGATGCGCAAAGATGTGCGTTTTTGGGCCCGATCCATCGACGCACAAATTGGCCAAGGCGCATTCACCTATATCACCGGAAAACCGCCGTTTTCGGTTGAGGAAGAAAAGGCGACGTTTCAGAAGTATGGCATCGACTCTTTGGTGATGCGCGATTCTGGTGGCGCTGAAGGGTTATCAAAGCTGTTTGCCGCGCAGCAACTGGGGTTGCGGGTCGTGGTGCTTGATCGGCCAGCATTGCCCGCTGGCTTAGTCGTGCAATCGGTAAAGGAGGTTTTAGAATGGTTGGCCGCATCATAGAAACGCAAGCGTGCATCGACGAGGGAACGGCGTTTCTGGCAGCCAGTGAACCGCGCTTTGCCCATGCGGTTTCGCTGACCGGGCCGTTGCCACTGCGGCGGCGCGAGGACGGGTTCAAGTCGTTGCTGGATGCGATTGTCAGTCAACAAATCTCGGTCGCGGCGGCGGATTCGATTTGGGCGCGGTTGGAGGCAGTTGGTGCGGTTGAGGTTGATGGTTTGACGTTTCGATCCGATGAAGAATTACGGGCTTGCGGCTTGTCGCGACAAAAGATCGGTTATGCGCGGGCTTTGGCGGGAAGCGGGATTGATTTTGTTGGGCTTAGGGCATCACCAACTTTACAGGTCATTTCCACTTTGGTGGCAGTGAAAGGAATCGGAACTTGGACTGCCGAGATTTATGCGATGTTCAGCCTTGGTCGCGCCGATGTTTTCGCGCCGGGGGATTTGGCGTTGCAGGAGGCTTATCGGTTGTTGTTTGAAATTGACCAACGGCCCAAGGAGAAGGTTTTTCGAGAGATCGCCAACGCTTGGTCGCCTTGGCGCGGCGTCGCGGCAAGGTTGCTTTGGGCCTATTATCATGTTGCCAAGGAAAAGCAGGGAATTCGTTGATGTCGTTGAAATATAAAAGCAAACCGGCGAAGTCGGGCAAAGCGACCAGTTTGGTCATTTTTCTGCATGGTTACGGTGCCGATGGGGCGGATTTGTTGGGAATTGGTGACAGTTTGGCGGTGCATTTGCCCGATACGATGTTCGCGGCCCCCGATGCGCCGGAACCTTGTCGGGGAAATCCGATGGGGTTTCAATGGTTTCCGGTGCCGAGGTTTGATGGGTCGAGCGAGGCACAGACGTTGGCGTCGATGGCGCGTTCGACGGCGGAGTTGCATGGGTTTTTGGATGGTCTGGTGCAAAGCACCGGGATTTCGGCTAAGGACACGTTTCTGTTCGGGTTCTCGCAAGGCACGATGATGAGCCTGCATGTCGGCCCGCAGCGGGTGAATTGCCTGGGTGGAATCATTGGGTTTTCGGGGCGATTGTTGGATGCAGTCGTGCTGAAAACCGCCAAATCCAAACCGCCGGTTTTGTTGGTGCATGGTGATGCGGACCAGACGGTGCCTTATGATTCAATGGCGATTGCGGTCAAGGCCTTGAAAGAAAACGGCTTTAGCGTGGAATCGCATACGTCGCGCGGCGTGGCGCACGGGATAGCACCCGATGGGTTGGGGTTGGCGTTGGGTTTTGTTCAACGTCATCTGGCTGCCCCCAAACCACAATAGCTTGTGATCGAAAAGGCCGAGGTGCAATCATATTGGGGTATTGCCGTTTGGCTTTGACCAGATATAGTGGTTGCCAACAGGGGCGGGCGCGTCCTGCTCCGGGCCGGAAACGGCTGTCAGGAATGCAGGATCGTGCCGATGGAACTGTCACACATCCCAAGTTTTGTCCGAAGTCCGGGCAATTTGAAACAGCATCCGGCGCTGGTGTTGAACGCTGACTATCGGCCATTGTCCTATCTGCCACTGTCGCTGTGGCCGTGGCAGGAGGCGATCAAGGCGACCTATATGGACCGCGTTTCGGTGGTGGCGGAATATGACGAGATGGTGCATTCGCCGTCGGTTGAAATCCGCATCCCCTCGGTTGTGGTGCTGAAAGACTATGTGAAACCGGCGCGAACCGCGGCTTTTACCCGCTTCAATCTGTTTTTGCGCGATCAGTTTTGCTGCCAGTATTGCGGGGCCAAAGGGGATATGACCTTTGACCACGTGTTGCCGCGTTCGCGTGGCGGGCGCACAACCTGGGACAATGTGGTGGCCGCATGTGGGCCTTGCAACTTGCAAAAGGGTTCGCGCACTTTGCAGCACGCGGGGATGCATTTGCGGAAGAAACCGCATCGGCCCAATCCGGAGCAGTTGCAGAATATCGGCCGCAAGTTCCCGCCCAACCATCTGCACATCAGTTGGATGGACTTTTTGTATTGGGATGCCGAACTGGAGGCTTAGGCTTTCTTTGCCGCCAACAGCCAAACTGCAACCAGCCCCAACGAAATGACCGCGTTCCACGCGGCCATGGTCAGGCTAAACAGGCTCCAGACGATTTCGTCGCAACGCACCACCGGCGCGGCGAGGATTTGGTCGAGGAGTTCTTCGGTGGTCAGGCCGCTGATCGAGCCTGAGGTGCAGGTATTGGGGCCTTCCCACCAGTTTTGTTCGACCCCGGCGTGATAGAGGCCGATTCCCGCGCCTATGAAGACGACCAACCCGGCCAGCACCATGACCTCGCGGCGGGGGAAAGCCAGCGCGACCAGACCCAACGCTATGGCAATTCCGTGCGGCCAGCGCTGCCAGATGCACATCTTGCACGGGGCAAGGTCTTGGAAATATTGGAAATAAAGTGCGCCGAGTAACAGTGCAGCAGAGCCGAGAGTGGCGAATAAGATGAGCTGTCTTTGAGTGGCCATTACAGGACTTTCAACAAAAGGATCAGCAGAATCAACAGGGCAACGACGCCTATCGCCAGCCAACCCAGCCATTTTTCGATGAAATGGCGGATCGGCTCGCCGTATTTGCGCAGTAGCCAAGCGAACAGGAAGAACCGGGCGCCACGCGCCAGAATGGCCGAGATGATGAACACCCAGATATTTACCCCAACCACGCCGGATAGAATGGTCACAACCTTGATCGGCGGCAAATGGGACAATCCGGAGGTTATCAGGAGTAGCAGCACGGCGTTTTGGCTGGTCGATCCGCGCAGCGCCTCGAAGGAATCGAGTTTGCCGTAAAATTCCAGCACCGGCTTGGCGACGGCTTCATAGGCATAGTGACCTAGAAACCAACCGGCGATGCCGCCGAGCACCGAGGCAACCGTCGCTATGGCGGCATATCGCCAAGCCTTTGACGGTTTTGCCAGACACATTGGTAAAAACAGCACATCGGCGGGTACCAAGAAAAAGGAACTTTCGATGAAAGCGATAATCGCCAGCCAAACCTCGGCCGATTTGCGTTCGGCCAGTGAAAGGGTCCAATCGTAAAGGCGGCGCAGCATGGTTGGCTCCGGTTTGATGGTGGTCTTGCATCACGCCGCGCCATTGCGGTCAATGCGGCGAATGGCACTTTGATTGTAGATCACTCAACTATGATCGGGTATTAAACGGTAAAAGATCCTACCGGGAGGAATTGCGATGAAATGGCGTGGCCGTCAGGGATCGGACAATATCGAGGATCGTCGCAGCACCCGTGGGGTGGCGCGCACCGGCCAAATCGGCGGGGTTGGACTGTTGGTGATCCTAGCCCTCGGTTATTTCCTTGGTGTCGATGTAACGCCGTTTCTGAACCAAGGCGCGGTCGGTAATGCCAATACCGAAACCCGCGAATTGACGCCCGAGGATCAGAAGGCGGCAGAGTTTGTATCGGTGGTTTTGAAGGATACCGAAACGATCTGGACCGAAATATTTCAGACCCAGTTGAACAAGACCTATAACCCGCCCAAGGTTGTGTTGTTTAGCCAAGCAACCGACAGCCCGTGTGGCAATGCGTCCGGGGCGACGGGGCCGTTCTATTGCCCAGTCGACCAGATGGCCTATTTGGACACGGCGTTTTTCACCCAGCTTTCGCAACAGTTTGGCGCGGGTGGCGATTTTGCCGCGGCCTATGTGGTGGCGCACGAAATTGCCCATCACGTGCAAGACGAGATTGGCTATTTGAAACAGGCTAGTGATGTGCGTGCGCGATCAAACGAGGCGGACAGCAACCGCATTTCGGTGATGATCGAATTGCAGGCCGATTGTTTTTCCGGCGTATGGGCGCGGTATGCGAACGAGCGGCTGGGAACGTTAGAACCGGGTGACATCGAGGAAGCGATGAACGCTGCGGAAAAGATTGGCGATGATACGTTGCAGCGTTCGGCGGGGCAAAGGCCAATGCCGGAGTCGTTCACGCATGGCACATCGGAACAGCGGCAACGCTGGTTTGCCACGGGGTATGATTCAGCAAAGTTGGACCAGTGCGACACTTACAGCGCCGATCCGTTGTGAGGCGTTGACGGCATCGAGATCGCGCGGTATTGCACCGCGCAAGGCCCGAGTGGCGGAATGGTAGACGCAGGGGACTCAAAATCCCCCGCCGCAAGGTGTGCCGGTTCGAGTCCGGCCTCGGGTACCAGCCTTAGTATGAAAGCGAGAATTCGCGTAATGCGCGGCATTTTCGCTTGACCAATCGCTGTGCTGCGGATGCACTGCGGATTGTCCCTGAACCTAACGAGGTGCGCTGATGCTGGCCCACCAGACCCCGTTGATCGCCACCATCGCGGCTGGTTTTGTGGTTGCCTACGCCTTTGGCCTGCTCGCGCATCGCTTTCACATTCAACCCTTGGTTGGTTATTTGATCGCTGGGGTCGCGGTCGGCCCGTTCACTCCCGGGTTTGTTGCCGATCCGGCTATGGCCAGCCAATTGGCCGAGATTGGCATCATCTTGTTGATGTTCGGGGTTGGTCTGCAATTCTCGCTGAAAGATCTGTTTGCGGTCGCCTGGATCGCGGTGCCCGGTGCCATTGGCAGGATCATTTTGGCGACCCTGATGGGTATGGCTTTGGCCATGTCCTTTGGGTGGGATTGGCGGGCGGGCCTGATCTTTGGGCTGGCACTGTCGGTTGCATCGACAGTGGTTCTGGTGCGGGCCTTGCAGGAGCGCCGGATCATGGACAGCGAGCGCGGCCATATCGCCGTTGGCTGGGTTGTGGTCGAAGATCTGGTCATGGTCGCGGCTTTGGTGCTGATACCGGCTTTGGCCGACTTTACCAGTAACGACGGTGGCGCAAATTCTGCGGTTCTTGTCTCGCTGGGCATTACTTTGGCGAAAGTCGCGGCGTTTATCGGCTTGATGTTTGTCGTCGGCATGCGGGTCATTCCGGCGGTCATGCATCATACGGCCCATACCGGATCGCGCGAATTGTTTCGGCTGTCGGTATACGCAACAGCCATCGGGGTGGCCTATGTCGCGGCAACGCTGTTTGATGCGTCGTTTGCTTTAGGTGCCTTTGTTGCGGGCATTGTTTTGGGCGAAAGCAAGTTGAGCCAACGTGCAGCAGAGGAAGCAATGCCGCTGCGCGATGCTTTTGCGGTTCTGTTCTTTGTGTCGGTTGGCATGTTGTTCAATCCGCTCATATTGGTCGAGCAGCCCTTGGCTGTTTTGGCGACGCTGGCAATCATTGTTCTGGGCAAGTCATTGGTGGCTTTTGCCTTGATCCGAATTTTGGGGCGATCAACGGGCACGGCTTTGCAGGTTTCGGCAAGTCTGGCGCAAATCGGCGAGTTTTCCTTCATTCTGGCGGGATTGGGTGTTGCGGCTGGCCTGTTGCCGCCAGAAGGGCGGGATCTGATTTTATCGGGGGCGATCCTGTCCATCCTTTTGAACCCCTTGGCGTTTCTTTTGGCTGATAGATTTGCCGGTCAATGGGGCGATGTCGCGGTGCCAAAAGCGACCATGCCATTGCCAAAAATCAAGCCCACCCCCACCGTTGAGGCGTCACATAGCGTGATTGTTGGCTTTGGTCGGGTCGGCTCGGTTGTCGGGGCAGCGCTGGCCAAGGCGAAACAGAAAATGATGATTTTTGAAATGGATGATGAAAATCTGGCTGCGGCTCGAGCAACGGGGGCAGAGGTAATTCACGGCAACGCCGCCGATCCTGAAACGCTGCGTTATGGCAATCTGGCCCGTGCCAAGCGGCTGTATGTGACCATCCCCGATCCGTTTGAAGCCGGGCAGATCATCGAACAGGCCCGCATCATCAACCCAAAGCTGGAAATTCTGGCCCGTGCGCACAGCGATGAGGCGGTCAGCCATTTGTCGGGATTGGGGGCTAGTCTGACGATCATGGGGGAAAACGAAATTGCCCGCCGCATGTTGGAACGCGCGGGCGTCAAGCCTTTAGCGACCTAGCAAAGCATCCACTTCAGCCCGGCTGGGCATTGAGGGGGCGGTGCCTGCACGGGTGACGGAAATGCCTGCGGTGGCGCAGCCAAGCTTGGCGGCTTGCACGGCGGTCAAGCCTTCGGCGAGGCCGACGGCGAACGCGCCATTGAAGGCGTCGCCTGCTCCGGTGGTTTCAACCACCGGTCCAGCGCTGATAGCGGGGACCAGTTCGGATAGGTTGCGTTTGTGGATGAGGGCTCCCTTATCGCCAAGCGTGATGATGGCGGTGCCGACGCCTTTGGCGAGCAAGGCGTCGGCGGCTTGGCGGGCTTGGGTGAGGTTGGTGACGGGAAGGCCGGTTAGCGCCTCGGCCTCGGTTTCGTTTGGGGTCATGTAGTCGCACAGGCCGAAGATGTCGGCGTCAAGTGGTGCCGCCGGGGCGGGGTTGAGGATGGTGGTAACTTTGGCGGCGCGGGCGATTTGCAGCGCGTGACGGGCTGCGGGAATGGGTTGTTCGAGTTGGGTGACGAAAACCTTGGCGGCGCGGATAAGGGCGGCATTTTCTTCAATGTCAGCGACTGAAATAGTGCCAGCCGCGCCCGGCGCGATGATGATGGCGTTGTTGCCGCTGCCGTTTTCGATGAAGATATAGGCGGCTCCTGTGTACGTGTCGGCGACGCGTTGGACGGCGATTTTGACCCCGGCATTTTTCCAAGTTTCAATCGCCATATCGCCAAACGGGTCTTGGCCAAGTTTGGAAATGAAGGTGACATCGCCGCCCAAACGCGCCGCCGCGACCGCTTGGTTGGAGCCTTTGCCGCCGGGGCCGAGAACAAAATTGGTGCCCATAATTGTCTCACCCATCTTCGGCTGACGATCAGCACGATAGGCGGTGTCGGCGACGAAAACACCGAGGATGACGACTTGCGCCATCACCAAGCCTCGGGCGGGATGACGCCCTTGGTCAGGATGAAACAGCCGTAAAACCGGCGTTCGTCGGTTTGCAGCACGGCGAAGGCTTTTTTCGCCTTTTCATAGAAGACGTAACGCTCGATGGATTTGAGCGGCCAAGATTTTCCCTCGGCCTTGTCGATTGCTGCTTGCACCTCTTGCATTACCGGCAGGATTTGCTTTGGATTGTCAACGACCTCCATCCTTGCCGCCGCGTCGTCGATGAATGTATCGAGCGGCATCACCGACAAGACGGCAGCGACGGCTTGAGCGGCGCTGGTATCCATCCGCAGCAATTTGCCCAGAACGGTTTGGCGGGCGATGGATTCGGCGGGGAAGTTGGTGTCAGAGATGACCAGATAATCACCGTGGCCCATGGCCCGCAGCGCGTAAAGCACGTCCGAATTCAATAACGGGTGGATGCCTTTGAGCATGTTATTTCCTCTCGCAATGCGCGGTGTTGCCGCTAAGCTAACGCCAAGCAAATCCACAAGTCAAAGGGCGGATGCGATGATAGTGGCGAAGTCATTCAGTTGCCCCTCGGGTGCGGTGATTGCAGCGACAAATATCGGCTTTGGCGGTGCCGCGATTGGCAACCAATTCAAGGCGCTGGCCGAGGATGTGGTGACGGCGACATTTGACGCCGCTTGGCGCAGCGGCATGCGGGTTTTCGACACCGCGCCGCATTACGGACTGGGCTTGTCAGAGATGCGAACGGGCCAATTTTTGCGAAGCAAAAAGCGGCAGGATTTCGTTGTTTCGACCAAGGTGGGGCGGATTTTGGTCGATTGCCCGCCAGATGAAGTGACCGCAGCCGAGTTTGTCGATACGCCACAAAAGCGGCGGGTGTGGGATTTTTCCTATGACGGTGTGATGCGGTCGTTGGCGGCTTCGCTGGCGCGGACCGGATTGGATGGCGTGGATATATTGTTGTGCCACGATCTGGATGTGATCAGCCTTGGCACCAGTGCGGAATATGAACGCTGCGCGGACGAATTTCAGTCTGGCGGTTATCGGGCGATGGTGGAATTACGCGACCAAGGCGTGGTCAAGGCGATTGGCGTCGGCATGAACTGGTGTGATGCGGCGGAAGATTTGGCACGGCGCTATGATTTTGATCTGATCTTGCTGGCTGGGCGGTACACGTTGTTGGAGCAGGAGGCTTTGACGTCGTTTCTGCCGCTATGTGAGCAGCGTGGCATCGGGATTTTGCTGGGCGGACCCTATAACAGCGGCATTCTGGCGACCGGCACCAAGTCGGGGGCGATTTACAATTATGCGGCGGCATCAGCGGAAGTTCTGGCGCGGGTAGGGCGGATTGAAGCGATTTGCGGCGCGTATGGGGTGCCGATTGCGGCGGCGGCTTTGCAGTTTGTCCTCAGCCATCCGGCGATGGTTTCGGTGATACCGGGGGCGAAAAGCCCGGAAGAAGTGGCGCTGACTGTGGCGACCTTGGAGGTGGCGATACCTGCGGAATTTTGGAGCGATTTGCGGGATGCTGGCTTGCTGCGCGAAGATGCGCCGGTACCAACATGAAGATTGACGCGCATCAGCATTTTTGGGCAATTGCTCGGGGCGATTATGGTTGGATGGATGGGCCGGGGTTGGCGGCGATCAGGCGGGACGTGGTGCCAAGCGAACTGGCACCGATTTTGGCGCGCAATGGAATAGACAGGACGGTTTTGGTGCAGGCGGCACCTTCGATAGCCGAGACGCATTACATGCTGGGACTGGCGGATGCGACGGAGTGGATTGGCAAGGTTGTGGGTTGGGTCAACTTCGATGTGCGCGAGGATTTAGCCGAGTTGGGAAAGCTGGCACGACATGCCAAGTTTGCGGGGATCAGGCCGATGATCCAAGACATTGCCGACCCCGATTGGATGCTGCGCCCGGATGTGCGCTGGGGTTTTGATGCGGTCCGCGATTTGGATTTGACGTTTGATGCTTTGGGGTTTCCTATCCATTTCAATAACTTCCTGAAGTTGTTTAACCTATATCCCGACACGCGCATTGTGATTGACCATTGCCTGAAACCGCGGATCCGCGATGGTGCGTTTGATGAATGGGCGGTTTGGATGGAACGGGTGGCGGGGGAGACTTCGGTTTTGTGCAAGCTTTCGGGCCTAGCGACTGAGGCGAAACCGGGATGGACGGTTGAAACCCTACTACCCTATGCCGAGGACGTATTGCGGGTGTTCGGGCCTGATCGCGTTATGTGGGGGTCGGATTGGCCGGTGGTGAATTTGAACGGGTCGTATGAAAGTTGGTTAAGCGCGGCGCAATCCTATGTGCCAAAGGCCGATCACGACGCGGTCTTTGGCGTCAATGCGGCGCGGTTTTACCGCATATCCTGAACAGCCGCCGCGACGGCTTTGCCCAGTTTGCCATGCTCAATAGCATCAAAATGGATACCGTCGATGGGGCTGGATGTGATAACTTTTCCGGCGTCGAGGAAGGCCACGTTTTGTTCCTTGGCGATGGTCGCATAATGTTCCGCCAACATCGCCGATTTGGCTGCACCACCGCGAAACATCAGTTTCAGCCGACCGACTTCCAGCACCGGCGGCGGGGCGATCAGCAGGATATTTGGCGCTTTTCCATCGGGCCCGGCATCGCTGGCCTTTACCAATAGGATCAGTTTCTCGCAGGCTTGGGCAATGTCGCTGGCGTTGACCGAGAAACGCTCCTTCAAATCATTGGTGCCCAGCATGATGGTGATAACGTCAATTGGTGCGTGGCTGTCCAGAATGATCGGCAAGGCGGCGATACCATTCTTGTGCAGCCCTTCGATAGGGTCGGGGTGCACCGTGGTGCGGCCTCCGTGGCCTTCCTCGATCAAGTGCCATTCAGCACCCAGTTCGCGGGCCATGACACAGGGCCAACGTTCACTGCGAGTGAGTCGCGGCGCGTTCTGCACAGGAGGGCTACCGTGGGTGTTGCTATCGCCAAAAGTCAGGATAACGGGCATGGTTACAACCTCTTGCCGGTGGCAGTGTCAAAGATATGTCCTTGGCCCTTGCGTGGCCGCAGATGAATGGTTTGGCCCGGGGTCAAATCGTGGCGTTCGCGGAATAAAGCGACCATTTCATGCGACCCGAAGCGCAGGAAAACCAAGGTTTCCGCACCGGTTGGTTCAATGACACCGACTGTTACCGGAAAGCCTTGATCGGCCAGATCCAAGGCATCGGGGCGGATGCCCCAAGTGACGTTTTGGCCGTCTTGCACGTCGTGTTTGCCTTCGACGGTCATGCGAACGCCGTCAATTTCCACTGCCGTGCCGCCCTCGGTTCGGGCAATTCCGGGGATCAGGTTCATCGAGGGCGAGCCGATGAAGCTGGCGACAAACAGATTTCCCGGCCTGTCGTACAATTCCAACGGTTTGCCGATTTGCTCGACTATACCGTCCTGCAGGACCACGATTTTATCGGCCATCGTCATGGCTTCGACCTGATCGTGGGTGACGAAAATTGTGGTGGTTTTCAGCCGTTGATGCAGTTCCTTGATTTCGGTGCGCATCTGCACCCGCAATTTGGCATCGAGGTTGGACAAGGGTTCGTCGAACAGGAAAACCTGCGGATCGCGGACAATCGCGCGGCCCATCGCCACGCGCTGGCGCTGGCCGCCGGATAGTTGTTTGGGATAGCGGTTCAGATAAGGTTTCAGGCCCAGAATTTCGGCGGCATTGGCGACGCGCTTGGCCACTTCATCCTTTGACGCGCCCTTTAGTTTCAGCGCGAAGGCCATGTTATCGGCCACTTTCATATGCGGATAAAGTGCATAGTTCTGAAACACCATCGCAATGTCGCGGTCTTTTGGCGGGATATTGTTGACCACTTTTTCGCCGATGGAAACTGTGCCGCTGCTGATGCTTTCCAGCCCCGCGACCATGCGTAGCAGAGTCGATTTTCCGCAACCAGACGGGCCGACCAGCACGACAAATTCGCCGTCTTCGATGCCGATATTGACGCCGTGAATAACTTCGAGCGGCCCATAGGCCTTGCGCACATCTTGGATCGAAACTTTGGCCATGCTTGGTAAACTCACCCGTTGTGACGCAAGAGTTAGACGAGGCGACACGCGCTGTCTATTGGCAGTATGATGATCGGTCTTTTACCCCCTTGCCAAAGGTATTGTCAGATTCTTGCAAGGGAAGTGCTCAAACATCGTTAATTTGTTGACAGGCCAAAACGCCACTGCATAGTCAGACTTAACCTTGGCGAGTCGAGCCTTTCGTAGCGCAAGGAGAGACATCAGACCAATGTCGATAATTTTTACTTTACTGCTTTTCAAATCTTTGTAAATTAATCACTTGGCCGTGTGACGAGTCGTACTGGTGTGTTGGTGTCCAACGATAATCAAACTATCACTTAGGGAGGACTACGCATGAAAAAGGAACTTTACGACGGGCTGTTCCGACATAAAACCAGCCGCCGCTCGATGCTGCAAGGCGCAAGCGCAATGGGGGCAACCGCGGCATTGGGCGGCACATTCCTGAGCGGACTGGCTGGCAGTGCGTTTGCGCAAGACAATGTCCGCGCCGAAATCCTGAAGATTCCCGGGGTCAACATGGGGTCGCCGACCGAAGCTGACTGGCAAAAAGTTGGCGAGTTGTGCATGGGCCCGACCAAAGCCAACGTGGCCGAGGGCGAATTTGCCGGCGTTGAACTGACCTTCTTCGGGATCAACAACCAGAACCTGCACAACCTGCTGTTCCGTGCAATGTTGGTGTCATGGGAAGCCTATACCGGCGCCAAGATCACCTGGATCGACCTCGCCCAGGCCGATTATAACCCGCGCCTGCAGCAGTCGATTGCCACTGGCACCGTCGATTTCGACATCCTGGCGATGGGAGCACCGCTGGAGGGTGACACGGCAAGCAAAGGCCTGCTCGACGAAATGCCGGATTGGGTCAAGGCCCAGATCGACATGGATGACTATGTGAACTATCTGAAAGCGCCGGTCGGCACATGGGAAGGCAAGACCTACCGGATATCAATCGATGGCGATTGCCATACCATGTCCTACCGCACAGACTATTTCACCGACCCGGCGATAACTGCCGCGACCGGTATGACCGAACCGCCGACGACGTGGGCGCAAGTCAATGCCTTCAGCAAGGCGATCGTCGGTCAGAAGGATCCGTTGACCGGCGGCGATGCCTTTGGCTTCCTCGATCCGCTGAAGTACGGCTGGGGCGGTTTTGGTTTCTACTTCCTTGGCGACCGCGCGGCCGCCTATGCCAAGCACCCAGACGATCCGGCATGGCTGTTCGATGCCGATACAATGAAGCCCCGCGTCAATAATCCGGGTTGGGTTCAAGCGATCCAGGACGTCATGGACTTGGTTGCCACCGAGGGCGCTTACCCGCCCGATCAGCTTAACGCCGACCCGAACAGTACAGCGTTTTCGCAATTTCTCGCCGGCACCGGCTCAATGGTCACGTGGTGGGGCGACGTGGGGTCGCAGGCAAAGACTCTCGATTCATCCATTGTTGGCGATGTCACCGGGTTCTCGATCAACCCGGGCGCGGACAAAGTCTGGAACTCCAAGACCGGCGCATGGGAGACGCCGGCCACTCCGAACTTTGCGCCGAACATGGCCTATATCGGTTGGGGCGTCTATGTCACCAATCGGGTTTCGGGCGATGAGCTGAAACGCAAGGCGGCCTGGTCAGTGGCGGCACATCTTGGCGGTAAGGACTTGTCGCTGTGGATGGCAGCCTATCCGTCGGGCTTCCAGCCGTACCGCAACAGTCACTTTGACTTTGCCGAATATGAGGCTGCGGGATATGATCGCGCCTTCCTCGAAGACTACCTCGGTTCGAACGCCGACAGTTACAACCACGCGAACGCAGCAATCGAACCGCGCATCCCCGGCATTTTCCAGTACTATTCAATCGCCGAGGACGAACTGATGAAGGGGATGGCCGGGCAATATGCCTCGGCACAAGAATGCGCCGATGCTATCGCCGCAGCTTGGGAAAAGATCACCGACCAGATCGGCCGCGACAGCCAGATTGCGCTGTATAAGGCAAGTTTGGGGATGTGAGAGAAGTGAGGTTCTGCCTCGGTCGAAAGGCCGGGGCGGAGCTATTTGTCGTCGTAGTGAAAACGACATTGCATGGTTTCGACTGTATGTGGCGAAACTCGATAAATTAGCCGATGTCTTAGATCAATCCTGCGGGACCATAGCCCACTCAATTTGTTGCGCAGCGCTTCTGGTTGGCCGGTTCCAGCAAACGGTGTTCGCAGGCATTCTTTGATCAGGCCGTTAATCTTGCGCAGAACTTTGACATCCGTATTTTGCCAAAACTGGTAGTCGGCCCATCCATCCGGCGAAAAGGAAACGTTCACGGCTCAATCAGTTCTCGCACGACGCCCTTGCCCGAATTTAGGTCCTCGATTGATCGCAACAATCGCTCGGCATTTTTAGGGCTGGACAGCAAATACAACGTCTCCTCCATGCCCGACCAATCGTCTTCGGACACCAGAATCGCGCCTTTGTGGCCCGCCCGCGAAATTAGCAAAGGTGCGTGGTCGTCGTTAACTTGATCCATCATGGCGGCCAGATTCGCCCGTAAATGTGAAAAAGTAGTTGATTTCATCGCCGAACCTCCAAATTTACTCATATGTACAATAACTTGTACAACTTTTCAATCTATCAAACCGTTAAAATCTTCGCTTAATATCACCAGATGGCCGCAAACGAAAACACGCTGGGCGACAAGCTGCATATTGTGGAGTCCGACTTCATGTCGGTCGGTCGCGTGCGGGCGGGGCGGATATTGATTTGGGCGGCGAGCCTGATTTTGCTGGCTGGGTTCCTGTGGCAATCACTGTTCAAAGGCGGGGTGATTGGGGTCGGGTTTGAGAGTTGGCGGCCCATTCTTTACATTTACACCGGCTGGGCCATCGCTTTGTGCATCGGCCAAGTGTTAACACGCGGCGAGCAGGGGCAGCGCACGTTGTTCGTTTTGCCCGCCGTGTTGTTCGTGGTGTCGATGGTGGTGTTCCCGACGCTGTTTGGCTTTTACATCGCCCTGACCGACTGGAACTTGTCTTCGGCGGAAGGGCGCAAGTTCAATGGGCTGGACAATATCCGCCAGATGCTTGCCGACCCGTTTTATTGGAACGCCATGCTGAACATGGTTTGGTATTTGTTGGCGGTGCTGGTGGAATATGCGGTGGCCTTTGGTTTGGCGCTGCTGCTGAACGCGCAAATTCGTGGGCGAAAGTTTTTTCGGGTGGCGTTTCTGTTGCCGTTCATGCTGTCGCCCGTCGCTGTCAGTTGGATGATCGGCAAATCAATGATGGAAACCCGCTTTGGCCCGGTGGCCAATCTGGCGCGCTGGGTCGGGTGGGACAGGCCAGCGTTTTTTGCCGACCCGGTAACCGCCAAACTGTCGATCATGCTGATGGATGCTTGGATGTTTATTCCCTTCATCATGATCTTGCTGTTGGCCGGATTGCAGGCTTTGCCGAAAGAAGTGGCCGAGGCCGCAGAAGTTGATGGGGCCAACGCTTGGCAGGCGTTCTGGAAAATCACATTCCCCTTGATGCTGCCGGTCAGCGTGACGGCGATTGTGCTGCGCATCATCTTCAAACTGAAGTTGGCCGATTTGGTGATCAACGTCACTTCCGGTGGGCCGGGTGGGGCGACCGATACGGTGACCAGTTTCATCTATCGTGAATACCGTGACCGATCCAATGTTGGTTACGGCACCTTGTTGGCGATGGTTTATTTGATTGTCATCATCTTGTTTATCAGCGGGCTTCTGAAACTGGTCGGTCGTTACATGCAGCGTGAAACATGATCGAAGATTCCGGCCAGACTGCACGTTCGCGCTGGGGGTATTTCGCCAGTCGAGCGTTGATTTACGGTTTGTTGGTTTTATGGACGTTCATCGCACTATTCCCGCTGTATTGGGCGGTCTCGACCAGTTTCAAAGTGGCGAAGGATGTGCAGCTTAGTCACATCATTCCTTGGGTCGATTTCACGCCGAGCTGGAAAGGCTTCCAGTCGCTGGGCCTGTCGCCTGACACCATAGGCGAAGTTTCTACCGTGCGTGAGGAGTTCGTCAAACGGTTCATGAATTCGGTGATCGCCTCGGTTTCGGCCTCGTTTTTGGCGGTGCTTTTGGGGTCACTGGCGGCTTATGGGCTGACGCGGTTCAGCTATAAGTTCCTGTGGATGCGCAACAAGGACATATCGTTTTTCTTCCTGTCGCAATTGATCTTGCCGCCAGTGGTTTTGGCGCTGCCATTTCTGGTGCTGTACAAGGAACTGGCGCTGCTGGATTCGCGGATTGGCTTGATTTTGCTGTATACTTTGATGGTCTTGCCGATTGTGGTTTGGATCATGCGCGACCAGTTTTCGGCGATACCGATTGAATTGGAAGAAGCGGCTTTGGTCGATGGTTTGTCGATTTGGGGTGCGTTTTTTCGGATTGTATTGCCGATTGTTCTTCCCGGAATGGTGGCGGCGTTTATCTTGAGCTTGATCCTGTGCTGGAACGAATATTTCTTTGCCGCCTTGTTGACGTCGACCGACGCCAAGACTTTGCCGGTGATGGTGGCCAGTCAGACCGGGTCGCAGGGCATCAATTGGTGGTCGATGGCGGCGCTGTCGACGATGGCGATTGCGCCGCTGGTGTTGATCGGGATATTTTTGGAACGTTATATCATCAAGGGCATGACGGCAGGGTCGATTAAGTAAGTTGTGCCGAAGATAGGGAGGCCATTAACCCTTTGGTCTGCGTGTAAAGCGTTTTGAACTGATCGAAGCGCTGCCGGTAAAACGCGGCGGTCTTTGGGTTTGGGGTGATGGTTTCGACGATTGGGTTCCAAATGTTGATGTCGCCAATTCTCACGTCACCCAAGGCCAATGCCGCCAGAAAAGCGTCGCCATAAGATGCGCCGGTGTTGATTTTGCGAAGGGTCTGCGGTTTGTCGGAAATATCAGATGTCGCTTGCAGCCAGACCCTGTTTTTGGTGCCGCCGCCAACGGCGAAAATCTGTGCCGGGGGTGACCCGGCATCGGAATAGGTTTCAAGGATATGGTTCGTTGCAAAGGCAATCCCTTCCAGCGCCGCGCGATAAATGTCGCCGCGCGTGTGGGTAAGGTTTAGGCCGAACAGCACGCCTTTGGCATGCGGGTCGTGGATCGGCGTACGTTCGCCGGAAAAATAGGGAAGCATGAGCAAGCCGTTGGCACCGGGGGCCGAGTTTTCAGCCTCCATCGCCAAAGTGGCGAAGGCCGTTTCCTTTGGCAAATCCTTTGCAAATGTATCGCGCAACCAATGGGTTAGCGTGCCGCTTGTCGCCAGACCAGACATCGCGGCGTGCTGGCCGGGGAATAGCCAAGGAGCAGTCCACAGTCGTTTGTCGCTTAGGCGATCGGCGGTGATTTGAATGATGAAAATGGTGGATCCATACATGACCATCATGTCACCGGGAGCAATGACGCCGACGCTGAGCGCCTCGGCGGCGGCGTCGATTGTGCCGGTTAGAACTGGGGTGCCAATGGCGAGTCCGGTTTCATTGGCGGCGCGTGCGGTGACGTGACCGGCGATTGCGTTGGTCCATAGGATTTCGGGAAGTTTGTTTGGTCCGACAATATTTTTGGTCAAATCCTCGGTCCAACCGGCGCGATAATTGGTGTAAAGCGGGCTGAAATTGCCGGCGGTGTAGGGGTCGATTGCGTATCGGCCAGTCAAACGGTGCACTAGGAACGTGGTCGAAGTGATGAATTTGTGGGTCTTGGCGAACAGTTCGGGCCGGTGGCGTTTGAACCACAGGATTTTTGGCCCGATCGACTGCGAAGTCAGGGCGTTGCCACATTCGGCAAGAATTCGATCCGAGCCGATTTCAACGTTGAGGTCGTCAATTTCTTTTTGGGCGCGGGTATCGACGCCATAGAGAATGGCGTTGCATAATGGATTTCCGGCAAGGTCCACCGGTAACATGCAGGGGCCAATGGCGCTGCAGGCGATGGCGCGAATTTCACTTGGCGCAATGCCGCTTTGGCGCAGTAATTCACGGGTCATCCAGACGAAATCGCCCCACCAATCCGCCTCGGCGTCATGTTCGGCCCAACCGGCTTGTGGCACCTGCATTTTGTGCGGTCGCGCGGCTTGGGCAATGATTGTGCCAAATCCATCGACCAGCACGCCTTTGGATTCAAAGGTGCCAATGTCGATGCCGAGATAGGTTTTCATTGGATGAAATCGTCGCGATTCAGGCTGAATCCGGGGCCGATGGCGGCTATGGCTGCAACCAGTAAGTTTGTCAGGCCGACGAGGTCATCCAGATCGCAGACTTCGCGGGCGGAATGGGTGTAACGGCAGGGGAAACACAGGTCGATGCAGGCGAGACCTTGGCCGATTAGTTGGACGTAAGACGAGTCGGTTAGAACACCTGATTGGGCGCTGCGTTGCAGGTTGATCTTTTGTTTTTTGGCGGTTGTTTCCACCAAATCAACCAGAGCCGGGTGCGGAATTGTGCCGTTCAACGTGCCACGCCCGTGGAAGGAATAGAGGCTCATCGCTGGACCTGCACCTAGCAGCACGTCGCCGCGCGAGGCCATATCGGGCGTGTCGGTGGCCAAGGCCAGATCAAGTTGGATGGCGATATCGGGTTGCAAGGCGTTGGCCGCCGTTACGGCGCCGCGCAGGTTGAATTCTTCCTGCACGCTGAAAACCAAATGCAGCGTTGGGTGATCAATGGTTTTCAGTGCGCGTGCGACTTCCAGCATTACTGCGCATCCCGCACGGTCATCGACCGAAGTTCCGGCAATTTGGTTTGCGCCAAGGTTCATAACGCTGGGCGCATAAACCACCGGCGTGCCGATTTTGACGCCAGCTTTTTCGGCCGCATCGCCATCGGCGAAACCGGCGTCGACGAACACTTCGGCAATCGGCGTGACGCGGTATTTCTCGTCTTGCGCTGTGGCGTGGTGGCTTTTGTGGGCAATGATGCCGCGTATGTCGCGCCCCGGTGCAATTTGAAACAACACTTCTTGTGCAGGCAAAGCGCGTTCGGGCAGTCCGCCTAGGCGTTCGACGCGGATCAAGCCATCGGCCTCGACCTTGCGCACGATCATGCCAAGCTGATCCATATGGGCGAATAGCATGACGGACGGAGCGTCTTGAATCCCGGGCATTGTGGCAATCAAATTGCCCATGCGGTCAGTTCTGTGGGTCAGCCCCAACGCTGCCAATTCACCCGCCAGTTTTTGGCGGACCCGACCTTCATAGCCGCTAAGACCGGGGATCAGTATGAGGTCTGACAGCGACTTTCGCAGGCGGGTTTTCATTTTAATAGCCTCGCGCTTTGCGCACGCGCGCCATGAAATCTTTGGCGCGTTCGGGGTCGACCGGATTCCACGTGTCGCCATCAACTTTCAGCGATGACCCCACAATCGCACCGTCGGCTATCGCCAAAGTGTCGGCCACGGTTGCGTGTTTGACGCCAGTATTGGCGAGAACCGGAGTGTCGGGCAGGGCGGTCTTGACCGCTTCCAAATCTTCCATTTTTGCCGCCTCACCTGTGATGGCACCGGAAACCAAAATCGCGTCGGGAATGGAAGAAAACACTGCACTTCGCGCACGGTCAGCCAAAGGTCGGCGATCCAGCGAATAGGCGAATTCCGCCGAGATATTGTAGAGAACCGCAAGGTCCTTGCGACCCAAGCGATCCCGATAGCGCAGCGTTTTGCCGGCATTTGGCGTCCACGGTCCCATGTCGGAGGCGAAGGTGCCGGTCATTATTTCGCGCATAAAAGCGGCACCGGTGGCGGCGGCCAGCGCGACCGAGGACATCGGGTCCCACAGAACATTGACACCGAAGGGCAGGGTAATTTGGCTGCGCACTTGACCAATGATGAATGCCATTGTTGCGGTGGAAGCAGCGTCCACCTGAAACTCATACGGGCGGTCGTTTTCGTTACCAAACATGATGGCATCAAACCCTTCCGATTGCAGGGCGATCAAGTCGTGGATCGCACCGCGCAACAGACCGGCCAAGCCAGCGTCGGCGTCAAACAACGGAGTGCCAGGCAGGGCACCGATATGCACCATTGCGATGACGGGTTTTCCGCTGCCAAAAACCGAAGTGAAGTTATTTTTCAAAGCTGGTTTCCAATCTTTTTGCCGACATTAGCAAGCGGCTTTGGTTCTGCCAATCGGCATGGTTGACAGGCTGGGGCGATATAAACAACGTGCGGATGGGCGGGGAACTGGACAAAAGTGAAACAAATCATCGTCATCGGGGCCGGCATCACCGGGGTTTGTTGCGCCGAATGGTTGCGGCGCGAGGGGTGGTCGGTGACATTGGTTGATCGAGTTGTGCCAGGTGATCCGGCACAAACCTCGTATGGCAACGCTGGGTTGTTGGCGCGCAACGCTATCATTCCGGTATCGGTGCCGGGGTTGTTGCGCGAAGTGCCGAAGAAGCTGCTGGATCCGGATTCGCCCATGTTTCTGCGTTGGTCGTATCTGCCACGTCTGTTGCCGTGGTTGGTGCCGTTTTTGCGAAATGCGCGGCCAGACCGGTTTCAACGGGCTGTTGCTGCGTTAAGTGCGATGACGGCGGATTCAGTTGAACAACATTTGGCAATGGCAAAAGACACCGGCGCGGAAAAGTTCATTCGCACTGGCGAATATGCGTTTTTGTACCGCGACCGCGCAAGTTTTGCGCATGACGACGCGGCAATGGCGTTGCGGCAAGCGCATGGGTTTGAATATGAATTGCGCGACCGAGCGAGGTTGCTCGAGGACGATCCAAATCTTGGGCCTGACTACACGTTCGCAGCGGTATTCAAAGACCACGGCTGGATTACTGATCCTGGCGGCTATGTGGCGGCATTGGCGGAGCATTTCGTCAATTCGGGTGGGCGATTTGAATTGGGTGAGGTGGTTGAGATTAAACCCGGCCCACGCCCATCGATAATTTTACAGGGCGGCAGGGAAATGTCTGCCGAAAAGATCGTGCTGGCCGCCGGGGTTTGGTCGCGCAAATTGGTTCGATCCATGGCGCAGGACATCAATTTGGAAAGCGAGCGTGGCTATCATTTGTTTTTGAAAGGCGCGAATATCCAACCGCCATTTCCCTATATGATTGCCGACGCCAAATTCGTGGCAACCCCGATGGATACGGGTTTGCGCTGCGCAGGAATTGTGGAATTGGGCGGGCTGGAGGCTGGTCCCAGTTTGGCACCCGTCGAATTGCTGAGGCGGCGGATATTGCAAGTTTACCCCGAATTGCGCTGGGACAGCGAAGAAATCTGGATGGGGCATCGGCCGACTTTGCCCGATTCTTTGCCCGCAATTGGCAACGCGCCAAAGGCAGATGGGGTGATTTATGCCTTTGGCTCGCAGCATGTCGGGCTGACAATTGGGCCGCTGGTGGGGCGAATCGTGGCGGGAATTGCGGCGGATCGACGATCAAACCTTGATTTAACGCCGTATTTACCTGACCGGACATGGACTTAGACGGTCAAAAATCGATTCATTTTGCCGATGTTTCAAAAGAATGTTCCTTTTCCAAAGCGTTTGCAGTCTAATAAGAATCAGATTTCGGCAATGCCGCTAGGCGTCAACCAATAGACGCGAAACACGACGGGTGAGGAAAACAATGGCTACCAAAAAAGCGCCGGTCGCTGAGGCAGAGAAAATTGCTGCGCCCAAAGCGGCGAAAGCAAAGGCTGTGCCAAAATCAGTGGCGGCACCCAAGGGCGATGCGCCATTGATCAATCGCGGTGACGCTTATGCGATAGCGGAAGGGCGGCATTACAATCCGTTTTCGATTCTAGGGGCGCATCCATCTGGGAATGATACGATTATTCGTGCATTTGTGCCCGGTGCTGAGGCGGTTGTGGCCATGGACCCGGAAACGTCAAGCAAGTTGCTGGAGTTGGAACCAATCCGCGGGGCGGATGGGGTTTTTGTAGGCAAATTGACCGGCCAAGCGCCGGGGTTTGCTTACCGTTTGCGCGCCAAACGCGGTTCGGAAATCTGGGAAATAGACGATCCTTATCGCTTTGGGCCGGTTTTGGGTGAACTCGACGAACATTTGCTGGCCGAAGGGTCGCACCACAAGTTGTGGCACGCTTTGGGTGCGCATGTGATGAAGCATCAGGGGGTGAAGGGCACACATTTTGCTGTTTGGGCACCGAATGCCGAGCGGGTTTCGGTGGTGGGCGATTTCAACCACTGGGATGGCCGACGCCATGCCATGCGTCTGCGTGGGTCAACCGGCGTTTGGGAGATTTTCCTGCCCGGCATCGGTGGCGGTGACGTTTACAAATACGAAATCGTTGCGCGCGGCGGCCATGTGCAACCGTTAAAGGCCGACCCGGTGGGATTTCAAGCCGAGCACCGGCCAGCAACGGCATCGGTTGTTGCCGATATCCGCAGCCCGCGTTGGAAAGACGAAGCTTGGATGGAAATGCGTGGAGCCAAGCACGAACGCAATGCACCGATTTCGATTTACGAAGTGCATTTAGGGTCGTGGAAACGCACCGGAGCAAAAGGCGAGACGGTGCTGACTTACCGCGACTTGGCGGTCGATCTGGTCAACTATGTCAAGGATTTGGGGTTTACCCATATCGAATTGCTGCCAATTACCGAGCATCCGTTTGACGGCTCTTGGGGATATCAGCCGGTTGGATTGTTTGCACCGACCAGTCGATTTGGCACGCCGGAAGATTTTCGGTTCTTTGTGAATGCCGCGCATGAGGCGGGAATTGGCGTTATCCTCGATTGGGTCCCGGCGCATTTCCCGACCGATGCACACGGGTTGGAGCATTTTGACGGCTCGCATTTGTACGAACATTCCGACATGCGCGAAGGCTATCACCCCGATTGGAACACGTTGATTTTCAACATGGGTCGCACCGAGGTGGTGAATTATCTGACATCCAACGCGTTGTATTGGATGGGCGAATATCACATTGATTGCCTGCGAGTGGATGCCGTTGCCTCGATGCTCTACCGCGATTATTCGCGCAAAGAGGGGGCGTGGATCCCCAACAAAGATGGCGGGCGCGAGAATTGGGAATCGGTCGCATTCTTGAAGAAAATGAACGAGCTGGTCTATGCCGAATTCCCCGGGGCCATGACCGTAGCCGAAGAATCCACCGCTTGGCCCGGGGTGTCCAAACCGACGTTCGCCGGTGGCTTGGGCTTTGGTTTCAAATGGAACATGGGTTGGATGCACGACACGCTGGAATATATGAAACTGGACCCAATCCACCGCAAATATCATCACAACGAGATGACTTTTGGGCTGCTTTATGCGTTTTCGGAAAACTTCATTCTGCCATTGAGCCACGACGAAGTAGTGCATGGCAAAGGTTCGTTGCTGGACCGGATGCCGGGTTGGGGTGACGATAAGTTCGCCAATCTGCGGGCCTATTATGGTTTCATGTGGGGCCATCCGGGTAAGAAACTGTTGTTTATGGGCTGCGAATTTGCCCAAGGGGCGGAGTGGAATTATCAGCAAAGCCTCGACTGGCATCAGTTGGAGCACCCCAAACACAAGGGTGTGCAAAACCTGATCCGCGATCTGAACGCCGCTTACAAAGAGCTGCCCGCCTTGCACAAACGCGATTGCGACGGGTCGGGGTTTGACTGGATCATTGGCGACGCGGCACAGGATTCGGTGTTTGCCTCGATCCGCTATGGCGACGAGGGCGATGCGCCAGTGATCGTGATTTCCAACATGACGCCTGTCTTGCGCACCAAATGGCGCATTGGCGTGCCAAAGGCCGGGCGTTGGGTGGAACGGATCAACACCGATGCTGCGACTTATGCGGGTTGGAACAATGGCAACAACGGCGGTGTCGTATCGCAGGCGGTTGCGTCCCACGGGCGCGAACAGTCGATAGAATTGGTGCTTCCGCCGTTGTCGACACTGATACTTGAATGGAAAAAAGCTTAACAAGCCATTGAATTGGCGACATAAAACCGGAGGGTTTAATGCCGAAAAACGGAAGTTCAAAACGCCTGTCACGCCACGCGCTGGCTTTCATTTTGGCTGGCGGTCGCGGGTCGCGGCTGAAAGAGCTGACCGACAAACGGGCGAAACCGGCGGTTTATTTTGGCGGCAAAACGCGGATTATCGACTTTGCTTTGTCCAATGCGGTCAATTCCGGCATCACGCGGGTATGTGTGGCCACTCAGTATAAGGCGCATTCGCTGATTAGGCATTTGCAGCGCGGTTGGTCGTTTTTCCAAGCCGGTCGCAACGAATTTCTGGATATTCTGCCGGCCTCCCAACAGATGGACGAGGAAAACTGGTATCGCGGCACGGCGGATGCGGTAGCACAAAACGTTGGGATTATCGATAGTTACGAGCCGACCTATATCGTCGTTTTGGCTGGCGATCATATTTACAAGATGGACTATGAATTGATGCTGCAACAGCACGTTGATTCCGGTGCCGATGTCACGGTTGGCTGTCTGACCGTGCCGCGCATGGAAGCCACTGGCTTTGGTGTGATGGCGGTTGACAAGACCATGCGCATCATCGATTTCGTCGAGAAACCGAAAGACCCCCCCGCCATGCCCGGCCAACCGAATATGGCTTTGGCTTCGATGGGGATATACGTATTTGACTGGGCATTCCTGCGCAAACTGCTGCTGGATGACATGCACAGCACCGAAACCGACCACGATTTCGGCAAGGATTTGATTCCCTACATCGTCAAAAACGGTAAGGCCGTAGCGCATAAATTCACCGATTCATGTGTGATGACCGGGCTGGAGCGGGAACCGTATTGGCGCGATGTTGGAACAGTGGATGCGTTCCATCAGGCCAATATCGACCTCACCGATTTTCTGCCCGATCTCGATATCTACGACACCACTTGGCCGATCTGGACCTATTCCGAAATGGTTGCTCCGGCCAAGTTCATCCACGACGAACCGGATCGCCGCGGGTCGGCGACATCTTCGATGGTGTCGGGTGGGTGTATCATTTCAGGTTCGACCATCAACCAGTCGCTGTTGTTCACCGGTGTGCGCACGCATTCGTTTGCCTCGCTGGATCGGGCGATTGTGCTGCCGCATGTGGTGGTCAATCGCAATGCCCATTTGAAAAATGTGGTGATTGATCGTGGCGTCATCATCCCTGAAGGGTTGGTTGTCGGGCAAGATATTGTCGAAGACGGCAAATGGTTCAGGGTGTCGGAAAACGGCATCACCCTGATAACACAGCCGATGATTGACGCGCGGGCGAGGGCGCTTTGAAGGGCGACAAACCCGTATTATTTGTTGCGTCAGAATGTGCGCCGCTGGTGAAAACCGGCGGCTTGGCCGATGTGGTGGGCGCCTTGCCATTGGCATTGGCCGCGCAGGGTTGGGATGTGCGGGTGTTGTTGCCCGCCTATCCGGGGCTGGTCGGCAAACTTTCGGGCGCCACAAAAATCGCTGATTTTGAGGCTTTGTTTGGCGGGTCGGCAACGGTTGTTTCTGGCACGATTGCGGGCTTGAACATGCTGCTTTTGGATGCGCCGCATTTGTTTGAACGGCCCGGTTCGATCTATTTGGGCAAGGATGGCAAAGATTGGCCGGATAACCCGCAACGCTTTGCCGCATTGTCGTTTGCGGCGGCGGAAATTGCCCGGGGCGAATTGACCGATGGCTGGCGACCGGGGTTGTTGCATCTGCATGATTGGCAAGCCGGTTTGGCAGCAGCCTATTTGGCAGATGATCCCCAGCGTCCGGCGATTATCACCACCATCCACAACATCGCCTTTCAAGGGCTTGCGCCTGCGTTCATGCTGGGCGAACTCAATTTGCCGGGCGCAATGTATTCGGCGGGTGGCTTGGAGTATTACGGGCAAATTTCGGCGCTAAAGGCGGCACTGGTCTATTCCAATCTGATCACCACGGTCAGTCCGACCTATGCGCAGGAACTGATGACGCCAGAGTTTGGCATGGGCCTGCAGGGTGTGATTTCAGACCGGAAAGAATTGCTGCACGGCATTTTGAACGGCATCGATATTGAGCAATGGAACCCGGAAACCGATCCGGCTTTGCCGATGAACTATTCCGCCAAAGATACCAAAGGCAAGGCCACCTGCAAGGCGGCACTTGAAGTGGAATTTGGGCTGAAGCCGAGCCAAAATGATATTCTGTTTGGCGTCGTATCAAGGTTGACCGAGCAGAAAGGCTTGGACCTTTTGCCGTTGGCGATGGTCGAAGTGCTCAAAAATGGCGGTAGGCTGGTTGTTTTGGGTTCGGGCGACGTGGTGTTGGAAAAGGCATTAAAGCAACTGGCGATCGACAATCCCGATCAAGTCGCCGTCAAGATAGGTTATGACGAAAACCTGAGCCACCGCATAAACGGCGGCTGTGATGCGGTTTTGGTCCCCTCCAGATTTGAACCTTGCGGGCTGACCCAGCTTTATGGGCTGCGCTATGGGGCATTGCCGATCGTGTCGCGCACCGGCGGCTTGGCCGATTCGGTCATTGACGCCAATCCGGCGGCTTTGACCAAGGGCGTTGCCAATGGTTTTCAATTTCAGCCAACCAGCGTATCGGGGTTGGAATCGGCGCTTTTACGGGCAATTGGCCTATTCTCTGACCAATTTACGTGGCGGAAACTGATGAAAAATGCCATGACTCATCCGGTTGACTGGAAGCCGTCGGCGGATCGGTATATCAGCCTCTACCGGCAGGTACTGGCGTAAAGGTCTATACATTTGGTTGAAGTTCCGCGCATCGAGGAAGGCGTTGCCTTTCCAATGGGGGCGACCTACCTGCGCGGCGGGGTGAATTTCGCTGTCTTTTCCGCTCATGCCGAAAAGATTGAAGTCTGCATTTTTTCTGACAACGGCAAGCGCGAATTGGCGCGGTTGGCCTTGCCCGAACGTTCCGGCCACGTCTGGCACGGGTTCATTCCGGGGTTGCGGCCCGGTGCCATGTATGGGTTACGCGCCTATGGCCCCTATGACCCGGATCGTGGGCATCGGTTCAACCCTAACAAGTTATTGCTCGATCCCTATGCCAAGCAGATTTCCGGCAACATCCGCTGGACCAATGCCTTGATGGGCTATCGGGTGGGGGGGCCGAAGTCTGACCTTGGCTTTGATCCGCGCGACAGCGCGTTCGCCATGCCCAAATGCGTGATTGTCGATCCCGGTTTTGACTGGGACGAGGATATTCGCCCCGAAGTGCGTTTACGCGATACCGTGTTCTACGAAGGTCATGTTAAGGGCCTGACGGCTGAAAAACCGCGCGTGCCGCGACTGGAGCGGGGAAAGTTTGCCGGTGTCGCGTCGGATGCGATGTTGGAGCACTACCACAAATTGGGCATAACGGCGCTGGAACTGTTGCCGGTTCACGCGTTTTTAGACGACCAGTTTTTGGTCGATAAAAGACTTTCGAATTATTGGGGCTATCAGACCATTGGGTTTTTTGCGCCGGAACCGCGTTATCTGGGCGTGCATGGCATTGCAGAATTTCAGAACATGGTGCGACGGCTGCATTCGGCGGGAATCGAAGTAATTTTGGACGTGGTCTATAACCACACCGGCGAAGGCAGCGAGTTGGGCCCGACGCTTTCGTTCCGCGGGCTGGATAACAAGAGTTATTATCGCCTTTTGCCCGAACATCAGCGTTATTATGTGAATGACACGGGTTGCGGGAATACGCTCAATTTAAGCAACCCAGCGGTATTGCATATGGCGCTGGATTCACTGCGCTATTGGGTCGAAGTCATGCATATCGACGGCTTCCGGTTCGATCTGGCCGCGACTTTGGGGCGTGAGGTCAATGGCTTTGACCCTTCGGGCGGTTTCTTTGACGCGATCCTGCAAGACCCGGTTTTGAACCGGGTGAAATTGATTGCCGAACCTTGGGACACTGGACCGGGTGGCTACCAGTTGGGTGCGTTTCCATCGCCATTCGCCGAATGGAACGACAAGGCACGCGACGATATGCGGCGCTATTGGCGCGGTGACAGTGGCACGACGGCGGATTTTTCGTCGCGCCTTCTTGGATCGGCGCGGCAGTTTGACCATTCGGGCCGCAAGACGACAGCGAGCGTCAACTTTGTGACCGCGCATGACGGGTTCACCTTGGAAGATCTCGTCAGCTATTCGCACAAGCACAACGAGGCCAATGGCGAGAATGGCGACGACGGCCACAATAACAACCTGTCGGCAAATATGGGGATCGAAGGGCCGACAGCAGACGCCAAAATCCGCGAGGCGCGCAAGCGGCGGAAACGCAATTTGTTGGCCTCGCTGTTCCTTAGTCAGGGAACGCCGTTGTTGTTGGCGGGTGACGAGATTGGCAACACGCAAGACGGCAACAATAACGCCTATTGCCAAGACAACGGGATTGGCTGGATCAACTGGTCCCGCAGCGATGACAGCCTGTTTGAGTTCGTTTGCAAACTGATTGCCTTCCGCAAGAACCATCCTTCCGTTCGGCAGACGCATTTTTTGCATGGGAAACCGCGCAAATCTGACGGTCTGCCCGATGTCGAATGGCGCTTGCCCAATGGCGAGGCGCCAAAGGGTGAAAACTGGGGTGACCAGAATTGGAAGACCTTCGGGCTGGTGATCCGCCATTCTGCCGAAGCTGTACTGGGCGGAGAGCGCGACGATCAGGTGTTTATGATCTTCAATTCCGATGGCCCGGCGGAAGTGGTGATGCCCGTGACATTGCCTGGCAAAGCCTGGACTTTGCAGATTGATACCAATGATTTGAAAGCCACTGGCGACCAGCCGAAAGGCACGATCAAGATGCCAACGGAATCGGTGCGGGCCTATACGTTGGAGCCATTTGCCGGTTAAATTGGCCGTCAATCCAAGCAGTGCTTGTTGAGTGGGGTTTGCATGCTAATGTTCGGCGGAAATCAATCGCCGCAGGGAACATTGCGATGCCGAATATACAAAAAGTGGCGACTTCGCCCATCGCTGGCCAAAAGCCGGGAACGTCGGGTTTGCGCAAGAAAACCCCGGTGTTCATGCAACCGAATTATTTGGCGAATTTCGTGCAGAGCACGTTTAACGCGATTGGTGGATTGCAGGGCAAGACTTTGGTTTTGGGCGGCGACGGGCGATATTTCAACGTCGAGGCGGCGCAGATTATCTTGCGGATGGCGGCAGGTAACGGCGCGGCCAAGATCATCGTCGGGCAGGGCGGGTTGTTGTCCACCCCCGCCGCGTCGCATTTGATCCGAAAACGCAAAACCGATGGCGGATTGATCATGTCGGCCAGTCACAATCCCGGCGGGCCGCATGAAGATTTCGGTATCAAGTTCAACACACCCAACGGCGGTCCGGCGGCGGAAGCGGTGACCGAGGCGATTTATCAGGAGACTTTGAAAATCAGTGAGTATCCGACGCTTGGGACGCCGGACATCGACCCGTCGCGTTTGGGGACAAGCAAACTGGGCGACATGGAGGTCGAAATTGTCGATCCGGTTGCGGACTATCAAATCCTGATGGAAAGCCTGTTTGATTTTCCGGCGCTGCGCACGCTGTTCAAAGGCGGGTTTCGTATGCGCTTTGACGCCATGCATGCGGTGACAGGGCCGTATGCCAAGGCAATATTGGAAGAGGCATTGGGAGCGGCAGAAGGTACGGTTGTGAATGGCACGCCTTTGCCTGATTTCGGCGGCGGACACCCCGATCCGAACCCGGTTTGGGCCAGTGCTTTGATGGACGAAATGTATGGGCCCGATGCGCCGGATTTTGGTGCCGCGTCAGATGGCGACGGCGACCGCAACATGATTGTCGGGCGCAACGCCTATGTGACGCCATCCGATTCTTTGGCCGTCTTGGCGGATAATGCGCATTTGGCCCCTGGCTATTCCAAAGGTCTGGCAGGGGTTGCCCGCTCGATGCCAACCAGCCAAGCGGTGGATGTGGTGGCAAAGGGATTGGGCATCGCGTGCTATGAAACTCCCACGGGTTGGAAATTCTTTGGCAACTTACTGGACGCAGGTAAGGCCACGCTGTGCGGCGAGGAAAGTGCGGGCACCGGATCCGACCATGTGCGGGAAAAGGACGGACTTTGGGCGGTGTTGCTGTGGCTGAATATTCTGGCGGTGCGCAAAATCTCGGTTGCCGACGTTTTGAGCCAGCATTGGGGTAAATACGGGCGGCATTATTATTCGCGCCATGATTATGAGGCGGTAGAAGCGGGGGCCGCGAATAAATTGATGACAGACTTGCGCGCTCGGCTGCCGCACATAGCTGGGCAAAACATCGGCGGTCTGGTTGTCAAAGCGGCGGATGACTTTGCCTATCGCGATCCGGTGGATGGGTCGGAGTCGGCGAATCAGGGGATCAGGTTAATGTTCCAGGGCAATGCGCGCGCTGTTTTGCGGCTTTCGGGCACGGGAACCGAAGGGGCAACTCTGCGGGTTTATCTGGAGCGACAGGAAACTGATTCTTCCAAAATGTCTCTGGATCCGCAACGTGCCTTGGCGCAAGTGATTGATGCGACCGAGAAATTGGCGGAAATTCGCTTGCGGACGGGAAAAGTGCGACCTGATGTGATTACCTAAAGGTCAACTTGTTAGCGCCAACATTGTGCCGATAAAAAACAGCATCTTGTGGCTGCGGCAGAGAATCTCTCTTTATTTAGTGGCACAAGTTGACGTTGCGTCAACGCACACTGATTTTCGTGGCACTCTAATGTTGCAAAATGCAAAAAACTTGTAGTTTATCCATGTTTTCTGTTGCCGATGCTGCATAAAACCAGTATTTCTGCATTAGGAGTATGTGGAGGTGTGTTGTGGAAGGTAGTGACGATTGGCGTGATCGACTGTCGGCAGAGATTCATACCAAGGGTGTAAAGTTGACACATTTGTCAACAAGTCTGGGGTTCCATCGCGATTATGTATCAAACGTAATTTCGGGAAAAGCCAAGCCGAGTGCTGAAAAATTGCGGGCGATCTGTGATGGTGTCGGTATCTCTTTCTCGTTCATTCTTACTGGGGCTCGTCAGTTTGCGGATCAGGAGAGTCTGATGCGGGATCTGGCAAACCTTCCTGAGGATTCGCTTCATGCTCTGCGGGATTTAATGAAATCGGGAGCGTTTGACCAAATCTAGCGGTGACGATGGCATCGCGGGCAATGACCAGCCTTTTCCTTTGTTCGGATGAACTGGTCGTAATCCAAATACTGAGTTGAACTAGATACTGAAGACTTCTCACGACTACCACTTAATGCAATTATGCTGTTTTTTCGCTGTTCTTTTTCACTAAACGACATAGAAGTTTTGTCAAGAGTGAAACACCCATGTTGGGCGTGGAGACGGGCGTTGGAAACAGAACTGGTTAATTTTGCCAAGCAAAGGCTGGCTGCAATCGCCGATAAGGGCTATGCGCTGGCGATTGGCATTACGGGCGGCATCCCGCGCGGAGCGTTAACCACTTATCCGCCGGAATGGACTAATGAATATTTCAGCAAAGGGCTTACCGAGTCTGATCCGGTGGTTAAATGGGCGGCACTGAACCATGGCAGTATCAACTGGCGCGACATACCGCGCGATGCCGCCGGGCAAATGGCAATGGATATGGCTAAAGCGCATGGAATTGAACACGGAACGTCAGTCTCGCTGGTACACAACGGTGAAAAGGCGGTTTTGTCGCTGTGCCATTCAAGAAATGACCTCACGTCAAGTGAAATCGCAGAAGCGACTGCCGCTTTGATAGTAATTGCGCAGATGAGTCCGCCATCAGGCAAGACTCCGCCAAACTTGAAAGAACTAGTTTATTTGCGAAAACTTGCGGATGGGTTTAATGATCAAGAAATAGGGGATGAACTTGGACTAACGCTGAGGGCGGTCCGGGAGCGAAAGAAGAAAGCGATCACGGAAATGGGGGCGACCAATATTACCCATGCCGTGGCCTTGGCGAAGGATGCTGGATTTGTTTAAAGATAATCTCAACCCGATCATCGAATTCCCTAGTCTTCAGGTTGTTCAGAACAAGCCAAAAACTCTGTTCCATGTGGTGCAGTGGATGGACGCGCACCATGCGACGTTTCTGCGGCAGTTTCACGAACTGCGCAAACAGGTTTTCATCGACGACCTGGGATGGGATTTGGCCGAACACAACGGCATGGAGTGGGACCAGTATGACTCGCCGCAGTCGGTCAATATCCTGACCGAAGAAGGCGGACGCTGCGTCGGTGGTTGCAGGTTGATCCGCAGCGACATGGGCCACAAGGTTGGCGAGATTGAATATTCCTACATGCTGCGTGATGCTTTTCGCGGCCTTTTGCGCGAAATTCCAAGTTCGGTCATAACCCATGCGCCAGTTGCTGAAGATGAATGGGAAATGACGCGGGCGATTTCTGGCCGCGATCCGCGCCAGTTCAAAGAATTGCTCAATGCCGCCGGTGACTATGTGCGTTCGCAAGGTGGTAGGTATTGTTTGTTCATTTCGCGCCCGTCGTGCCTGCGTCTGGGCGCGATTTGGGGATATGAAATCGAGGCCTTGGGTCCGATCACCAAAATTGGCAACTCGGATTGGCTGGCTGTTCGCTGCAAAGTAGCCTAAATATTCACGGCCTGGCGGTGACGATTAACCGCCCCTAAACGACCCCGATCCAGTCACAATTCTGCCCTGTTTGAAGGCCAATTTTGGCTAAGGAAATCTAACAGGGGCGCAGACCGATGATTAAATTTGTCCGAAAATCTTACGAACCGGTAACCGGTGATTCGAATCGTATGTTCGCCAGTTCCTATCTTTCGCGCGAAGAGGAGCTTCGACGTGCCTACGCCCAAGGTAGGGCCGACACGCTTTATGCTTTGGGCATCGAAGAGAAAGACCTGCCGCAAGCCGATGGCCCACACGCCTGGGCCGGCTAATTTGGCATTTTGATCACGGGCTTTGCGGTGCCCGTTTTGATTTGTTTCAAAGTTACGGTGTCGGGATAGGTGACAAATCTGCCCTGAACTGAGCATTTGAAACGCGAATATTCTGCACCAATTCAATATGTTAAGCGTCGATTTGAATGCGCATACGTCGCAAATTTAGTGAAAAAATGCTGATAATTATTTGCGTAAGCGCATAAAAGTGTTGAAATCCAGCATGCAATGCGGTATCGGTTTCTGGCAAAAACAGTCGGCGTTGCCGCTATTTTTTCCGAAACTAGGATTCACCCCCGCAATCGGCTTACCCAAACAAATTAAACATTTGTGCAATTTTGCCGTATTTTTTCAATAAAATTGCATTTAATGCTGGAATCGAAACTGGCAATCGGTTATACATATCTCGCTGAGTAACGAGTTCTTCTGATACGGGGCGTAACGATTTTTGAGTGGAAGCGAGATGAAGCAAGGTAGTGGGGGCTGCCCTCGCTTCATCTCTACAATCCAGAGTGCTGTCTGTGCGAACATGAACTGAAGTGGACGGTCAGGTCCGGCTTCAACCCAAAACAACAAAAGGACCGTGAGTCCTCTTCGGATGGAAATCGTGCCGAATTGTGGCAATTTCCAGACGTAAATGTGTTTCCTGCCAT
This sequence comes from Oceanomicrobium sp., assembly GCA_031415055.1. Classification (GTDB taxonomy): domain Bacteria; phylum Pseudomonadota; class Alphaproteobacteria; order Rhodobacterales; family Rhodobacteraceae; genus JANMOK01. Next base: position 31,533 of record JANOQZ010000036.1, on the reverse strand, counting down.
TATTGCGACGTTTTCGGCCTGATTGTTCGGGCCGATTGATAGTTTGCAGGCCAAAGCAAATTTCGGCTAGGGTCGCTGCATCATTCGCCATTATCGGAGCGGGTCATTGAAGACAAAATCGGCACTGTTGGCGGCGCTATTGTTTTGTTCCAACGCTGCGGGGGCCGACCCGCAACCGACCGATTTGATCAGTGTCGACGTGCAAAAAGTCGTCGTTGGACTGGACGAACCTTGGTCAATTGCATTTTTAACGGATGATGATGTGCTGATTACCGAACGCGCCGGGCGGCTGCTTCATGTTGTCGGCACCGAGGTCAGCGAAATTGCCGGAGTCCGGGCGGTTTTTGGGCAAGGGCAGGGTGGATTATTCGACGTGGTTTTGGCACGGGACTATGCGCAAAGCCACGAATTGCTCCTGAGCTATGCCGAACCTCGGGAAGGTGGTGCGGGCACAGCTTTGGCAATTGCAAAGCTGGATTTGGCGGCAAAACGCCTTACCGATTTCAAAGTTATCTACCGGATGAACACAACCAGTCCGCGCGACATCCACTTCGGTGGCCGAGTCGTTGAGGCACCGGACGGCACGTTGTTGCTGACCAACGGCGAACGTGGCAATGGCGATTTGGCGCAAGATATGCAAGCCGATAACGGCAAGGTCATTCGCATTAACCGCGATGGTTCCATTCCGCCCGACAATCCGTTCGTCGGCGGTGGTGGATTGCCAGAAGTCTGGTCCTTGGGACACCGCAACCCGCAGGGCGCTGCACTGGATGCCAAGGGGCGATTCTGGTTGGTGGAACACGGCGCAATGGGGGGGGACGAAATCAATCATCCTGAAGCTGGCAAGAATTATGGTTGGCCGATCATTACTTTCGGCCTGAACTATAATGGCAACAAAATCGGCGTTGGCACTGAGGCGCCCGGTTTGGAGCAGCCGGCGTTTTATTGGGACCCCTCCATCGCGCCCTCGGGAATGATGATTTATTCCGGCAAGTTGATCCCGCAATGGCAGGGCAATATTTTTGTCGGCTCGCTGAAGTTCGATATGATTTCAAGGTTGGAAATCAACGGCGACACGGCGAGCGAGGTGGAACGGTTGTTTCAGGACCAATATATCCGCATCCGCGATATTCGTGAGGCACCCGACGGCTCGATCTGGTTCCTGTCGGTGGGGGATGGGGCGGCCTACCGGATCAGTCCGTTGCCCTAGTTACATACGGGCATGTTCGCCTTGCGAGCCGCGTTCTCGATACGGCGTGGTGTCGAAATGCGAGCGATAGCATTTGGAAAAATGCGACGGTGAGGAAAACCCGCAGGCTAAGGCCACGTTGATCACCGACATATCTGTTTGCATCAACAGGTTACGCGCCTTTTGCAAGCGTAGTTCCATGTAATAACGCTTGGGCGAACGGTTCAGATAACGGCGGAACAGCCGTTCCAGCTGGCGCGTGGACATGCCGACATCTGACGCCAATATCGATGGCGAAACCGGCTCCTCGATGTTGGTTTCCATCATGTAGATGACTTTGGAAAGCTTGGGGTGGCGCACGCCGATACGGGTGGGAATAGACAGTCTTTGTTCATCACGGTCGGTGCGGATCGAGGTGTAAATCATCTCATCAGCCACTTGATTGGACAATTCGGTGCCGTGTTTGGCGGCGATAAGTTTCAACATCAGGTCTGCCGAAGATGTGCCTCCAGCGGAAGAATAACGGTTCTTATCGACGACAAAGATCGTTTGGCTAAGTTCAACGTCGGCAAATTCTTCTTGGAATGAATCACGGTTTTCCCAGTGGATCGTGCAGCGACGGCCGTCGAATAACCCGGCTTTGGCGACCGTGTAAGAAGCCGTGCACAGCCCGCCAACCGCCATGCCTTTGCGCGATTCCCGCCTTAACCACGTCAGCACCGGTTTGGTGGTATTGGCTTTGATGTTGATGCCGCCGCAAACCATGATCGTATCGTCGCGCAGCACTTCTGCCAAACCCATGTCGGCGCGCAGATTGGCACCGTTGGAGCATTGCACATCGATGCCGTTCTCGGTCGCCAGTTTCCAATCATACAACTTTTGCCCCGAAACGTGATTGGCCAATCGGATGGGTTCGATGGCGCTGGCAAAAGCGATCATCGAAAAATCGTTGAGCAGAAGGAACACAAAGCGTTCGGTCTTGGTGTCGCTTATTTGCGCCATGTGCTTCCATCGTTTTGGGGAGTCGTTCGCGCGTTAGTGATGCAACCTTGATCGCACAGGGTCAAGTGGCAAGCGGCGTTGGTTCTGGTATGGTCAAGGCGAAATGCCTGATTTATAAGGGCCGCTGTTGCCGATTGCAGTAAGGATACAACCATGAGCAAAATTTGGAAAAAGTCCGATTGGCGCGCCAAGGACCGCATTCAAATGCCGGATTATCCTGATGCCGCCGCTTTGGCCGTGGTCGAAAAACGACTCTCCTCCTATCCACCGCTGGTATTTGCCGGTGAAGCACGTCGATTGAAAAAAGCCTTGGGCGATGCGTCGGAAGGCCGGGCATTTCTGCTGCAAGGCGGCGATTGCGCCGAAAGTTTTGACGAATTTTCCGCCGACTTGATCCGCGATACCTACAAGATCATGTTGCAGATGGCGGTGGTATTGACCTTTGGTGCCAAAGTGCCGGTGATAAAAGTTGGCCGCGTTGCCGGGCAATTTGCCAAGCCGCGGTCAGGTGCGACCGAAGTTATCAATGGTGTGGAATTGCCGTCTTATCGCGGTGACATCATCAATGACATCGCCTTCACCGCGACAGCGCGCGTTCCCGATCCACAGCGGATGTTACAGGCCTATACCCAATCCGCTGCGTCCTTGAACCTTATCCGGGCCTTCAGCCAAGGTGGCTTTGCCGATATCGAACGCGTGCATGCGTGGACTCTGGGGTTCGCGCGTGATGCGGGCGGTCACGAGAAATATGAGAAACTGGCCAACCGCATTTCGGAGGCTTTGGATTTCATGAAAGCGGCGGGGGTTTCTTCGGAAAACACCGAAACTTTGCATCGGGTCGATTTCTATACAAGCCACGAAGCCTTGTTGCTGGAGTATGAAGAGGCTCTGTGCCGGGTCGATTCCACCACGGGCCTGCAAGTGGCTGGTTCGGGTCATATGATCTGGATTGGTGACCGTACCCGCCAGCCGGACGGGGCGCATGTGGAATTCTGCAAGGGCGTGCAAAACCCGATTGGCCTGAAATGTGGGCCCTCGATTACTACCGACGATCTGTTGCGCCTGTGCGATCTGTTGAATCCCGAAAACGAACCGGGGCGTTTGACGCTGATCAACCGCTTTGGCGCCGGCAAGGTTGGCGATCATTTACCGCGACTGATTCAATCGGTGCAAAGGGCAGGGCGCAGTGTTTTGTGGTGCTGTGACCCGATGCACGGCAACACGATCAAATCGGAAAGTGGCTACAAAACGCGGCCGTTTGAGCGGATATTGCGCGAAGTGCGCGAGTTCTTTCAAATACACAAGTCCGAGGGCACCATTCCGGGCGGCGTGCATTTTGAGATGACCGGCAAAGACGTAACCGAATGCACTGGTGGCCTGCGCGCTGTGCGCGACGAAGATTTGTCGGATCGTTACCACACCGCCTGCGACCCGCGGTTGAATGCGGATCAGTCGTTGGAACTGGCGTTTCTGGTGGCCGAAGAATTGCATATGCGCGTCGAAGCCCAGCGCAAAGCGATGTGAAACCAGTGAGTTTTCGGCCAAACAGCGCGTGCCGACAGATTTGTTGGGGCGAAACCTGATGGTCGCGCAAGTCCTGGTATTGACCAGTTCGCAGGGGATTTCCGACGAGGTCGTGGCGCTGGTAGAACAGGTTTTGCGCGACGGTGGCGGCCAGGATTTGCGACCAAAGCGGCTTTCACCCGATGCGAGTGAGATTGCATTTGATTGCTCGTACCCGTTCAAGTGGACTCCCATTTCGGGCATTGATGGCAATGTCGTCGCTGCGGCGGATCGGCAAAAGCATTTGCTGGTTGCCGATATGGATTCCACCATCATCAACGTCGAATGCATCGACGAATTGGCGGATTTTGCGGGCGTAAAGGATCGTGTATCGGCAATCACCGAACGCGCCATGCAGGGCGAGCTGGATTTTGAACAAGCCATTTTTGAGCGCGTTGCCCTGTTGAAAGACCTGCCCAAAGCGGTTTTGCAAAAGTGTTTCGATGAACGGGTTCGGTTAAACCCCGGCGCGGCGGAACTTGTGCACACGATGAACCGGAACGGCGCGATGACAGCGCTGGTTTCGGGGGGATTTTCCTTTTTTACCGCGCGGGTTGCCAAGCTGACCGGTTTCAAACTCAACAAAGCCAATCTGCTGCTGGCCGCTGAGGGTCGGTTGACCGGCAAAGTTGCCCTACCAATTCTTGGCCAAAGCGCGAAGCGTGAGACTTTGCTAGCGTTGCGACAGGCCGCCGGTTTGAGGGCCGAGCAGACATTGGCGGTTGGTGATGGTGCCAATGATTTGGCAATGATCAGCGAAGCGGGTTTGGGTGTCGCCTTCCGGGCCAAGCCGGTATTGCGGGCGGCGGCAAATGCGGTTTTGGACCATTCTGATCTGACGGCTTTGTTGGCCCTGCAGGGTTACGCGCGAAACGAAAGCGGCACGTGGCACCTGCCCAAGGTTATTTGACCAGTTTCAGCTCCGGCCGCTTGCCTTTGAAAGATGTGGCAAAAGTCGATGCTGGCTGCGTCGATTCTGCTACCAAAATAGGACCCTGGGTGTGGTCGAAATTGTGGTTTGGCTCGGCAAAACCCGGCAAGCTGATGTTGGTAATTTCGGTTTGCGCGAGGGAAATTTTGGTGCTGCTGCTGCTGAAAATGCGCCGTTCAACAATGGCGACGTTGGCATTCGGTACGGAATTGTAGCACCCCAAGATACGCGAAATGCGGGCATCGTCGGATTGCATGGGGAGCAGGATCATGTCTTCGCGCCAAGATCGTTCCTGTGCGTCTTGCACGTCAAACGCAACATAAGCGGTGCTGGGATTTTCCAATAAATCATTAAGGATGGCTGCAAATCTGGTGCGGTCAGGCGGTGCCACCAATTCGGTTGCTGCCAAACCGCGGGCTTCGCTGCCCAAAGATTCATTGATTCTGCGACCAGCCAGTCGAAAGCGAATGTCGCATCCCGCAAGCTTTTCGAGGATGAATACATTCTCGATGGAATCTTCGATTTGTTTTGGATCAATTTCCGAGCGGAATGGTGCAATCCTGCCGGCCCGGATATGGTCCCAATAGGCGGTAATTTTTTCGAGCACAGGGTTATCCATCGCAGCCGTTTGCCCCCGCAACTTGCTGTTAACCATAGCTTCGCATTCATTATCAATTCGTTAACAAAGCTGCGCCAATTCTACATTATTACAAAGTTAATTGCTGGGGTTTTTGATGGAATGGTTGATTGGTTAACGGCCGCGTGGCACATGCAATCATTGGCAATCGGCTGGGTAAAAAATGTCGCTTACTTCAATGACTGGCTATGCCGAAATTCGTGGATCGGAACTTGGTGCGAATTGGGTCTGGGAAATTCGTGGCGTCAACAACAAGGGTTTCGATTTGCGCATTCGTCTGCCCGAGGGTATGGATGCGCTGGACGCACCGGTGCGTGCGCTAGCGCGTCAGCATATTCAGCGTGGCACGTTGAACGTCAGTTTGAAAATTAATCGTGAGGCGGTTGCCGCACCGGTCAAAATCGTTGACAGCGGTTTGATGGCAGCTTTGGCGGCGTTGCAGCAGGTGGAAGAGGCGGCTTTGGCGGCGGGTTTGCATTTGGGCCCGTCGAATGCCGCCGATATTCTTGCCCAGCGCGGGGTTCTGGAAGCGCGAGAGGGCGATCTTGGCGCGGGAGTGTTAGACGCAGCGGCCAAAGGCATTGTTTCATTGTTTCGGCAATTCGACACCATGCGTCAAATTGAGGGCCTGGCAATCGCGCAATTGCTGCGTGGCCATATCGACAGAATCGAAGAATTGATTGTGGCGGCCAAATCAACGTTGGAGGCACGAACGGCGCAAAGCGGCGCTGCGCTGCGCCAACGCGTTGCCGCCTTAATGGACGCGAGCGCCCTCCCGGATGAAAACCGACTGGCGCAGGAATTGGCGCTCATCAGCGTCAAATCCGATGTCAGCGAAGAATTGGATCGTTTGGTCGTGCACGTTGTGGCCGCGAGGGTGATTTTGCAAGCCGGTGGTGCAGTTGGTCGAAAACTGGATTTCCTGATGCAGGAATTTAACCGCGAAGCTAACACTTTGTGTTCCAAATCGGGGTCGTCGGAATTGACCAATATCGGGCTTGACCTGAAAGTTGTGATCGACCAAGCCCGCGAACAGGTGCAAAATGTGGAGTGATTTTGGTGGCTGAACGACGGGGAATTCTATTGATCCTGTCATCGCCTTCGGGAGCTGGCAAATCTACTTTGTCGCGCCGGTTGATGGCGACGGACGCTTCGGTGACGTTTTCGGTCTCTGCCACAACCCGTGCGCCACGGGCGGGTGAGGTTGACGGGCGCGAGTATTATTTCCGCACGCGCCAAGAATTCGAAGCGATGGTGGCGCAAGGCGAAATGCTGGAACACGCCAGTGTTTTTGGCAATTTCTATGGCTCGCCCTTGGCCCCGGTCGAGGCGGCGATAAGTGCCGGAAAAGACGTGTTGTTCGATGTGGATTGGCAGGGTGGCCAGCAGATTCGAACCTCGGCATTGGGCAGCGACGCCTTGTCGATTTTTATCCTTCCTCCGTCCTTGGCGGAATTGGAACGCCGTCTGCGTAGTCGGGCGCAGGATAGCGAGGACGAGATTGCCCGCCGCATGGCCGCGAGCCGATCAGAAATCAGCCATTGGTCGGAATATGATTTCGTTTTGATCAATGACGACATCGATCGATGTTTTGACGACATGCAGGCGATCATTAAATCCGAACGGATGCGCCTGTCGAGGCGGCCAGATTTGCGCGAACAGGTGATGGCGATTGTTGCCGGAGCGCGGGCATGAGTTTTTACGAATTGGCTGGAATATCGCCAAAGTTGCCGGCTGCGGGCGATTATTGGGTGGCTAGTTCTGCCTCGATCATCGGCGACGTGGAATTGGCAACAGGCGTTTCAATCTGGTTTGGCGCGGTATTGCGTGGCGACACGGAAACAATTCGCGTCGGCCTGGGATCAAATGTTCAGGATTTGTGCGTTCTGCATACCGATCACGGATTTCCGCTAGAGATTGGCGAGAACTGCACGATTGGGCATCGGGCGATTTTGCATGGCTGCAAAATTGGTTCCAACAGCCTGATTGGCATGGGTGCGGTTATTTTGAACGGGGCGACTATTGGCAAGGATTGTTTGATTGGCGCTGGTGCCTTGGTCACCGAAGGCAAGGTGATACCGGACGGCAGCTTGGTTATCGGTGCACCCGGCAAGGTTTCGCGGGCATTGAGCGTGGCAGAAATTGCGCAAAACACCGCCTCGGCCGTGCATTATCAGGCGAATATGCGGCGATTTCGTTCAAATCTCGTGCTGATCGGCTGAGTCGTTTATCGACACGGTCAAGCCGACCTCATTAAATACCGCCGATAATTTGCGGTTTTGTTGGCTCAATGCGTCTTGGAGCAGAGTAAAATGCACCAAACGCGAGGCGACATTTGTTCGCGTGCCACCTTCCGAAACACAGATCCATTCTTCTTGGATGGCAGCGTTTTTCTTGCCCGTCGCCGATAGCGCATCGGTACTGATCTGCACCGTTCCGCCCGTTGGCAGGGTCGATTCAATGCACAGTAGCGCCAACAAGATCACCTTCGCTTTTGGGCGGGTCACTGGTGCTAAGTTGTCGGCAAATTCAAATTGCCAACGGTCGCGTTCAAACATTTCGCGGCACAGTTTTTCGATTTCGCCAAATGACATTTGGCTGGCAGCGTCGGACTGGCCAAAGGCCACACGGAAATATTTCAATTTTGCCGTGGCTGCGATTAAACTGTCTTTTAGCAGGGCCAATTCCGGCGAATTGGGCAATCCGGTCAATTCCAGCAATTCCAAGCCGTTGCCGACCGCGCCGATTGGATTTATCAGATCATGACATATCCGCGATGCGACAATTGCCTCGAGACTGGGATTCATCATGTCTGTCTTCCTTCAAAGTCGGAATTGAGTATGGCATTGAGCCATTTCTTGGAACCGGGTAATTTAGTGACCAACCCGTCACGGCCGGATTGGGGGATTGGCCAAGTGCAGTCGGTGGTCGGGCAAAAAATCACCGTTAATTTTGAGCATGCTGGTAAAGTTGTTATCGATGGTTTCATCGTCAAACTCGAACCATTTCCGACCGGCCAAAACGAGGTGGTCCGCAGAGACTAACAACCTTAGGTTGAATTGGCAATCGCAAGTTGCGATTCCGTTCCGCCGCATATGCCCCATTGTTGTTTTCAATTGAATTTGCAACATAGCCGCTGTCAGCCATTCCACCTGCTAGGCTGGCCGAAAAGGCAGTGATTGATGAAAACGGAGTCGGGTCGGTTCGAGGTAAGATTGGCGCGAACCGACGAAGAAATTGCCGCGGCGCAGCGGCTGCGTTATCGGGTTTTTGTCAACGAATTGGGGGCAAACGCATCGGCAGCGGCCCACAAAGACCGACTTGAAAGTGACGAATTCGATCCGTTTTTTGATCATTTGATTTTGCTTGACCACACCAGCATCGCCGCAGACCCTTTGGAACATGTGGTTGGGGTCTATCGTTTGATGCGCGGCGAAGTTGCAGCAAGGAACAAGGGTTTTTACGGCGCTTCGGAATATGACTTGCAGAAACTTGTGCAGTCGGGTCGCAAGATCGTCGAACTAGGTCGCTCTTGCGTTGGCGAAAACTATCGCGGCGGCACGGCAATGTTGATGCTTTGGAATGGTTTGGCCGATTATGTGGCCAAGCATGGTATAGAAATTCTGTTTGGCGTTGCCAGTTTTCCGGGGACAGACCCGAATCCCATCGCCGATGCTTTGGCGAACTTGCACTATTTCCATCCGGCGCCCGATGAACTTCGGGTGCGGGCATTGCCGGAACATTTTCTTGATATGGCCCTGATTGGCAAAGAAGAAATTGACCCGTCCAAAGCGATGGAGGCGACGCCACCCTTGATAAAGGCCTATCTTCGCCACGGCGGATTCGTTGGCGATGGCGCGGTAATTGATCGTGATTTCAATACGATAGACGTGTGTCTTATGATGGACACACAGCGGATGCAGGAGCGCTATCGCAAATTCTATCTGCGGGATGTTGACGCGTGAACAGTTCAAACTCCGTTACTTGGCGCGGCGTTGCCGATATGGTCCACCCTAAAATTGGCTGGCGCAATTGGCCGCGACTATGGGTGCGGTTTGTCGCAATTGTTGCGGTGACTCTGGCGTTGTTGCCGCCGTTTTTGCTGCTTCGGCTGATCGACCAGTTGGTGCCAAACGGCCATTACGGTGGGATAATCGCCCGTCTTTGGGCGCGGGTGTTCCTGCGTTTGGTAGGTTTACAGGTGCAAATTCATGGTGAACCCAGCAACAAAGCTGGGGCCATTGTTGCCAACCATTCCTCGTGGTTGGACATCTTGGCGTTGGTAGCAATCATGCCCTGTTACTTTGTTGCCAAGGCGGAAGTCTCAAGGTGGCCGGGTATTGGAGTGATTGCTCGGTTGAGCGGCACCGAATTTATCGAGCGCAACACCCGCGCAGCCGCCAAACATAAGGCGCGTCTGCACGAAAGGCTGTTGCGTGGCCAGCGGATGTGTTTCTTCCCGGAAGGCACAAGCAGCGATGGGCTGCGAATTCTGCCGTTCAAATCGACCTTGTTCGCGCCATTTCTGGAAATCGGCGGCGAAGTTGGTTTTTTTCTGCAGCCGGTCAGCATTTCGTATCAGGCAGAGGCCAGTTTGCCAGAATCGTTTTACGGGCTTTGGGGAAATGCGGCGCTGTTTACGCATCTGGTTGCGGTCTTGGCGCTTTCGCGCCGCGGCAATGTTATAGTGACATTCCACCAGCCAATCGACGTGAGTACTTACACCGACCGAAAGGTATTGGCACAAGATAGCAGCGAAACGGTTCGACGTGGGTTCGAAAATAGCCGAGCGGTTAGGTCAGTCGCGCCGCATATGCCACAATAGCAGCGACAGCTCCGTCGGTGTTGAGCCAAACCTCGTCTGACAAGCTGATGAAATCGGCACAATGGGCCAAATCGGCGGCCTTTTCCAAAGAAATGCGACCTTCCGCCACGAGGGGCACTTCGATCATTTCGCTCCACCACTGCAAAAGTTCCAATTCGGCAATCGACCCATCGCCCAACAGCGGATCGGCCAGCATTGGTCCAAAGGCCACGTAATCTGCAGTCATTTCCGCGGCGCTCATGCCGATATGACGTGACGATCCACAAAAGGCTCCGATGATGCCGTCTTTGCCCAAGGCCTTGCGGGCCTCGCGGATTTGCTTGGTGCCGTCGAGCAAATGCACCCCGTCCAAACCCAGCGGTAGGACCATGCGATAATGCGTGTCGATCACCAGCGAGATGTCGCGGGAATGCGCGATGTCGCGCAGGATGTCGGCCTGACGTTTGATGTCATCCTGCGCGCAACCGAAGGTGGTCAGTCGCAAACAGGCAATTTCTGCTGCATCGAGGACCGACGCCAACAGGTCGGGGAAGACGTGCAAATCCAGTTGCGCTGGCGTTTGCAAGTAGATTTGCGTGCGGGGATCATTGGGCACGACGGTGGTTGCCTATTGGCTGCGCAAAATCGAGCGACCGGCGAATATCGCCGCATCACCCAATTCCTGCTCGATGCGGATCAATTGGTTATACTTGGCAATCCGGTCCGAGCGTGACAGCGAGCCGGTTTTGATCTGGCCGCAATTGGCTGCAACCGCCAAATCGGCGATGGTCGCGTCCTCAGTTTCGCCTGATCGGTGCGACATGACCGAGGTATACCGGGCCCGATGCGCCATTTCGACGGCGGTCAGGGTTTCCGTCAGGGTGCCGATCTGGTTGACCTTGACCAGAATCGAATTGGCGATGCCGTCCTTGATGCCGCGCGACAGACGTTTCGGGTTGGTCACAAACAAATCGTCGCCGACCAATTGGGTCTTGTTGCCGATCAAATCGGTCAATAGCTTCCAACCTTCCCAATCGTCTTCCGCCATGCCGTCTTCGATGGACAGAATCGGATAGTCGGCGGCCAAACCGGCCAGGAATTTCGCATTCTCGGCCGAGGTCATTTTCAGGCCCTCGCCCTTCATGTTGTAAACACCGTCTTTGAAATATTCGGTCGCGGCACAATCGAAGGCCAAAAACACTTCCTTGCCCGGCTTGTAGCCAGCTTTCTCGATTGATTTCATAATAAAATCAATGGCATCTCGGGTAGAGCTAAGGTTCGGGGCAAAACCACCTTCGTCACCGACAGCGGTATTGTGCCCTGCGGAATGCAGCTCTTTCTTCAGCGTATGGAAAATTTCTGACCCTATGCGCACCGCCTCGGCCAGCGAATCCGCAGCCACCGGCATGATCATGAATTCCTGAAAATCAATCGGGTTATCGGCGTGTTCGCCGCCATTGATAATGTTCATCATCGGAACCGGCAGGGTTCGCGCCTGCGTGCCACCGACATAACGATACAGCGGCAGCGAGACGAAATCGGCGGCGGCTTTGGCCACGGCCAGCGACACGCCCAGAATGGCATTCGCGCCCAAACGGCCCTTGTTCTCGGTGCCATCCAGATCGATCATGGCCATGTCTATCAGCGGCTGGTCGGTGGCATCAAGTCCCAATAACGCGCCGGCAAGTTCGCCATTCACACTGTCTACCGCCTGCAAAACGCCTTTGCCCTTGTACCGCTTGGCATCATTGTCGCGCAATTCCACCGCTTCATGCGCCCCCGTCGATGCACCCGAAGGCACCGCTGCCCGGCCAAACGAGCCGTCTTCCAGCGTCACATCAACCTCGACGGTCGGATTGCCCCGGCTATCAAGAATCTCGCGGGCGGTGATGTCGATGATCGCGCTCATGTTATGCTCCGGTCCTGTCGGTTTCGCGCTCTCTATATCGGGCGGTCGGCGTCAAGAAAAGCGGCTTTGCGGCGGTTACTGCGGCCTTCGGCCCAAATCACCCATATTCCGGCGATGACCAGTATTGCCGACCCCGCCAACATCGACGTGGTGATCTGTTCGTGCAGTAAGACCGCACCGATCACCATTGCAAACAGGATTCGTGAATAGCGGAATGGCACGACGAACGACGCCTCGCCTTTACGAATGGCGACGGTCAAAGCGAAGCCGCCTAAAGTGGCGACCAAGATGGCAATTGTGTAAACGGTGAGATCGGCAATAGCCGGGATGACGATCGATTGGCGTTGAACGGTCAATAGAATGATTCCGGCGGGAACCGAGACCAAATTGCTGGCCAGCACCAGTTCCAATGAGGTGATCGACGTGGGGATCGTCCGTGTGGCAATGTCGCGCACCGCCACCGCAAAGACCGACAGCAGCGACAGAATAATCATCGGGCGAAAGCCCGCCGTTCCGGGTGCAATGATCAATAGGACGCCGATCAATCCGGCAAAGGTGCCCAAATAACGCGCAATTCCGGGGCGTTCGCGCAGGTAGAGCACGGCGCCAATTGTTACCACCAGCGGTGTTGCTTGGAACACCGCCGAATGCAGTGACAAGGGATTGGCGATCAGCGCGGTGATGCCGACGATTGTCGACGCGAATTCGGCCAGATTGCGCACCAGAACGCTGCCGCACAGCATTTGCCTTGACCACAGCCGATGGCCGCGTGCCAATGCCCATAAAACCACGGCGGAGCCGCTGATCATGCTAGCCAGAATGACCAATTCTCCCGGCGGAATACGTACCGCGAGTTTTTTCAGCAAATAATCCTCGAAAGTGAACACAAACATCGCCAGCACAATCAAAAAGCTGGCAGATAGGTTATCTTTGGTTTGGGCGTGGGCCGCCTGTATTTGGCTGGTCAAATCTTGTCGGCCTTGCGCAGGCCGTAAAGTTCCAACTTGTGGCCGCGCAATTGAAAGCCAAGTTTGGCCGCAATGCGTTCCTGCAAAGCCTCGATTTCGGCATCGACAAACTCGATGACTTCTCCAGAATGCAAATCGATCAAATGGTCGTGGTGGTCGCGTTCGGCGTCTTCGTAACGGGCGCGTCCATCGCGAAACTCCAACCGTTCCAGAATGCCGGCTTCCTCGAACAATTTGACGGTGCGATAGACGGTGGCGATAGAAATTTTTGGGTCAACCTGCACGGCGCGCGAATAGAGTTCCTCGACATCGGGATGGTCGCGTGATTCACCCAAGACCCGGGCGATCACGCGACGCTGTTCGGTCATGCGCAGTCCGCCGGCCTCGCAGCGCTCTATGATCGTCTCGCCAGCCATGTGCCCGTTCCATTTGGCATAAATCTGGCGCTTTCATAGCGCAGGATTCCAAACAGTGAAACTGCTTTCGCCGTTTCACTGCCGGTGCGCGGGTCAGTTGTCGAAGTCGACTTCCTCCATGATCCGCAGAGCATCGGCCCGGTTGGCGGCGATATCGGCAAGGTTGATTGTATCGCGCTCAAACGTGCCCCAGCCAGCGACCAATGCAGAACTTGGAACCTTGGCCACCAATGGATATTCAAAGTTCAATTCGGCATAAAGCGCCTGCGCCGTTGGCGAAACAAGGTATTCCATCAGTTTCAAGGCGTTGTCGTGGTTTGGCGCGGCTTTGGTCATCGCCATGCCGGAAATGTTGACATGTGCACCACCGCCCTCAAAGATCGGAAAGACAACGCGAATGGCATTTGCCCATTCTGCCTGTTCGCTGTCAGACAGCATTTGTCCGACGTAATAGGTATTGCCCAGCGCGATGTCGCATTCGCCCGACCAGACCGCCTTAGCCTGATCGCGGTCGCCACCTTCGGGTTTGCGCGCGAGATTTGCCTTCAGCCCTGCCGCCCATACCTTGGCGGCCTCAGGTCCGTGATGAGCAATTGCGGCGGACAACAGGGCGATGTTGTAATTGTGCAGCCCGGAACGGGCACAGATCCGCCCCTGCCATTTTGGATCAGCTAGATCCTCATAAGTCGTTACTTCACCCTCTGCCACCCGATCCCGCGAGGCATAGATCACCCGCGCTCGCGAAGTGACGCCGAACCACATATCGGCTGGGTCGCGGAAATCTTCCGGAATTGCGGCTTCGATTACCTCTGACTGAACCGGTTGAACCACACCCGCTTCGACTATTGCGCTCAAATTGGCTATGTCGGTGGTTAAAACCAGATCGGCAGGTGACAGATCGCCTTCGGCTTGCAGCCGTTCGATTATGCCCTTGTCCATGAAGACGGAATTGACCTTGATCCCAGTTTCGACCGTGAAAGCCTGCAAAATCGGATCGATCAATTCCGGTTGTCGCGCCGAATAGACGTTAACCTCTTGCGCCCAGGCAGGCGCTGCCAATGCCAAGCTTCCCAACACCAAAAGCTGAATTTTCGCCATTTCACCCTCACAATAAACGCCCGCCGGAGTTATCCGACTAAAACACTCAGGTCAATACCCGATTAAACTAATCGGATATTATTTCCCGGCTTTTTCTTCGACTTTCGCCCGATCCCAGAGCGCATCCATTTCTGCCAGACTTGATCCGGCAAATGTCTTACCAGATCGTTGCAGCAATTCATCGACCCGGTTGAATCGGCGAATGAACTTGGCATTCGCCCCACGCAATGCGGCTTCGGGGTCTATTTTCAGGTGCCGCGCCAAATTGGCCAAAACAAACACCATATCGCCGAATTCATCGGTAATTTCAGCCTCGCTCAATGTGTCTCGCGCCTCGGCAAGTTCGTGCGCTTCCTCCACCAACTTGTTGACAACATGCGATATATCCGGCCAATCAAAACCCACACGGGCGGCGCGGTTCTGCAATTTTATCGCGCGGGTTAAAGCAGGCAAGCCCGCGGCGACATCGTCCAAGATGCGACCCTCACGCTCGGCAGCTTTGGCCTTTTCCCAATCCAACGCCTGTTGACCGGCACTTTTATCCCGCGATTCCGCCCCAAACACGTGCGGATGCCGCGCAATCATCTTGGCACAAATGGCCTCGATCACCGCATCAATATCAAACAACCCTGCCTCGTCGGCCATTTGCGCGTGATAAACCACCTGCAACAGCAAATCGCCTAGTTCGCCCGCCAGCTCGCCCCAAGCCTGGCGTTCAATCACATCGGCAACTTCGTAGGCTTCCTCGATTGTATAGGGTGCTATCGTTGCAAAATTCTGCGCGATGTCCCACGGACACCCGGTTAACGGGTCGCGCAATCGACGCATGATTTCTAACAGCCGCTTTAGCCCCGCCAGCGCGGGATCAATGTTTTTTGTCATGGCCAAACCCTAAACATTTGTCTTTTCGCGGAAAAGCCGCATTGACGCTGCACGGTTGAAAAGGCCAAATCAACACAGTCGAATTGGAGTCAGCATGCCGGTCATAAATCGCATCGCCGCCTTTGCCGATGACATGAAGGCTTGGCGGCGGTATTTGCACCAACACCCGGAACTGCTGTTGGATACAAAGGAAACAGCGACATTTGTTGCGGAAAAACTGCGCGAATTTGGTGTCGATGAAATCCATGCGGGAATTGCGCAAAACGGTATTGTTGCGCTTATCAACGGCCAAGGCGCGGGGCCGACCATCGGACTTCGCGCCGACATGGATGCCTTGCCAATCCTCGAAGCTCGCGACATCGACTGGAAATCGCAATCCACCGGGAAAATGCACGCTTGCGGCCACGACGGGCACACGACGATGCTTTTGGGTGCCGCACGCTATTTGGCCGAAACCCGCAATTTCGCCGGTCGCGTGGCGTTGATATTTCAACCCGGTGAGGAAGGGGCCGGTGGTGGGAGGATTATGGTGGAGGAAGGCATCATGGACCGATTTGAGATCAATCAGGTCTTTGCGCTGCACAATTGGCCGAATTTGGCCGTCGGTTCTTTCGGTATGACCGCAGGGCCGTGCATGGCGGCGGCGGATGTGTTTGACATAACTATCACCGGAAAAGGTGCTCACGCGGCATATCCGCATTTGTCGGTAGATCCGGTCAATGTGGCCGTGCATATGGCGCAGGCGATTGAATCGATTGTGTCGCGGCAGTTAGACCCGCTGGATACGGCAGTGGTTTCGCTGACCAATATTCATGCTGGGTCAATCCACAATGTGATTCCCGCCCAAGCGATATTGAGCGGCACGGTGCGCACGTTGCGGCACGAGGTCATGCTGGGCATTCGGGCGAAACTGCAACGCATCGTCGATCATTTGCCCGCATCTTTTGGCGCGAGTGCGGTGATGGAGTACCAGATTGGTTATCCGGTAACGATTAACGACGCCGATGCCGTTGATTTTGCTGCAAAAGTTGCCGCTGATATCGCCGGGGCGGCCAATGTGCAGACCGACCGGCGCCCCGAAATGGGGGCCGAGGACTTTTCCTTCATGTTACAAAAGCGCCCCGGTGCTTATGTGTTGTTGGGGCAGGGCGAAAGCGCGGGGTTGCATCACCCGGACTATGATTTCAACGACGACATCGCGCCGATTGGAGCGTCGTATTTTGCCCGGGTGGTCGAAATGGCACAGCCGCTTTAACGCAGTTTAAGGCGCAAATTTTGCAGCCCGTGAAAGTGATATCGGTCGGCAAAAACCGGTTCGTCGGCGAAATCCAGTTTCGGATATCGTCGAAACAAAGCGGGTAGGGCAATGGTCATTTCCAACAATGCCAAGGGAGCACCAACACAAAAATGAATCCCCGCACCAAAGGCCAATTGGCCGGCACCACCGCGACGAATGTCAAACTTGCCCGGGTTTTCGTATTTGGCTGGGTCCCGGTTTGCTGCTGCCAATAACAGACCTATAACATCGCCAGCCTTAAACGAATGTCCTGCAATTTCAACGTCTTGTGTGGCAAAGCGGGTGAACATGTGCAGCGGGGGATCAAAGCGCAATACTTCCGTTGCGGTGACCAAAGCGGCTTGCGGCGAGGCAAACAAAACTTGCGGTGACTGGCGCGAATTCAGTATCGCTCGCACCCCATTGCCTATGGCATGAACCGTCGCTTCATGCCCTGCGTTCAACAGCAAAATGCAGGTCGAAATCAGTTCGGGCGTTGACAGTTTTGCACCATCCGCCTCGGCGGCCAGCAAATGCGTTATTAAATCATCGGCAGGCCTCGCCCGCCGCTCTTCGATATATCCGGTCAGAAAATCGCGGAATTGCAGCGCCGATGCAACGGCCTGATCTTCCACTGATCGGTCGCGGCGGGCCTGGTACATTGACACCATATCGTGCGACCAGACCAACAACTGATCGGCCATAGTCTCCGGCACTCCCAAAAGCCGGGCGATGACAATGACCGGTATTTTCTCGGCGAAAGTTGGCAAGAGGTCAATTTCATTGCCATCGAAAGCATCGAGAAGGCGTTCCGATAAAGCGCTGATTTCCGGTTCCAATTCGGCAATCCGCCGCGAGGTAAAGGCGCGCAAAACCAACATGCGCAGTCGTGTGTGGTCGGGCGGCTCGCGGTCTAGCAGCGAAAAGGATTCGACGGAATAAAACGGTTTAAGATGTTTTGGAATCGGCGTTTTGAACCCATCGGGCGCGACCCTGCCAAAGCGTCGGTCGCGCAAAATGGTGTTGGTCAGGTCGTAATGTGCGGTGCAAAGGTGGCTGTAGTCCTGCCATTGAAACAACGGCCCAGCGGCTCGCGCTTGGTCGTAGAACGGATAGGGGTCTTGCACGAAATCGGGGTCGCGTGGTGATTGGGCAAGGATGGGTAGGGTCATTTGGCGGGGCTGTTGCGGGCGTAAATTTCGGTCAGTTGACCAAAGGTGTCTTTGTTACCGGCAATCAAATGCCCGCCTTTGGTGAGACCGTCATGTGCCAGAAAGTCACTGGATTGCAGACCGGCGGCGCGCAGAACTGCGATGGCACCAAGGCAATCCCAAGAATTGATATGTTGTTCTATGAAACCGTTCAAGCGACCACAGGCGACATAACACAGGGCCAGCGCCCCGGAACCTTCGCGGTAGAAAACGCCGCCAACGGACAAGATTTCGGCGAACAACGGGATGAATGTGTTGGCACCCAAACGAGGCGAAAAGCCGGTGGCGACGATCCCCTCGGCCAGCGATTTGGCACTGTGACCGCTAATCGGTTTGCCGTTAAGGGCGGCGGGAATGCTGATGCCGCCGGTGAAAAGTTCGCCACGTGCGGGGGCGAAAACAAGGCCGAACTGAATGTCGCGCCCAATGATGAATGCAATGGAAACGCACCAAGCAGACAGGCCGGAAATGAACGGTTGGGTGCCATCAATAGGGTCGACGACCCAGATGCCTTGGTTGGGCGTGAAGGCCGTAGCGCCGGTTTCCTCGCCAAGAAATGCATCTTCTGGGAATGCCTTGGCGAGGCGGTTTTTGATCAGCAGTTCGCATTCAAGATCGGCCTGGCTGGCCATGTCTTGCAGACCTTTGCTGGTGACGGTCAAGGCGTCACGGTTGTCGAAGTAGAATTGCGCCAAAGCGCCAGCCTCGCGGATGAGAGTGAGGGCGAAGTCGTAGCGATCCGTGGTATTCATGCGTCTTTCCACAACCAAGCCGCCCCGCGCACACCACTGGCATCACCGTGCTTGGCGCGGACGATGGGTGTGTGAAAGACCGGCGAGAACGTGAAGCGGGCGATTGCCGGTGTCAGGTCTGGGATCAGTTCATCGATATTCGACATGCCGCCCCCCATGACGAAAATGTCGGGGTCCAGTGTGTTGACGACGATGGACAAACCGCGGGCAACCCGGTCGATGTAACGGTCCCAGATTTGCATGCAGGTGCGGTCGCCTGCGCGTTTTTTCTCGATGATTTGGTCGGCTTTCAATTCAGCTCCTGTTCGGTGTTGATATTCGGCTTCAAAGGCACGGCCTGACACCCAAGTTTCCATACAGCCATGTTTGCCGCAATAGCATTGCGGGCCGGGCGTTTCGCTGATGTCAGGAAATGGCAGCGGGTTGTGGCCCCATTCGCCGGCAGAATTGTTGGGGCCGTGATGCGCGTGGCCGTGGATGGCGATGCCAGCGCCCGCACCCGACCCGAGGATGACGCCAAAGACCACGTTGTAGCCTTTGCCCGCACCGTCAACCGCTTCGGATGCGGCAAAACAATCGGCGTCGTTTTCAACGCGAATGGTGCGTTCCTTGAAGGTGTCTTGCAGGTCGCGTTCAACAGGCATGCCCAGCAGCCAGGTTGAACTTGCGCCCTTGCCCAAACGGCTGAGGGGTTCCAGTGAGCCGGGGATGCCGATTCCAAGCGTGCCCTCTTGGCCGGTCTCGCGTTCGATACGGTCCACCATTTTGCGGATGACCTGTAAGCAGGCCTGATAGTCGTGGCGCGGGGTTAGCTCGCGGTGCCGCACAAGTTCCAATCCGTCGTGATTGAGGGCAACGCCTTCAATTTTGGTACCGCCCCAGTCGATTCCAATCAGCATTTTTAGCTCATGAATTTTGGGTCAAATGGGTATTTGGTTAAGTTTTCAAACCCGGTTTCGGTGATAAGCACTTGGTCTTCGAGTTTAATCGAAAAGTCACCGCCATCGCGGCTGATCAATGCTTCAACACATAACATCATGCCAGCTTGCAGCGTATAGTCAAATGACTTGGGCGCGTATTCGTCGGGATAGTTGATGAACGGCCACTCGTCGCACAAGCCGACGCCGTGCATTTTGCAGGAATATTTCAAGCGTTGATATTCGGGCGGCAAAGTATGGCCGCCGTGGACGATATCTTCGATCCGCGCACCGGGTTTGAGCAGGGCCATGTTTTCGTTGATGTGGTCGCGGGCGCAGTTGTAGTCGGAAATCATGTCAGGGCGCGGCTTGCCGTCGCCCAAGAACCACGTGCGCGAGAAATCGCAGCACAGGCCGTAGGCGCCGATCAGGTCGGTGTCAAAAGCCAGAATCTCGTTGTTTTGCACGATGCGGGGGCCGCATTCCTGAAACCACGGATTGGTGCGCGGGCCGGAGGCAAGGAGGCGGCATTCGATCCACTCGCCGCCACGTCGGATGTTTTCGGCATGAAGAACGGACCAGATGTCGTCTTCGCTCAACCCCGGAGCGGCAATTTTTTCCATCACCGCGACCGAGGCTTCTGCGGCGGCCATGGCGCAACGCATGGCGAGGATTTCGTCGGGACCTTTGATGGAACGGGCTTTTTCGGTAAGTTCCTGACCCTCAAATACAGTTAGCCCGGCGGATTCGAGGGCACGCAAACCGGAGATCATGATTTTATCGACAGCTAGCCGCATGTTGCTGCCCGAATGTTGGTGCAGCAAGTCGCGGATTTGGGCCGCGAAGGCTTTTGAGGGGCGGTTTTCCTGATCGCCATCGACGCAATAGAACATTGAAGCGCCAGATCGAATTTCGGCGACTAGCGGGTTGTGCAGGCTGAGGAACGGGGAGTTCTTGTAATCCCACAGCACCATATGACCATCGGGGCAGACCAAGCAGGCGCGGAAAGGGTTGTGCGTGTTCCACAGTTGCATGTTCGGGCTGTCGGTGGCGTAGCGGATGTTGAGCGGATCGAACATCAGGATGCCGGCACAGTCGCGTTCAACAACATGGCTGACCAGCCGTTGCAGTCGGAACGCCCGCATTTTAGATAGGTTCGGGGCGGTCAGGCCAAGCGTGGCCCATTCGGCGAAAGCCAGATCGGTCGGGCCGGTTTCGACCCGATTATTGTCGCGCGGGGAACCGTCGGGTTTGAGGGAAGGGTCGATTTTGCGGGCGTGGGTCATGAGGCGACTCCCTTGGCTAGAGTAGTTTGACTTTGCCCGCCGCCATATTGCAACCGGGTTTACGGCTTGAAGGCGTCGTTTTTGTTGGTCTAGGTAAGGCGATGACTTGGTGGCAAAATATTGGAAGCCAATTTTTGGGCGCGAAACTGGCTCGGTTGGTTGTATTGGTTCTGTCCCTAGCACTGCTCGCTGGGCATTTGGGTTTCTTGCATCAGGCTCTTGATGCCGTCGCGGTGTTCCGGCTGCACATACTGCCAGTTCTGGGCCTGTTGTTGCTGGTGACCTTCAAGTTGAAAATGCCGGTTGTGCGGATAATAGCCGGGCTTGTCGCTATGTTATCGGTCGTAACGATCGCACCCTTTGTGCGCGAGATGGGCGATGGACCGATGGATGCGGATTGGCGGCTGTTTCAGCAGAATATGATGATCGGCAATCCGCGACCGGCGGATGTGGCGCAGTATATTATGGATAATAAACCGGAAATTGTGACGTTGCAGGAAGTATCGCATCGCAATGCGCAGGTGCTGGAGGCGCTGGCAAATACCTATCCAACCCAAATACGCTGCCCTCAGTCGTATGGGTTTGGCGTCGTGATTCTAACGCGGTTTCCTGTTGCCGAAGGGGCCGAAGCGGGCTGCGATGATATTGAAAAGATGGCTTGGATCCGGGTGCAAACCCAAGATGGGCCTTTGACGATTGTGGGGGTGCATCAGACTTGGCCTTGGCCTTGGGACTATGCCGGGCGGCAGCGGCGGATACAGCGGATATTGGGGGAATTGCCGCAGCCTGTTGTGATTGCAGGCGATTTCAACATGGTGCCTTGGGCGACCTCGGTGCAGCGGCTGGAAGCGCGCACCGGGACGGAAGTGGTGACTCCACTGCGATTTTCGTTTCGTCCCAAGGGGTTGCAGGTCTTGTTGCCGATAGATCAGGTGATGCTTCCGGCCGGAATGCAGGGCCGCAGCAGGCTGGTGCCGGGACTTGGGTCTGATCATTATGGGTTGTGGGTAAGGGTGGGAAAGGAAACGGGGCCAAACGGCCCCGCGAAGTGAGTTTCCGCGGTGAAGGGCGTGCAAGCACGCACCTTACTTCACGGCTCAACAGCTATAATACATCCCATATTCCACCGGATGCGGCGTGTGCTCGAACTTGTAGACTTCTTCCCATTTCAGGGCGGCGTAGCCTTCGAGTTGGTCGCGGGTGAAGACATCGCCTGCGAGCAGATAGTCGTGGTCTTTTTCCAGCTCGTTCAGGGCTTCGCGCAAGGAACCGCAAACGGTGGGGATGTCGGCGAGTTCTTCGGGGGGCAGGTCGTAGAGGTCTTTGTCCGACGCTTCGCCGGGGTGGATTTTGTTTTTGATCCCGTCTAGCCCGGCCATCAGCAGGGCGGCGAAGGCCAGATAGGGGTTGGCCGACGGGTCGGGGAAGCGGGCCTCTATACGCTTGGCTTTCGGCGATTCCGTCCACGGAATGCGCACGCAGCCGGAGCGGTTGCGGGCGGAATAGGCGCGCAGAACCGGGGCTTCAAAGCCCGGGATCAGGCGCTTGTAGCTGTTGGTGCCCGGGTTGGTGATGGCGTTCAGCGATTTGGCGTGTTTCAGAATGCCACCGATGAAGAACAACGCCTCGTCGGACAGATCGGCGTATTTGTCACCGGCAAACAAGGGTTTGCCGCCTTTCCAGATCGACATATTCACATGCATGCCAGAGCCGTTGTCGCCGTAAATCGGTTTGGGCATGAAGGTCGCGGTCTTGCCGTAGGCTGCCGCGACGTTGTGGATGACATATTTGTATTTCTGGATGTCGTCGGCCTGTTTGGTCAGGGTGCCGAAGATCAGGCCAAGCTCGTGCTGGGTCGAGGCGACTTCGTGATGGTGTTTGTCGACTTTCATGCCGATGCGTTTCATGGTCGAGAGCATCTCGCCGCGCAGGTCTTGCGCCGAATCCAAAGGTGGAACCGGGAAGTAGCCGCCTTTGATGCCGGGACGATGGCCGGAATTGCCCATTTCATATTCGGTATCGGTGTTCCAAGCGGCGTCGACGGCGTCAACCTCGAAGCTGACTTTGTTCATCTTGTTGGAATAACGCACGTCGTCAAAGATGAAGAATTCGGCTTCGGGGCCAAAGTAGGCGGTGTCGCCGATGCCGGTGGCTTTGAGGTAAGCTTCGGCCTTGGTCGCGGTTGAACGCGGGTCACGCTCGTAAGCTTCGTTGGTGTCGGGTTCGTGCACCGAGCAATGCAGGCACAGGGTTTTTTCGGCATAGAACGGGTCAACATAGGCCGATTCACAATCGGGCATCAGTTTCATGTCGGATTTGTCGATGCTTTTCCAACCGGCAATCGACGAGCCGTCGAACATGAAGCCTTCGTCGAGGAAATCTTCGTCGACCAGATCGGCGACCACGGTGACGTGCTGCAACTTGCCGCGTGGATCGGTGAAGCGGATGTCGACATAATCGATGTCATCATCCTTCAGTTGTTTGAGAACGTCTTGTTTCGCGCTCATGTTTGGGTCCTGTTTTGGTTTAGGTTAAAGAGCTTCTGGGCCTTCTTCGCCGGTGCGGATGCGCACGGCATATTCGACGGTCGAGACGAAGATCTTGCCGTCGCCGATTTTGCCGGTTTTGGCGGCGGCGATGATGGCGGCGATGGCGCCCTCGACCTGTTCGTCGGAAACGACCAGTTCGATTTTCACTTTCGGCAAGAAATCGACGACATATTCGGCGCCGCGATAAAGTTCGGTATGGCCTTTCTGGCGGCCAAAGCCTTTGGCTTCGATCACCGACAGGCCTTGTACGCCGAATTCTTGCAGGGCTTCTTTGACTTCATCCAGCTTGAACGGCTTGATGATGGCTTCGATTTTCTTCATGGGTTAGGCTCCCCGTAAGGTCTGTTGAGGGCGTCAAATCAGTTTGGTTGGGGGGAGTCTATTGGTGAGGGGTCGGGAAAATGGTTGTGTTGGCGGGATTCGTTGGAAGTGCTTAATTTTTGGGCAGATTGCTTAAGGGATGAACTTTGGTCGAAAGGAATTTGCTTTGGTTGAACTTTTGACGGCCGCGCAAATGCGGGCGATTGAAGCCGCTGCGATTGCCTCGGGCGAAGTGACCGGGCTGGAGCTGATGGAACGCGCCGGGCGCGGGGTGGTCGCGGCGATTTTGGCGGAATGGCCGGAGCTGGCTTCGACCTCGCATAAGGCGGTGGTGCTGTGCGGGCCGGGGAACAACGGCGGCGACGGGTTTGTGGTGGCGCGGCTGTTGAAGCAGCGCGGGTGGGAGGTGGAGGTGTTCCTGTATGGGGACGAGGGGAGGTTGCCGGTGGATGCGTCGGTGTGTTGTGAAAGGTGGAAGGGGGTGGGGGAGGTGAGGGCTGCGGAGACCCTTGCCCCTTGGGATACCGACGCGGATGTCTATGTAGATTGCCTTTTCGGCATCGGCTTGTCGCGATTGTTAGAGGGTGTCGCTGATCACGCAGCTAAGGTTCTTGAGGATTCGGCCCGAAACCACATGGCCCGGCTTGTGGCTGTGGATGTGCCATCGGGGCTATGTGCTGACAGCGGGCGCGATTTGAGCGTCAACAGGGGTGGCGGACTGCGTGCTGACCTGACGATAACATTTGCCTACGCGAAGTTGGGTCACTTCTTGGCCCAAGGGGCTGAGCATTGTGGAAAGGTGGTCGTCAAAAACATTGGGCTGGACGGTCGGCAGGCTATGCGCGTGTTGGGCGAGAGGTATGATCCGGCGACCAAGACGAAGCCAAACGGGACTGTGGTTTCAATGTTGGACGGCGTCGACTTAAGACCGGGATATTCCAGTGCCGAGAGCATACTGGATAAATGTACAGGCGAGCACAAGTTCGACTACGGCCACGCCCTGATCCTTTCTGGTCCTTCTGGTCATGGCGGGGCGGCGCGGCTGGCGGCGAGGGGGGCGCTCAGGATCGGGGCGGGGTTGGTGACTTTGGCGGTGGTGCCGGAGGCATTGGTCGAGAATGCGGCGCGGGTGGATGCGGTGATGTTGAGGCAGGTGGGGGATGCGGCGGCGCTGGCGGCGGTGCTGGCGGATGCGCGGATCAATGCCTTGTGTATCGGGCCGGGGTTGGGGGTGGAGCGGGCGCGGGAGATTTTGGCGGTGGCGTTGGGTGTGAAAGGAGGCCCCGGCGCGGGGGCCGGGGAAGCGAGATCGGTGGTGATTGATGCGGATGCGTTGATGGCTTTGGCGGGGGATGCGGGGTTGTTTGGGTTGTTGCATGGGAATTGCGTCTTGACGCCGCATGCGGGAGAATTTGCCCGACTGTTTCCCGATATTGCCGCCAAGCTGGCGGAACCGGCAACTACGGGTCCGGCATATTCCAAGGTCGATGCAACTCGTGAGGCGGCGAAGCGGGCCGGGTGCGTCGTGCTGTTCAAAGGGGCAGATACGGTGATTGCCGATGCTTCGGGACGCTGCGCGATCAACTCGGCGCATTATGAGCGCTCGGCGCCGTGGCTGGCGACGGCGGGGTCGGGGGATGTGTTGGCGGGGTTTATTTGCGGGCTGTTGGCGCGGGGGTTTGGGGTGATGCAGGCGGCGGAAACGGCGGCTTGGCTGCATGTGGAATGCGCCTTGAAGTTCGGTCCGGGGCTGATTGCGGAAGATTTGCCGGAAGTGTTGCCGCGGGTATTGAGGGATTTGGGGGTTTGAAAAGGTTCGGCGCAACATTGCCTTAGTCATTGCCGGAGTTGGTCCGGCAATCCAGTTGCAGCGCCGCGCCTGTTTCGCTGGACCCCGGAACAAGTCCGGGGTGACCGTGAAAGTATGTCAGGTCTGGGTTTCGGTCGTCGCCGGCTCGGCTGTTGGTTCCGTCGCTGGGGCGGCTTCGGGCGTTGTTGGCGCGCCAACACAATCGGCGGTTAAAGCGGCAAAACGACCGGTGATCCAATCCATCGCGGTGCTTTGGTCTTGGTTGAGGCGTTCCTCGATCTTGGCTTGCACTTGCGCGATGATGACTTTGGACTTGGCGCCGTCAACTTGGGCGATGCCTTCACTGCCCGCGATCACCCGGTCGTAAACGATAAAGGCGATGGCGACCAGCAGAACGCCCCGCGCAACGCCAAACAGGAAGCCCAGGCCTTGGTCAATGGGGCCGAGAGCGGAGTTTTGCACGGCACCTGAAAGCAAGGGCGTGAAGATTGAGACGACCACAAGTGCGAGCGCGAAGACGGCGGCGAAGGCGGCGAGGATGGCCAGTTCGCATTGCTCACCAATGAAATCGCCGAGGTAGGGGATTTCCTTGATGATCGGTTCGGCTTGCGGGGCGAAGTAGAAAGCGATGACGGCGGCGGCAATCCAGCCGAGGATCGACAGGAGTTCGCGGATGAAGCCGCGCGAGAATGCCAATAGGGCAGAAACCGCGATTATGACCAGAACGCCTGCATCAACGACTGTGAAATCTTCCATCGAGTGTTTTCCTATTCCCCGATTTGGCCGAAACATTTTTCTATGAAGGCGGGCAAATCATCCATTTTCAGCAAAGTCAACGCGGTTGTAGCGCCGATTTTCAGGCGCGACGAGGTGTAAGCAGCTGTAAAGCCCAACTTTTCGGCTTCTTTAAGGCGGGAATCGGGTTGAGTTATTGGTCTTAAGGCGCCTGAAAGGCTGATTTCGCCGAAAATGACACAGTTTTTGGCAATTGGCAGGTCTTGCCGTGCCGAGACCAAGGCGGCGGCGACGGCAAGGTCGGCGGCGGGTTCGGTGATGCGCATGCCCCCGGCGACGTTGAGGTAGACGTCGAGGCCGCCGAACGAAATGCCGCAGCGCGAATCGAGCACGGCGAGGATCATCGCCAAGCGTCCGGCGTCCCAGCCCACCACCGACCGACGCGGGGTAGCCAGCGGCGATGGGGCGACGAGGGCCTGGATTTCGACCAGCAGGGGTCGTGTGCCTTCGATACCGGCGAATACCACCGAGCCGGATGCCGGGTTTTCGCGTTCGGACAGGAATAGGGCGGAGGGGTTGGTGACTTCTTGCAGGCCAAGACCGGTCATTTCGAACACCCCGATCTCATCTGCCGGGCCGAAGCGGTTTTTCACCGCGCGAAGAATGCGGAATTGGTGGCCGCGTTCGCCCTCGAAATAAAGGACGGTATCGACCATGTGTTCGATGACGCGGGGGCCAGCGATCTGGCCGTCTTTGGTGACATGGCCGACAAGGATGATCGATGTGCCGCGACGTTTGGCGAAGGAGACCAATTCGTGGGCGGCGGCGCGGACTTGCGAGACCGAACCCGGCGCGCTTTCGACGTGATCGGCCCACATGGTCTGGATCGAATCGATGATGGCGAGCTGTGGTTTTTCGGAGTCCAGCGTGGTCAGGATGTCGCGCAGGTTGGTTTCGGAAGCCAGCAGCATCGGGGCGTCGGTCAGGCCAAGACGGTCAGCGCGCATGCGGATTTGGCTGGCTGCCTCTTCACCGGAGACATAAATCACCTTGCCGCCGTTTTTTGAGAATGCGGCGGCGGCTTGCAGCAGGATGGTCGATTTGCCGATGCCGGGGTCGCCGCCGACCAGGATGGCGCTGGCGGGGACGAGGCCACCGCCGAGCACGCGGTCGAGTTCGCCGATGCCGGACGTGCGGCGGGGAAGTGGGGGTTCGGTAGAGGTCAGACCGGTCAGTTCAACCTTGCGGCCTTTGCTTGCACCAAGCGTTTTGCCGGTGGGACCGCTGGATAGGGCGGCTTCCTCGGAAATCGTGTTCCACGCCCCGCAATTGTCGCAAGACCCGGCCCATTTCGGGGTGGCGGCACCACAGGCCGAGCAAACATAGGTGGAGGCGGATTTAGACAACTTGGACGAAGGGGATTTTGAGGATCAGGACCACGGCGAGCAGCAGGAGCACGATGGGGAATAATTTTGACCAGCCTGATTCCAGCCAGATGGCGATGCCCGCAGCAGTGCCCAATAGCAGGCCAGTGAATTGGGCGGCGGGTTCGATTTTGTAGGATATTGTGGCCATGCCAAGCAGGGTAAGTGCCACAGAGGCCGCATGGGCATATTGCAGCCAGCCGGTTTGACGAAAGGCTTGCGCCGCGCTCCAGATAAAGGCGGCGAAGATGGGGATGATCAGGGTCAGGCCGATGAGCAGATTCAGAATCGTCATGGAAGAGACTTTTTGGACAGATGCGTGACCAACATGGAGACCAAAACGCAGAAGGTAAACAGGTAAAGCCCCCAGCCGGTTTCAACGCGGCCGATGCCAACACCTTTGACCAGCACGATGTAAAGCGCGATCAGGAACACGTCGGCCATTGCGAGTTTGCCGAGTATTTCGAGGATGGGGAAGTGGCGTTTGTCGAGCGGGCCGAACTGGATGAGGGCGAGGGTAGCGATCTTTGTTATTGGGGCAACGATGGCGAAGAGGGTTACGACGATGGCGAGGAAAATGTCCTTGTGCCAAAGGCTGGCGATGCCGGTAAGGACGGAGATTTCGTCGAGATCGAAGTAAGGCAGCAGGCCTGCGCTGGCCAAGGGTGCGGTCCAAGCGATGGGGAAGAGGATGAGCAGGGCGAGGTTGAGAAGGCGCAGGGTCATGGGGTGGGAAGATGGTTGGGGTTGGGGGCGGGTGCAAGGGGGGTTGATTTTTGGAACCGCTAGTCTTACGTTGTGGCTATCGATATAAAGGCGTAAGAAAATGGCGACTTCGACCAAACTTTCTTCGAAATTTCAGATTTCCATCCCCAAGGAAGTGCGGGAGGATCAAAATTGGCAGCCGGGGCAGGAATTTGCGTTTATTCCGGACAACGGTGGGTACAAATTGGTGCCGGTTCCAACGCTTGATGAATTGCGGGCCATATTCAAAGGTGCAAACACCGAGAACTACCGTGACCGAAATGATCGCTACTGATGCGCGTGGTCGACACGTCTGCGTGGATCGAATGCCTTGCCGGAACCAAGACAGGTGCGTTGGTTGCGCCAGAACTACCAGATCGCGAAAGTTGGCTGGTTCCAACGGTGGTGCAACTGGAGTTGGCAAAATGGGCAATGCGTGAGGGCGGTGCAACGTCACGCACGCAAGTTTTGGCTTTTTCGGTCAAACGACAGGTTATCGATCTCAACACAAAAATAGCCTTGCGGGCCGCGGAAATCTGGCGCGAACACAAACTTTCCACTGCCGATGCCATAATCTATGCCACTGCTTTGGAACATAACGCCGACCTGTTGACCTGCGATACCCATTTCGAGGGGTTGGAGCGGGTGGTTATGGTGGGGAAGAGCGAGGGGTGAGGGGTGGGTTGGTGCGCTAAATGCGCACCAACGATGGGTGAAATCACCCATCCTACCGCACGCTTTCTATTGGCCCTTGGGCGCGGCCGTGCACGAATTGGTCGACATACGGATCACCCGACGAGTCCATATCCCCAATCGCCCCCGTCCATTGCACGCGTCCGCCGTGCAGCATCGCCACTTTGTCGGCGATGGCGCGGACGGAGCTCATGTCATGGGTGATGGTGATGGCGGTGGCGCCGATTTCGGTGACCAGTTCGCGGACCAGGTCGTTGATCACCCCGGCCATGATCGGGTCCAGCCCGGTGGTGGGTTCGTCAAAGAAGATGATCTCGGGGTTGGAGGCGATGGCGCGGGCGAGGCCGACGCGTTTTTGCATGCCGCCGGACAGTTCGGCGGGGTAGAGGTCGGCGGTTTCAGGAGTGAGGCCGACGCGGCGGAGCTTTTCGATGGCAAGGTCACGGGCTTCAAGTTTGGGCGTACCGGAGTGCAGCAGGCGGAAGGCGACGTTTTGCCAGACCGGCATCGAGTCGAACAACGCGCCGCCTTGGAACAGCATGCCGAACCTGGCGAGGAAGGCGTCGCGGTCGGTTTTGGCGTCGGCTCCGTCCACCACAATGCTTCCGGCATCGGGCGGGATAATGCCAAGGATGCATTTCAGCAGCACCGATTTGCCGGTGCCCGAACCGCCGATAATGACCATACTTTCGC
This sequence comes from Oceanomicrobium sp., assembly GCA_031415055.1. Lineage (GTDB taxonomy): Bacteria > Pseudomonadota > Alphaproteobacteria > Rhodobacterales > Rhodobacteraceae > JANMOK01. The sequence goes on along the minus strand of JANOQZ010000036.1, from coordinate 1,723 downwards.
CCTGGCCGACGACGAGATCGACACCGGTCAGCACCGGTTTGCCGTTGAAGGCCTTGGAGAGGCTGCGGAGCGAGATCTTGGCGGTCATGCGGAAAAGAACAGGTTGGTGAGGATGTAGTTGGCGGCGAGGATCAGCACCGAAGCCGAAACGACGGCGTTGGTGGTCGCTTGGCCAACGCCTTGCGCGCCGCGACCGGAATTCATGCCGTGATAGCAGCCCATAATGGCGAGGATGAAGCCGAAAGCAGCGGCTTTGACGAGGCCGGAATAGATGTCGATGGGTTCAAGGAAATCGACGGTGTTTTTGATGTAAGTGGCGGGGTTGAAGCCAAGTTGGCCAACGCCAACAAGGAAGCCGCCCATGATGCCGATGATATCGCCAATGAAGGCGAGGATGGGCATGGCGATGGTGGCGGCGGCGACGCGGGGCACGGTCAGGTATTTCATCGGGTTGGTCGACAGCGTGGTCAGCGCGTCGATCTGTTCGGTGACTTTCATGGTGCCAAGTTCGGCGGCGATGCTGGCGGCGACCCGACCGGCGACCATCAGGCCGCCGAGAACCGGCCCGTGTTCGCGCACCATGCCGATGGCGACGATCGAGGGGACGACGGATTCGGCGGCGAAGCGGCTGCCACCGGCATAGATTTGCAGCGCAAGGGCGGCACCGGTGAACAGAGCGGTCATGCCGACGACCGGCAGAGAGAAATAACCGATGCGCAGCAGTTGGTTGCCGAACTCGCGCCAGTAGAACGGTGGGCGGACGAGGTGGGAGAGGGTTTGGGTGATGTAGAGCGTCAGATGGCCGACCGACGCGCAGAGCGCGAGGGTGGAGCGACCGATGGAGGCGAGGACACCATGGAAGAAGTCGAAGAATGCCATTCGGCCCGCCCGCCTGATTTCAGCCGCCCTTGTAGATGCGTTCATAGCGGGTGCCAAGGCTGGTCAGGATTTCGTAGCCGATGGTGCCAGCGTCTGCGGCCAATTGGTCGATGGAATGGTTGGGGCCGAGGATTTCGATGTTACCGGGGACTTGCGGCACGTGAGTGACGTCGACGGTAACAAGGTCCATCGACACACGACCGATGAGGGGGCAGGGGATTGCGTTGGCGTAGAAGTTACTATTGCCGCTGAGTGAGCGCGGCAGGCCGTCGGCGTAACCGGCAGCGATGGTAGCGATTTTCATGGATTGGGTGGCGGTGAAACTGGCACCGTAACCAATGGATTCGCCGGGCAGCACGTCGCGGATTTGCAGGATTGGTGCGGTCAAAGAGACGACGGGTTTGGCTTGGGCGAAGGGTTGGCCGCCGAACAAGCCGATGCCGGGGCGGGTGAGGGCGAAGTGGTAGGGTGCGCCAAGCAGGATGCCGCCGGTGGCGGCGAGGCTGCGGGGGTAAAGGGCGAGTAGGGCGGTTAGGGTATGGAAGGTGGCGAGTTGGGCGGGATTAAAGGGGCTGAGAGTGTCGTCGGAACAAGACAGGTGGCCGAGGATAAGTTGGATGTTGAGATTTGGTAGGATCGGGAAGATTGATGCCAATTCCAGCGGTTTCAGGCCAAGGCGGTTCATGCCGTTGTCGATTTGCAGGGCGCAGGGGTGGCTGGGGATGGATTCGCGGAAGCGGGCTATTTGCTCTGGTGAGCACAGGATCGGAATTAACGTATTGTTAACAATGAGATCGCGGTCGGAGGGGATGTAACCGTTGAGCAGGAAAATGCGCGGGTCCGG
>JANOQZ010000035.1:0-86672 GCA_031415055.1 Oceanomicrobium sp. | reverse complement strand
CGGTCGGCGGTGGCGAAGGCGACGGCCCCGCCGGAACCGCCTTCGCCGATGATGACGGAAATCAGCGGCACGCCGATTTGCAGGCATTTTTCGGTGGAACGGGCGATGGCTTCGGCTTGGCCGCGTTCCTCGGCACCCTTGCCGGGATAGGCGCCGGCGGTGTCGATTAGGGTGATGACGGGCAGGTTGAATTTGTCGGCAAGGTCCATCAGGCGCACCGCTTTGCGATAGCCTTCGGGGCGGGCCATGCCGAAATTGCGTTCGATGCGGGTCTTGGTGTCGTGACCTTTTTCGTGGCCAATGACGACCACCGGCTGGTCGTTGAACCGCGCCAGACCACCCATGACGGCGTGGTCGTCGGCAAAGTTGCGGTCACCGGCAAGCGGAGTGAATTCGACAAACAGTGCCTCGATATAATCCTTGCAATGCGGCCGGTCCGGGTGGCGGGCGACTTGGCATTTGCGCCAGGGCGACAGGTCTTTATAGAGGTCTTTCAGCAGTTCGCCGGCCTTTTTATCCAGCGCGGTCGCCTCTTTGGCCACATCCATTTCGGGGTTCTTTTTGGCGAGGGCGCGCAGCTCTTCCGCCTTGCCTTCGATCTCGGCCAAGTCGCGTTCGAAGTCGAGGTAATTTTGCATATCGGCACCCTGTATTGCTTGGGTCAGATATGGTTCAGGCGATTTGGGATTGCAACCGTTGCCTCGGTTTGGATCAGGTGGTCGGGTGCAACGAGCGTTCAACCCTTATTACCCAAAACGTGGCCAGAAGGCCCGCCAACGCGCTGCCCAGCATCATCCACAGCAAGGGCCATATGCCGGTTTCAGGGCCAAGCAAAGTGCCGGAAATGGCAGATAGCGCCGCACCTGCGCCGATCATCAGCGAGCCGCCGAGGCCAGATGCGCTGCCCGCCAATTGCGGGCGGACCGAGACGATGCCGGCATTGGCGTTGGGCAGCGTCAGGCCGTTGCCGATGCCCATGAAAAAGAACGAGCCGAAGAAGGATAGCGGATGGACCAGCCCAAGGCCGAAGAGAGTTAGGGCCAGCAGCATGGCAAAGCTGGTGACCATGCCGCCCATCAACATCATGCGATTGACGCCAAGCCGGGTTGAAAAGCGCCCGGAAAGGAAATTACCCAAGAGATAACCCAGCGCAATGACGCCCATGTAAAGGCCAAGCTGGGTGGGGCTGATGCCGAGGATTTGCGTTGCCACATAGGGTGCACCGCCGAGGAAGGCGAAAAACGCGCCAGAGGCGAAGCCCGCCGTCAGCGAATAGCCCCAGAACCGGCGCGAACGCAGCAGTTCGGGGTAGGCGCGGAATTGGCTGGTGAAGCTGGTAGATTGGCTTTGGTTGGTTTCGCCAAGGTCGTGCCAGATCAGCGCAAGCGCGAGAGCGCCAAACAGCAGTGTGGCATAAAACGTGGATTGCCAGCCAAAATTCTGGTCGAGGATGCCGCCGAATGCCGGTCCGATCATCGGCACCACCGCCATGCCCATGGTGACATAGCCGATCATGCTGGCGGCTTGGTCTTTGGGCACCATGTCGCGCACGATGGCGCGTGAGAGGACCATGCCAGCGGCGACGGAGGCTTGCAGCATGCGGAAGGCGAGGAAAGTTTCGATATTGGGTGCAAGGGCGCAGCCCAAAGTTGCCACAAGGAAAATTGCGAAAGCCCCGACCAGCACCGGACGGCGACCGAAACGATCCGACAGCGGGCCATAAATCAGTTGCAACAAAGCGATGCAGCCAAGATAGCCCGAAATGGTCAGTTGCACGACCGAATAGTCGGCATTGAAATGTTTGGCGATGGCGGGGAGCGAGGGCAGGAACACGTTCATCGTCCACGCGCCAAGCCCCGTTATCATCACCAAAGTGAGGATATGCGGTGGCGTCTGGCGGTTGAGCCAGACCGGGGCGATTCGGTCAGCGTTTTCCGGCACGGATGTGTTCCTGACGTATTTATGGAACGATGAAAGTGGTAAGGAAATGCGTGTTAGCGATTATTGCAGGTCAGCGAAAGCAGATTGAATGCGGGTGATCGCTTCTTTTAGCACATGACGTTGGGTTGCGAAATTCAATCTTATGTGGCCAGCGCCGCCGGAGCCAAAGCCGTTGCCGCTCAACATTGCTACTTGGGCTTGCTGGTGGAACCGCGCGGTGATTTCGGCGTCGCTCAGGCCCGTGCGGGTCAGGTCGACCCACGCCAGATAGGTGGCCTGCATCGGCATCGGCCGGAAGCCGGGGATGGCTTTCAGGCCGACATCGAGCAATTTGCGGTTGCCGTCGAGATAGGTAATGAGCGCGTCGAGCCAGTCCGCGCCATGCTGGTAGGCTGCCGTGGCCATCAAGACCGACAGGCGGTTGTGATCCATGCCGGCTGCTAGCACGGCGGCGGCGAACTTTGCCCTCAAGGCAGGGTTGGCGATGGTGACGTTGCCGATCAAGGCACCCGCGATGTTGAAGGTCTTGGTCGTGGCCGTCAGCATGACGATGCGGTCCAAGTGTCCGGGGGCGGCAAGAGGCAGCATCGTATGTTTATTGCCCGGATAGACCAGATCGCAATGAATCTCGTCAGACAGGATCAGCAGGTCGTGCGCGGCGGCAAAATCAGCCAAGGCCGCCAGTTCGGCGATAGTCCAGACCGTGCCGCCGGGATTGTGCGGCGAGCACAGGATGATGGAACGCTCGCGGCCATTCAGCTGTGCGGCTAGCGTCGCGAGATCCATGGTGAAACGACCGTCGACAACCGGCATCGGGCTTTCGACCACTTCGCGTCCGTTGGCTTTGATGACGCGGGCGAAGGCGTGATAGACGGGTGTGAACAGGATAATGCCGTCGCCGGGGTTGGTAAAAGCCTTCAGGCACAGCGCGATGCCCGAGGCCACGCCGTGGACGCTGGTGATCCACCTCGGCTCGACCGTCCAGCCATGGCGGCTTTGCATCCAACTGGCGATTGCTGCCTTGTGTTCGCGCTCATCCCCGAAATAGCCGTGCACACCAAGCTTTACGGCGGCGGCCAGCGCGGCGTTCACAGCTGGTGGCGGGCGGAAATCCATGTCGGCGACCCACATGGGTATGCCGTCGGCGTTCGACACACCGAACAAATGTTCCATATTGTCCCATTTATGGGAATGGGTATTGCGGCGGTCGATCGGTTGGTCGAAGTCGAAGGTCATGTCGCAGTTCCTGTTGGCGGTTGGCGAAGCCTTAGCCGGGTTCGCGGGTGCTTGCAGCATAAGAATTGTTCGCATACATCGACAAACATGAGCATTCGAGAAATCCTCTGGCATCCCGACCCGCGCCTGAAGAAGGTTTGCGATGCCGTGGGCAAGATCAATACCGAGGTCAAAAAGCTGGCTGCGGATATGTTGGCCACGATGTATGCAGCACCCGGTGTTGGCTTGGCCGCGCCGCAGGTGGGCGAGTTGCGACGATTGTTTGTGATGGATTGCGCGCCGAAAGATGCCAAGCCGGAACCGATGGTCATCATCAACCCCGAAGTTTTGGCGCTGGGGCAGGAATTGATCGAAGCAGAAGAAGGTTGCCTGTCGGTGCCGGATTTTTACGAGGACGTGACGCGTCCCGGTTCGGTGACGATTTCCTGGCTGGGTCTTGATGGGGGTGAGCATACGGGAAGTTTCGAAGGGCTGGCGGCCAAGTGCATCCAGCACGAGATTGACCATTTGAACGGCAAAATGTTTCTGGATCATCTGTCGGCACTGAAGCGGTCGATCATCACCAAGAAGATGAAGAAGCTGAAGCGCGAACGGGCGGCGGAATTGCTATTATAGGGACGACACCCATGCGTGTTATTTTCATGGGGACACCTGCGTTTTCGGTCGTCGCGCTGGAGGCGTTGGTCGCTGCCGGGCACGAGATTGCATGCGTTTATTCGCAGCCACCGCGCAAGGCTGGCCGTGGGCAGGGTGAGCGGGTTTCGACGGTGCATAGGCGGGCGCTGGAAATGGGGTTGGCGGTGCGCACGCCCTTGAATTTTCGGGATGAGGGCGAACTGGCGGCGTTTGCGGCTTTGCAGGCAGCCGTGGCGGTGGTCGTCGCCTATGGGCTGATTTTGCCGCAAGCGGTTCTTGATGCGCCACGGCTGGGCTGTTTGAACGTCCACGCCTCGCTGTTGCCGCGCTGGCGGGGGGCCGCGCCAATACAGCGGGCGATCATGGCGGGGGACAAGGAAACCGGCGTTTGCATCATGCAGATGGACGCCGGGTTGGATATCGGGCCGGTGTTGTTGCGTGAAGCGACCGGGATTGGCGCGGGCGATACCTGTGGGACCTTGCACGATCGGTTGGCGGGGATTGGGGCGCGGTTGGTGGTGCGGGCGTTGGCGGAAATGCCTTTGCCAACGGTGGCGCAGGCCGACACGGGCGTGGCCTATGCCAAGAAAATCGACAAGGCCGAGGCGCGGGTTGATTGGACTTTGCCGAGCCCTGCGGTTGACGCGCATATTCGCGGACTATCGCCATTTCCCGGCGCTTGGGCGATGATTGCGGGCCATCGGGTGAAGGTATTGCTGTCAGCGGTTGGCCAAGGCGAGGGTGCGCCGGGGCAAGTTTTGGACGATGATTTGACGGTTGGCTGTGGGTCGGGCGCGGTGAAGTTGTTACGGTTACAGCGAGAAGGGAAAGCAGCGATGGATGCGGGCGAATTCCAGCGCGGCTTTCCGGTTTTGGCGGGTGCGACCTTAGCTTGAGGCCAATTCCTTGCCGAAGAATTCCATTGTCCGATCCCAAGCAAGATTCGCTGCTTCGGTGTTGTAACGCGCCTCGGATGTATCGTTGTGGAAGGCGTGGTTAACGCCGGGATACATGAACAGCTCATAGCGAATTCCAGCGGCATCAAGAGCAGTTTTGTAGCCATCGATTCCAGCGTTGATCCGTTCGTCGAGTTCGGCGTAGTGCAGCATGAGGGCCGCTTTGATGGACGGCACCGCGGCGGCATCTGGCTGTGCACCGTAGAACGCGCTTGCTGCGTTCAATTGCGGGTCGACTACAGCAAGGGCGTTGGCCATACCACCACCCCAGCAAAAGCCGACGATGCCGACTTTGCCGTTCCCGGCGTCGTGGCTACGCAGATATGTAGAACTGGCAACCAGATTTCCTTGCGTTGTCGCCGGATCGAGGGCCGAGATCATCTCGCGCGCCTTGTCCTCGTCGGTTGGCGTGCCACCGGCGGGGGACAAGAAATCCGGCGCTAGCGCTGCGAAACCTGCGACGGCGGCGCGTCGGGCGACGTCTTGGATATGGGCGTTCAGACCGCGATTTTCGTGCACGACGATGACGGTTCCAAGTGGGCCTGCGGGGGCGGCGGGTAGGGCGAGATAGCCCATCATCTCGCCAGTCGCACCGGGGTAGGTGACATTGGCGGTGGTGACACGGCCATCATCTTCGGCGATAATCGCGGCGGCAGCTTGACTGGCAGCGAGGAGCGGCATGATCGCGGCCGCGGCAGCGGTGCCGCCGGCGAGTTTGGACAGGTTCTCCATGAACCCGCGCCGGTCTAGCGTCAGATGGGTGTATTCGTCGTAAAGGTTGATCATGTCTTGAGTAACGCCGTGATGTCGGTGGGCCATCGTGGAATCCTCCGGTTTGATCTGAATGGAGGATCATACGCCGGTTCGATTTGAAAGGTCTTCAATTTCCCGCGATTGTGCCCATATTAAGCTGCTAGTCGCTGAAGGAGGAATAGGTGGGCGTTTTGCTACTGATCGTGCTGGGTGCTGCTGCCGGGTTCATTGCCACGCGGATGATGAAACTGGACTTGGGCGTGCCCCAAACGATTGCCGTCGGCGTTTTGGGCGCACTGGCAGGGGGCATGATTTTGAGGTTGCTGACAACCGCCTTTACCATGCTTTCAGGCTTTGTCGGCGCTATTCTGGGGGCCTTGTTGCTGATTTATGTTTGGCAAAACTTCATCGCCAAGCGGTGATTTTGGCGGCTTAAACGGCTCCATTCCCGCCCGCGCCAGTTCGTCCGCCCGTTCATTTTCGGGGTGACCGGCGTGGCCTTTGACCCATTGCCAAGTGACTTTGTGTTTCTGGTGGGCGGCGTCCAGACGTTGCCAGAGGTCGGTGTTCTTGAGGCCGCCTTTCTTGGTCCAACCCTTGCGTTTCCAAGCGTGAATCCATTGCGTGATGCCGTCTTTGACATAGGCACTGTCGGTGATCAGGGTCAGGGTTGAGGGGCGGTTGAGCGATTCCAGTGCCGCAATCGCCGCCATAAGTTCCATGCGGTTGTTGGTGGTCAGGGCTTCGCCGCCGTTGAGTTCGCGGGTTTTGATTGTGGTTGGGCCGTTGCGGGCAATCAGCAGCGCCCCCCAGCCGCCGGGGCCAGGGTTACCGGAGCAAGCGCCGTCGGTATAGGCGAACAGGTCAGGCACGTTCCGATGCCGTTCTTGTGCAGTGGGCAACAATGAAAGCAGCGAGCAGGAATTCAGGCTTCATGGGGTGGTTGAATTCATCGCTAGATTCAAAAACGGGAGAACGTGTGCCAAAACCGTTTCGAACTGGTCCTCATCCAGAAGTGAATGTTTCCTGCTGGGTGCAATTACGCGCCCCGGCCAGTTAACTCCATGAAGGCTGCCGGTTGCCAAAATCAATTGTGAGTCTTTTGGGCGGTTGTCGATTGCGAATTGTATCATACGTTCCGCATTTGCTGGGTCTTGATCCTGTTGCAGAGGTGTATCGACAACAATTGGACAGAAACACGACGTCGAATGTTTTTCGATCGTTTGCAAAATCGCGTAATAATATGCGAGCAAAAGCCTAGGCTTGGAACTCCCCGTCTCGTTGATAACTGGTCGAATAGATTTCAATAAGCTTGGCGGAACGTTGGTTACACCGAGTCGAAGACAATATTGCTCCATCCGCGTCGAATATGTTTCAAGGATGGTTTTTTTTCGCATCGCATTATCAAACTCCTTCATGCGTGCGTCCGTCGCCTCGATTTTGCGTTCGATTTCTCCAATATCTTGGTCAATCGACGCGCCTTCCTTGAGAAAAGTTTCGTCAACAAGACGTTCGCTTTCATCTTGAAGCATATCGCGAAGTTTGACCTCGCCACGCGTCTCTTCGAGCAGAGAGGCAATTCGCATGATGTGCGATTCTACCTTTGGAACTTGTCGGAGTTCTTTTTGAATTTCCTTATCAAATTCTGCCACGCGTTGCTTTGTTTCTTCCAAGATCGCTCGGCATGCGTAAGCATCATTCAGTAGCCCGTAGCGGTTTGCGAAGTCATTCTTGTGGACCGTATTACAGATTGGGCAGACAATTTCCGTTTCCGCGATATCGTGTACAAACTTCACATCGGCATCGAGTTCTGTGAGTATTTTTCGAGCTATTTCCATCTCCTCGAAAGCAACAGTTCGCCTCGATTGAAGTTCGGATACCTTTGACTTAACTTTGTCATAGGCGGATTGGAGGGCATTTTGTTCCTTTAGGAGTAACTCAATTCGATCAGAAAAAACCTCAGGGTCAAATGCAATGCCGAACGAATTTCGTTTTTCCTTAATCCGATTTACCGCTCGATCCAAGGCGTTGCGCTCTTGCAGAAATTCGGTTTTTTTTCTGGTCTCAGCCGTTTTTTCGGCTTTCGCGAGGTAGTACTCTTTTGGACGAATTCCCGCATGAAAGTTTGCGATATCGTTTTTGTAATTTGGAATCATTTCTAGCCCAGAAAACGACTCCCAAGTGTCATTCCAACTGTTGTCTTGGTCAATGTAAAATGGCAGAAAACAAAAAGCTGGAGGCGGGATCACGGCGTCGCCATTTCTTATTGGCAACTCGATCTGAAAGTCGAGCATTGGATTCAATTGCGGTCCGATACCTTTGACGATACCGCTTACAGACCAAAGCATAGCTCCATTTTCGTCGAACAATGAATAAATTGAACCGCTCTTCAACATGTTGAAAACGTTACCATCAATGGAAAATTTCAAAAGGCTAATTACTTGCGCAAAACGCCAAACATCAGGTGTTTTGCCAGGTTCTGCGCCCAGCGTCGCATATAACGCCTTTACCAGACTGGATTTCCCATATTCATTGTCTGCGACGACAGCAATCGCATCATCACTTAGGTTCTCTACCCTTGCTTTCTTCTCTTTTTGCGACAGAAGCCAAAGCTCGATGAATCTCAACTTTTTCATTGAGTTTTTTCCGCAAATTCCGGATCAGTGTCTTGAAGTTCGCCTGCTTTGACGCCTGTAAGTGCTTCATAGAGTATCATGACCTTTATTGCTTCATTTCGGATGGGTGACAGCCTGTCTTTAGCATACGTTTCGACTTTGGGAAAAATGTCCTCGATGATTTCCATGTAGGCCATACCTTCGCAGCGATCATTTGCAAGATGCCTTGAAATTTCCCTTCGGACGCTTCGAATGGCTTCGTCAGGGTCAAGCACCTTGACTTTATACTTGTTCCATTCCTGTTCCACGCGAGTTTTTTCCATCGCGGGAAAACCGAGTTCATTTGCAATTGATAACCAAGCCGGAACCTCAATTGTCTGTTTGATCGTATTAAGCCATTCCACCACATTCCCTCGCGTGACACCCTTGCGCCGAACGACGTCTGCCAATGTGCCCGATACGCCGACGACACGTGACTTTCGTTCACATTCACCGACCACCGCTCTGAACATCGTGTCCAACGAGAATGCAATGTCCCCAAGTTGAGAGACTATAAAGGACTGCAGTTTACCTTTGGCATGATTGTCGGCATCGGCGAGACTTAAGTCCGTCTTGGAGAAACGCACCAGTTCGCTTTTGATTGCAATGGTCCCCGGCAGCTCGAGCTGAAGTTTTTCAACGACTTTGGTCAATTCATCGTCATTGCAGTCCATTAGGCCAAAATCCTCGCTTTTGGGGCCTAAGTTCAAATGCGCGTTCGAAACAAAAGTAATTTTTTCGACGTCATCACCGAAATGTATCACGTTTTGATACATTTTCCCAAGGATTGAGGTCGGGTTCGTCCCGCTACCTAGCTTTGCAGTTGTCACCTTTGTTTTCAGAAGGTCAGGCAACGTCCAGAATCCTTTATCCTTCGTCTTAATTTGAAAAAAGGCGATCTTTTTTGGGTCGGAACTGCTGTCCAAAAGAGCTACATCGTCATGAAATTCAAAAACAATTGCGTAATCCGCTCGCTTGGAATGAATCTCAATCAGAAGGGTCACGCCCCATAAAGCTTGGTAGTGGTAGCGAGCAAGCGTTCTTGCTCCTGCCTCTTCGCGTTGTGGGGTAGTCAGCAAGATGTCCGCTAGGTTTGCCAATTACTCACTCGAAAATCGAATTTATTTTTTGTCACTCTCACTCGCAGTCCCTTGTCATGCAAGGAAAAATACTTGCGTTACTCTACTGCCTCACTCTGGAAAATAGATTCAGCTAAACGTTTGTGTCATGCGCCATCTTCTCCCCGGTGGCGCGACGGGAAGGCGAAGTGTTTTCCCGCAATATTCGCGGGACTTTGAATTCGACGGCTTCTTTGGCCGTTTCGATAAGTTCGACGGTCACATCATAGCGGGCGCGGAAGGCGTCGACCACTTCATTGACGAGGATTTCGGGGGCGGAGGCACCGGCGGTGATGCCGACGGATTTGACCCCTTGCAGGGCACGCCAGTCGATTTCGGCGGCGCGTTGCACCAGTTGGGCGTATTTGCAGCCAGCTTTTTCACCGACCTCAACTAAGCGGCGCGAGTTGGAAGAATTGGGGGCGCCGATGACCAGCAGGGCGTCGATCAGCGGGGCGATGGCCTTGACCGATTCCTGTCGGTTCGTCGTCGCGTAACAGATGTCTTCCTTATGCGGCCCGACGATGGTGGGGAAGCGGGCTTTCAGCGCGTTCACCACGTCGATGGTGTCATCGACGCTGAGGGTGGTTTGGGTGATGAAAGCCAGTTTCGTTGGGTCACGCGGGGTTATTTTGGCCACGTCGGCGGCGGTTTCAACAAGGATGACCTCGCCGGCGGGCAACTGGCCCATGGTGCCAAGGGTTTCGGGGTGGCCGGCATGGCCGATCATCACCATTTGCAACCCGTTCTGGTGGTGGCGTTCGGCTTCGATGTGAACTTTAGAGACCAGAGGACAGGTGGCATCGACATAGATCATGTTTCGTCTTGCGGCTTCGGCGGGCACGGATTTTGGCACGCCATGGGCGGAAAAGATTACCGGGCGGTCGATGGGGCATTCGTCGAGTTCCTCGACAAATACGGCACCTTTGGCCCGCAGTTCATCGACGACGTATTTGTTGTGGACTATTTCGTGGCGGACAAAGACCGGTGCCCCCCATTTTTCCAGCGCCATTTCGACGATTTTTATCGCCCGGTCCACGCCCGCGCAAAAGCCACGCGGGGCGGCGAGGTAGAGGGTGAGGGCATCGCGGTTCATGCGAATCTCTTTACAGGAGTGTCAAGTCGACAGGAAGGCGTGCACATCTGCAAAAACCGCTTCGAACATTTCCGTCGTCAAGCGCCGTGTATTGGTGTTGTAGCGCGAGCAGTGGTAGCTGTCGAAGATGGTATAGCCGTTGATTTCGTGGCGGGCTTGGTGGGCGAAGGGGTGGGTATTCAGTTTTGCATTAACGCTTCGCAGCAGGCTTTCGTGGGCGATGCGGCCGAGGCAGAGGATTGCTTTGAGGTTGGGCAGCGCTTGGATGCGGGCGGTCAGGTAGGGGCGGCAGGTGGCGATTTCGATTGGTAAGGGTTTGTTTTGCGGCGGCACGCAGCGGACGGCGTTGGTGATGAGGCTGTTGGTGAGTTGCAGGCCGTCATTCGGATTGGCGGCGAATTGGCCGGTGGAAAAGCCGAATTTGGCGAGGGTCGCGTAGAGTAGATCACCCGCGAAGTCGCCGGTGAAAGGGCGACCGGTGCGGTTGGCTCCGGTCACACCGGGGGCGAGGCCGACGATGAGGAGTTGGGCGTTTTCTTCGCCGAACGAAGGAACCGCGCCGTTGAACCAGTTCGGTTTGCGGGCGCGGACTTGCTCTCGATAGGTGACAAGCCGAGGGCAGCGCGTGCAATCACGCGGTGCCTCAGCCGGATAAATCACGCGTCTTCAGAGATGGTGTTGGCAGGAACCGCATCAGCCGGACGCGGCGGACGACCGATGACATCGCGCAGTTCGTCGAGCTCGATGAAGTTATCGCATTGGCGGCGCAGCTCGTCGGCTATCATCGGCGGCTGCGAACGGATGGTCGAGACCACCGAGACGCGCACGCCTTGGCGTTGCAGCGATTCAACCAAGGGGCGGAAGTCGCCGTCGCCCGAGAAGATGACGATATGGTCAACATGCGGTGCCAGTTCCATCGCGTGGACGGCCAGTTCGATATCCATGTTGCCTTTGACTTTTCGACGGCCCATCGAATCGGTGAATTCCTTGGCCGGTTTGGTGACCATGGTGAAACCGTTGTAATTGAGCCAATCGACTAAAGGGCGGATCGGCGAGTATTCTTCGTTTTCCAATAAAGCCGTATAATAAAACGCGCGCAGCATTTTGCCTCGCCGCATGAATTCGGTGCGCAACAGTTTATAGTCGATGTCAAACCCCAGCGCCTTTGCGGCGGCGTAAAGGTTGGATCCGTCGATGAACAGTGCGAGCTTTTCGCCTTGATAGAACATAGTGCCTCCGGCAGTGTTATTGTGGGCTGGTGCAAGCGGGCTTGCGGTGAAATGACGCCCTTGGTTGAAAAGTTATGCAGCGAAAATAGGGAAAATCGTTGGATTCGCAAGATGCAAAAACGACCTTTCGGTTACGTAAATACCTAGCTGCCCTTGGGTCAAACCTGCCGGGTAACGTCACGTCACCTGTGGAAGTGCTGGAACTCGCGCTGACGTTGTTTGGTGAACATGGTTTGAGAATCACCGCACGCAGTCGTTGGTACCGCTCGCCGGCGTATCCGCTGGGGTCGGGGCCGGAGTTTGTGAACGGGGCGGTGGCGTTTGAGGCGAACCGCGAACCTAACGCGGTTTTGCACGATTTGCATGCGATTGAAGCGCAGTTGGGCCGGGTGCGAAAGCGGCGTTGGGAAGCGAGGGTGTGCGACATAGACATGCTCGCCTGTGATGCTGAAATTTTGCCGGATCGTCAGGTTGTAATGGGCTGGATATATCAGAACGAAACTGAACAACGCGTTAAAGCGCCGCAAGAATTGATCTTGCCACATCCGCGTCTGCAGGATCGTGGGTTTGTGTTGCTGCCTTTGGCCGAGATTGCGGCGGATTGGGTGCATCCGATTATAGGGAAAAGCGTGGCAGAATTGGCAGTCGCTTTGCCGCAAACCGCCAAATTGGGAATTGTAGCAATCGACTGATCTGTTGCTATGATTGGGCGATGGAATGGGACCATCTGCGCTATATGCTGGCAATTCACCGTGGCGGCTCGATGCAGGCGGCGGCGGTCGAGCTGCGAGTCGACCGAGCGACGGTGTTGCGGCGGCTGGATTCGTTGGAAAGTTCACTGGGCGCGAAGTTGTTCGAACGACGTAGTGATGGCTGCGTGCTGACAAAGGCTGGGCAACAGATCATCGTTGCGGTGCAAGGGATCGAGATGGCGACGGCGGCGCTGGCGGCGCGCGTTCGCGGCGATGACAAACGTCCCGAAGGCACGGTGTCGATCACCGCCCCCGAGTTTTTTGTATTTAAGGTGCTGGCCCCGAATATGGACCGCTTCGTCGCGCAATTTCCTAGCCTGACGCTGGAAGTGCGCACTGGGCATTCGTTTCTCAACCTCACACGCGGCGAGGCAGATATTGCGATTAGAAACCGTCCGCCGGACCAACAGAGCCTGTCCGTGCGCAGATTGGGGTCGGTGGCGATAAGCTTATGGGCGACAAGGCACTATCTCGAGCGGTTTGGTATGCCCTTGCGGGCAGATTTTAACGGCCACAAGATGATTTTGTTCGATGAAAGTTTGATAGGAATGCCCGGCATCCGTTGGCTGGAAGCGCAGATTGCCGGAGCGCAGGTGGTGATGCGGTCCAACGAACTGCTGCCGTTGATGGCAGCAACAAAGGCGGGTGTCGGCATTGGATGTTTTCCGGCGATTGCGGCGGCGGGTGAGGCGGATTTACTGGCCGTTGCCCCGGGGATAATCGGGCTACCGGAAGTTTATATGATCACCCGACGCGATTTGCGGCAATTGGCGCGGGTGAAAGCGGTGACCGAGTTCATCGTGCAAATCTGGAAGCAGGCCGCAGGTGACCTTGCTGGTCGCGCGGTGGCCGAATTGCACGGCCACCGCGTGGCGGGGTTCAATCCGGAACCGGGTCTGGTTATTGAGCCATAAGCCCTTTTTGCAGTTCATCTGCCGACATCACCGGCCAGAAATTGACGGTGGCACCGAGGCTTTGAAACAGTGGTTCGGCGAGAGTGGGGATCATGTCGGGTGATTTCAGGTCAAAAATGGCGATGACGGTGCGCAGGCCGTTCTCGACCATGAAATAGGTTGCTTCTGGTTGGCAGCGGCCAAAGACTTTGGCGAAAATATCGGCGATTGAACCGTCAGCGATGGCGAGGTTGCCAGTTTCGATATTCAACTGGGCCTTGAGCATGGTGCGCATGATTTTATCCTTCCTTTTCAACGATTATTTCGGGGAAACTTTGGCGGCGAATGTCTGGTAGACCGCTTTGCCGTCGTGCAGCACGTAGGTCTCGACCCCTAGGTCATAAACGTTGCTGTTGGTCACGGCGGACCAGACGAATTGCACGAGGTCGCCGGTCGCTTTTTGCGAGATCAATGCGAACGTGACTCCGGGCTGGGCGAATTCATCGATGATACCTTCGATCATGCTGCGACGACCCTCAGCACTGTCGATAACGCCCATCGGCGACACGATTGTGGCGTCGTCGCTGTATTGCGCCAGCAGAGCCTCAACATTGCCAGTACCGAAATGGGCAAGGCGGGCGGCGGCGAAGGCTTCGGCGGCGGTACTATCTGCGGCGTTGCTGGTGGTCGCCAGAGTGACGGCGGTCAATGCACTGGCCAAGAGTTTGGTAATTTTTGTCATTTCTCGCTCCGTTGGTTGCGACCGTTATGGTCTGACGCGAGAATTGCGTTGAACGGTGTTTTTGCGAAGCTGACGCGTTACATAGCGGTTGCGCAAATCTGCAACGCGGTTTGGTTGTTTACCTGCGGCCAATTGCGGCTTGCGTTTTGCGCCTTGCAGCATTATCTGGCACAATTCCATTCCATCTCCGCAATGAGGATCGCATTTACATGGCGCGTGTGACCGTTGAAGACTGCGTTGACAAGGTTCCAAACCGGTTCGAACTGGTGATGCTGGCCGCGCATCGGGCGCGGGAATTGGCGACCGGTTCGCCACTGACCGTGCCGCGCGATAACGACAAGAATCCGGTCGTCGCTTTGCGCGAAATCGCTGATGAAACGTTGACGGCTGATCAGTTGCGCGAAAGTGCGATTGCCGCCAACCAGCGCCAGATTGAGGTCGATGAGCCGGAAGAGGACGCAATGGCGCTTTTGATGGGCAGTTCGACGCCGGACCGGCCAGAAGACGATTTGTCGGAAGAAAAGCTGCTTCGCGCCCTGATGGAAGCACAGGACCCGCGCTAACATGGTCAAGTCGGCGGCACTTTCGCCGACCAAGCCGCCCGAACGCGGCGCTGCTCGCACGATTGACGTAGACGATCTGATCGAGCTGGTGCGGATTTATAACCCGGTCACCGACGAAGCGTTGATCCGCAAGGCTTTCGCCTATGGCAAGGCGATGCACGAAGGGCAGTTGCGCCGCTCGGGCGACCCCTACTTCACACATCCCGTCGAAGTTGCGGCTTTGCTGACCGAATTGCGCTTGGATGATGCAACGATTGTGACAGCGCTGCTGCACGACACGATTGAAGACACCAAGTCGACCTATGGCGAGATTTCCAAGCGATTTGGCGAGGAGATTGCGCAGTTGGTCGATGGCGTGACCAAGCTGACCAACTTGGAATTGTCGTCGGTGGAAACCGAACAGGCGGAAAATTTCCGCAAGCTGTTGATGGCGATGTCAAAAGATTTGCGGGTGCTGTTGGTCAAGCTGGGTGACCGGTTGCACAATATGCGCACGATCAAGGCGCTGCCAGAGGACAAGCAAAAGCGCAAAGCCCGCGAGACGATGGATATATACGCGCCATTGGCGGGGCGCATGGGGATGCAGTCCATGCGCGAAGAACTAGAAGACATTTGTTTCAAGGTTCTAAACCCCGAAGCGCGAAGTTCGATTCTGCGGCGGTTTCTGACGCTGCGCAGCGAAACCGGCGATTTGATTCCGCAAATTACCAACGACATACGCGAAGCGCTGAAGGACGTTGGCGTTGAGGCGGATGTGTTTGGCCGCGAGAAAAAGCCCTATTCAATCTGGCGCAAGATGGAGGAAAAAAAGGAGGGATTCCACCGGCTTTCCGACATTTATGGGTTTCGAATTATCACCAAGGATGTGAATGATGCCTATCGTGCTTTGGGCGCTGTGCATCAGCACTGGAACGCGGTTCCGGGGCGGTTCAAGGACTATATCAGCCAGCCCAAATCGAACGGCTATCGTTCGATCCACACCACTGTTTCGGGGCGCGATGCCAAGCGGGTGGAAGTGCAGATCCGCACGC
Organism: Oceanomicrobium sp.; assembly: GCA_031415055.1. Classification (GTDB taxonomy): domain Bacteria; phylum Pseudomonadota; class Alphaproteobacteria; order Rhodobacterales; family Rhodobacteraceae; genus JANMOK01. The sequence goes on along the minus strand of JANOQZ010000035.1, from coordinate 71,072 downwards.
AGGAAATGCACGAAGTGGCGGAGTCGGGCGTGGCAGCGCATTGGTCGTATCGCGATGGGGCACGGTTTGAGAACCCGTTTGCGGTGGACCCGTTCACCTGGTTGCGCGGACTGGCTGAGGGGTTTGAAGCGGCTGACAATCCGGACGATTTTCTGGAACATGTGAAGCTGGAGATGTTTCAGGACCAAGTGTTCTGTTTCACCCCGAAAGGCGAGGTGATCAAGCTGCCGCGTGGGGCAACGCCGATTGATTTTGCTTATGCGATTCACACGCGCATCGGCAATTCCTGCGTTGGCGCCAAGGTGGACGGGCAGCGGGTGCCGCTGTGGACAAGGTTACGCAACGGGCAATCGGTGACGATCATTCGCGCCGAGGGGCAGCGACCGCAGCCGAGTTGGGAAGAAATTGCCATTACTGGCCGGGCGAAATCAGCAATTCGCCGATCATTGCGAGAAGAGCATCGGGCCGGGCATATTCGTCTGGGGCAGGAAATTGCCCGTGTTGCGTTGGAGCGAATTGGCAAGAAAGCCACCGACAAGGCTCTTAAGACTGCGGCCAAATCGTTGTCTTTGGTCGATGAGGAAGAGTTGCTGGCCATGCTGGGTGCGGCCGAGATGACCGGTAGTGAATTGGTCGAAGTGCTATACCCCGAGTTGATGCGGGCGGGGGCAGTTAAGACGTCAAAGAAAGACAACCAGCCACCAGTGATTGGCCTGAATTCAAACCAAACCTCCTATCCGGCGAAGTGCTGCAACCCTTTGCCGGGCGAACGGATTGTCGGCATCGGCATCAAAGGCAAGGGCGTGGAAGTGCATGCTATTGATTGCGACACCTTGGTGCGGTTTGAGGATCAACCGCAACGCTGGATCGACCTGCGTTGGACCGAGGGCGAGATGCAAGCGATGCATCGTGGTCGACTGGCGGTTACAATGGCCAATGATTCGGGCGTTTTAGGCCGCATTTGCACCCTAATTGGTGAGCATTCTGCCAATATCAGTGACATTTTGTTCACGGATCGGAAACCGGATTTTTACCGAATGGTGATAGATATAGACGTGCGCGATGTCGAACACCTCTTACATATCAGAACGGCGCTCGAGGCCGATTCTGATGTGACGGAAGTGTCACGTTACCGGGCTGGGTTTGGGGCGCTAGAAGGAACTGCGGCGAACTGATTCGAGCGGGGGCCGGATCAGCGAAATACGACGCGAATAGGGTTACGAAGGAAATGGTTTTCAAGCGGCGGGATCAAGCAACGATCTGGCAAAGGGCCAGAGAAGCGATCTATCCGCGCAAAGGATGGCGACGCGGGATTGAATATTACTCGCACCGAATCAAACGAATTCCTGACACGCCGCACAAAATTGCGCTGGGCTTTGCCGCAGGGTTGTTTGCGTCATTCACACCGTTTTTTGGCCTGCATCTGGTACTGGGTGCGCTATTTGCTTGGATCGTGCGCGGCAACATCATCGCCGGGATCGTAGCAACGTTTGCTGTGAACCCTATTACATTGCCGTTCATCGCAGGCATTTCGCTATGGACAGGGCGAAAAATATTCGGCCTTGGGTCAGACTTCCACACGCCGGTTGGTTTGGTCGAAGCTTTTGCTGATGGGTTTGTCGGCATGTGGCAGGTTGTCGGCAGTTGGGCCGGATGGGGCAAAGCGCCTTGGGGCAAACTGGCAGTTTTTTGGCATGAATTGCTGTTTCCCTATTTGATCGGGGGTATCCTGCCCGGCTTGGTGTTCGCCGCGATCAGCTATTACCTGACGGCTCCTTTGATTGTTGCCTATCAAAAACGTAGGCGTGCCAAGTTTTTGGAGCGAGCACGGCAAAAGCTGCACGAAAAACAAAGAGCGGCTGACTTGGCCATTTCATCGAATTAAGATGTTTGGGTTTTCGGGTAGGGCTTTGAAATGACCAAGGACAACTTTCCATTGGGCAGGCTGCGGCTTGGCGTCAACATTGATCATGTGGCGACAGTGCGCAATGCGCGGGGAGGAGCCTATCCAGACCCTATTCGGGCAGCAAAATTGGCTGAAGCTGCGGGTGCTGATGGAATCACCGCGCATTTGCGTGAGGACCGGCGGCATATTACGGACGCGGATATTGATGGGCTGATGGCTGCGTTGAGCGTGCCGCTCAATTTTGAAATGGCGGCAACCAACGAGATGCAAAAGATCGCGCTGCGCTACAAGCCGCATGCAGTTTGTCTGGTGCCCGAAAAGCGCGAGGAACGCACGACCGAGGGCGGGTTGGACGTGGCGCGGGAAGAGAACCGGCTGGCGCATTTCATCGCGCCATTGGCTGAAGCCGGATGCCGGGTTTCAATTTTTATTGCGGCGGACGCGCGGCAGATTGAATCGGCAGCGCGGATCGGCGCGCCGGTGGTGGAATTGCACGCCGGGGCTTATTGCGACGCGCATGCGGAGGGGCATTTTGACCGGCGTGATGCCGAGTTGGAGCGGCTGCGTTCCATGTCTGTCTTTGCCCATTCACTGGGCTTGGAAGTGCATGTCGGACATGGGTTGGCCTATGACACGGTCAAGCCAGTGGCGGCATTTCCCGAAGTGATGGAGTTGAACATCGGGCATTTTCTGGTAGGCGAGGCGATATTCAGCGGGTTAGATCCGGCGATTAAACGGATGCGGGTGCTCATGGATGACGCTCGGGCGATGGTGATTGGTAAAAGCGCCGCCTAGGCTCGAATCTTTTCGTTGAAATGTGTCCACAAATAGTGTACACATCGACCGTTAATGCGCCGTAAAACTTTGGCCACTATCCCACGGGTCGAAACCTGCCTGTATACACGGGTAGCTATTGGGAAACTATTGTTTTGCAGTTCGAATGGAAAGAGGACAAACGCCGGTTGTTGTTGCTCCAAAGGCATGTCGATTTGATAGATGTCGGCCTTATTTTTGAAGGTTGGGTTGCAACCGTCATTGATGACCGCAAGGATTACGGAGAAATTCGCTACAGGTCCGTCGGAATGGTTGGCAAGGATTGTTATGTGGTTGTCTGGACCGTCCGAAATAATGGCATGCGGTTGATCACCGCGTGGAAAGGAGGCACTGATGAAAAAGGAAGATATAAGGCGGGCTTCGCTCGAAGAAATCCGGGCGATGCATGACCGAGGCGAATTGTTCCATGACCCCGACGCGCCGGAAGGTGAGGCACTGGGGGACGAGTTCTGGGCGAATGCCGTCTGGGAACCGCCGCGCGGCTCAAAATCGGTCCACCTTCGCATCGACCCCGAAGTTTTCGCTTATTTCTATGAAACCGCGAACGGTAAGGGGCATTTGACGCGGATGCAGAATGTGCTGAAGGCCTATGTGAAGGCGCATAAGGCGGCTTAGGCTTCTCTTTCTGGCTACGCCAGCCCTTGATTTTCCCGCAATTTTCCGACGAAGTCCGCTGCGGGTATGTAGGGGATGTTTTGGCGTGATCCTTGGTATTGGTTCCGATCTTGCGAACATCGAACGCATCGAAGGCACGATTGCACGATTTGGCGACCGGCTCATTCAGCGCGTCTTTACCGATATTGAACAGCATATATCTGACCGAAGGCAAGACGGATGCGGGGTTTAATGGATGAGGCGAGACAAGAAGCGCTTGGTGAGGGGACGGAGTGTGTAGTCAATTCGCCCGGCAAATTCGTTAGCGAACCCACGCAAACTCGCCATTTTCTTGGATAAAGCCAGTCAAACCCCCATTCTTTTTGTAAAAGTAAACTGGGCCAAGTCCTGGCTCAAAATCAAATGTCACTGATATCGTTCTTTCGTCAGGTATTCTCGGAGTCGAAAGCGTTACGCCTTTGTATTTGCAAGACAAACTTTCGATGAAAGCCAATCCGTCTTCCCCAAAGAGAATTTCCACGTCGGCGGGAGTCGAGAACTGAAAGGAAGCGCCGTTCGACTTCAAGACACAAGGAACCCCCTTCAATTTTCCTGCTTCGATTTCGGCTTCGATCTTAAAACTTTTCAAATCGTCAGATTGAGCAGTTGTCGCGAAAAAGACTAGCGCTAACATGAGTCTCGACATCGACTTTTCAAATCCTAACTGAATTTCTGGCAAGCCTGACACAAACAATGTGATTGGCAATGAATGCAAATTTGTTGCGGTCACCATTTTCGCCAAATCCACATCTGTTTTTCTGGATCGTGGCCCAGCAGAGGGGGAGGCAAATTGTGCGGAATTCGATCTGACGACAACGGATATTACGCCTATTGATTTGGTCGGGCGCAGTTGTGGTATAGTATCTTCGCGCTTCGCACTTTCACAAACTTCCGTCCCGATAGAATGGCAATTCGACAATGATCCTCGGCATCGGCTCTGACCTTGCCAATATCGAGCGAATCGAAAAGACGATTGCGCGGTTTGGCGACCGGTTCATTCAGCGGGTCTTTACCGATATTGAACAGCATATCTCGGATCGTCGCCACGACCGTGCGGCGTCTTATGCCAAGCGCTGGGCGGCGAAAGAAGCTTGTTCCAAAGCATTGGGAACCGGCCTGCGCATGGGGATAGCGTGGAAAGAAATGGGCGTGGTCAATTTGCGCAGCGGCCAGCCGACGATGACCGTCAAGGGCAGTGCGGCAGCGCGGCTTGACCGAATGCTTCCCGACGGCCACACAGCGGTGCTACACGTCACATTGACAGACGATCACCCCTGGGCGCAGGCATTTGTAGTGATTGAAGCGGTTCCGCATCAGGCTTGACTTGGGAAGCGACAAACGAGAGAAGGCCGGTCGAGGTAAAACATGGCAGATCAGAGGACGGGTATGGCAGCGAAGGAAGAAGGCGGCTTTGTCGAGACGATAAAGACGATAGTTTACGCGCTTCTGTTGGCAGGTTTGATCCGCACGTTGTTGTTCCAACCGTTCTGGATACCCTCAGGCTCAATGAAATCAACGCTGCTGATTGGTGATTTTTTGTTCGTCAACAAATTCGCCTATGGCTATTCGCGCTATTCCTGCCCGTTCTCGCTGTGCCCGATCAGCGGACGCATCTTGGGCAAGGAACCCGAACGCGGCGACGTGATCGTGTTTCGTCATCCGGTCAATGGCGAAGACTACATCAAACGTTTGATCGGCCTGCCGGGCGACCGGGTGCAGATGAAGGGCGGCAAGTTATTCATCAATGATGTACAAGCGCCGCAGGTGGACGTCGGCACGTTCACCGAAATCAAGGAGAGTCAGGGACCCCTGGGCGGCATTCCGCGCTGTTACAACGAACCTGTCGGCATGGGCGGCGAATGCCTGAGCGAGCAAGCCCGCGAGACATTACCGGGCGGCGTGACCCATGCGGTGTTAAATATCGAAGAGGGATCAGCCGACAACACCAAGGTGTTTGAAGTGCCAGCGGGTGAGTATTTTTTCATGGGCGATAACCGCGACAATTCGCAGGACAGCCGTTTCGTCCAAGCTGCAGGTGGCGTTGGAATGGTGCCGTTTGAAAACTTGATCGGTCGCGCGGATCGGATCATGTTTTCGTCGGCTGGCTCTTCGATGCTGGCGTTTTGGACTTGGCGTTCCGACCGGTATTTCAAGGCGGTTGAGTGACAGCAACAGGCGCATTCAAGGAAATGGAGGCGCGGCTGGGGCACCGGTTTGCCAGTCCTGCTTTGTTGGAGCAGGCACTGACGCATGCGTCGCTGTCGAGTCCGACACGGCCGCATAACCAGAGATTTGAGTTTCTGGGTGACCGAGTGTTGGGACTGGTAATTGCCGAGGCTCTGCTGCAATCAGATGCCACTGCCAGCGAGGGCAAACTTGCGCCTCGGCTCAACGCGCTGGTGCGCAAAGAAACCTGCGCTGAAGTTGCGATTGAGATTGGCCTGGGCGAGGCGCTGATCATGGGTCGGTCCGAAATGGCCACCGGCGGGCGCAAGAAACTGGCTTTGCTGGGTGATGCGATGGAAGCGGTGATCTCGGCGGTCTATCTGGACGCTGGATTCGAAGCAGCGCGGGACATGGTGCTGCGGTTATGGGGCGACCGTGTTGCGATGGCCGAAGATAATGCGCGTGATCCAAAATCTGCGTTGCAGGAATGGGCGCAGGCGCGGGGTTATCCGACGCCGGAATATGTGGAAATTGGCCGCACTGGTGCAGATCATGCGCCGATGTTTTGTATAGAGGTTTCCGTGCAATCGGGGCAAAAGGCGGTGGCCGAAGCGGCGTCGAAGAAGCTGGCGCAGCAATTGGCGGCGAGCGCGTTGTTGATGACGCTGGAGCGTGAGTTGTAATTCACCGTTGTGGCGGGGGCGGCATCAGTCCTTTTTGCCGCGCATCGGCCCGCCACATTTTTCTGCGTGCGTCAGAGGTCTCATACGTTCGATACCGACCCCCAGAATATTTCGGCCAGTCAATGGCTAATCCTTGCTTAACCAATTCGGCTACCAAGTCTCGACCGTCGGGAAGTGTGCAAACTGCTATCAGTCGATTGTGCGAAGTTTCTTCCAGAACTCGTGCCTGAACAACTTGATTTAGGCACAATTGAACCATCGCCCATTTCGCGTTCTTGCCATAGGGGTGGTCCAATTCCGGCGCGTCAATTCCGGCAATGCGAATGTGGGCTTTGCCAATTACAATTGTATCACCGTCGATGACCCAACAGCGACCGCAGAGGACTTTGCCAGCAAGAACTCGCTGTGCCGTTTGCACGACGCTAAATGTTGAACGGGTAACAACATAACGGCTTGGCGTGTGTCGATTGCTTGTCCCAAACAGCAACCGGATCAATCTAAATAAACCAACTGCCACGCCCTCAGAAAAACAAAAACAATCGCTGCACGATAACACAGTCTGATCTATCGCGCTATTTCTGTTAACCAATTAAGTAAAGTTGCGGGGACGTAACCTTGCTAAGTCGGTTGGAAGTGGCAAAAAAGGTTAGCGTCGCGTATCGGCGATGAGCCAGCGAGGGGCACTTGCCTGCCGTCACGCCAAAGGCGTGCTTTCAGCACGACGCAGGTGCGATGCACCAGCCCAGGCAAGCGCGGCACTTGCGTTAGTCCACTAGGCTAGGCTGCCCCGAACCCTCGGGCTGAACGGGGAAACAGTGCCCGGCACTGTTTTCTGTTTCCGTTCAGGTCAGCCTCGTTGCTGCACTGGCGTGGCGCGCCCTTTTGGCGTAGTGGCTTACCGATGGGAGTAGGGATCACATGACAACCCGATGCGGATTTGTTGCTTTGATCGGCGAGCCTAACGCCGGAAAATCAACGCTGCTCAACCGCATGGTTGGGGCTAAGGTTTCGATTGTAACGCATAAGGTGCAAACCACCCGCACCCGCATTCGCGGTGTGGCGATGGAAGCGGCGGCGCAGATTGTGTTTGTCGATACGCCCGGCCTGTTCAAACCGCGTCGCAAGCTGGACCGCGCCATGGTCAGCGCCGCTTGGTCGGGGGCGGCAGATGCCGATATTGTGGTGCTGCTGATCGAGTCGCATCGAGGCTTGACCGAGGGTGTGAAGGCGATTTTGGCAGGGCTGGTTGGACGGGCGCATGGCAAGGTAGTTTTGGCCATCAACAAAATCGACCGGGTGCAGCGTGAGAAGTTGTTGGCACTGGCGCAGGAATTGTCGGGTGCTTTCGACTTTGCGAAAGTGTTTATGATCTCGGCTGAAAAAGGCCATGGGGTTGACGATTTACGCAGATGGATTGCCGGAGAATTGCCGGTTGGGCCGTTGCTTTACCCTGAAGATCAGATTGCCGACATTTCGTTGCGGCTGATTGCTTCCGAAATTACCCGCGAGAAACTGACGCTGCGCTTGCATCAGGAATTGCCCTATCAATTGACGGTAGAAACCGAGCAATGGGAAGAACGCAAGGATGGGTCGGTCAAAATCGACCAAGTGATCTACGTGTCGCGCGATGGGCACAAGGGCATCATCCTTGGGCCGAAGGGCGAGACGATAAAGACCATTTCGACCTTGGCGCGGCAGGATATTTCGGCGTTTCTGGAACGTCCGGCACATTTGTTTTTGCGGGTTCTGGTGCGCGAGAATTGGCAGAACGATGCCGAACGTTACGAGGGCATGGGGCTGGACATTCGGGATGGGGCCTAAGGGGCCGTGTCCGCGCGATTGACGGCGGAGTTTTGGGTTCAAGCCTATCTGACGCGGTTGCGGTTGGTTGAAATTCCGGCGTTTGTGGTGAAACGTGGAAATGGCGAAGCTGGTGCGGTTCTGGTTAAGCTTAACACTTTGGATGGCAAAGCTCAGGCGTTTACGCGCAATTTTGGTGCCGATGGTTTGCGGGTTTGGTCGTTGCTGAGCGGCGACGCCGAGGCGGCGGTCGATTCAGCAATCGAGCGGCAAAAGAAATATGACCCCGACCTTTGGGTGATCGAGGTTGAGGATCGGCAGGGGCGAACTTTGTTGGATCAGACAGGATTGGCCGACTAAATGGAATGGCGCGACGAAGGAGCACTGCTTTCGGTGCGCCGCCACGGCGAAGGTTCGGCGATTATCGAGGTTTTTACCGCGCTACATGGGCGACATTCGGGGGTTGTGCGCGGTGGCGGGGCGCGGCGGATGGCCCCGATCTTGCAGCCCGGCGCACAGTTGCAGGTCGAATGGCGGGCGCGGCTCGAGGATCATCTGGGTCATTTTACGGTTGAGCCGTTACGTTCGCGCGCGGCGGATATAATGGCGGATCGTTGCGCCTTGGCGGTGATGGGGTCGGTCAGTGCGTTGCTGCATTGGTTGCCCGAACGCGAGGCGCATGCGGCGTTGTATGAGCGCACCATCGCATTGTTGGATCGGCTGGGCGAGGGGGCGATTTGGCACGCGGCCTATGTGATTTGGGAAATGAATCTGCTGACCGAAATGGGGTTTGGCCTTGACTTACGTGATTGCGCGGCCACTGGCGCGACGGATGATCTGATCTACGTCTCACCGCGTACCGGACGCGCTGTCAGCCGGGCCGGTGGTGCTGAATGGAGCGGCCGCCTAATGGCATTGCCGGCATTCCTATTTGGTGGTTCGAGCGAGGTTTTGGCAGGTGATTTGACGGCCGGATTGAAACTGACCGGACATTTTCTCGAGCTGTGGTTGGCACCGGCTTTGGGCGCACAAAAGCTGCCGGAAGCACGGGCGAGGGCAGCCGAGGCACTGGCGCGGTCTGTGGCGGGTTCACCTTGAATTTGAGTACGCAAATGAGTACGTAAATCGCATGAAAACCATATCCTCCACCAAACTTCGCGCAAACCTTTCTGCCATCATGGACCGTGTCAACGACGACCGCGAACCGGTGATTGTAACGCGTGCCAAGGGACTTCCAGCGGTGTTGGTATCGCTTGAGGATTACGCGGCAATGGACGAGACAGCGTATTTGTTGGCGAGTCCGGCGAACCGTGCAGAACTGCTAGCCTCGATTGACGAACTGAACCGAAATGGTGCCATCAAACGTCAACTGATCGATGTATGATAGTTGCTTTCACCGAGCGGGGATGGAAACACTACCTCCATTGGCAAACGCCTGACAAATCCATCCTTCGCAAAATCAACGCCCTAATTTCCCATAGTCAGCGCCATCCTTATGAGGGAATTGGTAAACCGGAACCGTTGAAAAATGATCTATCGGGGTTCTGGTCGCGCAGAATCGACCGTGAGCATCGACTGGTTTATCGGGTGCGTGACGGAGAATTGGAAATTGTCCAATGCCGCTATTACTACTGACGTTTATTGCCTGAACACCACCCGTTCGGCCAGAACTTCGGCATCAACATGCGCTTCGTATTGGCGGAAGTTTTCTTCGAACATTCGCACCAGTCGGGCGGATTGGCGATCGTAAGCATCGGGTTTATCCCAAGTGCGCCTTGGGTCGAGCAGGATGTCGGGCACGCCGGGGCAGGCGACAGGGACTGTGAAACCGAAGGAATCATCCATCCGATATTTGGCCCGGGTAAGCGAGCCGTTCAGTGCTGCGGTCAGCAATGTGCGCGTCGCGTGGATCGGCATGCGCGAGCCAGTGCCATAGGCACCGCCAGTCCAACCGGTGTTGACCAGCCAGCAAGTGACGCCGTGCTCGGCAATTTTCTGGCGCAAAAGGTTGCCATAGACTTCCGGTCGGCGTGGCATGAACGGGGCACCAAAGCAGGTTGAGAACGTCGGCTGCGGTTCGGTGACGTCTTTTTCGGTGCCCGCCACTTTGGAAGTGAAGCCACTTAGGAAGTGATACATCGCCTGCGCTGGCGTAAGTCTTGCGATTGGCGGTAGCACGCCGAATGCATCGCAGGTGAGCATGACGATATTCTTCGGTTGACCGCCTCGCGACGTGCGTGAAGCGTTCGAGATGAAATGCAGCGGATAGGCGCAACGGGTGTTGGCTGTCAGGCTGTCGTCGGTGAAATCGAGGTCCATGGTTAGCGGGTCATGGACCATGTTTTCAATCACAGTGCTGAAACGCGACGTGGTGGCAAAGATTTCCGGTTCGGCATCGGAGGAAAGGTTGATGGTCTTGGCGTAGCAACCGCCTTCAAAGTTGAAGATACCGCTGTCAGTCCAGCCGTGTTCATCGTCGCCTATCAGGGTTCGGCTCGGATCAGCGGAGAGCGTGGTTTTACCTGTGCCTGACAGGCCAAAAAAAACGGCAACATTTTCTGGATCGTCGGGTGCGTGATTCGCCGAACAGTGCATCGGCATCACACTTTTGGCAGGCAGAAGGTAATTAAGCAGGGTGAAAACGGCCTTTTTGTTTTCCCCGGCATAAGACGTGCCACCTATCAAGACGAGTTTCTGCGCGAAGGAAATGGCAATCACGGTTTCGGAGCGACACCCGTGTTTGGCCGGGTCGGCTTTGAAATCGGGGCAGTTGATGATGGTGAATTCAGGCAGGTATGTTTCGAGGTCGTCGTTGCGCGGTCGACGCAGCAGATGCCGGATGAACAAGCCGTGCCAAGCAAGCGTGGTAACCACACGGACATTCAGGCGAAAGGCCGGGTCGGCACCGGCGAACAGGTCTTGCACGAAAAGCTCGCGGTCGATCAGGTGCGCAAGCATATCTTGGTGCAGTTGGTCAAAGGATTGCGGCGGCATCGGCGCATTGTTTTCCCACCAGATGTCGTTTTCGACACTGGCTTCTCGCACGATGAATTTGTCTTTGGGGGAGCGTCCGGTGTGTTTGCCGGTGGTCACCAGAAGGGTGCCGCCGTTGCCCAACGAACCTTCGCCCCGCGCGATGGCTGCCTGCATCAACGCGGTTTCGCCGAGGTTGTAGTGGACGCTGCGCGGGTTTTGAAATCCGGAAAGTTCAAGCTTTGTGGCTGGATTCACGCGACCATTTTCCATGCTTGCCTCTGGATTTCATGACTTCACGCTAGGGTAACAGACCACAGCCAAGCAAAACAGGTTGGTTGCGCTGACATCACATGCGTCATTTTGGACTCACTGCCCAATGATAAACATTGCCCGAATTGGCTTTATCTGTTTGAATCGCAATCAAAAGGCGTAAAACGCTGGAAAATTGCAGGGCAGGGCAAATAATGGCTGTAATCGCGCTGGTTGACGACGACAGAAACATTCTCACCTCGGTCACGATGACGTTGGAGGCCGAAGGTTTTACGGTGGTTTCCTTCAATGATGGTGCGGCGGGATTGATTGGCCTGACCGACAATCCGCCGGACCTTGCAGTTCTCGACATAAAAATGCCGCGAATGGATGGGATGGAATTGCTGCGCAGGCTAAGGCAGAAATCGGATGTTCCGGTTATCTTCCTGACCTCGAAGGACGAGGAGATCGACGAAGTTCTTGGCTTGCGGATGGGTGCGGACGACTATGTGCGCAAACCATTTTCGCAGCGGCTGCTAGTGGAACGCATTCGCGCGATTTTGCGTCGCCGTGACGCCATTGCTGCCGGACCCTCAGCCGACGACGCAGATGTGATTATGACACGCGGCAATCTGATCATGGATCAGCTGCGCCACATTGTGACCTGGAAGGGCGACAATGTTACTTTGACTGTGACTGAATTCCTGATTCTTCAGGCGCTTGCCACCCGACCGGGTGTGGTGAAAAGCCGGGATCAGCTAATGGATGTGGCTTATGACGATCAGGTCTATGTGGATGACCGAACCATCGATTCGCACATCAAGCGTGTGCGAAAGAAATTCCGTGTGCATGATGAGGAGTTCTCGTCCATTGAGACCTTGTATGGCATCGGATACCGCTACAACGAGGCTTAAATCGTGACAATCGACCTGTCGACACCGCCAGGTCGTGCAAAAAAGTTCGATGCGGGCATCGTTTTGGGCGACGGTTGGTCGGAGGATACGTCCGACGAAACGCCGTGGTGGCGTAACGGTGGTAAATCGTTTGGCCATCGTTCGCCTTTGGCGCGCAAGATTGTTACGTTCAATCTGGTGGCCTTGGGCCTTTTGGTTGGTGGGATTTTATATCTCAACCAGTTTGAAGACGGTTTGATTACCCTGCGCGAGCAATCGTTGGAAGCGCAGGGCAAGATGATTGCCACGGCAATAACGCGGATTGCCGAAAACGGCCAAGCTACCAGCATACCAGCCGAAGCGATTGATGCCGTCATTGAGATGACCAGCCTTGCCTCGGCACGCGCCCAATTGTTTGACGCCACAGGGGCGTTACTGACCGACACCAGCTTTTTGCGCCCCGAGCAGGAGGTCGCCGCGCCACCCGAAGCTTTGGTCGTGCCGCAACGACCTACGGCGATGACCGAGATTCTAAACGAAATCTGGGTGCGCAGCGAAAGGTTGTTCAGCGACAATTCCGACGAATCAACCCGCGTTCTAAGTTCGGAATTTTCCAATGTGCCCGCAATGGAAACCGTCGCCAGCGGTATGGTGACCAAGGTTCGCAAAAGCAATTCAGACGGGCAGTTGCTGGTATCGGTTGCGGTGCCGGTTATGGCCTCGGGAGCGACTTTGGGGGCATTGGTTCTGTCAACGCCGGGCGGTGAGATTGACGCCATTGTCCGCGGCGAGCGCGAGCAGATTTTGCGGGTGTTCGTTTTGGCTTTACTCAGTTCCATCGCCTTGTCGGTGGTTTTGGCAAACACCATTGCCAAACCGTTGCGCGATTTGGCGGAAGCGGCCGAAAAAGGCGGGGCGACGACCTCATCTCGGCGCTTGAACCCGGAGCGGATCAAGATACCCGATATGACGGCGCGACCCGATGAAATTGGCTATCTTTCCGGTGCGATGCGCAGCATGACGGCGGCATTGTTTGATCGAATTGAGGCGAATGAATCTTTCGCCGCCGATGTGGCGCATGAGATCAAGAACCCCCTGACATCGCTGCGATCAGCTGTGGAAACATTGGGTTATGCGAAGGGTGACGACGACCGCAAAAAGCTGATGGCAGTGATCCAGAAGGACGTGCGTCGGCTGGACCGTCTGGTCACCGACATTTCCAACGCCTCGCGTCTGGATCGTGAATTGGTGCGCGACGAGATGGAAGAGTTTGATCTGTTCTATCTTTTACGCAATTTGGTTGAGTTCAATTCCCATGCTGCCGAAGATAAGGGCGGTAAACTCGTGCATACTTTGCCAGACGGTGAAACCTTCAAAATGAAGGGGCTGGAAGGGCGGTTGGCACAAGTGTTTGTCAATTTCATATCAAATGCCGTTTCATTTTTGCCGCCAGAAGGTGGCGTGGTCACGGTCAGGGCTGCGGGCATCGAATCCGGTAAAAAGGTGCGGATTTCGGTAGAGGATAACGGCCCCGGCATTCCCGACGAAAACTTGAAAGACGTATTCAGCCGGTTCTATTCGGAACGCCCCGGACAAGAATTTGGCAACCATTCCGGCCTTGGCTTGGCGATTTCAAAACAGATCATCGAGGCGCATGACGGCGAGATCTGGGCCGAAAATATTCGCGCCCAAGCGGCTGGAACGGGGGGCGGTTTTCCACGACTTGGTGCTCGGTTCGTGGTGGAGCTGCCGGTGTGACGCAGGTCAATTCCGTGCTGGTGTACGGAAGTTGCGTGGCGTTAGGCGAGCGTGCGGTTCTGATCTTTGGACAATCGGGCAGCGGCAAATCGGGGCTGGCGTTGCAAATGATTGCGCTGGGTGCGGTCTTGGTCGCGGATGATGGCGTTCGATTGCAGCGCGCTGGCGATTTGGTTTTGGCCCGCCCACCGGAAAATCTGCAAGGCCTGATCGAGGCGCGCGGCATTGGCATTTTATCAACAGTTTTCCGGTATGATGTACCGATCGTTTTGGTCGTCGATTTGGATCAGGCGGCCGGTGCCCGCATGCCCGATGCGCAAAAATATGCGCTGCTTAGCTTGGACTTGCCGTTGATTTTTGGCAAAGACGTGCCAAATCTGGCATCAGCGCTGATCGTTAAACTTGCGCGGACAGAAAAGTGAAAGATTTCAAACCAACGCTACAGCAAGACGTAGTTCTAGTTACCGGTCCATCTGGGGCCGGTAAGAAAACTGCGATCCACGTACTGGAAGATTTGGGGTTTGAAGCGATCGACAATCTGCCATTGTCACTGTTGCCGCGTTTGTTTACCGGCGAACCCTTGCATCACCCCGTCGTTGTTGGCGTTGACGCCCGAACGCGAGATTTTTCGGCGGCAAGGCTGCTAAAAACACTGGAAAAGTTGAAGCACGATGTGGCTTTCAACCCAACGCTCTTATTCATTGATTGTCGCGCTGACACTTTGTTGAACCGCTATAACGAAACCCGTCGTCGGCATCCACTTGCACCGAACGACACACCATTGGCAGGCATTTCCAAAGAGTTGGAGTTGCTTTTGCCCGTCCGAAACCGGGCGGACGTGTTGATTGATACATCCGACATTACGCCGCATGAATTGCGGGCTGAGTTGACGCAGATTTTCAGTAAGGAAACTTTAACGGCATTGTCGATTTCGATTCAGTCATTTTCTTATAAGCGCGGCACTCCGCACGGGCTGGATATGGTGATCGACTGTCGTTTCCTGAGAAACCCATTTTGGGACAGTGATTTGCGCGGAAAAACTGGCCAGTCCGCCGAGGTGGCGTCTTTTGTGAAAGCAGACCCGATCTATGCTGCGTTCTTTGCCAAACTGGTGGACTTCACGTCTTTGCTACTGCCCGCTTACAAAGCGGAAGGGAAATCTTACTTCTCTATCGGACTTGGATGTACCGGCGGGCAACACCGTTCGGTTTGTGTTGCGGAAGAATTGGCGAATCGTCTTGCGCAAGCAGAATGGCAGGTATCTATTCGCCACCGCGAATTGGAACGTTTGCAGACAACGGACAGTTCCTTAAAGGGGATGAAAAAGGTTTGATCGGTATTGTGGTCGTCGCCCACGGGGGGCTGGCGCGAGAGTATCTGTTGGCTTTGGAACATGTGGTCGGGAAACACCCGGGCACCATGTCCGTTTCTATTGAGGCCGACGATGTTCGTGCCGAGAAACTAGACGAAATTCGTGACGCTATTGAGACAGTCGATACCGGGCACGGCGTCGTTGTTGTGACCGACATATTTGGGGGCACCCCGTCGAATTTGGCGATGGCAGCCTGTGGTCGGGTTGAGACGATGGTCGTGTACGGGGCGAATTTGCCGATGCTGATCAAATTGGCCAAAGCCCGCCGAATGCCTTTGCGTGAGGCGGTGAGCAGTGCGATGGACGCGGGACGAAAGTATATAAACTGCTCTGATACTATGCCGGTGCTTGCCACCGCTCGGGCCTGATGGCCGTTAAACTGACCCTGGACATACAAAACGAAAAAGGCCTGCACGCGCGGGCGTCGGCAAAGTTTGTCGAAATGGTGGAAAAGTTTGATGCCAAGGCGGTTGTTTCGCGCGATGGCATGGATGTTTCGGGCAATTCGATCATGGGATTGATGATGTTGGGCGCTGCCAAAGGCACGTCGATTGAGCTTGAGACAAGTGGTGGGCAAGAGGTGGAACTTGCGGAAGCGTTGAAGGGGTTGGTAGATAGTTTGTTTGACGAGGGAGTCTAGCGCCCGATCAACATTCGGCGCAGCACGTTATCGCCGTCAATGAAATGATGTTTCAACGCGGCCAACGTGTGAACTGCCAATACAGCCGCCAGTGCCAAAGCCGCGCCCATATGGATGAACTTCAAAACATCGCGCAAGAATTGACTGCCTTTGGCGAACGGGTCGGGCAGTTCGAACCAAACAAACACCATGTTCTTGATCTGAAACGGGAAAGCGTCCGGATCGTTCAAGGGTGATGCCGAGGCCATCAACCAGCCAGAGATTGGCAAAGCAAACATCAGCACATAAAGCAGAATATGGCTGTAACGCGCCGATTTGACCTGCCAAGCGGGTGTTTCGATAGGCAAAGTTGGATGGTCGGGCGACAGTTTTCGCCAGGCCAAGCGTAGGCAGGCAAGGGTGAAAACGATGAAGCCAAAGCTCTTGTGCCATTGGATTTCGTTATACTGGTTGACCAAATCCTCTTCGATGCGGACCATGTAAAAACCTAACGCCAGCATGCCGAAAATAAGCAATGCCATCAGCCAATGAAATGTTCGGCTGAAAAAACCCCAGCCGCGTTTGGAATTTCGAATCACTTTTGGTTCAACCCGCTGGACGAATTTCCAATAGAATGCGTATTGGCAGCAAAGTTTCAATCTGTGGCGCACCGGCGGTGCTGCCAAATTCGGCACGATCAAGCGTGCCGAGAATTTCGAATGCGGCCACGCGATTGGTCGGATCGGCGTTGAACGGGTCGAATTTGTAGACATTCGCTTTGAGATGAATCGAGTGCGTAATGCCGCGCACGGTGATTTCACCGTCAAGATCGGCAGTGCTGAGCGAGGTTTTCTTAAGACCTCTTAAGTCAAACGTGATCGTCGGAAAGCCAGTTGAATCAAGATAATCGGCGGATCGGATGAGCGAATCTACGGGCGCAAGTCGCGAATCGACGCTGGCGGTATGTACGGTGATCAGAGCCAAGGCATTTTCGGGGTGGCGGGCGTCAAAGTCGATCACCGCCTCGTAGTCGGGGAACACGACGTTCAGCTTTGCGCCGTTCAGATAACCGACTTTGAAGGTAATCTGCGAGGCATCGTGGTTGATTACCCAAGGCGCGGCGTTGGCAGGGACTGGAAATGCGATAAGAATGGCGAGGATACTGAGAATGCGCATGGAGCAGCCCCTTGTCTTACGCGACGTTGGGCTTGGATTGGTTGGTGCGCAAGCGAACTTAAAGTGAGGGAATATCCTACGGCGCTAAAGCGTTTACCTTGTTGGCACCGGCGTTTCGCCGCGATAATCATAGAACCCGCGCTGGGTTTTGCGACCCAACCAACCGGCTTCGACGTATTTCACCAGCAAGGGACAGGGGCGGTATTTGGTGTCGGCCAAGCCTTCGTGTAGCACGTTCATTATCGCCAGACAGGTGTCGAGCCCAATGAAATCGGCCAGTTCGAGCGGCCCCATCGGGTGGTGCGCGCCGAGTTTGAGCGAGCGGTCGATGCCCTCGACGGTGCCGACGCCTTCATACAGCGTGTAGACCGCCTCGTTGATCATCGGCATCAGGATGCGGTTGACGATGAAGGCGGGGAAATCTTCGGCGCTGGCAGCGGTTTTTCCGAGTTTATCGACGACTTCCTGCAAAGCCGCGAAAGTGGCTTCGTTGGTGGCGATGCCGCGGATCAGCTCGACCAGTTCCATGATCGGCACCGGGTTCATGAAATGAAAGCCCATGAATTTTTCCGGGCGGTCGGTGCGCGAGGCCAGCCGCGTGATCGAGATTGATGAAGTATTCGAGGTCAGGATTGTGTGCGGGGCAAGGTGCGGCGCGAGATCGGCGAAGATAGTGTTCTTGATCGATTCTTTTTCGGTTGCGGCTTCGATGATAAGGTCGCATTTGCCGATATCGGCAAGATTGGCACTGGTTTTCATCCGGTTTAGGGCGGCGTCGCGGTCGGATTGGGTGATTTTGCCCTTTTGCACCCGACGGTCTAAGGCGGCAGTGACACTGGCGGGTGCGGCCGCAAGAACAGTGGCGGAGACATCGGTAATGACCACATCAAACCCGGCAAGTGCGAACACATGGGCGATGCCGTTGCCCATTTGGCCGGCACCGACGATGCCTACGCTTTGAATGCTCATATGACGGCCTTTCTGGAATTGTTCGCAAGTGCACAATAAACGGGCATGTGCCCCTTCTGCAAGGTGTCAGCCCAGTGCTTTTTCCAATTCCGGCACCAAAGTAAACAGGTCGCCAACTAAGCCGTAATCGGCGACTTGGAAAATCGGTGCTTCCTCGTCTTTGTTGATGGCGACGATGACTTTGCTGTCTTTCATGCCCGCCAGATGCTGGATTGCGCCGGAAATGCCGACGGCAATGTACAGGTCGGGGGCGACGACTTTGCCAGTCTGGCCGACTTGCCAGTCGTTCGGGGCATAGCCTGAATCGACGGCGGCACGGCTAGCACCTACTGCTGCGCCCAACTTGTCGGCGAGGGATTCGATGATGGCGAAACTTTCTTGCGAACCGACACCGCGACCGCCGGAGACGACAATCTTGGCACTGGTCAGTTCGGGGCGGTCGGAAGATTGGACGCGGTCTTCAACCCAGACCGAAAGGCCGGGGTTGGCGGCGGCCTCTATGCTGGCCATTTGGGCCGAGCCGGTTGAGGGCGCGGCCTCAAAACCGGCGGTGCGGATGGTGATGACTTTGACTTTCTCGGCGGAACGCACGGTTTGGATGGCGTTGCCGGCGTAGATTGGTCTTTCAAACGTGTTGGCGTCGATAATGCCGGTGATGTCGGAAATCACCATGACATCAAGCAGGGCTGCTACATGGGGCAGCACGTTCTTGCCGTTCGCGGTGGCGGCGGCGGCGATATGGGTACGGCCTTCGGCGAGTGACAGGATCAGCGCCGCCAATGGTTCAGCCAATCCCTTGCCATAGGCCGGGTCGCTGGCAGTGATGACCTTTGCGACACCAGCCAGTTTGGCTGCTTCGGCCCCGGCTTTGGCAGCATCGGTGGCGGCAACAAGCAGCGTCACCTCGCCCAAGGATTTGACTGCCGATACCGCTTTGGCGGTTTGATCGAGGTGCAGGTCGGAGCCGGTGACATCGGCAAGCAGAAGGACGGCCATGTCAGATTACTCCCGCTTCGTTGCGCAATTTATCGACCAATTCGGCGACGCTTTTGACTTTGACACCTGCCGCCCGTGTCGCCGGTTCCCCGGTTTTCACGATGGTCAAGCGCGGCGTGACATCGACGCCGTAATCGGCGGGGGTCTTTTCGGCGAGATCTTTTTTCTTTGCCTTCATAATGTTCGGTAAGCTGGCATAACGCGGCTGGTTGAGCCGCAGGTCGACACTTATGATGGCGGGCAGGTTGACCTTGATCACCTGAAGTCCGCCGTCAACTTCGCGGGTAACATTGGCCGAATTGCCGTCGAGTTTGATTTCTGACGCAAACGTCGCCTGACCCCAGCCGAGCAACGCCGACAACATCTGCCCGGTAGCATTCATGTCGTTATCGATGGCTTGCTTGCCACAAAGGACAAGGTCGATGCCCTCTTCTTTGGTAATAGCTGCCAAGATCTTAGCCACGGCAAGAGGTTCAATATCGGTGTGCACGTCCTCTGACGCGATGACCAGAATTGCCCGATCAGCACCCATGGCCAGCGCGGTTCGCAGCGTTTCCTGTGACTGGCGAACGCCAATCGACACCGCGATGATTTCTTCTGCCTTGCCAGCCTCTTTCAGCCTGATGGCTTCCTCAACCGCAATCTCGTCGAACGGGTTCATCGACATTTTGACGTTGGCCAAATCGACGCCAGAACCATCGGCTCTGACGCGGACCTTGACGTTATAATCGATCACCCTTTTGACGGGGACGAGGATTTTCATGAACGAAACTCCGGATGGAATGGTTGCAGCTAGTTACCGGCCTTTTGACCGGGGCAAAAGGGGAAAACCGACAGTGCGCCGTCTTGTAGCGGCTCGCCAAGTGGCACACCGCCGAATCTATAATGGTTTGGTGCGATCCGCGAGTTCGACCAGTATGGCCGCGTAGAATACAAACGTGGCGGCAAGCACCATCAAATGCCAAACCGTGTTGTGAAATGGCAGTCGCTGCCAGAGGAAAAATGCCACACCTAGCGTGTAAAGACCGCCACCAATTGCGATCAGCACAAGACCGGCGAGGCTAAGTTGGGAAAACAATGGTCCACCGATGACGACCCCAGCCCAGCCAAGGCCAAGATAAAGCGCCAGAGCTAGCCATTTGGTGCGATCCGGGTTGACGACAACCATCGAAACGCCCGCCAGCGCCACGCCCCAGATCGACGCCAGAATTAAGCCGAAATTGCCGCTGGCCATTACGGCAAGCGGCGTATAGGTGCCCGCGATTTTGACGTAGATTGCAGCGCGATCTACCCTTCGCAGCACTCCGCGCCACTTTGGTGCGGCGATTATGTTGTTGATGGCCGAGGCGATGAGAAGTGCCAGCAGGCAAGCGCCGTAGACCGTGGCCGCAGCGACAATTGATGCCTCGCCCGACCACGATGCCGCTAGCGTGATCAACACAGGCACCGCAACCAACGCGGCGATAACGCCCAGCGCATGGATTGCGGCATCGCTCCACCATTCGGCGGCGGAATAAATGCGAGAAGTTCCGTTGGGCATCGCTGTTTCCGTCATCACAGACTTTCGGCGAGTATGTACAGGTAGCATGCAGTTAATGTGAATGTGCACCTTTAGTGAGTGCGGCACAGTTTTTCAGCGAATTTGCGCTTAGCGGTTCGCCCCTGGCACCCACAGAACGTCGGCTTGGCCGTTTTCATTGGCGGCACGACTGCCGACAAAGAACCAATCGGAAAGGCGGTTGAGATAGGTCAGGGCCGCGGCATTGACGGTTTCGGTTTGCGCCAGTTCGACGGCCAACCGCTCCGCCCGGCGGCAGGTGGTGCGGCAGAGGTGCAAGGCGGCGGCGAGGGGCGAGCCACCGGGTAGAACAAAGCTACGCAGCGGCTTTTGCAGGGCGTTCATGGTGTCAATTTCGGTTTCAAGGCGTTCGGTTTGCGCAGGTGTCATACGCAAAGGCGCGTAGCCCGCCTCGGCATCCTTCGCCATATCTGGGCGGCAGAGATCGGCCCCCAGATCGAACAGGTCGTTCTGGATTCGGGCCAGCATAGTGTCAGTCTCACCTGTCGAATGTTGGCGGGCCAGTCCAACGGTGGCGTTGGTTTCATCAACCGTGCCATAGGTTTCGACGCGCAACGAGAATTTTGGCACGCGCTGACCATTGCCCAAGGCCGTTTCGCCTTTGTCGCCGGTACGGGTGTAGATTTTGTTCAGGACGACCACTGGTCAACCTTCGCGGAAATAGATGAAGGTCATGATCAAAATGACAGCGATGAATTGCAGCAGAAGGCGCAGGCGCATGATCTTGTTGGCGTATTTGCGGTTGAATTCACCGCCTTTGGCGAATGTGCCGATGCCCAATGCCAAAACGGCGAGCACGGCCAAGCAGGCAAAACCGATGAGAATGAAGAGTGGGTCTTTGGTCATTTCGCTGCCCTCCCCTTACCATATAAGCACGTCAGAACCGCGACGCCAGTCGGTCGAGCATGCGGGTCGTCAGGATGCGTTTCATCAGGCCCATGAAATGGGTCGGGGCGGTGACATAGTAGCGCGGTTTGGGGCGGCGGCTTTCCAAAGCGTGGATTAGCTTCCTTGTCACAGCCGACGGTGGCAGTTCGAATGGATCAAGGATACCGCTGGCGTCATAAAGGCGCGGCATGACTTTGCTTTCGTAATAATCGTGATTTGGTGAGTTCTGCCAGTCGATCCAGCGTTCAAATTGTATTTGTGCCTTCTGGCGGATCATCGTGGTGATCGGCCCCGGTTCGATGAGGATGAAATGAATCGGCAAATGCCGGTTTTCCAAACGCATAGTGTCAGTTAGCCCCTCCATGGCAAACTTGGTTGCGTTGTAAGCACCGCGAAATCGCAACGCGGTTAGGCCAAGAACCGAGGAACAATTGATAACGCGACCATGACCTTGTTTGCGGAAAACGGGCATCAAGCGGTTGATGATGTCGATATAGCCGAACAGATTGGCTTCGAATATGGCGCGTAGGGCGTCACGTGGCAGGTCTTCGACCAGACCGGGGATGCCGTAAGCGCCGTTGTTGTAAACCGCATCCAAGGTGCCACCGGTTTGGGTTAGGATTTCGGTTAAGGCGGTGACGATGGATGACGGGTCGGCGTTGTCGAGTTGAACGCTCTCCAACCCTTCGTTGCGTAAGCGTTCGCAGTCGGTTTCTTTGCGACAAGTGGCAAATACACGCCAACCGCGTTTGCGTAGCGTATGCGCTGCATCATAACCGATGCCC
Source organism: Oceanomicrobium sp. (assembly GCA_031415055.1). Classification (GTDB taxonomy): domain Bacteria; phylum Pseudomonadota; class Alphaproteobacteria; order Rhodobacterales; family Rhodobacteraceae; genus JANMOK01. Next base: position 48,769 of record JANOQZ010000035.1, on the reverse strand, counting down.
GATGAACAGCCCGTAATAACGATGGATCGTTGCAATTGGTTTTCCTGTCAAAAGCCGCTGGACCGTCCCATGCCAGCAAAGTATCACCAAATCTATGGCTGACGTAAGCGACGACCCCGAAATACCGGCATCTGGTGGCGAAATTGTCGAGCCGCTGCGCCGGGCTTTGGGCGAGCGGTATCTGACTTATGCCTTGTCCACCATCATGCACCGTGCCTTGCCCGATGCGCGCGACGGGCTGAAACCGGTGCATCGGCGGATATTGTATGCGATGCACGACATGAAGCTGGACCCCAAGACTTCGCCCCGCAAATGTGCGGCGATAGTGGGCGAGGTGATGGGCAAATATCACCCACACGGCGACCAGTCGATTTACGATGCTCTGACGCGATTGGCGCAGGAGTTTTCGACCCGCTATCCCCTGGTCGATGGCCAGGGCAATTTCGGTAATATCGACGGCGATAACCCGGCGGCGATGCGTTATACCGAGGCACGGATGACGGCGGTTTCGGTGTCGATGATGGACGGGCTGGCGGAAAATGCCGTCGATTTTCGCCCCAACTACGACGGGCGCGAACAGGAACCGGAGGTTCTGCCCTGTGTTTTTCCGAATTTGTTGGCGAATGGATCGTCAGGGATCGCCGTTGGCATGGCCACCAATATTCCGCCGCATAATGCGGGGGAATTGATTGACGCTTGTTTGCATCTAATCAAGGTGCCGAATGCGCAGGATGAAACACTGGTCAATTTGGTGCCGGGGCCGGATTTTCCGACTGGCGGCGTGCTAGTCGAGGGGCGTTCCAGCATTGAGGAATCGTATCGAACCGGTCGGGGTTCGTTTCGGTTGAGGGCGAAATGGCAGGTCGAGGATCTGGGGCGCGGGACGTGGCAGATTGTCGTCTCGGAAATTCCCTATCAGGTGCAGAAATCGCGGCTGATCGAGAAGATAGCCGAGATTATTCAACTGAAGAAAAACGCTTTGCTGGCCGATATTCACGATGAATCGGCCGAGGATATCCGTCTGGTTCTGGAGCCGAAGTCCCGCGCCGTGGACCCGGCGATGCTGATGGAAACCTTGTTCCGCCAGAGTGACCTTGAAATCCGCTTTTCGATGAACCTCAACGTGTTGATCGATGGCCGCACGCCGAAAGTGTGCGGTTTGAAGGAGGTTTTACGGGCATTTCTGGACCATCAGCGGGCGGTTTTGTTGCGGCGTTCCACCCATCGGATGGAGAAAATCGACGACCGGTTGGAGGTGCTGGAAGGCTATATCATCGCCTATCTGAACCTCGACCGGGTGATTGCGATTATCCGTGCCGAGGACGAGCCAAAGCCGCTGTTGATGGCGGAATTCGATCTGTCCGACGTGCAGGCCGAGGCGATTTTGAACATGCGGCTGCGGTCTTTGCGCAAGCTGGAAGAGATGGAACTGCGGCGCGAACTGGACGATTTGCAACGCGAGCGGGTGGAATTGGACGATTTGCTGCAAAGCGAGGCGGCGCAATGGAGCAAGATTTCCGATCAATTGAAAGCCACTCGTAAGGCTTTCGGCAAGGATGCGCCGCGTGGGGCAAGGCGGACGGAATTGGTAGAAGCGCCGGTCGTCGACGATGTGCCTGCCGACGCGATGATCGAACGCGAGTCGGTGACGGTTGTCTGTTCAACGATGGGTTGGATCAGGGCGATGAAAGGGCATCTGGCTGCGGATGCCGAGATCAAGTTCAAAGACGGCGATGAGGGGCGGTTTCGGCTGAATGCCGAGACAACGGATAAGGTGATTCTGTTCGCCTCAAATGGCCGGTTCTATACTTTGGCGTGTCACCTTCTGCCCGGCGGGCGTGGCATGGGTGAGCCGGTGCGACTGATGATTGATTTGCCCAATGAGGCAGAGATATTGGCGCTGTTCCTGTTCAAGTCGGGCGAGAAGTTGTTGGTGGCGTCGTTGACCGGCGACGGATTTGTCGTTCCAGAGGATGAAGTTCTGGCACAAACGCGCAGTGGCAAACAGGTGTTGAATTTGGCCGATGGCGTGCGGGCTTTGGTCTGCGCTCGGGTAGCCGGTGACCATGTGGCATGTGTTGGCGAGAACCGGAAAGTCTTGATTTTCCCCTTGGCCGACCTGCCAGAAATGGGTCGCGGCAAAGGGGTGCGCTTGCAGAAATACAAAGACGGCGGCCTGAGCGATGCGCGAACATTCGTTTTGAGTGAAGGACTGACTTGGAAAGACCCGGCTGGCCGCAACCGCATTGAGACCGAGTTGGCCGATTGGATGGGTCCGCGCGCCAGCGCTGGCAAAATGGCCCCGCGCGGCTTTCCGCAGGACAATAAATTCACGTCTTGAAATTGCCGCAATGCCGTTATGAAGTGCGGTAGATTATTATCCGCAAGGTGATTTGATGAACGACTTATCCCAACCAAACCCAGAAATGCAGGTTGATTATTGCGGCGAAGCGGGCGGTTTGTTCGGTCTGGCCTTTACCTCAGCCTTGCTGACGGTATTGACATTGGGCATCTATCGATTTTGGATGAAAACTAAATTACGGCGATATTATTGGGCCTCAATCCAACCCGGCGGAATTCCACTGGAATATACCGGAACTGGCATGGAAAAACTGCTGGGTTTCCTGATCGCGGTGGTAATTTTGGCCGTTTATCTTGGGATATTCAACTTGGCGGTCTCGTTCATTGGTCTGGCAGTGTTTCAAGGCAATCCGTTGGCATTGAACCTGACGGTATTGGCGGCAATTCCGTTGATTTATTATGCGCGATATCGCTCACGCGGGTATATTTTATCTCGCACACGCTGGCGCGGCTTGCGTTTTGGGCTGGAACCGGACGCGTGGAAATACACGTTGAATGCCATTGGCCACACCTTGCTGACGATCGTGACTTTGGGCGTTTTGTTCCCGCGCCAACGCTTTAATATGGAGAAATTCGTCACCGACCGCACGTGGTATGGCAACCTGCAAATGCGCCAAGACGGCAAGTGGACGATGAATATGAAGGCTTGGTTGGTGGTTTTGGCAGGACTTGCTTTCGCAGTAGTGACGTATGCGATCCTGATAGTAAAAATCATTGCCGCAACGAACAATGGCTCGCAACCCGAAGGTATGGGTTGGTTGATTTTTCTCATATTTTCAAGTTACTTAGTTGCCGGTTTCGCCTACGTCTATTTCAGCGTCGTCAGTTTTCGCAACATGGCGAACAATAAAGTTCTGGGCGAAAACATTCGGTTCACCAGCAAAATCCGCACTGGAAAAGTGACCGGGATTTATGTGTTGGGCGGGATTGGTATCACCATTTGCGCCATGATTATTGGACTGATCGTATTTGGTGTCGCGGCGGGCATTGTGTACGGCCTAGATCTGCCGATGCAGGAATTCGGTCGAAACGGCGGGGGCTTGAACACATCTGCGCAATGGGCGGCGCTAGCAATATTCGGTATCGGATATTTGGTTTTGCTATTGCTGGTCGGTGTATTGGCACAGGTTTTCATCTTCCAACCAATTCTGCGACATTACGCGACCGAACTGGTGTTGCGTGATTTGGGCGAACTGGAAACTGCGTCGCAAAGACCGCAAGATAGCAGCGTTGATGCAGGCGGCTTTGCCGATGCGTTGGATGTGGGTGCAGCGATTTGACCAGAGCCGTGCGACAAGAATTTCCAACAGGGGGTATTGCGGGAATTTACACGGATGGTGCGACGGCAAAGATTTGGAAAGTTGACGTGCATGTCCACGAAAGCAAACTTTACGTCGTGCAAGAAGATCAAGTATTGGCCAACTGGCCTCTGAGCGATTTGCGCGAGCGACGCGATCAACCAAGCGACGACGCGATGATTTTGTCGCGGTTGCGCGACGGATTGGAGCGACTTACTGTGAACGATCAGCTGGCAATGCTAGCGCTACGGCAATCTGCTAAAAATTTGCGCAAAAGTGATGTCGATTATGCACAATTGCGCAAAATAATAGTTTGGGCGGGTGGGGCAGTTGGCGCGGTCTTGATGATCGTTTTTGTCATTGTCCCCGCCTTGGCCGGGCAGTTGGCAGTGCTCATTCCAGCCGAAAGCGAACAGGCTTTGGGCGAGGCCAGTATTGGGCAAATTCAGTGGGCGTTGAGCACGTTTAGCGATGAACCGGTTCGATTTTGCGACCAACCGGCAGGGGTTGCTGCGATGGACTCGCTTATGGCGCGGTTGGAACCGTTCTTCGAGACGCCATTTCCAGTTAAACTGCGAATTATCGACCACGACATGCAAAACGCTTTTGCCGTGCCTGGCGGGCAGATCGTGGTGTTTGACGGGCTGTTGCAAGCTGCGCAATCGCCCGAGGAAGTTGCGGGGGTGATCGGCCACGAATTGGGTCATGTCGTCCATCGTGACCCACTGCGATTGGCCCTGCGTTCGGCTGGGACGGTGGGTATTTTGGGCATGGTTCTGGGTGACTTTTCCGGCGGCGCTTTGGCGGTTGTTTTGACCGAACAACTGATTTCCGCTTCCTATGCGCAAGATGCCGAGGCGGCGGCGGATGCTTTTGGGTTCAAGCTTTTGGCCGACAGCAATTTGCCGAGCTCGCCTTTGGGTGGGTTTTTTGACCGGATTGCCGAACTTGTTGGCAGCAGCGACGGGCCAATGTCACATTTGGCCAGCCACCCCGACATTCGCGCACGCGCTGATGCGGCGCGAGCGGCGGATGTGGTGAAGGGCGATTTCATCCCGATTTTAAGTGCGGTGCAATGGCAAGATTTGCGCGATATTTGCCGTGTTTCAGCGAACCATATTGGCCGCTCAGGCGGCTGAGACGCGCAAGCGAACGCCGCCTTGCGGACGCAAGGTGATCAGTAGCACGGGCTTGGGGTCAACACCGGGAATACGCTCAAATTTGAACCGTGATAACAGCGTGGCAAGAATAATTACCGCTTCGATTTGGGCGAAAGCGGCCCCGATACAAATGCGCGGGCCTTCGCCAAACGGCAGATAGGAATAACGCACAGGCTTCTTATCAGAGGCAAAGCGGTCGGGGTCGAAGGCGTCGGGGCTGTCCCACAACAGATGGTTGCGGTGCAGGGCATAGATCGGCAGCATCACCGTATCACCTTTGCGGATTTGCCGACCCCCCAAAATATCGTCGGCCATTGCTGTGCGGCCAAGGATGGCGGCGGGCGGATAGAGACGCAGGGCCTCGTCGATAATCTGGCGGATGTAGAGCAGGTTAGGCACGTCATCGGCCCCAGCAATGCGGCCGTGCAGAGCGGCTTGCGCTTCGACGCGGGCTCGCTCCTGCACATTCTGGTCAAACGCCACCAGATACAGCGCCCAGCTTAACGCCAGTGCTGTGGTCTCATGCCCGGCAACAATGAAGGCGAGCAGGTTATCGCGCACCTCGGTGGAGTTCATTTCACGGCCAGTTTCAGGATCGGCCGCGTTCAAGATCAGGTCGAGCAGGTCGGGCACGGGCTTGGGGCCATTGGCGCGACGCGATTCTATGGCCTTGTCCGCCAACAGGCGCATGTCACCCAAAGGCGTTGCCCCAAAGAATGTATGCGGACGCGGAATCCAAGCTGGCAGGGCAAACAGGTCCATTAAGGAAAGTTTACCGACGGAATGCATGTAACGCTCAATCGCGCGGCCAACGGTGGCGCGGTCCATCGCGCCGGTGCCAGAAAACGTAACATTGGAAATGATCTCGAATGTTGTCGTCACCATTTCGGCGTTGAGGTCGACGGTCGTGCCGGAAAGCGCCGCAAGACGGTTGCAACTGCTTTCAGTCGCCGCCGACATGACCGGGGCCAGATCGGCAATGTTGCGGTATTTGAACACCGGTGCCGCCGCCTGTCGCTGCCAGCGCCAATGCGCCCCCTCAGCGATGAACATGCTGTCACCGATGCCGGGTTTGAGGATGCGCTTGGTGACGATGGATTTGGGGTAGATTTCGAGCTTGTCTTTCAGCACCTGCTTTATGGCGTCTGGGTCCATCACCATGTGCCAAGTCTTGCCGGTTTTGCCGCTGACTATAAGTTGGCGCGTCGCCAATTCCGGGATAATTTCCAGCAGGTTGCGACGGGCTACATTCAGAGTTTTGAACATTCCCCAAGGTTCGGTGACTAGGGGAACGCGGACAGGAAGTTCGGGTGAGGTTTGGTCTTTGGGCATGCGGTGAGGATAGCATGGATTGGGCGTGATGAAGAAGTAACGTTGTCACAGGAAAGAAAGTTTGTATGACGGGGTTTAGTGCCGCAGTTGCTTTTGACACATTTGGGTGGACAGAACCTATAGACCGAACGCAGTGGACAAAAACGGTCGGTTGCGTCGGGGACAGAAACGTATGAGTTTTGACCGACTCGTCGTAATAGGCGATCGATGTGAAGAGCCCAAAGCTGCCGTTGGGCTTGCCCAGGCTGCGGGCTTGCGATAGCTTCTGTGAACAGGCTTGGCCCGCGCCTCCTCCCTCCGCTTGGGGAAGTATCACACATACGGGGTGACTTAGATCATCGAACTATCTGTTCGAGCGTTCGCATAAGGAGGGGTTGCGTTTTCAGCTCGAAATGGAGGTTCCACTATGCGGCTATCCGCGCCGATCTATCAACTGAGACGCCGCGCCAAGCTACTCTCTCGCAATGACAATATCCCTCTGCATGCGGCACAGGACCGGATTGCGCGCGAGGAAGGTTTCGCGGCATGGAGTCTGCTCTTCGCCCAACAGGCAATGAATGCTCCCGCTTCTGCGCTTCTGCCGAGGCTTTCAAACGGGGACATGCTTCTGATCGGTGCCCGACCGGGGCAAGGCAAGACCGTGCTCGGGTTACAGCTTCTACTTGACGCAATGGACGACGGACGGCGAGCCGTTTTCTTTACGCTGGAGTATACCGAACGTGAAGCAAGAGATTGCATACTCTCGCTGAGCGAAAACGCGCAAAGGCGCACGCCAGAGATAGTAACATCGGACGAGATCAGCGCCGATTTCATCGTTCAGCATTTGTCAGGTGCGTCGGCGGGAACCGTTGCAGTCATAGATTATTTACAGATCCTCGATCAGCAGCGACGAAAGCCTGAGCTTTCGGACCAATTGAAAGTTTTGCAGGCGTTTGCGCGCCACAGCGGCGTTATTCTGGGCTTCATCACTCAGATCAATCGTTCTTTTGAGCCTGAACGCGATCCGGTGCCGAGCCTCAAAGACATTCGCCTTCCCAACCCGATTCCGAACGGGATCTTCTCAAAATCATGTTTTCTGCATGCGGGCGAGGTCCGACTTCAGTAGACGTCTGCGCCACTTCTGTCGGGCCTCTGAGTGAGGTTCCGGCAGACTTCGCCGTCGACCGTTTCGTCCCGCTCAGCAGCCGGTTGGTTGAGAGAAAAACCTCTGGTCACAATCTGTTGGCCAAATACGGCCGTTTCTGTCCCAGCGCCCTTCCGCACCCGAAATCAGGCGCTTAGGCGGGGCAATACTTTTTGACCAAACCGTTGCAATTTTAAGAGGTTTTAAGCATAGGCCGGACTATTGAGGACTGATAAACGCCCCCGGCTTTGCCTCCCGCGCCATATGGTCCAGCACGGCATTGACGAATTTTGCCTCTTTGCCCAGCGGGAAAAAGGCTTTGGCGACGTCGACAAATTCGGAAATCGTCACTTTGGGCGGGGTATTCTGACCGATCAATTCGGCGCCCGCAGCCCGGAAGACAGCCCGCAAAGTCGGGTCAATGCGGGCAATCGGCCATTTGGCAACCAATGCGCGGTCGGTCATTTGATCGATTTTGGCTTGGTTGGATACAGCATCGTTCAATAGGGCGCGAAACAATTCAATATCTGCTTCGGAATAGGTATTGCCGTCCAATTCGGCACCAATCCGGTGCGTTTCAAATTCTGACTGAATAGTTTCCAGCCCGACATCGCTTGCTTCCATCTGGAACAGGGCTTGGGTGGCAAAAAATCTTGCCGCCGAGCGCAGGCGCTTTTTCTCTGATCCATCGGGTCGGGGCATGCGCGGTTAGGCTTTCAATGTTTCAAGCGACGTTTCAGCGCAATCAAGTGCATCGCCGCTTCCGCCGCGCCGCCGCCCTTGTTCTGGCCTTTGGCATCGGCACGAACGACGGCTTGATCGAGCGTCTCCACTGTCAGGATCGCATTGCCGATGCAATGCCCTTCCAGCCCCAGCAACATCAGCCCACGCGAGGAATCGCTGCAAACCGTGTCGTAGTGCGTGGTTTCACCACGAATGATGCAGCCCAGCGCGACATATCCGTCGTAACGGCCCGAGACGGCAGCCAGCCGGATAGCAGTGGGAATTTCCAATGCGCCGGGCACCCGGGTGATTTCGTATTCAGCGTTGGAGGCGATAATCGCGGCTCTCGCACCTGTTTCGAGTTGGTCGGCGATGGCTTTGTAATAGGGTGCAACAACGATCAATATGCGGGTGAGGTCTATGAATCTAGGTGGTTCCAGGCGGAAATGTTCAATGCTTTCAGCCATTCTCAATTTCCTGCTGGTTTGAAGTGGCGAGTGGAGGTGATCGACAGGCCGTATCCTTCTAGGCCAATCACTTTCGGATTTGGGGAATTGGTCAGCAAGATCATATCATGCACCCCCAACGCTCCCAATATCTGCGCCCCAAGACCATACTGGCGCAGAGTTTGCGGCGATACGACATTGTCGAGGTTAAGTTTGGACGACATATCGCGCAGCAGCACGATTACACCGCGCCCTTCGGTGGCAATCGCGTTCATCGCGTCGGCCAATTGATGCGCACGACCGGGATGCAGCGCCAGTAAATCTTCCAGTGGGTTGACCGCGTGCATGCGCACCAGAACTGGGTCGCCGCCCGACACATCGCCTTTGGTCAGCACCAAATGTTCCGCCCCGCCAGTCTCGTCGGTAAATATGCGCAGGTTCCATTCGCCGCCAAATTCAGAAGTCACCACGCGACTGGCAGTTTCCTTGACCAGATTGTCGTGGCGGCGACGATATTCGATTAGGTCGGAAATGGTGCCGATTTTGATGTTGTGGCGTTGCGCAAAAGCCACCAGATCAGGCAGGCGCGACATGGTGCCATCCTCGTTCATCACCTCGCATATGACGCCCGATGGGTTCAAACCGGCGAGGCGCGAAATATCGATGGCGGCTTCCGTGTGGCCCGCGCGCACCAACACGCCGCCATCGCGGGCACGAAGGGGAAATACGTGGCCGGGCGTGGCAATGTGCTGCGGGCCCGTAGAGGGGTCTATAGCGACCGCAACGGTCCGGGCGCGGTCATGGGCCGAGATACCGGTTGTGACCCCATCACGGGCCTCAATCGACGTTGTGAACGCAGTCTCGTGACGGGAGGAATTGGTTGCCGACATCAGCGGCAATCCCAGCGCATCGATCCGACTTCCCGTTAGCGTCAGGCAGATCAGCCCGCGCCCGTGCGTCGCCATAAAGTTGATCGCGTCCGGCGTGGCCATTTGCGCCGGGATAACCAAGTCACCTTCGTTCTCGCGGTCTTCGTGATCGACCAGCAAGAACATCCGGCCATTGCGGGCGTCCTCGATAATTTCCTCAATCGAGGAAATGGCGTCGGAATATTCGGTTTTGCTGCCCATACGCTTGAATCAACCCTGCACTTCACCAAGACGGGCGACATAGCGCGCCAGCGTATCAATTTCCAGATTGATTTGGTCGCCGACTTTGATTTCGCCCCAAGTCGTTACCGTTTTGGTGTGCGGAATCAGATTCACGTCGAATTCATTGCCCCGCACAAGATTGACGGTCAACGAGGTGCCGTTAAGAGCAATTGAACCTTTTTCGGCGATGAATCGGGCCAACTCATTTGGAGCCCGCAACGTCACCCTGGTACTGTCCCCTTGTGGCGTGATCGCCAAGGCTTCAGCCAGCCCGTCAACATGACCAGAAACGATATGACCGCCCAGTTCATCCCCCACCCGCAGCGCCCTTTCCAAGTTGACAAAACGTCCCGGCCGCCACGCGTTGTTTCCACCACCAATAGTGGTGCGCGACAAAGTCTCCGCTGAAACATCGACGGCGAACCAATCAAAACCAGTTTTGTCGCGACCCTTGTCAACCAAAGTCAGGCAGATTCCATCGCAGGCAACCGATGCACCGATCGCCAAAGTTGCACTTGGGTAAGCGGTGCGTAAAACAGCCCGAAGGTCGCCACGTTTCTCAAGCGAAACCACCTGTCCGATGTCTGTGATAATGCCGGTAAACATGCGCCGATTCCTGACGGTATTCTTGTGATATTCTCCGTTATTGCGCAGACTATCAGGAAATGGCTAGGCTTTGAAAGCCACGCAATTTGTGTCCGATTGCACACGCTAATTGCTTGAAATCGGATATTTGTCAGGTTTGCTGTTGAACGAAAACTGGTTTAAGCGCATTCGGGATTCGAGCAGAAGGGCCGCTGAAATAAGATGAGCTCCGCATTGAGGTTTATGTTCCTTCAAGGACCACACGGCCCGTTTTTCGGGCTACTTGCCGCACAACTGCATGCGGCGGGACACGACGTTGTGCGCATTGGATTTAACGCAGGCGACGAGGCCAGTTGGCCCGCTGATCTGCCCTATGAGCGGTATTTGGAACCGATCCAATCATGGCCTTTGGCGCTGGAAAAATATCTGGAACGGCATGCCATTTCCGACATTGTCATTTATGGCGACACGCGACCAATCCACGCCGCCGCACGTCGGATTGCCGAAAAACGAGGGCTGCGCCTGCATGCTTTTGAAGAAGGATATCTGCGCCCGTATTGGGTGACCTACGAGCGCGGTGGCACGAACGGGCATTCGCGCTTGATGGAAATGTCACTCAATGCCATGCGCATTGTTTTGGATGGTCAAACGGCGGAACCGGTTTTAGCGCCGCCGGTTTGGGGCACGTTATGGCGACATACGTGGCATGGCTGTCTCTATCACGCCAATATTCTGTTTCGGAACCAACACTATCCGAATTACCAAACCCATCGCGCAGTCAGCGTGGCCAAGGAATGGTGGTTGCAATGCAAACGCTTGGCGGCGATGCCGATGCATGTGATGGCCAGCAAATTGAGCGCTAGGCAACTGCTGCGCAGCGGCAGCAGTTATCATTTGGTTCTGTTGCAACTGAGCCATGATTCGGCTTTTGTCGGCCACAGCGATTTTGTCTCGATGCGCGATTTCATGGAAACCTGCGCAAAAAACTTTGCCAGCGGTGCCGGACCGAGCGAGTTGTTGGTTTTCAAGGCGCATCCGTTTGAGGATGGACGTGAGAAATTACCAAGCATCGCGCGGGCGCTGGCCCAAGATCATGGCTTGACGGGCCGCCTCAAGTTTATCTACGGCGGCAATCTTGGTCTGTTGTTGGATAATGCCAAAAGTGTGGTCACCATCAACTCTACGGCAGGCCAACAGGCATTGGCGCGTGGTATTCCGCTAAAAATCATGGGGCGAGCCGTTTATGGCAAGCCGGAATTGGTTTCATCGCAAGAACAGGATCAGTTCTTTCGCAAACCAACCCCGCCCGAAGACCATTCATACCGCGAATTTCGCAGCTATCTGATTGCGACATCGCAAATAACCGGCAGCTATTATTCTTCCCTTGGTCGGGCAAGACTGGTTCGACACGTCATCCCCATGCTGCTGGCCGAGCGCGATCCGTATGATGAATTTGCCGGAAAAAGAGCCGCGGGATTTGGGCAAATGCGGCTCATTGCAGGAACAGCAGGGCAACTATAATCATGAAAAAATCTGGAACTTTAACCAGCACAGCTGTTATTTTCGCTATGGGTTTGATCTTGGTCGCCTGCGGCTTGCCGCGTTCTGGGCCTAGCAAACAGGAACTCGAAGCATCCTCGTTTGAAAACGGCGGCGACGTGCATGTTATTGATGTGACAACGACAATCGCCCGCATGGCGACACGTGACCAAAGCATGGCTTTTGGAAGCTACTTTACCGACACAGGCCCAAGGGGCGTTGATATCATCAACCCCGGCGACGTTCTGACGGTGACCGTTTGGGAAAATACCGACAATGGGCTTTTATCAAACGTTGGACAGAAAGTTACATTCCTGCAGGAATTACAAGTTGACCAAAAAGGGCTGATTTTTGTGCCCTATGCAGGCAATCTATTGGCATCAGGCAAGACGCCAGATCAACTGCGTCTGCTGGTTACCCGCTCGTTGGAAGAGCAGACGCCTGACCCGCAAGTCGAAGTGAAGCGCACCGCTGGAAACGGGGCGGTTGTCTCGGTGATCGGTGGCGTTGCCGTGCAAGGGGTTTACCCCATTGAGGCCCCGACCAAGCGATTGACCGGCATGATCGCGCAAGCTGGCGGCATCAACATTCCGCAGGCCGTGGCAAAAGTGACCGTTCGTCGTGGTGATAGGTCGGGGACGATTTGGTTGCAGGATTTATTTGACGATTCGTCGTCAGACATCGCCTTGTTGCCGGGTGACAAGGTTTTGGTCGAAGAAGACCAGCGAATGTACACGGCACTTGGTTCGTCGGGAACTCAGACCAACATTCCCTTCGCACGGCGTGACTTAAGCGTGGTGCAGGCTTTGGCGCAGGTCGGTGGACTGCGTGACAGCAGCGCCGATCCAAGCGGTGTTTTTGTTTTCCGCGAGGAGCCTTCCGATATTGCCAATCTGGTACTGGGCCGAAGTGACATAACGACGACACAGCGATTTGCTTATATCATCAACTTGACCGAACCTGCAGGCATTTTTACCGCGCGCGAATTCATGGTGCGCGATGGTGACACGCTTTATATCACCGAAGCGCCGTTTGTTGGCTTCCAGAAAGTGTTGAATGCCTTCCTCACTACGGTGAATTCAAGCGAAGCTTTGGCAACCGCGACCAATGCGCTGAACAACTAGGCTGACGCGGGCGATGCCTTTTGCAGGCGGCGTCAGCGACCAAGGCACGGCACCCGGAATAGTTATTTTGGGTGCCAGTCGGTGGAAAAGGCGGTTTTTGCGGCGGTTTTTTGGCCTTGTGGCCTTCGAAAATGATAGCAGTCAAGCAGTGGCCTTGGCGCGAAAAACTGGCGTGCCTTTGGCGGTTTGGGCATCGAAGGAGCCGGATGATTTGGCAGAGATTTGTCAGGCCAATGGCGTGAAATTGCTGCACATTGAAGACGGATTCATCCGCTCGCGCGGTCTTGGTGCGGAACTTTTTGAACCGATCTCGTTGGTCGTTGACAGCCAGGGAATCTATTTTGACCCGAGAAAACCCTGCGATTTGGAAGATTTCATTCGGGCGTCTGTGACTCTGACTGCGGTCGAACTGGAACGAGCCCGGAAATTGCGTTTGAAAATATGCAGCCAGAATATCAGCAAATACAATGTTGGCGCGGACTTACCGACGTTGGTGACCCACGGCAAACGCAGAATTTTGGTGCCCGGTCAGGTTGAAGATGATGCTTCAATTGTACTTGGCAGTGATGCAGTGCGAACAAATGGCGAGTTGTTGAAGATCGTTCGCCGAGATAATCCCGAGGCTTTTATTGCCTACAAGCCGCATCCCGATGTCGAAGCGGGTCTGCGAACTGGCTCAGTGTCGCTGGCAGATTTGGCTGCAGCCGATGTTGTCTTGACCGGCGTTTCTGCCACCGCCGCAATCGCGCATGTCGACGAAGTTTGGACAATGACTTCGTTGATCGGATTTGAGGCATTGTTGCGTGGCAAGAAAGTCGTCACTTTTGGCACACCGTTCTACGCCGGCTGGGGCCTGAGCGACGATCGCGGGAAACCTTGCCCACGACGTAATGTGCACGTTTCACTCGATGGATTGGTGCATGCGGCATTTATCAACTATCCGACATATCGAGATATGCGCAGTGCAGAGCCGATTTCAGTTGAACAGGCTCTGGTTTTTGTTGGGGCGAGTCGGCGCAATTTCTGGCTTGTTACGGCAGTTTTCGCGCAGAAAATTCTGCGTCGCTTCAGGCTAAAAATGCGCCGCTGAGCGATGCCAGTGCGACAACGTGTCCGGGCCAATCTTATGCGTCTCTATCAAGCGGAACTTGGGAAAGGCAGCAAGGTTACCGAGCCCAAGCAGGCCAAGTGCAGACAAACCGTCCGCGCCAATCGCGATGCCCGCCGTAAACAACGCCAATCGGTCAACAAGGTCGTTGCGAATGAGCGCCGCAGCAAGTTTCGCACCGCTTTCGCACAGAACGCGGGTAAGGCCTTGTTCGGCCAAGATCTTCATTGCGCCATGTAAATTCAGCCGGCCATCTTGGTCGAGCGGGCACTCAAACAGGTTCGCACCGGCATTCTTCAGGGCGGTCAAATTGGTTGCGTCGAGCAGCGGTCCATGGAGAATCCACAAAGGTTGTTGCCCAGCGGTTTGCACCAGTTTTGAACTTAGGTGCAGCGCCAGTTTTGCGTCGAGGACAACACGCACCGGATTTGCAGACAGGCCAATATCGCGCACATTCAGGGTTGGGTCGTCGGCCAATGCCGTGCCAATTCCGGTCAATATGGCGTCGTGGTTCGCCCGCATGAAATGCACGTGCCGTCGCGCCTCGGGACCGGTAATCCAACGGCTTTCGCCGCTTTCAGTGGCGATTTTGCCGTCCAAACTGGTGGCGAGTTTCAGGGTGAGCATCGGGCGGCTTTTGGTGATGCGCAGGAAAAACCCTTCATTCGCTTGGCGGGCCTCATCCTCAAGAACCCCGCAGTCCGTGGCAATTCCGGCCCCCCGCAATTTGGCCAGCCCCTGTCCGTTAACCTGCGGATTTGGGTCGACGACCGCCGCGACCACCCGCGCCACACCCGCCGCGACCAATTTATCGGCGCAGGATTGGTCGCGTCCGGGAATGGCGCAAGGTTCCAGTGTGACATAGACGGTCGCGCCATAGGCCACGGCCCCGGCTTGAGCTAATGCCGCAGCTTCGGCATGCGGGCGACCGCCAGCGGCGGTTACGCCACGGCCCAGAACCACGCCGTGCTTGACGATGATGCAGCCGACCGATGGATTGGGCCAAACCCGACCGAGGCCGCGTTTGGACAGGCTTAAGGCCGAGCGCATCCAACGGATGTCGTCGGCACTATCGGCCATCGTTCAGTCTTCTTCTTCCGGTTCCGCCGCGACCGGGCGCAATTCCGAGACGAATTCCTCAAAATCATCGGCGGCTTGGAAGTTCTTGTAGACGCTGGCGAAACGGACATAGGCGACAGTGTCGATCCGCGCCAATGTTTCCATAACAATCGCGCCGATCTTGTCGGACGGCACGTCGCTGTCACCCATACTTTCCAAACGGCGGACGATGCCTGAGATCATCTGGTCGATACGTTCGGTCTCAATGGGTCGTTTCTGCATGGCAATGCGGATGGAACGCTCGAGTTTGTCGCGGTCAAACGCCTCGCGCTTGCCGGATTTCTTGATCACTACCAGGTCGCGTAATTGCACCCGTTCATAGGTGGTAAACCGACCGGCACAAGACGGACAAAACCGCCGCCGCCGGATAGAAACATGGTCTTCGGCAGGTCGCGAATCTTTGACCTGAGTATCGACATTCCCACAAAACGGACACCGCATTCCCGCACCCCGAATTCTTGTTTTGCCGAGAGTATAGAAACGCCGCGAGGGATTGGGTAGGGGGAGAATGTTGTCACAAGATCAAGCGCTAAGTCCAATTCCTTGTGTTGCAGGGTGAACACAGGGGCAAGGATGGGCGGATTGCGGGATGCGCCCTTAGAGCCGCCATAATTTCCCTAGGTCATCCAGCACCAGCGCAGCGACATCGCCGCGTGCAACAAAGCCCAATTGGGCATAGAACGCCGATGCTTCGGTATTCCCCCGCTGCACCATCAGCGCGATAAACGTCGCGTCCCAGTCTTGCGCGGATTTGGCGACTTCGACCAACAGCCCGCGACCGATACCAAGTTTGCGGGCGGTGGGTTTGACATAAATATCTTGGACAAAGACGCCAGGGTTGCCGCGGTAACTGGAGAATTCCGGGAAGAATAGGGCGAGGCCGAGGGTTTCGGCGTCACGCTCGGCAAGGATGACGCGGAACAAGGGGTTCGGGCCGAAACCGTGTTTTTGCAGGGATTCGGCGGTAGAGTTGCTGGTCGCCCCGTCGTGCTGCGCCAAGGCCTGCAGCATGGTCAGGATCGTGGGGACGTCGCTGGAATTGGCGCGGCGGTAGGTGATCAAAACCCCACCTTGTCGGCTCCTTTCAGCCCCAGCATTTCGCGGGCTTCGTCGGGGGTGGCGACCTCGCGGCCGAGGCCTTCGACGATGGCGCGGATTTGGCTGACTTGCTGCGCGTTGCTATGCGCCCGCACGCCTTTGGCGATATAGAGGTTATCCTCCAGCCCGACCCGCACATGCCCGCCGATGGCGGCGGCGATGGTGGCCAGCTGGATTTGGGCGCGGCCGGCACCGAGGACGGAGAAGTGGTAGTCGGAGCCGAACATCTGGTCGGCCCGGCGTTTGAGGTAGGTCAGGGTTTCCGGTTCCGCCGCCATGCCGCCGAGCACACCAAAGACGAACTGGATGAAATAGGGCGGCTTGACCGCGCCGCGGTCGACGAAATGTTTCAGCATGGTCAAATGGCCGATGTCGTAGCATTCGAACTCGAACCTCGCGCCGCGCTCCTCGCCCATCTCGCGCAGCACGGTGGCGATGTCGCGCGGGGTGTTCTTGAACACGAGGTCGTCGGTGTTGGCGAGGAAGGGTTTTTCCCAATCGTGTTTCCACGTCTTGATCCGCTCGATCATCGGATAGAGGGCGAAATTCATGCTGCCCATGTTGAGTGAGCACATTTCGGGCGCGTTGGCTTTCGGGGCGGCGAGGCGCTGGTCCAATGTCATAATGGCGGAACCGCCGGTGGTCATGTTGATGACGGCGTTGGTGGGCTTGATGCGTGGCAGGAAGGCGGCCCAGTGATTGGGGTCGGCTGAGGGGTGGCCGGTGTCGGGGTGGCGGGCGTGCAGGTGCAGGATGGCGGCCCCGGCTTTGGCGGCGTCGGTGGCTTGGGTTGCTATCTCGTCCGCCGTTATGGGCAGGTACGGCGACATGCTGGGTGTGTGGATCGAGCCGGTGATGGCGCAGGAGATGATGATTTTGGTCATGGGGGGAAGATTGCCCAAATAATTGTACTTCCGATATTCATATGCTGGTCAATTGTCGCACGGAAGTGCCAGTCATAAAAAGAAAACCCCGGCGCCTTTCGCTGGGACGCGCCCGACCCGCCCGTCACGCCTAAGGCGTGCTTTCAGCACGACGGCGGGCGTGTTGCGCCCACCCCGGGACGGCAGCGCCCTTTATGATGCGCACAAAGGGTCATCCAAGACCGCATTCCTTGGCGAAGGCGGTGAGGGCATCCACAAGCCTCTCCATGATTTCCCCCACTTGCGCCTCAGTCGTGATCATCGGCGGCGCGATCAGGAAATGGTCGCCGGAGTAGCCGCCTCGTGACCGGCGGGGGTAGATGATGAGGCCGCGTTGGTAGGCGTGTTCGGTGAGGCGGTCGAAGGCTTTGAGGGCGGGGTTGAGGGGGGCTTTGGTGGTGCGGTCGGATACCAGTTCAAACGCCAGCAGCACGCCCATGCCGCGGACGTCGCCGATGAAGGGGAAACGGGTCATCAGGGCGGTGAGTTCGGCTTTGAGGATTGCGCCGGTGGAAACGGCGTTTTGCATCAGGTTCAGGCGCTCGATTTCCCCGATCACCGCCAGCCCGGCGGCGCAGGCCAAGGGGTTGCCGGCATAGGTGAAGCCGTGCTGGAACGGGCCCTCGGACAGGACGGCATCGACGATGGCTTGCTGGGCGACCATGGCGCCGAGGGGGACGTAGCCGGCGCCGAAACCTTTGGAAACGGCGAGGATGTCGGGGGCGGCGGTCCAGTGCTGGCCGCCGAAAAACTTGCCGGTGCGACCGCCGCCGGACATGACTTCGTCGTGGATCAGGAGCACGCCGTAGCGGGTGCAGATGGCGCGGACGGCTTCCATGTAGCCTTTGGGGGGAACCAACGCGCCGGTGGAGGCACCGCCGATGGGTTCTAGGATGTGGGCGAGGACGGTTTCGGGGCCTTCGGCAATGATTTTGGCTTCCAGCATGGCGGCGTAGTGTTGGCCGGTGGCGGCGTTTGCCGGGTCGAGGCCGTCGAGCCAAGCGCGGGGGGCGGGCACTTTGGGCATCATCTGCATCATCGGCAGATAGGGGTCGGTCAGCGGGTCGTAACCGGTGATGGCGAGCGCGCCAAGAGTGCAGCCGTGGTAGCTGGGATAGCGCGAGATCACCTTCCAGCGTTGCGGCTGCTTGATGGCGATGGCGTATTGGCGGGCGAGTTTGAGGGCGGATTCGACCGCCTCCGAGCCGCCGGAAACGAAGAACACCCGGGTCATGCCGGGCCAAGCGAGGGCGGCGGTTTTGGCGGCGAGTTTTTCCGAGGCTTCGGTCTCGAAATGCAGCCGGTAGCCGAAAGTGGACTTGGCCATTTGTTTTTGCATTGCTGCGAGGACGACGGGGTTGGAATGACCGATGTTGCAGACCATCGCTCCGCTGGAGCCGTCGATGAAGCGGTTGCCGTTGGTGTCCCACATATAGATGCCCTCGGCGCGGTCGAGGACGGGGCGCGGGTGGTCGGTTTGGTAGAAGAGGTTGGAGGGGCGGGTGGTGCGCATGAGGGTGGGGTTCCGGGAGGTGGAGGCTTGGGGGAGTGTGGCATGAGGGGTGGGGGGAAGGGAAGGAGAGGGGAAGGACCGGAAAGTAGTCTCTTGTAGGTCGCGTTGATTGGTGTCTGACTACGCGCAACGACATTATGGCTTTTTGCAGCGCGCCGAAAATTATGGGGAGAGTGACAATTGAGTGAAACCAAGGAATGGCCGCGCCGCGCAATTCGGTCATTCGTCGGCAATGAGGCTTTGTTGATTGCTGTGGCAACTGCGCTAGTTTATCTTTTTTCTTATTCTTTTGAAAAATCGTATTTGTCCTATTTCGGTATTGAAGGGGCGTTTGTCAGCTTAGGAGTTTCAGATTTAGCCTTTGCTGCAACTGCGTTGTCAGTATTCTTAGTGCTAGTTTTTCAGTTCACACAGTTGCCAATATTTTGGTTTAGAATAAGCATTGTTAGGTTAATATTTGTAAATATTTTACCTTTGTTCGTGTCGATGTTCTTTTTACTCGTAATGTACTATGAGGGAGTTACTTGGACTTCGGTTGCATTGCTAATTGTTTTTTAGTGTTTTCAGTATGGGAAATAGCAAGCATATATACGAAAAAGTCCGGAATAACCTATAGTGAATATGTCAACGCTGAAATTGACGGCACGCGTTCGCTGTACAATAAATCAATAGATGCGAGGATTAGTAGCGCCGGTTATTCGCAAATTGTTACTGTGATTTTGATTGTCTGTTTTGTTCCTCGGATGCTGGGAACAATTGTTGGCACGTTTGAAGCAAGTAAACAGCGTGTATTTTTAACTACCATCATTGAGGGTGACAAATATGTCGTAGTTAGCGACCTTCAGTCCGGAATGGTTCTAGTTGAGATTTCAGATTTGACCGACAATAAAAATAGTCCAACCATTACCGGAAATATCCGTTGGTTGAATTACTCCGAAATGGATTCGATTCAGTTCAACCAGAAAAAATTTGGTTCCGCAATTGCAGCAAATTCAACGACGCTGCGTAGGCAGTCTTTTGGTGAGTGGTACCGTCTAAATTGGGGTGATGCTGCGCAAAATGATGGCCAAACGGGCCGATAGGGGTCAGCGAGTGGGGTGGGATTCATCCCACCTGCAAGCGGTGCATCAAACGCAATGAGTGGAATGGTGGGTTAAAACCCACCCTACTTTTTTTTGATTTTGGAGGTGGAAAACAGGAGGTCCCGGATCAAGTCCGGCACGGCGGGATGGCGAAGGGTAGGGTGCGCATTTTGCGCACCATTGTTGCGGTGGGTTGTGGGGCGGCGGTGGAATGGTGCGCAGAATGCGCACCCTACGGGTGGCAACCGGCCCCAAATGATGGCTGCTGCAAGATTCCGCGGCGAGCCGCTTGTGTTGGGGGCGAAAACCGGCACCTTCCCCCCCAACCAACCGGAGAAAACCCATGAGCCGCAACCGCCGCACTGTCGCTGATATGCTGGCCCTGAAAGGCAAGACGCAACTGACCATGCTCTATGTCGATACGCTGGACGAGGCGCGGGCGGCTTCGGCGGCGGGGATTGATATGTTGTCGATTATCGATCCGATCTGGAACGCCGAAATGCGCGAGGCGGCGGGGGATTGTTTTGTGCAGGTCGGCTTGCTGTATGGCGAATTGGCGACCTACGACGATTACATCCGCGCCGCGCATCGGGCGATACGGGTGGGGGGCGATTGCTGCTATTGCTCGGCGTCGCTGGAGATTGTGAGGAAGCTGCGGGCCGAGGGGATTCCGGTGATCGGCCATGTCGGGCTGGTGCCCTCGCAAGCCACCTGGACCGGCGGGTTCAAGGCGGTGGGCAAGACTGCCGATAGCGCGATTGGGGTGTACGAAAAGGTCAAGGCTTTGGAAGAGGCCGGGGCGATCGGGGCCGAGTTGGAAGTGGTGCCCGCACGAGTGGCGGCGGAGATTTCCAAGCGCACCAAGATGCTGATGCTGAGCATGGGGGCGGGAACGGGCGGCGACGCGCAGTATTTGTTCGCCGAGGATGTGTTGGGTTACACGCGCGGGCATCGTCCGCGGCACGCTAAGGTGTATCGAAACTTCGCGGCTGAGTTTGACCGGCTGCAGGCGGAACGGCTGGCGGCGTTTGGCGAGTTTCGCGCCGATGTGCAGTCGGGCGCCTATCCGGGGCCGGAGCATTTGGTGGGGATCGAAGATGCGGAGTTTGCGGCGTTCATGAAATTGTTGCCTAAGTAAGCGCGGGGCGCTGCCCCGGACCCCGGGATATTTGGGCCATCCGAATTGGAATTGCGTTTCGATTTCACGTTAGTATAGTGGTGAAACAGAAATGTAATTGGAGATTCTGATGGCCACCGCCGTCGCCCGAATTATCGACGACCTGCGCAACCGGGGCGGGTTGCAGGGCAAGGATATTGCCAACATCGTTGATGTTTCGACCGCCACCGTCTCGCGTTGGTCGCAGGGCAGCAGCACGCCGGGGTTGCATGTGCAAACGGTGATCGCCGATTTGCGCTACGTGGTGGACCGATTGTCAGATTTCTACACGGCGGATGAGACGCGGCTGTGGCTGCATGCGCGGCACCAATTGCTAGGCGGCGAGCGGGCGATTGACTTGATCAACACCGACCGGACCGAGGAAGTTCTGGCGGTGATCGAGCGCCTTGATGCGGGCGCTTTCGTCTGAACCATGGTCGAGGAACGCCGCGCCCGTGACCCGGAATTGCTGGATGTGCTGGATGCGCATGTTGGCGTGGCGTTTAGGGGTGATGTTTGGCGGGTTGTCCGTGATGGGCGCGATGTTTTGCAGGGGCACGCCTCAAAGTCGCACTGGGATCCGGGGACGTTTGATGTGCTTTACACATCATTGCAACGAGAAGGTGCGCTGGCGGAAATATACTTTCACCTGATGCAACAACCGGTATTTCCGTCAAAACTTCGGTCGGTAATTTGGCGGATTTCGGTGGCGACGAAACGGACGCTGAAATTCGCCGATCTCGCGGCATTGGCGCAACTGGGGATAACGTCGGAAAGTTATAGCAGCCTGTCATACGAGCGCACGCAAGAGATTGCCGATGCGGCGTCCTTCTTGGGGTTTGACGGGATATTGGCACCAAGTGCGCGTTGGGCTTGTCAGAATCTGGTCTTGTTTCGGGATCGGTTTTCGGTGGAGGAATTAGTTGTGCGCGAAAGTGAAGCGGTGGATTGGATTGCGTTTGCCGTTGGACGAGGGGGGAGTTAAGGTCAACGTCTTGTGCGTG
The DNA here is from genome assembly GCA_031415055.1 of Oceanomicrobium sp. Taxonomy (GTDB): domain Bacteria; phylum Pseudomonadota; class Alphaproteobacteria; order Rhodobacterales; family Rhodobacteraceae; genus JANMOK01. The sequence goes on along the minus strand of JANOQZ010000035.1, from coordinate 26,924 downwards.
GCTTGAGTGGTGCGCCTGAAAGCGCACCCTACGGCTTGTTATCCTTCAATTGCCTGACCGCAAACGTCGCTGCGTTGTTGCGGTCGGGATAGGGTTGGTCGGGGATGGCGACGCCGAGATCGGCGCACAAAGGTTCCCAGCCATCGCCGAGGCTGTGTATCAGCAGGCGGTTGGCCGGGACCGTGGCTTTGACGGCGGCGACGTTGGCGTTGTAGATTGCGATGCAATGGTCGCGGTCATCGATATTGCCGGAAAACACAATTTCCTTGATCAGGGCAAGTCCCAATGACAACGGATCACTGGTTTGGTTGATGCCGGGGCGGATGGTTTTGGCGAAACTTTCCCACCAGCTTTCGGCGCTGCGATAGGTGAGGATGACTTTGGCATCGGGGTAGGCGGTGATCAGTTCGGGCCAGTAATGCGCCGAGGGCCAGTCGACGCAGGATTGGTAGCCTTCCATTATATAATCCCAGTCGTGTGCTGCCCCTTGCACCATTGCCCGCCAGCGGCGTTTTTGTTCTTCCTTTTCCATGACCTCAAACATGTGGTGGCAAGGGCCGAAACCGAGAATGGTCAGGGCTTCGCGCATTGAATCGGTGCCGGTGCGGCCAAAACCGGTGCCGATTACCTTCAGGGTCATTTGGGTTTCTCCGTTCAGGCGACCTTGCCAATTTTGCTTCGCACCTGTCAACTGCAGGAAATCTTCAACAGGAAAGTCATCTCATGCAGCACAATCGCCTTGGCAATTCTGGCTTGATGGTCCCCGCGCTGACGCTGGGCACGGTGACGTTTGGTGGATCGGGGCCAAAGGCTTGGGGGTCTACCGACGTGAAGGGTGCGACGCGATTGGTCGATGTTTGTCTGGAACATGGGGTGAGCATGTTTGATACGGCGGACGTCTACAATCAGGGCCGGTCGGAGGAAATTCTGGGGGCCGCCGTCAAGGGGCGACGGGACAGCGTTTTGATTTCGACCAAATCGACCTTTGGCATGGGGCCGGGGGTGAACGAGGTCGGGTCATCGCGGCACTGGCTGACCCGTGCGGTTGAGGGGTCGCTGAAGCGTCTTGGGACCGACTACATTGACCTGTTTCAATTGCACGGGTTCGACGCTTTGACGCCACAGGAGGAGGTTTTGGGAACGCTGGATGGTTTGGTGAAGGCGGGCAAAATTCGTTACATCGGTTGTTCCAATTTCAGCGGCTGGCATTTGATGAAATCCTTGGCCGTGTCGGATCGGTTGGGTTTGGTGCGGCACGTGGCGCTTCAGGCGTATTATTCGCTGGTCGGGCGCGATTATGAGCGGGAGTTGTTGCCGTTGGGATTGGACCAAGGCGTCGGCGCGGTGGTGTGGAGCCCGCTGGGTTGGGGGCGTCTGAGTGGTAAATATCGCCGAAGCCAGCCCTATGCTAGCGATGCAAGATTTGTGCGCACCGCCGATCAAGCGCCGCCTTTGGCGGATGAATTGTTCTATTCGGTGATGGATGCTTTGGATGTGGTCGCGACGGAAACGGGTAAAACGGTGCCACAGATTGCGCTGAACTGGCTGCTGTGTCGGCCGACTGTGGCGACGCTGATTATTGGCGCACGCGACGAGAAGCAATTGCTGGACAATATCGGTGCGGTTGGGTGGTCGTTAACTGCCAAGCAAATAGCCCGTTTGGATGCCGCTAGCGCCACACCGTTGCCGTATCCCTATTGGCATCAGGATGGCTTTGCGCGGAATCCGTCGCCAGTCTGACCGCCAAACACCTAAATCCTTCTTGACACGAATCGGTGTTTGTCGCAAATGACACCGGTGTCATGTCATCGGTGTCATAGAACGCCGAGACGGGGAGGAGGAACGTTTGGCCACCATCTATGATGTTGCGCATATTGCAGGCGTTTCGGCAAAAACCGTCTCGCGGGTGATGAATGGTGACGCTTTGGTCAGCGATAAAACGCGGGCCAGCGTGCAGGCAGCGATGGACAAACTTGCCTACATTCCTTCCAGCGCGGCGCGGACCATGCGCTCGAGCAAATCGGGGCTTGTCGGGCTGATCACTGGTGCCATCAGCGATGCCCCATCGGGCATCGAAGCGGTCGGTTTGCCGGAAATCTACATCGTGCAGGGCATCCAGCGCGTGCTGGCGGCGAACGGAATTACCCTTTTGATATCCGATACGGGTGGTGATGCAAGCAAAGTGCCCGACCTGTTTCGCACGCTGCAGGAACATCGCGCGGAAGGGATCATCTACGTTGCCGATCATCACATGAATATCGCCCTGCCGCCCCTAGCGAATGTAAAGCACCTGGTCTTGGCCAATTGCCGCGATGAGGCGGGAACGCCTGCGGTTATTCCCGACGATGAGTATGGGCAATATACGTTGGTTTCCGGCCTGATTGCCCGCGGACATCGGCGCATCGGCTTTCTGACCTTGCCGGAAAATCTGGTGGCCTATGGCTTGCGGCTGGGCGGCTATCAACGCGCTCTGCGCGAGGCGGGCATTCCGTACGATCCAGTTTTGGTGCGCCGTGGCGATTCACATGGTGCTCCGGGTGAATCGGTGCTGGTCAGCTCGTCGATTGACCACCTGTTGGACTTGGAAAACCCGCCAACGGTGCTGTGCTGCGGCAACGACCGCCTGGCGGTGGCGGTTTACGGCATACTGCGATCCAAAGGCGTGTCGGTTCCTGAACAAATGTCAGTGGCGGGGTTTGACGATTACCGCGTCATTTCGGAAATTCTGTTCCCCGCGCTGACCACTGTCGATCTGCCTTACGGGCGGATGGGTGAAAAGGCGGCGGAGCTTTTGGTTGAAATGATGCGAGGTGACCCAGATATGGCCGCCTCGCCCCGACATACGGTGAAGGGCGAGGCCGTTTGGCGCGACTCGGTCACCGTACGCGACCCAAAGGTCGCAACTCTGAAATCCAACAGGAGGAATGGATAATGAAGCACAGTATAATTGCTGGTGTTCTGGCGGTTTCCGCCGGTTTTGCCGGACAGGCCAGCGCCCAACAGGCACTGACCATGTGGTATCACGGCGCAGGCAACGAGGTTGAGCGCAAGATTCTGGAAGGGATCGTCGCCGATTTCAACGGATCACAGGCCGATTTCGCGGTTTCCATCGAGCAATTCCCGCAAGCGGCATATAACGACTCGGTAACCGCGGCGGCGCTGGCGGGCAATCTTCCCGACATCATCGACGTCGACGGTCCGGTGATGCCAAGCTGGGCGTGGGCCGGCTATATGGCCCCGCTGGAAGTTCCCGCCGAGGCCTATGCTGGATTCCTTCCGGGCCCAATTGGGTCGTGGAACGGTCAGGTATATTCCATCGGGCTGTGGGATGCCGCTCTGGCAATGGTATCGCGCAAATCGACTTTGGACGAAGCGGGCATCCGTATTCCAACACTGGATGCGCCTTGGACCAAAGACGAATTTGACGCCGCTTTGGTGACTTTGCAATCAGGCGGCAAGTTTGAGTATGCGCTCGACCTTGGCATGGCTTGGAAAGGCGAGTGGTATCCTTATGCTTTTGGCCCATTCATGCAAAGTTTTGGCGGTGATATGGTGGATCGGACCACCTATAAATCCGCTGAAGGCGTGATGAACGGCGATGCGGCGATGGCGTTTGGCAACTACTGGCAAAGCCTGTTCACTCGCAAATTGGCACCGGGCACCTCGCAAGACCCGGCGGACCGCGACAGCGGCTTTGCCGATGGCAAATACGCGATTTCGTGGAACGGCAACTGGGCAGCGTTGGGCGCAGTTGAAAAGTTCGGCGATGACGTGCTGTTCCTGCCTGCACCTGATTTTGGAACCGGCCCGAAAATCGGCGCTGCTTCGTGGCAGTTCGGCGTTTCGGCCAATTCCGAGCATAAAGACGGGGCCAATGCTTTTATCGCATTCGCTCTGCAAGACAAATACCTGACGGCATTTTCCGACGGTATCGGCCTGATCCCGCCAACCACGGCATCGGCGGCGGCATCGATCAACTACAAAGCGGGTGGTCCGATGGAGGCATTCTATGCGCTGAGTGCAGCGCAAGCCACGTTACGTCCGGTGACCGCGGGTTATCCGGTCATGGCGAAAATCTTTGAAAAAGCTCTATCGGATATCGCCGATGGTGCAGATGTTGCAACAACGCTTGATGCGGCCACAGATGAGATCAACGCCGACATCGAGAAAAACGGCGGTTACGGCAACTAACGCTAATGACGGGCCTGTCGGCTCCCTGACGGGCCCGTTTCTTCAACTTCACAGGTGCAATCATGGCCGCAAACCGCTCCACGCTGCTACAATCCAACCGGGCGGGTTGGGCAATGGCGGCACCTGCATTTTTACTGATGTTCACTTTCATAATTCTGCCGTTCATTCTAGCTTTTGGCCTTTCGTTCACCAACCAGCGGCTGTTTTCGCCCAATCCGACCGAGTATGTCGGAATGGCGAATTTTAGGGCTTTGTTGGGGTTTGGCACCTTGACTTTGGAGCCGGAACTGGATGCGGCTGGTGCGATCGTTTTGGACGAAACTGGGGATGCGACCTATCCCGCCTTGCGCGGATACACCCGCAACAACCCCGATTATCCCAAACTGCAAGGCATGCGCGAATGGTTCTCGTTCGACCGCGGCGACAAGCGGACCTACGTTCTGGCCCGCGACGTGGTGTTTATGAAAGCCTTGGTCAACACGTTTCTGTTTGTCATCTTTGTCGCCCCCATCCAAGGCGGGCTGGCGCTGGTATTGGCGCTGATGATCAATCAGAAACTGAAGGGGATAAATTTCTTCCGCACCATCTATTTCATGCCCGTCGTCGTTTCCATTGTCGTCGTCTCGCTGTTATGGCGGTTCATTTACGATGGCAACAACGGCCTGCTGAACAGTCTGCTTGGGATGATCACTTTCGGAGCGTTCCAGCCGGTCGACTGGCTGGGCAACACCGCCACCGCTTTGCCCGCGATTATGGCTATGTCGATCTGGCAGGCAGTTGGTTTTCACATGGTGATCTGGCTGTCGGGGTTGCAGACCATTTCGCCCACATTGTATGAGGCCGCCGAAATCGAGGGTGCCTCAAAATCGCAGGTGTTCCGCTACATCACTTGGCCCGGACTGCGCAATACGGCGGTGTTGGTGCTGATTGTCATCACCATGCAGGCCTTTTCGCTGTTTGCCCAGATCGACGTGATGACCCAAGGCGGCCCGATTGACTCGACACAGACGGTGGTGTTTCAGGCGGTTGATCGCGGCTACGGCAAAAAGGACATCGCCACCGGTTCGGCGATTTCGGTGCTGCTGTTCGTGATCGTGCTGTCGATCTCGCTGATCCAGCGGTACTTGACCCGGGAGAAAAACCAATGAGCAGGAATAGTTTCTGGCGCTATGTGCCGCTGACTTTGGTGGCGCTGATTTTCTGTTTCCCGCTGGTTTTCATGGTGATGTCCTCGCTGAAGCCAACCCAGCAACTGTTGACTGATACCGGCTCGCTGCGGGCATTCCTGCCGGTCGGAGACATTTCGCTCGACAATTATTTCGACGCCTTTAAGCGGGCTCCGGTGGCGCTGTTCTTGTTCAATTCGATCATGGTCACCAGCGTGACCGTGGCGCTGTCGCTGGCGATTTGTTCATTTGGCGCTTTCGCTTTTGTCTACATGAACTGGACGGGTCGAAATGTCATTCTGGCCATCATTATTGCCACGCTGATCGTGCCGTTTGAAACCATCGCCATTCCGATGTTGATGATCGTCAACGCGTTGCCTTGGCCCTCAACGTCGGGCATCACCATTGGCTGGCTCAATTCCTATCAGGTGCAAATCGTGCCGTTCATCGCCGATGGACTGACGATTTTTCTGTTCGTGCAGTATTTCAAAGACCTGCCGCGCGAATTGATCGAAGCGGCGCGGGTCGAGGGGGCAAGCTGGTTCCAAGTCTACCGCCGGGTGGTCATGCCGCTGTCGGGGCCGGTCTTGGCCACTGCCGCCATCCTCAAATTCTTGGCTATGTATAACCAATACCTCTGGCCCTTGATGGTGACCCAAGCCGAACAATACCGGCCGGTCATGGTGGGCCTGCAATATTTCTTCCAGCTCAACGTCGTTTGGGGCGAGGTCATGGCCTACCTCAGCCTGATCACCATTCCGGTGCTGGCGTTCTATCTGGTGCTGCAACGCGCCTTCATTGCCTCGATTGCCTCAACCGGCGTCAAAGGCTGACATTTAAAACAGGGAAAAATCGTGGTTCTCGCGCTCGAAAAAAAGTGGATATGGGACAGCTGGTATGTCCATGACGGCAGCCAGTGGCACTGCTTTTTCCTGCAGGCCGACAAGTCCTTGGGTGACCCGGAATTGCGGCATTTCAACGTGTCGCAGGGGCATGCAGTGGCGACTGATTTGGTGCACTGGGAACATAAAGGCACGATGTTCGCCCCGGCAAAATCTCCCGCTTGGGACGATTATACCACTTGGACCGGGTCGGTTCTACGTGGGGAAGATGGGTTGTGGCACTTGTTTTATACTGGTTCGTGCAAGGCCGAGGGTGGCCTGAAACAGCGTATTGGTCATGCCCTAGGCAATGATTTGCACAACTGGGATCGAGTAGAAGGCGGCCTATGCCTCGACATCGACCAACGCTACGAAGAATACACGCCCGGCCATTGGCACGACCGCGCCTGCCGCGACCCTTGGGTGATGAAAGACCCGTCTGGTGACGGATGGCTGATGTATTTCACCGCCCGTATTCCGGGCGTTGCGGAACCTAACGCCGGTGGCGTGATCGGCTTTGCCACATCGCCCGATCTGTACCACTGGACCCTACAAGACCCGGTTTATGCTGGCGGCACCTTTGGCCAGATGGAAGTGCCGCAGGTGTTTGAATGGCAGGGGCGCTGGTATTGCCTGTTTTGCACCAGTGAGCAGCATTGGTCAAAAGCGCAAGCAGCGACAAGCACGCCAGTGACCGGCACACATTACATGATCGGCGAAAGCCCGCGCGGGCCATGGCGAGTGGCACCGGAGTTTCTAGATGGTGAAGTACCTTGCCGCCGATATGCCGCCCGCGTTGTGCAAGATGGCGGCAAACTGTGGCTGCTGGGCTTTCTTCACAACCCCGACGGCGGGCCGTTTGTCGGCGAAATCGCCGACCCGCAAGAAGTGATTGCTGGCGCAGATGGACAATTGCGATTGGGCAAGACCCGATCAGGAAAGGACTAATCATGGCCGACGTGAAACTGCACAAACTCTGCAAAAGTTATGGCCCGGTCGATGTGATCAAAGGCGTCGATCTGGACATCAAACACGGCGAATTCATCGTTTTTGTCGGCCCGTCTGGCTGTGGCAAATCCACCCTGTTGCGGATGATCGCCGGGCTGGAGGAAATATCTTCCGGCGAATTGCACATCGACAACCAGATTTGCAACGACGTGCAGCCGCGCGAACGCGGGGTGGCGATGGTGTTCCAATCTTACGCCATTTTCCCGCATATGAATGTGCGCGAAAACATCGGTTTTGGCCTGACGATCAAAGGCGTTCCAAAAGCCGAAAAAGAAGCGCGGGTCAACGAAGCAGCCCGCATATTGAAAATGGAACATCTGCTGGACCGTAAGCCGGGGCAATTGTCGGGCGGACAGCGGCAAAGGGTGGCGATTGGGCGCTCGATCGTGCGAAATCCCGCCGTGTTTCTGTTTGACGAACCGCTGTCTAACCTCGACGCCGCCTTGCGTGTCGATATGCGGATGGAGATCGGCAAGCTGCACAGTGACCTTGGAACCACGATGATCTATGTCACCCACGATCAGGTCGAAGCGATGACGTTGGCCGACCGGATAGTGGTGCTGAACCACGGCATCGTGCAACAGGTGGGCGCACCGATGGACTTATATCATCATCCGGCCAATCAGTTTGTCGCCGGCTTCCTTGGTTCGCCCAAAATGAATTTCCTCGAGGTGGATGTGCAGGAGGTTTCGGGCGACCGGATCACGGTTTCATCGCCCGCTCTGGACCCATTCACCATGACCCACGCGGCCAATGGCTTTGCCAAAGGCGGCAAGGCCATTCTCGGCTTGCGTCCGCAATATCTGACACCGGACACTCAGGGCCGCCTGCATGGAACCGTCGCGCTGGCCGAGCGGCTGGGCACAGAAACGGTGGTGGACGTGGCGCTGTCGCGCGGTGGCCGGGTGATTGTGGCGCTGGGCGAAGATGCCAGTTTTGCGCCGGGCGCCGAGCTGTTGCTGGGCTTCCCACCTGATCGCGCCCACCTGTTCCCGGTAAATTGATGCCGGCCTTTGCCCCTTGACGCAAACCGAGTGCCGCCCTAAACAGCCGCACTCTGGCGAGGTAGCTCAGTTGGTTAGAGCACGGGAATCATAATCCTGGGGTCGGGGGTTCAAGTCCCTCTCTCGCTACCATAGTTTCACATTGAAGAGGGCAACAAGCCGACCGGAGTCTCAGGTCAACTTCGCCCTTCTGTGCCTTTGTCCGCCCTGTCCGGAGCCCCATCACTCTTTCCCCCGCAACCAAACAACTTGTTCTTCCGTCAGCCGCAAATCTACTGCCTCCAACGAATCCTCCAACTCGACAATCCGCCTTGGTCCAATCAACGGCACAATCCCGGCCTTTTGCGCCAGCACATAGCCCAAGGCCACTCGGATGGGGGTTGTGTTGAGCTGCGCAGCCAGTTCAATCGCCCGGTCACGCCGGCCAAAGTTGGCTTTGGAATACCAGCATCGCGCCAAATCGGCGTCATCCGTTTTGCCGACCCCGGCGCGGTCGGTGAAAAACCCTCGGGCCTGGCTGGACCAGGCAAAATTGGTGACGCCATTTGTCAGCATCCAATCGGTCCAGTCGCGGGTGGAGGCGGAAACGCAGCCGCCCCAAACGGGGTCGACCATATCGGCGAGTGAGAAGTTGTTTGATAGCACCGAGGGTGCGGTTTTCTTGTGTTTTTTCGCATAGGCAATCGCTGCATCCATCCGTGCGCGTGTCCAGTTCGAGCCGCCAAATGGCCCTTTGATGCGGCCCGCTTGCACCTCGGCGTCCATTGCATCGACAAACTCGCCCACTGGCACATCGGGGTTGTCGCGGTGCATGAAATAGATATCCGCATGGTCGGTCTGCATCCGCTCCAGCGAGACCGCCAATTGCTTGCCAACGACGTCGGGATAGACCAACGGCGTGTGGCAGCCTTTGGCGATGATGACGGCGTCTTTGCGCAGACCGCGCGATTTCAGGTATTGGCCCAGCACCCGTTCTGTGGTGCCGCCGCCATAGATAAATCCGGTGTCAAAGATATTGCCGCCAGCCTCGACAAAAGCATCCAGCAATATGGCGGCACTGGCCATGTCGGGGAAATCTTCAAAGCCGATGGCGATGTTTGAGGCGGATTTTGTGAGGCCCGCAATCGCGAGATGCGGGACTCGCGAACCGGCCTTCAGCTTGCGGCCGGAAATCATGATACTCGACTTGGCCGGCAGTTCTGGCGTGAACACCAAACCCACGTCCCGCCGCCATTTGTCCAGCACGCGCAGGTTGCCCAGCGTGTCGGCTTGCGACATGCCCGGCCATGCGAATTCGCGTTTGCCTTGTGAAACTGCCTCAGCAACAGCGTCGGCCTCAAACGCGTAGAGATGCCGTTTTTCGGCAACTGCAACTTCGCGTATCGGGCCGACGTTGGGGTAAATGCGGATGGATTTCGTGCCGCCGCCAATGCCACTGGCGAACCAGAAATCGTCCAACTCAATGCGGCCCTTGCTGCCGAAAATCCGCAGCACGTTGTCTTGTTGCAACATCACCGAACAGGAGATTTCAGCAATGATGCCACCAGCAAACGTCAGCAAGGCCGAGGACCAGTCGTCGACCCCAGTCGCCCCCAAAGTCGCCGTTCCGTTCACCTTAATCGGGTCGGCGAATGGCAAACCCGAGGCAACGCCGGCAATCATCCGCACCATCGAGGCGGGATAACAGCCGACGTCCAATATCCCACCACCGGCAAGCTCGCTGGCCCGTAATCGGTGACTGTCTGGCGGGTTATCCATGCCAAAACCAAACGAGGAACGGATCAGACGCACTTCGCCAATTTCACCAGCCTTGATCAGATCGCACAACTTTTGCGTCAACGGTGCAGGGCGATACATGAACGCCTCACCCATAAAGGTGCCCGCCTTTTGCGCCGCTGCAAACATCGCGTCGGCCTGATAAGATGTTAGCCCCATCGGCTTTTCGCACAAAACATGCTTGCCCGCCTCTGCGCATCGGATGGCCCATTGCGCATGGCCGGGGTGTGGTGTGGCAATGTAAATGGCATCCACCCCGTCATCGGCCAAAATCGCCTCATATCCCTGATGGATTCGGGTGCCGGGGAAATCATCTTTGAGCGAGGCCTTGGAGGCATCCCGACTGGCAATCGCTACCAGTTCACCATGGAACGCATCCTTCAAGCCATCGCGGAACCTCTTGGCAATACCCCCCGGCCCAATAATTCCCCAGTTCAGGCTTTTCACCGCACCCATGCTGCGCTCCTCGTTCCCAGTGTTTCGACAACCATAGCGTCGGAATAAATTTGCTGAAAGTCCAAACGGTAAATGTTTACTAAAATATTGAACTCAATCGAGGCCGTTGGGTCCCGTGGACATTCGGTCAAAAACGCGCAAAATGGCGGAAAATCACAACAAGGGGATGGAAATGGCCACGAAATTGACCAACACCGCTTTGCTGGAACGTCGCGCAAAGGCCGTGCCACGCGGTGTTGGCACAGCGGTGCCAGTGTTTGTTGATCGGGCTGAGAATGCCGAGATATGGGATATTGAAGGCAACCGGTTTATCGACTTTGCGTCGGGAATCGCCGTCACCAATACCGGCCATCGCCACCCGAAAGTCATCGCGGCGGCGCGGGCGCAACTCAACAAGTTTGCCCATGTGGCGTTTCAGGTGACAGCCTACGAATCCTATATCGTACTGGCCGAACGGCTGAACGCTTTGGCTCCGATCAAGGATGCCAAGACGATCTTTTTCACCACGGGGGCCGAAGCCACCGAAAACGCGGTGAAAATTGCCCGTGCCCATACCAAGCGGCAGGGCGTGATTGCCTTCACCGGGGCCTTTCACGGCCGCACTATGCTGACGATGACCATGACGGGCAAGGCCATACCGTACCGCACCCCCGGCACCCCGGCGGCTCCGTCGGTGTTCCACGTCCCCTTCCCGATTCCGCACCACGGCACCAGCGAGGAAGACGCGCTGAAGGCGCTGTACCACACCTTCAAAGCCGATATTGCGCCAACCGATGTGGCGGCAATTGTCATCGAGCCGGTGCAAGGCGAGGGCGGTTTCTACCAGACCCCGAAATGTTTCATGAAAGAACTGCGCAAGATCTGTGACCAGCACGGCGTCTGTCTGGTGGCCGACGAGGTGCAGAGCGGATTCGCCCGCACCGGCAAGATGTTCGCCATCGAGCATTACGACATCGAGCCCGACCTGATCCCGATTGCCAAGGCTTTGGGCGGCGGTTTTCCGATCTCGGGTGTCATCGGCAAGGCCTCGATCATGGATTCGGTCGAACCGGGCGGCCTCGGTGGCACCTATGGAGGTAACCCGATTTCCTGCGCTGCCGCTTTGGCGGTTCTCGATGTGATCGAGGAGGAAAAACTTTGCGAGCGCGCCAACCGGATTGGCGCTAAAATGGTGGCCAAGCTGGAGGAATTCAAACGCTCCAACGCCATGCGGCCGATCGGCGACGTGCGCGGGCTGGGCGCGATGGTGGCGTTTGAACTGGTCAAGGAACGCGGCGGCAATGATCCAGATGCTGATGGCATCAAAGAGGTGTTAACGGCGGGGATTAAGGAGGGCGTGATCCTGCTGTCGTGCGGCTATTACGCCAACACCATCCGCATACTGGCCCCTTTGACCATACCTGATGCGGTGCTGGACGAGGGGCTGGAGAAGCTGGGGAATGCCTTGCGGGTGGGCGTTTAGCCATGCAACGCCTACCAATCATCAAAGCCGCGGCCATCCAAGCCGAGCCAATTGTGCTCGACAGCGAGGCGACCATCGACAAAGCCTGTCGCCTGATTGCCGAAGCGGCGGGTAACGGGGCGCAGTTGCTGGTGTTCCCGGAACTGTTCATCCCGACTTATGTCAACGGCTCGATTTGGGGCCGCGGGCTAGCGCGATTTGGCAGCGCACAGGCCCAGACCGCATTTACCCGGCTATGGGCGAATTCGGTGCAAATCCCCAGCCCGGCAACCGACCGGCTTTGCAAGGCGGCACGGGAACACAAAGTCACTATTATCATGGGGCTGAACGAGCGCGAAGCAAACTCACGCACGCTGTATAACATCCTGCTTTATATCGGTGCCGACGGGGCGATCCTTGGCAAGCACCGCAAGCTGATGCCGACCAACCACGAACGCATGGTGCACGGCTTTGGCGACGGCAGCACGATGCAGGTGTTCGACACGCCGATGGGCCGGATCGGCGGGCTGATCTGCTGGGAAAACTTCATGCCGCTGGCGCGGATGGCGCTTTACGCCCAGGGCGAGCAAATCCACTGCGCTCCGACGGCGTTCGACGGCGAGATGGGGGTGGTCAACGCCCGCAACACCGCCTTCGAGGGCGGGGTCTTCGTGATCTCGGTCTGCATGATCCTGCGCAAATCGAGCTATCCCACCGATTTCGAGTTCGCCGAAGAACTGGCGGCGGCCAAGGAGATGCTCGAATCCGGCTCGTCCTGCATTGTTGCGCCGGATGGCCGCATTCTGGCCGGGCCGCTCTTGAACGAAGAAGGCATCCTTTACGCCGACCTCGACCTGAACGAATGTGTCGCCGCCGGGCAGCTGATCGACAATGCTGGACACTATGGCCGTCCTGACGTGTTGGGATTGCGGTTCAACACTGCGGCGCAGGAACGGGTAGTCTTGTGAGTGGGCGAATAGGCACAATCCGGCCCAGCCTCCCCTTCCCACAACCTTTCAACAATGATACTTTCTTGCGTGCTCACAACGGAGGTTTGGCATGAAATATGCGGTGTTTTTTGTGACCGTCCTTGCCACACCCGCTTTTTCTGCTGGTTTCATTGAGAATATCTGCGTGGCAAAGCTTGGGCCGTCGGCGTTGTGTACCTGCACTCAGTCGGTTGCCGATGCCAAGCTCAGCGTGGCCGATCAACGAACGGCGGCCAAGATGATTGCCCAGCCAGATTTGTATTATGATTATGCAGAATCGTCGCGCCGGTCGCAAAAGGCTTTCATTGAAAGATACGATGTTTGGGGCGCAGCGGTCGCAGAAACATGTACGGTTAAGGATTGATTGCACGAAACGCTTGAAAAAAATCCAGACCTCGCGTTTATTTTGTGAATGGGTGTTGGTTAGGGGGAAATATGCGTGGAATTGTGATGTTCGCCTTAGCGCTTGGTACCGCTCCTGCCTTGGCCGATGATGCAAACACTTGGGCGAATGTGGGCAACTGGACGGTCGCGATTGAGCCGAATTTGGACAATTCGTGCTACGCTTACGCCTATTTTGACGGAGATACCTATTTGGCAATGGGCTATGACCGGCGCGATAGCACGGCTTATGCCGATTTCTCGGACCCCGATTGGGTGTCTTTGGTTGACGGCGAAACTTATCCCCTTACCGTGCAATTTGGCAGTCGACCGGAATGGTCGGGTGATGCTTTGGCCTCTACTTTCACGGGAGGGGACGTGTATCTGGAATTGATTGTGGATGATGAGTTCATGAATGAGTTTGCCGGCCAAAACTCGGTACGCATTGGTTTTAGCGGCAAGGAAATTGCGCATTTGAACCTGCAGGGCTCGCGACGCGCCTTGAACGAAACCATTTCCTGCCAGAACAAGAACCACGCGCCAACTGCGGCTGACCCGTTTGAAGGGGCGACGACGGACGATCCGTTTGCTGGACAAGATGCCCCAGCTGACGATCCATTCGCGCAATGAGAGGGGCGGTTCTAGCTGCAATCTTGTTGTCCGCAATTCCGGCGGTTGCCGAGGAAACCTCGTTGTGGGGCGAGTTTGGCAATTGGCAGGTATGGGTAGATCCCACGCAAGGTAACGGCTGTTTCGCCTATATCACCTTTGACGATGGGTCGTTCTTTCGTGCCGGTTTTGACAATACCGATGGGTCAAACCACGTGTTCTTTTCCAATCCAAAGTGGCAATCGCTGGTACCGGGCAACACCTATACGATCCGGATGTATTTTGATCCGATTGATCGCTATTGGGACAGCGACGCTGCCGCGCAAAAGTTCGACGATGGCACGTTGTTTTTGCGGATGGACAGCAGCGACACAACGCTGATGGACGACGTGCTGAAAGCTTCGACCGCGCGGGTTGAATTTAAAGGCAAAGAAATCGCCAGTTATGATTTGTCGGGGTCAAGCAGGGCAATCAATGGTCTGTTTGATTGTCAAGATGACCCTGCCAATCAAGGGTCCAATGCAGCCGACCCGTTTGGCGGCACGGCAAACGGGGATTCGGGTGGGACCGGCGTCAAGACAGACCCGTTCGCGAACTAAGAATCCTGCCAAGAATAGAAAGCATAGGCCGCCTTTAGATAGGCTCGCCTTAAGGCGGGAAACGGGAATTTTTGAATTGGGGCGCCTAAGGCGGCCGGAAGGGCGTTCGGCATAATAGCGCCGACTGCCAGATCGGCAATGCGGCGGCCGGAAAGACTGCACATGGTGACGCCGCTGCCTTGGCACCCGATGACGGTGAACATGTTGTCCTTACCCTCGATCTTGCCGATTTTCATCAGTCGGTCGCGCGTTAGGCAGACGAGGCCCGACCAGAAATAAGGCGTCTCGACATGTCGCCACGCCGGGAAGATTCGGTCGAAATCGGCGCGTGCACGGATCCGCGCACTTGTTCGATCTGTGCTGGAATAACCGGTGCCACCACGCAAGCCAAACAACATGCGACTATCGGGCATCAAGCGCCAATAATGCAGCAAGTGCCGCGTGTCATAACTTGCGTTCGTCGCACTCCAGCCTTGGTCGGATTGTTCGGTTTGTGTCAGCGGGCGGGTGACAAGAATGTTCGAGAAGACGGGTAAGAAGCGACCGTTCAATCCGTCGGGCATATCGTCCGACGAATAGCCGTTGGTGGCAAAGATCACTTTGAACGCCGTAAGCGAGCCTTGTGGGGTAGTCAGACGCCAGTGGTTGCCGTCGCGGTTGATGGAACTTACCGGGCTTTGGCCGTAGATTACAACGCCAGCTTTATTTGCCGCATTGGCCAAACCGAGCGTGTATTTGATCGGGTTGAACGCGAATCCAATTGGCAGGTGCATACCGCCGTGAAATTCAGGGCTGAACATGCCGCGTTCTTTGAGTTCAGCTTGGGAATAAGTTCGGGCGTGCAGTCCGCGTAAGTGGTTGAGTTCGTGTGCATAATCTTGCAATTCGGAAAAGTCTGACGGGCGATGCGCAAAGGCCCATTCGCCATCGGAATGGGTATCTGCGTCGATAGAATAATTTTGCAGATTGGCAGCGACTTGGTCAATCGCCTGCGCTTGATAGTCGTAAAACCGGCAGGTTTCTGGTTCGCCGAAACGCTTTATCAGGGACTTTGCCGCGACTTTGCTGCCACCAAAACAGACGAAACCGCCGTTGCGCCCGGATGCGCCCCAACCGGGGAAGGCGGCGTCGAGCACAGTGCATTTTAATCCATATTTTTCAACGAGTTGCAATGCTGCCGAAAGTCCGGTTATCCCTGCGCCGACGATGGCAATTTCCGTGGTTTCATCGCCTTGCAACGGAATTGTTGTAGGTCGATCTACGGTTGATAGCCAGAAATTGCCGGGATCGGGTTCTGGATCGTAGGCGGCGTCGGGGTAAAAACGGGTCATTTGCCAAGTTTGCTTATGCTTTGGCAAAACGCAAGACCGCTGAAAACGCCAAAAAACGCTGTGCACCGGGCGTGCACAATGCGTGCTCAGGGCGTGCAGATGATTTCAACATCCCAACAGCAACAACTTAGGGCCAAAACGCTGAAATCGGCCTTGTCGGACGGCAAGGCACCTACATATATTGGGTGAATATGGGGTGGGACCTATGGATAGTTTCCTTTTGCAATCGACGATCTTCCTACTTGCGGCCGTAATTGCGGTGCCGATTGCGACCCGTATCGGGCTTGGTTCGGTTCTGGGCTATTTAATGGCCGGTATCGCCATCGGGCTTATACCCGGCTTTGGTGCGCATACCGAACAGCTTCAACATTTCGCCGAATTTGGCGTGGTGATGATGCTGTTTCTGATCGGGCTGGAACTGGAACCGCGGGCTTTGTGGGACATGCGCCACAAGCTGGTGGGATTGGGTGGCTTGCAGATTGGCGGAACGGTTGCCCTAGTTGCGCTGGCCGCGCTGGCATTGGGACTGGACTGGCGTTCCGGTGTGGCAGTCGGGATCATTTTGGCGATGTCCTCGACCGCCATCGTCATGCAGACGCTGGCAGAAAAGAACCTGACGACCACCCAAGGCGGTCGCTCGGCTTTTGCGGTGTTACTGTCGCAAGACATTGCGGTGATTCCGATTTTGGCACTGTTGCCGCTATTGGCGATTGGCGGCACCCCGCCGGCCGATCATGGCGGTATGTCGCTGGTGGCGGGTCTGCCTGCTTGGGGCGTGACGCTGGTCACGCTGGGCGCAATGGCGACGGTGATTTTGGCGGGCATGTTCCTGATCCGCCCGTTGTTCAACTTCATCCACGCCGCGCGTCTGCGCGAAATGTATACGGCGGTGGCGCTGATGATTGTGGTGGGGATCGCGTTTTTGATGACACTGGTCGGCCTGTCACCGGCACTTGGCACCTTTCTGGCCGGGGTCGTGCTGGCAAACTCGGAATTCCGCCATGAGTTGGAAGCGGATATCGAGCCGTTCAAGGGTCTGCTTTTGGGACTGTTTTTCATCACCGTCGGCGCGGGTATTGATTTTGGTGCGTTGTTGGCAGCACCCCTGACGATTTTGGGACTGACATTGGGCGTGATGCTGTTGAAGGGCATAGTGCTCTATCTGTTGGCGCGGATGTTTCACCATTTTGGTCGCGACCGCTGGCTGTTCACTTTGGGTCTGGCGCAAGCGGGGGAGTTTGGCTTTGTGCTGGTCGCTTTGTCCAAATCTCAAGGTGTTTTGAATGAAGCCATCGCCGGCAAGGTGCTGCTTGTCATTGCCTTGTCGATGCTGCTGACGCCGCTGGCCTTCATTCTTTATGAAAAGATCGCAGCAAAGTTCCTGGAAACCACGCCAGATCAAGAAGCCGATTTCATTGACCAACAGCACCCCATCATTATTGTCGGGGTTGGCCGCTTTGGCCAAGTGGTGAACCGGCTGGTGATGAATTCGGGGTTCCGCACCACGGTGATCGACAGTGATTTGGAAATGATCAACGTCTTAAGGGCTTTTGGCTATAAAGCGTTTTTTGGCGACCCGACGCGCCCGGATTTGCTGCATTCCGCCGGACTGGAAAAGGCACGGGTGTTGGTTGTGGCGTTGGACGACAAGGAAGCGGCGTTGCGATTGGTGACCTATGCCCGCTCGATCCGACCCGATCTGCACATCATTGCAAGGGCCTATGACCGAATGCATGTGTTCAAATTATACCGCGCTGGGGCGAACAAAATTGTGCGCGAGATGTTTGATTCGTCCCTGCGCACCGGGCGTTATGTTTTGGAGCATTTGGGCCTATCGGATTTCGAAGCGCATGAGGCGGAGCGCACGTTCTACAGCATCGACCGCGCCGCCATGCAGGAATTGGCGCAACTGTGGGACCCGGATGTGCCGATCACCGAGAATACGGCCTATATCGAACGGGCCAAGGCGCTGAACAAGGAACTGGAAACGGCCTTGTTGGGAGTGTTTGCGAAGGAGAGGAAAGACGTGGCGTGATCGTCGGCTTCGCGGGGGTGACAGCCACTACAGCAATGTCATTCCCACGCAGGCGGGAATCCCGTGCTGATTAGATCACCACCGCATCCAGCGGCGGAAAGCCGTTGAAGCCGATGGAGCAATAAGTCGAGGTATAGGCACCGCAGCAGCGGATGATGAAGCAGCGATTGCGTGGAAAATGGGCTTCGGCCATGCTGCTCCGCGATCTGGGGACCGTATGGCAAAAATAACCGGGCAGAAATCGCAGGAGAAATGGCTGAAAGGCCGCAACAGCGATGTTGCGGTGGCTCTTGCGGTGCGATCGATATTTCGAGTGTTGCCGGTGATTTCAGAAAATTGGCGGACTGATGGACCGGATAAAGCAAATACGGCCGTCGTAGTGCTCGTTTTGCGCGCTGCGCTCGTTTTACAGGTTGCGGTGTTCTCACCAACCAATGAAGCAAAGGCTGCCGCTGCCCTGAAAACCGCCTTAAAGGCGGCTTCTTTGAGCGCCGGCACGTTGCAAGCCGACGCCGGCAACTCGGACGCCGTCGCTGTCTTAAAGGCCGTCGCCGGTGCCACCTTGAACGCCGTTACCACCGTCACATTCATCGCCGCCGACACTGACGCCGTCAACGTCGCCGGTGCCGTCGCCTTCAACACCGCCTTGATCGCCCTAAACGCAACTCGCACTACTTTCGCGGCTTTTGAAACGGAATTCTGGAATGCTCTAAGTGAGGACTGCACGATTCTAGAAGATGGGGTCGATGCCAAAGCGGCGCTGGCACCGGGTCTTTGGTATAGTTTGGATAAACCAGACGGCTTTGAATATGCTTGGCGCAACTTGCAACACTGGTTCAATTTGGACCCAAGCGTCTGGGGATTTTGGCGCGAATGGTATCAGAAGGTACTGGATGGGCAGTACCAGAATCCTGATTTGCTGTATGACATTGCGGTGTTGCCTGACGCGGATTGGAATGGTGGGCCGGGCGTGATCGCTGAGAAGATTGCGGGGTTGCAGGCGAAGTATCTACCGTCTTCGATGCCTATGGGCGAACGGATTGAAGTTAATCCTGCGACGGCCAAACTCATGCTTGTTCCGACGCCACCGCCGCAACCCGCGCTTTTTCGGATGGGGTTGGAAAAAGTACGCGACGAGATTGCCGAGTTCGGCGATCTGGAACGAAAGACCAATGCATTTAGTGCGCTGCTTCCCGTTCTTAGAAAACTGAGCGCGAGAATTGACGAAAATGCGGACAATCCCCAACGGGTGTTCGACGAATTGCTTTTGGCAATGGAGTCGATCGAGTATCTTCTCGGCGAGAAGTTCATTTCGGATGGCGTTGAAATTCGGGCTCTGTTGCGCGTTTTCGACACGACGTGTTTGGACATTCGCTCGACAATGGAAGCGGTTAATTGGGCGTACGTTCGTCGCATTGAAATGCGTCTCGTCGAGCTTTCTGGCGAGCGCAAAGAAACGCTCATTCTGGCCGGTGCCGTCGTCGCCGGTTCAGCCGAAGGTAAGCTGGAAGTACAGGTGCCAGCCGACGTTTCGCTCGCTCTAGGGCAAATCAAGAAAGATCCGGAAACCAATCTGCCAATAAGTAACGCGGAAAGGGTCGTCGCGATTGACCGCACTCGGCGGAGGGTGCCGGAAGCGCTTCATCATATGAATGAGAACGGAATCGCAATTGCGCCGAAAGTGGCGGAGGACCTGCGCGAGGGCTATACTTTGGGCAAGATTTTGATGGATGTAACGGAAATCTTTCGGACCCTTGCTGGATTTTGAACCGCGAGTGAATGACCCCCGCCTGCGCGAGGGTGACAAAGCGATTGGTGCTAAAGTGTTTGGTCGCCGGTGATCTGAACGGAAACAGAAAAGGCTCCGGGGGAGCGTTTTCCCGTTCAGCCGCGACGGCGCCGAACGACTTAAACACACGCACAACGCGAGGGCCGCGCCTGCCTGGGCTGGTGCGAACGCACCTGCGTCGTGCTGAAAGCACGCCTTCGGCGTGACGGCAGGCAGGTGCGGCACGAGACGCTTGAGCGTCCCGTGCGGTGAGTGGAGAGATGTCGTGGCCAGCGAGGGTCACGGGCCCCTCGCTGGGGCCAATGTTGTGAGTCCGCAAAAGCAAGAAGTAAGAGCTTACACCACCACCACATCCAGCGGCGGGAAGCCGTTGAAGCCGATGGAGGAATAGCTCGAGGTATAGGCGCCGCAGCAGCGGATGATGAAGCGGTCGCCGCCTTTTAGGGCCAGCGGCAGTTGCACCGGGCGTTTTTCGTAGAGCACGTCGGCGCTGTCGCAGGAGGGGCCGGCGAGGATGCAGGGGCCGGTGGGTTGGCCGTCGTGGGGCGTCAGGAATTGATAGCGGATCGCTTCTTCCATGGTTTCGGCAAGGCCCGAGAATTTGCCGATGTCAAGGTAAACCCAGCGATGAATATCGTCGTTGGATTTGCGCGACACCAGCAGCACTTCGGCGGCAATCATGCCGGCTTCGGCAACCAAGCCGCGGCCGGGCTCGGCCATGACACGGCGGACATGGCCAAAACGGGCGGTAACCTCGGCCATGACGGCGGCAGCGTAATCGGTTGGGTGCTGGATTTCCTCGCCGTAGAAGGCTGGGAAACCGCCGCCGATATTGAGCAAGTCTAGGGCGAAACCGGCGGCTTGGGCGTCGTTCCAGATGGAGGCGACTTGATCCAAGGTGCCGCGCCACATCGCGGCTTTGCGGGTCTGGCTGCCGACGTGGAAGCTCAAGCCAACTGGACGCAATCCGTTGGCGCGGGCGAAATGCAGCAGCGCCAAGGATTTGTCGCGGGCGCAGCCGAATTTGCGGCTGAGCGGCCAGTCGGCTTGTGAGTTTTCGACCAGAACGCGGATGTACACTTCGGCACCCGGCGCGTTGTCGGCGATTTTTTCGATTTCTTCTTCGGCGTCGGCGACAAACAGGTTGATACCTGCTTCCCAAGCGAAAGCGATGTCCGACGGGCGTTTGACGGTGTTGCCAAACGAGATGTCCTCCGGGGCAGCACCCAGCGACAGGCACAGTTCGATTTCCCCGCGCGAGGCGGCGTCGAAGTGCGAGCCAGCTTGCACCAGCGTTTCGATGACGCGGCGATGCGGGTTGGCTTTGACCGCATAGTGAATGTGGGCATGGCCGAGGCCGGCTTTCAACATCCGGTATTGATTGGCCACGATGTTGGTGTCGAGCACCAAGGTCGGGCGGTCAAAGGTGGTGTCGGCAATGAAAGCCTCGATGCGCGAGGTTTCAGTGACGGAAATGTCAGCGTTGCCGGTAAACCGGGATACGGTAGCGTTCATAATCATCTCCAAACAGACTCGGCCACAGAAT
The DNA here is from genome assembly GCA_031415055.1 of Oceanomicrobium sp. Classification (GTDB taxonomy): domain Bacteria; phylum Pseudomonadota; class Alphaproteobacteria; order Rhodobacterales; family Rhodobacteraceae; genus JANMOK01. The sequence goes on along the minus strand of JANOQZ010000035.1, from coordinate 5,722 downwards.
GACCGCTCATTTCCAAAAGGAGACGTTACCGTCGCTACTTAAACACGCGGGATTTTGTCCCAGGCCAGAGGCGCGTGCGTTGGCGTCTATGGGCGCATATGAGTCCGATTTTTGAATCGCGCAAGTAAAAATGTCGTTCAAATTGTTCGTGATAGGGATTTTTTTTACTTGATCGGCGCGATTGTGGCCTGAGGGTCACGATTCTGCGGTTAGCCAAGGTTTGACATGCGCGATTATCCGGCGGAAAACGACGGCAACACACCAAGGGTTGCGGATATGTCTGGACTGACCACGATAGGCTTTGATGCGGATGACACGTTGTGGCATCACGAAGTGTATTACCAAATGACGCAGGATAGGTTCACCGCGCTGTTAGCAGAACATGCCGACAAGGACCATTTGTCGGACCGGCTGTTGGCAGCCGAGCGCAAGAACATCGGGCATTATGGCTTTGGGGTGAAGGGTTTTACCCTATCGATGATCGAAACGGCGATTGATGTAACCGCAGGGGCGGTGCCAGCGTCGGTGATTGGCCAAATCATGGAGGCTGGACGTGAAATGCTGGCGCATCCAATCAATACGCTCCCAGCCGCTCGCAAGGCGCTGGAGACACTAGCCGGGCGCTACAAGCTGGTGTTGATCACCAAGGGCGACTTGTTCGATCAGGAACGCAAGCTGGCGCAGTCGGGCTTGGGCGACTTTTTCGACGCGGTTGAAATTGTCAGCGGCAAGGAAAAGTCCACCTATGAGCGGGTGTTTGCCCGCCACGGCGATGGACCGGCGCGGGCGATGATGGTGGGGGATTCGCTCAAATCCGATGTGCTTCCCGCCATCGAAGCGGGGGCTTGGGGCGTGCATGTGCCCAACGAAAAGCGCTGGGCTTTGGATCATGCCGACGCTCCGCTTGGGGCGGACCGCTTCAAGGTGATCGCCGATTTGTCGGGGCTGGCGGATGTAGTGGCAGAAGTGACCGGTTAATTTTCGTTGCGAAAGTTATCGACCAAAACGTCAACGATGATCTCGCCAGCGTTTTCGAACATCAAGACCAGCGGAAAGGTCATTCCTTGGTCCAACTTTCCCGACAGACCCATGAGCATGATGTGATTGCCTGCGCGTTCAAGCGAGGTTGCGACATTGGCGGGGATTTCTAATCCCTGCATGAGCGGTTTCATCGAGGCGATGTTATCGACGATGATGTTTTCGTGCAGCATGGCGCTGTTGGCGGCTGGGGTGCTGACCGAAAGCAAACGGTCATCTATTGTGGTGGAATTTTTGATGAGGAGGAATACCGCCCCAGAATGAAGGGTGACACGGGCATAGGCATCGTCAACGCGAATGTCTTGCGCGGAAGCGGGCACAGTGATCAACAGCGATATTGCGAGACAAAGTTGGCGCAGCATGTGCGTATGTCCGTTGGAGCCAATATACTTTAGCAGCACTCGTCAAAAACGCCACGGCCCATCCGATTTTCGGAAGGGCCGATACGATTGGTCGCAGATTTTGGATTAAGCCGGAACGGCCAGTGATTTGGCGATGGCTTTTTTGACTTTCAGCGCTTTCGCCGAAAGTTCGCGGTCGAGCGCTTTGGCAAGAAACGCGTCCAATCCACCACGATGATCAACCGTGCGCAAGGCATCGGCAGAAATGCGGAATTGGAACGGACGGCCAAGCGCGTCACTTATCAGCGTGATCTCATTCAAATTCGGCAGGAACCGACGACGAGTGCGGTTTTTGGCGTGGCTGACGTTGTTGCCAGACATCACACCCTTGCCAGTAAGTTCACAGCGACGCGACATATTCTTGGTCCTCAGCTTTGACCTGCGCAGGGGCAGGGTGCGCCCTAAACGGACGCCTTTTAATTGCGAAGCCGCCTTCTACGCGCGGGTTTTCAGTGCGTCAAGGGGGGCTGGCCGACATGGATGATAGCAAATCCGTCCCAACCTTTGACGCCAACTGTCTGCAGGGCCGAGGCGGTCAGGCGGCGGTCGCTCGAGATCATATCGAGGAATTTGCGCACACCAACAACATCTGGGTCGGTCGAAAGCGGGTTGGTGACTTCGCCATCGCGCACAACATTGTCGCCGATAATCACCGTGCCCGGGCGTGACAGTTTGATCGACCAATCCAAATAGGCGGGCATGTTGGCTTTGTCGGCATCGATGAAGATCAAATCGAATGGGCCAATGCCCTGTTGTTTAAGCTGAGGCAGCGTTGTCAAAGCCGCACCTGTCAAGATTACCACCCGATCAGAAAGGCCAGCACGTTCGATATTCTTGCGGGCAACTTCGGCGTGATGCGGGTCAAATTCGAGGCTGATGAGGCGGCCTTTGTGCGGCAAAGCGCGGGCGAGCCAGATGGTGCTATAGCCGCCAAGTGTACCGATTTCGAGGATTCGGCTGGCATTACCGATTTTTGCGATCAAGTGCAAAAATTGGCCCTGCAGCGGCGAGATTTGGATCGAAGGTAATCCGGCTACGTCGTTGGTATGTTGTATCGCTTCCAGCAATGTGTCGCGTGCCAACAGTTTGGTGCCAAGAAAAGCATCAACATCGGACCAATCCATACGGGACATAACGGGGCTTTCGTTCAGGTTTGCAATGGCTAGACTAGGCAGGCTCGTGCCATGTTGGAAGCGAAAAGGTTGGAATGAAATGAGTTTGCCCAAGGGTTTTGACCATCATGGACTACCGATCGGTTTGGTCTTGCCCGATCTTGGTCGCGCCTTGCTTGATGGTGGACAGGCCGTTTTGCAAGCGCCTCCTGGGGCAGGCAAGACGACGTTAGTGCCATTGTTTCTATTAGATCAGGGCTTGGTTGAGGGCCGCATCCTGATGTTGGAGCCACGACGCATGGCGGCGCGGGCTGCGGCGGAGCGGATGGCGGATTTGCTTGGGTCGCTGGTAGGTGACGTCGTTGGCTACCGGATGCGCGGGGAAAGTCGGGTTAGCGCCAAGACGCGGATCGAAGTCGTCACCGAAGGCATTCTAACGCGAATGATTCAAGCGGACCCCGAGTTGAAGGGCATCGGTTGCGTGATTTTCGACGAATTTCACGAACGTTCGCTCCACGCCGATTTGGGGTTGGCACTGTGTTTGGAAATTCGATCTGTGCTGCGACCAGATATGAAACTCATCATCATGTCGGCAACATTGGACGCAGAACCAGTCGCAGCACTGATGGGCGACGCACCGGTGATCACCTCAATGGGCCGCAGTTACGCCGTGGAGACGCGTTGGCTGGCGCGGCCTTGGATTCGTCCGAAGTTTGATGAGGCGATGGCCAATCTTGTGCAACAGGCCTTGGCCGAAACTGAAGGCGGAATAGTGGCGTTTCTGCCCGGCGAAGGCGAGATTCGGCGCGTTGAAGCGCGGCTGCGCGATTGTGGCGCAGAAGTTATGCCGCTTTATGGCGCGATGCCGTTTGACCAGCAGCGAGCGGTGATGGTCGAGGGCACAACCAGACGGGTGGTGTTGGCGACGTCAATTGCCGAAACCTCGCTGACATTGCCCGGAATTCGGGTGGTGGTCGATGGAGGTTTGGCGCGACGAGCAAAGTTTGATCCGGGTTCGGGCATGACGGCGCTGGTGACCGAACGGGTGACGAAAGCCGAGGCGGAACAGCGGCGCGGACGGGCTGGGCGGGTTGCCAAAGGCGTGTGTTACCGGATGTGGACCAAGGGCGAGGAAGGTGGGATGAGCGCCTTTCCCCTGCCCGAAATCGCCAGTGCCGATCTCGCGCCCTTGGCGCTGGAAATGGCGCTGTGGGGCAGTGATGACCTGCCGTTCCTGACAAGGCCGCCAGTGCCGATGCTGGAGGCCGCACGGGGCCTGTTGGTGAGTCTTGGGGCATTGGATGGTTCGGGAATTACCGTGCATGGGCGGGACCTTGCAGGGCTGCCGGTGCATCCTCGGCTGGGACATATGATGGTGGCGGGTGGTGGGGTTCGCGCAGCAAGTTTGGCGGCCTTGTTGGGGGAGCGCGATGTGTTGGGGCGTGACGGGGAGCCGGGGGCGGATATGGCGCTGCGGGTTGCGGCTTTTGCGGATGTGAATGCGTTTGAGGCGGAACACCCATTTCGGGTAGATCGCGCGGTTTTGGCGCGAGTGCGCGACGAGGAGAAGCGGTTGGCGCGGTTGGTTGGGCCGGATCGAGGTCTGTCAGATGCGGCGATACTGGCGATGGCATATCCCGACCGGATCGGAATGCGTCGCAAAGGCAATGCGCCGCGATATTTGTTGGCGGGTGGCAAGGGAGCTTTGGTGGCTGACGGCGATGCGTTGGGCCATTCGTCGATGCTGGTTGCGGCAAATTTGGATGGCGATGGACGCGAGGCGAAGGTTCGCTTGGGTTTGGCGGTGGATGAGCGGGAGATTAGGCAGGTGTTTGCCGATAAGTTGGAACAAGTTCAGCTTTGCGAATGGTCGCGGCGTGACAAGGCGGTTGTGGCGGTTGAGCGGGTGATGCTGGGTGCTTTGGTGTTGGAGGAACGGGTTTGGGGTAAGGCATCAAGCGACGCGATTGCCGTCGCAATGGCGCAGGGCGTGCGCGAGTTGGGGTTGGAAGTTTTACCGTGGAATGACGCCACACGCGGGCTGGCGGCGCGGGCAGAATGGGTGCGACGGCATGGCGGAGACTTGGCGGATTTGTCGGATGCGGGCTTGCTGGCAGGCCTAGGCGAATGGTTGCAGCCGAACTTAGGCGGATGCCGAAAGTTGAGCGATTTGGCGCGGTTGGATTTGCGCGGGTTGTTGGAGGCTCGGCTGGGTTGGGAGGGGTTGCGGGCGTTGGAGCGGTTGGCGCCCGAGGCGATTTTTGCACCAACTGGCACGCATTTGGCGCTGGATTATTCCGGTGATGTGCCAAAGGTGACAGTGCGATTGCAGGAAATGTTTGGAACCAAATCGCATCCCGTAGTTGGTCCAGATCGGGTGGCGGTATTGTTTGAACTGGTGTCGCCTGCAGGCAAACCGGTGCAGGTGACAGCCAATTTGCCGGGGTTTTGGGCGACATCTTACGCCGACGTGCGGCGCGATTTGCGCGGGCGGTACCCCAAGCACCCATGGCCAGAGGATCCAAGCGTGGCGGAGCCAACAAGGCGGGTGAAGCGGCGTTTGTGAAATATTTGCATTCTTCGCCGAAAACTTGTTCTAACATCTAGCCAGAGCCGTTCTGGCCGAGTTGGGGAGAATGCTATGTCGTCTGCCAATGCCAAGGAACCGTCGTTCCGCCAATCCGTCGATTTGATGTTCGATCGGGCGGTGGCGCTGATGGACTTGTCGCCGGGGCTGATTGAAAAAATCAAGGTCTGCAACTCGACCTATACGGTGCGGTTTGGCGTGCGGCTGCGCGGTGAATTGAAAACATTTACCGGTTATCGGGCGGTACATTCCGAACATATGGAGCCGGTCAAGGGCGGCATTCGGTATTCGATGGCGGTCAATCAGGACGAGGTCGAGGCGCTGGCGGCCTTGATGACCTATAAATGCGCGCTGGTGGAAACACCGTTTGGCGGCTCGAAAGGCGGGTTGTGCATCGACCCCAAGGCCTGGGATGTGCACGAGCTGGAACTGATCACCCGGCGGTTTGCCTATGAATTGATCAAGCGCGACTTGATCAACCCGTCGCAAAACGTGCCCGCCCCCGACATGGGCACCGGGGAGCGCGAAATGGCATGGATCGCCGACCAATATCGGCGGATGAATACAACCGACATCAACGCGGC
>JANOQZ010000034.1:0-43332 GCA_031415055.1 Oceanomicrobium sp. | reverse complement strand
TGGTCGATATGATCGGCAACGCGGGCGATGGTTTTGGCGTTGTAGGGAACGGGAAGCAGGTCGTTGAGGTAGCCCACTTCGTGAGTGGACCACGCCAAATGTTCGGAAAACTGGGCAGGTTGCAGCCAGTCGATCAAGGTTTTGAGGCGGACGAGATGCGCCTTGTCCAACGGCAGTTCACCACCAATCGACAGGCCAACGCCGTGGCAGGAAATTGGGAAAATCTCGCGCAGTTTTCGCAGTTGCGCATGCGGTGGGCCACCGGCACCCATATAATTTTCGGCGTGGATTTCCAGCCAAGCAACCTGACCGGGATCGCTGAGGATATCGGTCAGATGTTGCGGCTTGTAGCCGACGCCGGGCAGGCATGGCAGAGCGTTTTTTGCGCGAGCGTCAAACATGAATACTGCCAAATGCGAACGGGCCGGAAAATCCGGCCCGTTGTGTGCAAGAAATCAAGCAGCGGGAAGGTCGCGGTCAAGCGGCTCCAACGAACCCATACGGGCGGAACCGTCGGCCATGGTCGGCAGTTCCATCGTTGCGCAAGTACCTGCTTCGACCATTTTCCACGAGTTGCCTTGATAATCGACCGAAGCCGTGCCTGCACAAGTTGTACCTGCGCCAGCGGCGCAGTCATTGGCACCGGCAAGCGCAACACCATAGCATTTTTCCTGGGCTTGAGCGGCCGCAGTGCCAGCTTGGGCAGCGATGGCAGCAGCCACGGCACCAGCAAGGGTCAGGCTTTTGAAGGTCAGTGTGGACATAAGAAATCTCCTGTTCGCGAATACCACGTGTCATTGATGACGAAAGTGGGTCTAAATGGCTTCTGGTTCAATAACTATTCACAACGCTGTTAGGTCACAATGCGTTGAATAAAGGTTACAGAAATGCTTTGTTGCAAAACAAAATCAACAAGTTAGTGGCGAAAAACAAGGGCGAGATTCTATGGGAACGCACGACGCGAACCTCGACGAACGTAACAATTCTGTAATGGCTTGGGTCAACGGCAGTTTGATAAGGGCGAGTGATGCCAGCGTTTCGATCTATGATTCTGGGTTCATGCTGGGTGACGGGGTTTGGGAGGGCTTGCGGCTGCACAACGGCAAATGGGCGTTTTGGCGCGAACATTTGGATCGGTTGTTCGAGGCGGCGAGGGCGATTGATCTGGATATCGCGATGGATCGCGATGCGGTTCATGCGGCTTTGGTTGCTACGGCGGCTGAGAATGGAATGCGGGACGACGTGCATGCACGGTTGATGGTGACGCGCGGGCGCAAGTCTAGGCCGTTCCAGCATCCGAAGTTTTCGCGGTCGGGGCCGACGATGGTGATTATCATGGAGCATTCCGCTGCAGTTGCGGCCACGGCTGTTCGTGGGATCAGCCTAGCGACGGTGCCACAAGTGCGTGGCTTGCCGATGAGCCAGGACCCGAAGTTGAATTCGCATTCCAAGTTGAATTGCGTGCTGGCGTGTATTCAGGCGGAAAAGGCGGGTGCCGATGAAGCGTTGATGCTGGATGTTCACGGGTTCGTGAACACAACGAATTCGTGCAACTTTTTCATCGTTCGCAAGGGCGAGGTTTGGACTTCGACCGGGGATTATTGCATGAACGGGATCACGCGGGGCAAGGTGATAGAGTTGTGTCGGGCGCATGGGATTGCGGTGTTTGAACGCAATTTTTCGCTGGTGGACACTTATGGAGCCGAAGAGGCGTTTCTGACCGGCACGTTTGGGGCGCAGACGGCGGTGGCGGAATTGGATGGGCGGGTGTTTGGCGATGGCACGGCAGGGCCGGTGACGCGGAGGATACGGGCTTTGTATCGGGACTTGGTGGCGCGGGATACCAAATAGGTTGCTCTACCGCGACGTCAATTCTTTACCATCTGTTCAAATATATTGCCCTGCGAAACCAAAAGTGGTTTGGTGAGGGCATAATCCGGCACAGTCTAATGGCCGGGAAACAATCAAGGGAGATGACGATGAATCGCATTTCGCGGCTGGTTGCACTATCGGCGCTGATGACAGCGTTTGGTATGGCGGCAACGGCCCAGACACTGGTCTTTTGCTCGGAAGGGTCGCCCGAAGGGTTTGACCCGGGACTTTATACTTCGGGGACAACTTTGGATGCCTCCGCCGAGACTGTGTACAACACGCTGGTACATTTTGTGCGCGGCGAAACTTCAACCGAACCCGGTCTTGCCGAAAGCTGGAGCGTTTCAGACAATGGATTGGAATACACGTTCAACCTGCGCAAAGGGGTGAAATTCCATTCCAATGCAATGTTTACACCGACGCGCGATTTCAACGCTGATGACGTGATCTGGTCGTTTGATCGCCAACGTCTCGACACCGATCCATACCATTCTTACGGCGGTGGAACTTGGGAATATTTCGCCGGTATGTCGATGCCGGATTTGATTAAATCCATCGACAAAGTGGACGAAAACACGGTGAAATTCGTGCTCAATCGGCCAGAAGCACCGATGATTGCCAACCTTGCCATGGGGTTTGCTTCGATCCTGTCGAAGGAATATGCCGACGCGATGCTGGCAGCGGGAACACCCGATATGCTGAACCAAGCGCCGATCGGGACTGGTCCGTTCGTTTTTGTCGATTACCAGAAAGACGCCGTCATCCGTTATGCGGCCAACGCCGATTATTGGGGCGGCAAAGCGGCGATTGAAAACCTGATTTTCGCTATCACCCCGGATGCTTCGGTGCGTTATCAAAAGCTGAAAGCGGGTGAATGCCACGTGATGCCCTATCCCAACCCGGCGGACATCGAAGGCATGCGCACGGATGCCGATGTGGTGCTGTTGGAAAAAGAGGGGCTGAACATCGGCTTCCTTGCCTACAACACGCAACAAGCACCATTTGACAATCCTAAAGTGCGCAAAGCGTTGAACATGGCGATTAACAAACAGGCCATTATTGACGCGGTGTATCAGGGTTCGGGCAAAGCGGCGACAAACCCGATTCCGCCGACGATCTGGTCGTATAACGATGCGATTGTTGATGATCCCTATGATCCGGAAGCATCCAAGGCGATGTTGGCGGCAGAAGGAGTGACCGATCTGTCGATGAAAATCTGGGCAATGCCAGTGCAGCGTCCTTACAACCCAAATGCCAAACGCATGGCCGAACTGTTGCAGGCTGACTTTGCGGCGGTTGGCGTGACGGTTGAAATCGTCTCCTACGAATGGGGCGAATATCTGGAACGGTCGTCGGCTGTGGACCGTGACGGTGCGGTGCTGCTGGGCTGGACCGGTGACAATGGTGATCCCGACAACTTCCTTGCAGTATTGTTGGGCTGCGATGCAGTTGGCGGATCAAACCGGGCGCAATGGTGCTATGCGCCGTTTAATGACCTGATTCAGAAGGCTAAAATAACCGCTGACCAAGCCGAGCGCACCAAGCTGTATGAAGAAGCGCAGGTCATCTTCAAGGATCAGGCACCCTGGGCAACAATCGCCCACTCGGTTGTCTATGACCCGATTAGCCCGAAGGTTGTTGATTACAAGATAGAACCTTTTGGTTTGCATGACTTTTATGGCGTGAGCCTGAGCGAATAGGTCTTTGACCGGAATTGCGGGCGGCCCTGGTCGCCCGCAGTTTTTGGCGGATTGTTTGATGCCAGTTTCTCTTGACCTTGATCGATACCAGCCGTTTCGCGCGACTGCGCGAGATTTGGATTTGGACGCTGTGGCTTTGGTGCCGGGCGCGAATTTCTCGCGGTTGTTTGGGGTCAATTTTCATACATCGGAAAGGCCGTTGCTTGTTGTTGTTCCCGCGGCTGGAAAACCGGCGGCGGTTGTGCCGAATCTTGAGCTCGATTCGTTTGCAAAGATCGGATTTGAGGGTGCTGTTTTCGATTGGCGCGATCAAGTCGGGTATCAGGCGGCGTTTGCGGCGTTGGCGGCGCATTTGCCAATGCGCAGCCTTGGTGTTGAAGGGCAGGGGATGCGGGTGTTTGTGCATCATGCTTTGGTTGACGCCTATCCCGGTTTGAAGATTTTTGATGCCGAAAAGGCAATTTCCGGTCTGCGATTGTGCAAATCGGCGAGTGAGATAGCAGCTCTGGAACGGGCGATTGCGATATCGGAAAAGGCGCTTTCGGCCACTTTGGCCGCAGTGCGGGTTGGCCAGACCGAAAAGGATATCGAGGCGCGGTTGGTTGGGCACTTGTTTGCGGGTGGGGCCGAGGAACTGTCGTTTGCACCTATTGTGGCGGCGGGTGACAATTCGGCTTTGCCGCATGCGCATGCTCGAAGCGATTACCGGATTCGTAGTGGCGACGCCTTATTGTTTGATTTTGGGGCTAGGGTGGACGGGATGAACGCCGACATCACACGCACGGTTTTTGTCGGCGAAGCCAGCGACACCCAGCGCCGGGTTTATGAGACGGTGCTGCAAGCGAATTTGGCCGGGCATTCCGCGAGCCGTCCGGGGGCGACAGCACACGATGTTGACGAGGCGGCAACCGCGGCGTTGGAAGCCTCGGCATTCGCGGACCGTATCAGGCACAAGACCGGGCATGGGCTGGGGCGCGAGGTGCATGAGGCGCCGTACATCATGCGTGGCAACCACGAGGTTTTGGCACCGAGCATGGTATTCACCATTGAACCGGGGCTTTACAAAGTCAGCAAGTTTGGGGTGAGGATCGAGGATGATGTTGTCGTCACCACCGTGGGAAGCAGGTCGCTAACGACATTCCGCAAAGATTTGATGATCGTGGGTTAAGACATGTTTGGATTTGCCCTGTCACGGCTGTTGACCTTTATCCCGACTTTCATCGGGGTTACGATTATCTCGTTTGCATTCATTCGGGTTTTGCCGGGTGATCCGATCATCGTGATGGCGGGCGAACGGGGGATTACGCCGGAGCGCTATCAGGAATTGCTGGTGCAATTTGGTTTCGACAAGCCGATTTTACAGCAATATTGGAATTACCTTTTGGGCGTGTTGCAAGGTGATTTGGGGGTGTCGTTTGTTACCAAAAAGCCGGTGTGGGACGAGTTTTTCACTTTGTTCCCGGCGACCTTGGAGCTTTCGACCTGCGCGATGATTTTCGCCCTGGCCCTGGGCCTGCCGGCCGGGGTGATCGCGGCAATTTATCGTGGCAAGTTCTTTGACCGGGCGCTGATGACGACAGCGCTGATTGGCTTTTCGATGCCGATTTTCTGGTGGGCATTGCTGCTGATCATTTTGTTTTCGGGCTGGCTGCAATGGACGCCGGTTTCCGGGCGGATTTCGGTGATGTTCTATTTTGACGATGTGACCGGGTTTATGCTGATCGACTCGCTGATTTCGGGGCAAAAGGGGGCGTTTCAATCGGCTGTGTATCATTTGATTCTGCCGACCATAGTTCTGGGCACGATTCCTTTGGCGGTAATCGCGCGGCAAACCCGGTCGGCGATGTTGGAGGTTTTGTCGGAGGATTATGTGCGCACCGCGCGAGCCAAGGGTCTGTCGCCGTTTCGGATCAACGGGCTGCATGCTTTGCGCAACGCTTTGATCCCGGTGGTGACGGTTATTGGATTGATGGTGGGCACATTGTTGGCGGGGGCGATTCTGACGGAAACGATTTTCTCTTGGCCGGGCATCGGCAAGTGGATGATCGATTCGATCACAAGGCGGGATTATCCGGTTGTGCAGGGCGGTTTGATGATGATTGCGGTGATCGTGATGATCGTCAATCTGACGGTGGATTTGATGTATGGGTGGATCAACCCGAAAATCCGGGCGGGTTAAATTGAGCGAACTGGCCCAAACAGCGCAAGCGCGGCCCGGCATGTTGCGGGAATTCTGGAGCTATTTCCGCGAGAACACCGGCGCGGTAATTGGCTTTTGGGTATTTTTGTTTTTTGTCGTGGTTGCAGCACTTGCCAATTTCATTGCCCCGCATGGACCGGTCGAACAATTCCGCGACGCGCTGCTGTTTCCGCCAGCTTGGCAAGAAGGCGGGTCGCGGAAATTCCCGTTGGGCACCGATGCTGTGGGCCGCGATATGCTTTCACGGTTGCTCTACGGCGCGCGGTATTCGTTTTTCATCGGGTTAGTGGTGGTGGTGTTGTCAACCAGTGGCGGGATTCTAATTGGGTTGATCGCGGGGTTCGCACGGGGTTGGCTGGATACGATCATCATGCGGATCATGGACGTGATCCTGGCGATACCGTCGCTGCTATTGGCGCTGGTTCTGGTCGCCATTTTGGGCCCGTCGCTGATCAACGCAATGATCGCCATCGCCATCACGCTGCAGCCGCATTATGTGCGCCTGACCCGGTCGTCGGTCATGAACGAATTGACCAAGGACTACGTGACCTCGGCCCGCGTCGCCGGGGCTGGCCTGCTGCGCCTGATGTTTGTGACGGTGCTGCCGAATTGTCTTGCTCCGATCATTGTGCAAGGGGCTTTGTCGTTTTCGACTGCCATTCTCGATGCAGCGGCTTTGGGTTTTCTGGGGGTTGGCGCCCAGCCGCCGACACCAGAATGGGGCGCGATGCTGGCGGATTCGCGCGAGTTTGTGCTGCGAGCTTGGTGGGTGGTGACGTTTCCGGGGTTGGCAATTTTGATCACGGTTCTGGCCATCAACCTAATGGGCGACGGATTGCGCGACGCGCTTGATCCAAAGTTGAAGCGGAGCTGAGATGACGCTGCTTTCAATCCGCAACCTATGCGTCGATTTTCAGACCGCAGGCGGGCTGTTTCGGGCGGTGGATGCGGTGGATTTGGACGTCGATACCGGCGAAATTCTGGCGATCGTTGGGGAAAGCGGGTCGGGGAAGTCGGTGTCGATGTTGGCGCTGATGGGGTTGTTGCCTTGGACGGCAAAGGTGACGGCGAATGTGTTGGCCTTTGAAGGGCGCGATCTGAAGCGGATGGCGCCGCGTGAGAGGCGCAAGATCATCGGCAACAAAATGGCGATGATTTTTCAGGAGCCGATGTCGAGTTTGAACCCGTGTTTTACTGTTGGGTTTCAACTGAAAGAGGCGTTGCGAACGCATACGTCACTGGACAAGGCTTCAAGACATAGCCGGTCGATTGAGTTGCTGGAGCAGGTCGGTTTGCCTTCACCCGAGGCGCGTTTGGCGATATTCCCGCATCAGCTTTCGGGCGGGATGAACCAGCGGGTGATGATTGCGATGGCGATTGCCTGTCGGCCAAAGCTGCTGATCGCGGACGAGCCGACAACGGCGCTGGATGTGACGATACAGGCGCAGATTTTGGATCTGCTGGCGCAGTTGCAAAATGAGACCGGGATGGGGCTGGTGCTGATTACCCATGATATGGGCGTGGTGGCCGAGACTGCACAACGGGTAGCGGTGCAGTATGCGGGGCAAAAGGTTGAGGAGCAGTTGGTGGGCGATTTGTTCGCGCGGCCTCGGCATCCCTATACGACGGCCTTGTTGGATTCGCTGCCGGAACGGGCGAACGGGCGGCATTTGCCGTCAATTCCCGGGGTGGTGCCGGGGTTGTATGACCGGCCCAAAGGGTGTCTGTTTTCGCCCCGCTGTGGGTTTGCGGATGATCGGTGTCGCAGCGTGGCACCGAGGCGGTTGCACGGTGTGTTGTGCCACTATCCGCTGAACGTGGTGACGGCATGAATGCGATTATCAGGGCGGAAAATCTGTCGCGGACCTATTCGGTACGGTCGGGGTTTCTCAAGCCTCCGGTTGAGGTCAAGGCGCTCGTCGGGGCCAGTTTTGAATTGGCAGCAGGCAAGACTTTGGCGGTGGTCGGTGAAAGCGGCTGCGGGAAATCGACTTTGGCACGCGTGGTGACGATGATCGAGCCGGCCAGCGGCGGGACGCTGCAGATTGGCGGAGAGGTGATTGGGGCGGGGATTTCGGCGGAATTGCGGGCCTCGGTGCAGATTGTGTTTCAGAACCCATTTGGGTCATTGAACCCGCGCCAACGGATTGGGGCGATTTTGGCCGAACCGCTGGTGATTAACCGACGGGAAATGAGTTCGGCTCAGCGGACAGTCAAGGCGCGTGAGATGTTGGCTTTGGTGGGGCTGCGGCCCGAACATTTTGACCGCTATCCGCATATGTTTTCCGGTGGGCAGCGGCAAAGGATTGCGGTGGCGCGGGCGCTGATGTCGGAGCCGAAAGTTTTGGTTTTGGATGAGCCGGTGTCGGCGTTGGATTTGTCGATTCAAAGCCAGATATTGAACCTTTTGGTCGACTTACAGGAACGATTGGGGCTGGCGTATTTGTTCATCAGCCACGATTTGAGCGTGGTCAAGCACATGGCCGACGACATTATGGTGATGTATCTGGGTAAACCGGTGGAGATTGCTCCGAAAGCGACGATTTTTGGAGGGCCAAAGCACCCCTATACCTTGGCGTTGATGTCAGCGACGCCGGTGGCGGACCCGACACGGCGCAAGAACCGGATTGTGTTGAAGGGTGAGTTGCCCTCGCCGTTGAACGTGCCAAGTGGGTGCGCGTTTCATCCGAGGTGCTGGAAGGCGCAGGAAAAGTGCCGCGTCGAGGTGCCGGTTTTGGCGGGTTCTGGGCGGCAAGTAGCTTGCCATTTTCCGTTGGATTGAGCGGATGACCAAACGGATTGCAATGTGGTCGGGGCCACGCAATTTATCGACCGCATTGATGCGTTCGTTTGGCAACCGGTCGGACTGTTTTGTGTGGGACGAGCCGTTTTACGGGGCCTATTTACATTTGACCGGGATCGAACACCCGATGCGGGACCAGATTTTGGCGGCCTGCGAGAACGATTGGCGATTGGTGCGCGACGCCTGTTTGGGGCGGGAACGGGATGGGAAGTCGGTGTTCTATCAAAAACACATGACGCATCATATGGTGCCGGGAATTGATCGGGAATGGTTGGGTCAGGTGAGCAATGTGTTTTTGATCCGGCATCCTGCCCGGGTGGTTGCCAGTTATGCGGCCAAGCGGGAAGACCCGACCTTGGCGGATTTGGGGTTTGTGCAGCAGGTCGAGTTGTTTGAATTGGCATCGCAAAGTGGCGACGCATTGGTTGTGGATGCGGAGGATATTTTGCGCGATCCGCGTGCTATGTTGGGGCTGCTGTGCGCGCGGTTGGGCTTGGAGTTTGAGGAGGGGATGTTGTCTTGGCCTGCGGGTGCGCGGTTGGATGACGGGGTTTGGGGGAAGCACTGGTATGGGGCGGTAGAGCGTTCGACCGGGTTTGCGGCACCGAAGAATGAGTATTTGGGGAACATTGAAATGCAAGCGTTGGTGGAGCAGGCAATACCGTATTATGGGCGGTTGGCGGGGTTTGCGCTGAAGGTTTAGAGCGTTGCGGCCCAATGGCCCTTGACCAATTCCGCCTCGTCATCGCCGGGCCAAGGGGGGATAGTGGTGGCGATGATGTCGAGTGCAGCGGTGTTGGAGTTGTGGAGTTGGAAGGACGTGGCGGGCGGGATGATCAAAGAGTCGCCGGTTTCTAAGCTGGCAATTGTTTCCAGATCTTCAGTGGAAAACCAGATTTGGCCTGATCCGCCGGTGATGTGCCAGGTTTCCTCGATGGTTTTGTGACGGACGGCTTTACCGGTTTGGCCGGCGGGCAGGCAGAAATGGGCAAGGCTGCCGCGTTGGCCGATGGCGAGGACGCGCACTTCGAGACCGTCGGGGGCGAGGATGTCGCGATTAGTGGGCATGGGTTTGATGATGGGCAGCATGGCAATCGCTCCGGCGGTTATTCTCGCAATTGGATTGGACACGGAACTATCATTTGAAAGCAAGGGTGTTGCATGGCTAATGTTTGACGACAGCTTGCCCCCCCACGAGGCGAAATTGATCGACCGACGGACGTTTCACAAACTTGCGGTTTCGACCTTGGCGCTGGCTTGGGCCCGACCGGGGTTTGCGGCGGTTGCGCGTGTCGCGGACGTGGCATTGAACCGGCTGACGTTTGGAGCGAGTGCGGGGTCGCGGGTTGAGTTTGCCAACATGGGTTTGGAGGCTTGGCTGGAACGCGAGTTGGCCAAGCCGGTTTCGGATGTGGCGCTAGATGAGCGTTTGGCGGCGGCGACGTTGCATATCGAATATCAGAACGGCGTCAACGAGTTTGGCGGAACGTGGGAAGCGTTGAACGAAGATCGGCCGTATCGGTATTTGGCGGCTGCGGGCAGTGACTTGGTGGCGTTGACCGATTGGGAAGCGGCGATGGATTGGGAAGAGCGCGTGCGTCCGGCGCGTGAAGTGATTGCCGCGTCGCTGATCCGAGCGGTGCACGCCGACGGGCAATTGCGTGAGGTATTGGCGCAGTTCTGGCACAACCATTTCAACGTCAATTCGGGGAAAGATGCGGGCACTTCCGCCTATTTCTCGCCCTATGACGCGATGATGCGCGAGCATGCGTTTGGCAATTTTCGGGTTCTGTTGCAGGCGGTTTGCCAGGCTCCGGCGACGTTGGTGTACCTGAACAACGAGGCGTCGCGGGCCAGCCCGGCGAATGAAAACTTTGCCCGCGAGTTGCTGGAGCTGCATACGTTGGGCGCGGCGCATTATTTCAACGATTTGTATGACGATTGGCAAGCGGTTCCGGGGGCATCGGACGGGTTGGCTGCGGGGTATATCGATCAGGATGTCTATGAGGTGGCCCGTGCCCTGACGGGTTGGACGATTGGCGATGGGCGCTGGATTGCTGAGGGCGATGAGGCGCCAAGGACGGGCGAGTTTTACTATGTGAACGCTTGGCACGACCCGTATCAGAAGCGGATTCTGGGGGTGGCATTCCCACCCAATCAGGGGCCGTTGGAGGATGGGTTGCAGGTGTTGGACTTGCTGGCGCGACATCAAGGGACGGCGCAGTTTATTTCGCGGAAGTTGATCGCGCGGTTGTTAACGGAAACGCCGGAGGATGGGTTTGTTGAGCGGGTCGCGGGGGTGTTTTTGGCGGCGGTCGATGCGCCCGATCAAATGGCGCAGGTGATACGGGCGATTGTTTTGTCGGCGGAGTTTGCGGAACTGCCGCCTGCGAAAATTCGCCGACCGTTCGAGTTTTTGGTGGCGATGTATCGGGCGAGTGGGACGGAAGTAACGTCGCCCACTTTGGATTACACATGGCACCTGTCACAGATGGGTTGGTTTCAGCATGAATGTCGACCGCCGACGGGATTGTCGGATGTTTCGGGCGAATGGATGAATTCATCGGCTTTGAACGGGATGGTCAATCTGGCGATCTATTGCAACGACGATTGGTTCAAGGCGGGGGCTCTGGATTTGGCGGCGACTTCCGGTGATTGGGGCGGGGCGGTTGATTATTGGTATGAGCGGATCAATGGGGTATCCGGGGACACCGCGCCGATATTGGCGGCGTTGGAGATTGATCCGCGTTCGGCTTTGCCGGAGGATTTGGTCGAGCGGCACAATGGGCTACGTTCGGCGATGACGTTCATGTTTTTGCAACCTTCATTTTTACTCCGGTAGGCGCATGGCAGATCCATTCCTTTTGGTGGTGTTCTTGCGCGGCGGTTGCGATGGGTTGTCACTGGTTTCACCGACGGGCGACGCGGATTACATCGCGGCACGGCCGGGGGCCATTCGGGTGGCGCGCAAGGGTGATTTGGCGGGGCATTTTCTGGACGGGGCCAATGCCGATGTAGACTTTCGATTGCATCCTGAAGCGCGGGGCCTAGCGGAACTTTATGGCGCGGGCGAGTTGGCGATTATCCATGCAGCGGGTTTGACCGATGGAACGCGCAGTCATTTCGATGCCGAGGATCGGATGGAGCGGGCGGCGAAAGGCGTGTCATTTGGCGGTTGGTTGGGGCGTTGGCTGGCGGATGTGAAGCCCGATGGCTTGATGCCTGCATTGGCGGCGGCGTCGCGGGCACCGGATTCGTTTCTGGGGGCGGCAAATGTTGCGGTGGCCGAGCAGTTGCAGAACCTGATCGTCGGTTCGGGCAACTGGATGGCCGATCATTTGCGAGCGCATTTGGTGCAGGCGTTTCAAAGCGACCCGCTGATTGGTGCACCGATGCAGCGGTTGGTGACGATGTCGGAAATCATCAGCGGGCGGATTGTTTCGCCGGAAACCGGCGAGATTTCGGTTTATGTGCCGGATGTGGACTATCCCGAAGACAACCGGCTGATTCCGGCGCTGAAAACGGTGGCGCAGGCGATTAAGTTGGATTTGGGGTTGCGGGTGGCCAGTGTCGATTTTGGCGATTGGGACACGCATATTGACCAATCGGGGTCGTTTGCCGATCAAGTGCGGGTGTTGTCGGGCGCGTTGACGGCGTTTTGGCGCGATTTGGGCTCGCACCGCGACAAGGTGCAGGTCGTGGTGATGAGCGAGTTTGGGCGTCGGTTAAGGGCGAATGAATCGGGCGGGACGGATCATGGGTTTGGCAATGTGATGCTGACCTTGGGGCCGAATGTTCGTGGCGGAAAGATGTATGGCGATTGGCCGGGGCTGAACAACGACGCATTGGATGCCGGGGCGGATTTGGCGATAACCACGGATTATCGGCATGTGCTGAGCGAGATTATGACGCGACATATGGGGCATGGGGACATGGGGGTACTTTTCCCGGGATTTGTGCCGGAGTTTCGTGGGTTTTTGGGGTGACAGCACAAGGGTCAGGCAACCGGTTCATATTCGGTGGCACCGCGGACGAATTCGTTGAGGACCGCCGGGCGGGCGGCCGGGGGCTCGCGGCGGAGGTGGCAGTTTTTGACGTCGCAAAGGCGGCAGGATGGACCGATCTGTCTACTTGGAAACGCCTGCGCCAGCGCATCGTAGACGGTTTTTTCAAGGTCAGATTTTGAAAAACAGATTGCAGTAGCCGCGTTGCCGGGGCCCGCGCATATTGAAACCATAACAATCGGATCGTTTTCAGACGTTTCCAGTATCGCGATGTCGAGACCGCCGGTTCGATCAAAGACCGGCAATCTGCCACAAAGGGCACCATTTCCCGAAAGATAGATCCCCAATTGGCCCGTTCGATCGGTCACGGCTCCGGTAACGTCAACCGAAAGTGAGCCGATCTGAAATTCGGAATCGGCACGGGCCGACACGGTGGCCAACCTGATCATTGTTGTACTGGGGTCGACACTGAATCGCGCGGACAAAGCGGGAATATCGAAGCGAAGGTCTTGCGCTGCGGTCGCGAAGCGTCCGGCAGGACACAAGATTGCCATTGTCAGGCGCTGCAGTAGTGCCCGCCTAGCCAGACGTACGCTCTCGGGCATCGCGGCAAAGCTGGTTTGGGCCAAAATTGTGTTGATTGTGTCACGACCTTCGAGACTGGCGACCATAAAGGCAGCTTCGAACAGACGATCTATTCCGCTCAATCTTTCCGATAGGAACAGCCGTTGCGAGTGTCGGTCATATCGCGACCGATCTGCGGCCATGATGCTCGTCGGTAAGACCCGGACATCAATTCCGGAATGCGAACGCAGCCGGGCCTTGATGCTGGCCATCGGATCATCCTTTGGCGAGAGTTCCGAGCCAATATCTTCGGCCAAGCCTTCAAGAACTGGAAAGTAGGGGGCCTGTTCCAGCAGCCATCGCCGCACTGTTTCAAACGGAGATTCCGCGACCATGCTTGACACAGCACCGGAGACGGCGATTTCCTGCGAGAGATCGGCGAGGCGCTTGAGTATTTCGCGATAGGCGCGAAACAATTTGAGCGCGGCCCCAACCAGATTGGGCGCTACTTGCGCCGCATCGGTCAATTCGGATGCCACCGGAATTTCACCCGCCAACAGGGGGTCTGCCACCATTTCCTTCAAGGACACCAGCATGTCGCTGTCTTGATCGCCGCCAGTCAATTCAGAAATATCGATCCCGGGCATGGCCGATAATTTCAAAATGATCTGAGCTGTCACCGGGCGCTGATCGCGTTCAATCAGGTTGAGGTAGCTTGCCGAAATGCCCAAAGATTGCGCCATGCTGGTCTGGTTCAAGCCAAGCTTGATGCGCATTCGGCGCAGACGGATACCTGCAAATATCTTGCTTCCGGGCATTTCAGAAATTTACACAATTTACTAGTTATCACAAGGAAAATTACAAAATTTTACACATTTTCTCGAATTTGTGGATAACTTGGTGCTTTGTTCGCAGATGCAGTGTAAATTGTTGTAAATGCACAATGCCAAATTTTTTGGAGTAAGCCTATGCAAACGTTCGATAATCTCGTGCCTGCTGCCAAAGGTCGGTTTAACGGGATCGTGCGCAACTATAGCGCCGCCGATGTCGCCCGGCTGCGTGGTTCTGTATCGATCCGTCACAGCTTGGCCGAAATGGGTGCGGATCGGTTGTGGAAATTGTTGCGCGACGAACCGTTTGTGAATGCGCTGGGTGCCTTGTCGGG
This sequence comes from Oceanomicrobium sp., assembly GCA_031415055.1. Lineage (GTDB taxonomy): Bacteria > Pseudomonadota > Alphaproteobacteria > Rhodobacterales > Rhodobacteraceae > JANMOK01. Next base: position 29,024 of record JANOQZ010000034.1, on the reverse strand, counting down.
CAATCAGGCTATGCAAATGGTACGCGCCGGTTTGAAAGCCATTTATCTGTCGGGATGGCAAGTTGCGGCGGATGCCAATGTTGCCGGGGGCATGTACCCGGACCAGTCGCTTTACCCGGCCAATTCTGGGCCGGAACTTGCTCGTAAAATCAACAAGACCCTGCAACGTGCCGACCAGATAGAACATTCCGAGGGCAAAATGTCGGTCGAAACTTGGTTCGCGCCAATCGTTGCCGACGCCGAGGCCGGTTTTGGAGGACCGTTGAACGCTTTTGAGATCATGAAGGCCTATATCGAGGCCGGCGTAGCTGCGGTGCATTTTGAAGACCAATTGGCGTCGGAAAAGAAATGTGGCCATCTGGGTGGCAAGGTGTTGATCCCTACTTCGGCGCATATCCGCAATCTGGTTGCGGCACGACTGGCCGCCGACGTCATGGGTGTGCCGACATTGGTGGTGGCGAGAACCGATGCCGAGGCGGCCAAACTTTTGACATCCGACATTGACGAGCGCGACCGGCCATTCGTCATCCCCGGCGATCGCACGCCGGAAGGTTTCTTCCACGTGACCAATGGCATTGACCCCTGCATTGCGAGAGCTATCGCTTACGCTCCCTATGCTGACCTGATTTGGTGTGAGACCTCGACGCCTGACTTGGGGCAGGCGCGAAAATTCGCCGAAGCGGTGCGCAGGCAATATCCGGACAAGATGCTGGCCTATAATTGCTCACCAAGTTTCAACTGGAAAAAGAAACTCGATGACGCGACGATTGCCATGTTCCAGCGCGAGCTGGGTGCCATGGGCTACAAGTTCCAGTTCATCACATTGGCCGGGTTCCACCAGCTCAATTTCGGCATGTTTGAATTGGCCCGCGGCTATCAGGCGCGGCAAATGTCGGCATATTCCGAATTGCAGCAGGCCGAGTTTGCCGCCGAGGTGAATGGCTATACAGCAACCCGACACCAGCGCGAAGTTGGAACGGGGTATTTCGATGCCGTTGCCACCGTGATCAGCGGCGGCCTGTCGTCAACTGGAGCCATGCATGAATCCACCGAAACTGCGCAATTCAAAGCTGCCTGAGGAGGGCCAGACTATGTTGACAACCCATGTAAGAGACCGCGCCGAAGCCCAGTCATCGCTTATGAGCGAGCAACAGAAACTTGCGATCAACCGGCTGGCCAACGAATTGCACCGGCTGAATCATGCAGTGATCGAAGCGGTCGAGGCCGGAATTTCGGTCGAGATGCAACGCGGTGCTCGCCATCATGCCGGTGGCGGCAACTGGGGCGACCTGATGATTCCGATTGTGGTGAAAAACAATGGCTGAATTCTGCCGCAAAATGACTCAATGAAAAAGGTGCGCCACCTACTTGCGGCGCCGCCTTGCTTAAGCAATCAGAATATCGTCGGCGGTCAGCACGTTGCCGATAGTCAAAAGCGCCACAAGTTCTTTGCTGCGCACGCCGGTGCCATCGCTGTCGAAATAAAGCGATCCGGTTGCCGCGTCATAAATCAACCGGTCATCGGCATCGCCAGCGTTTATGCCGAAGGCGAGGCGAGCGGGGTTTAGTGCCCCGATGGGCAGGCCGAAGATCGCGTCGTCGAGTTCGATAACGTCAACGCCGTGAACGAAATCCTTGATCGTGTCGCGGTGCGATTTGCCGAATTCGGCGAAGACGAAAGTATCAGCGTCGGCTCCGCCGGTGAGAACATCTTTGCCAGCGCCGCCGATCAGCCGGTCGTTGCCAGCCGCGCCGTTCAATGTGTCGGCACCTGCAAGGCCTGATAGCTGGTTTTCACCGGCATTGCCGGTCAGTGTATTCTTGCCGAGATTGCCGGTTGCGTTGATGTCTGCCGACGTTTGCAAGATGAGATTCTCGATATTGGCGGCCAAAGTCCAAGAAAGCGTCGCATATACGGAGTCGCCACCCTCTGCGGTGGCTTCGATCACTTCGTCACCGAGGTCTGTAACGTAATAAGTATCATTGTCGGCGCCCCCGACCATCGTGTCATTGCCCGCTTGGCCTTCCATCCGGTCGCGTCCGGCACCACCGTTGAGGGTGTCGTCACCGTCACCGGCAAGCAAAGTGTCGTTGCCACCGAAAGCGTTCAGAGTCTCGGCTAATCCAGTGCCGACGAGGGAGTCGTTCAAATCGGTGCCATTGATGTCATCGCCCGCGACGATTACTGGCAGCCCGGTTACCAAGATGGCGTAATCTCGCGCCGCTTCCCACGCAATCTGGCGCACGAGTGCAGCATCCGCAACGCTGAAACCCGCTGGAGAATAGAGCGAAGTGTCAGGTGGAATTTCGCCAAACGTGGTCGAATAGAGAACGCATGCCACCAGATAGGCACCCAGCGCCGTCGGGTGGATGGCGTCGTCATAGAGCATGAGCTCGGCGGTTTCGCCGTCGTCGCCATTGCCGTAAAGCAGGGTCAATTGCCGATGCGCCTCGGCCCAAGCGATGGTGTTAGGTGAAAACCCTGCTTCATTGCGGATCGCAGCGTCGCGATAGATTTCATCGGACCAGACCCCGATTCTGTCGCCTTCGCTCAGGCTGATCTGATAGTCGCGCCCCCAAGTCGATTGATACATGGTCGAGACACCGTACTGATCGCAGAGGTCGCCGAACAGGTCGGTGTAGGTGTTGAATCTGTCGAAGGCGGCTTGGTCGCCGTTGGCGGAATTGACGGTTTCACCCACAGAACTGATCAGGATCACCAGATCGTAAGTGCCCGAGCGAATCTCGTCTTGGGCGATCTTGCCTTCGGTGTCGAACCAATGTTCCTCCAGCGAGCCGCCGGGCAATGTGTCAAGCGTGACTACGGTTGGATGCCCGCCCAGATTTGCCAGCGTCTCATATTGCCGAGTGACTTCCAAAGTGGAATCGCCACCCGTTCCATGCGCCATCAGGCTGTTACCGATGATAAGGACATTCATGACCAAGCCTCCAAGTTTACGCCATTGGGGGTCTGGCAACAGAATGCGTCTAGCTTAGGTCAAATTGGCCATTTTTCAAGTCCGATTTGACATTAAAATGCCGAGCAGTTGCCTGCCCGGCATGGTCACGTCTCAATCGCTTATTTCTGGATGCAGGTGTCGACTGTATCTTTGGTGCATTCGTCCAAACCGGTGAATACCGGGTCAGGCACTGCTTCGCCGTTGATGAGTTGGATCATCACGCCCGGGGCCAGATAGCCCATTTCGAATGGGCGTTGACCGACCAGTGCGGTGACAAGGCCTTCGCCAGCGATTGCCACTTCTTCGCCAAGTGTGTCGGCAGCGCCGATAACGAAATCACCCGACGCGATCCGGTCGGCCATCGGGCCGAACAGAGCGCGGTAAGGTTCTGGTGCACCAAACAGCGGCCAGCCGCCCATGATGCCGAAAGCGTCAAGGTCGGGGTTGGCCGCAAGGATATCGGTCATCGCCTGAACGCCGGCCGCGCCGTCATCGTTGGTGAAGACCGGGCAACCGGCAACTTCGGTCCAGCCACCTTCGCCAGCCAACGCGGCCAAACCTGGTGTTCCTGTCAACTCGTCGCGCATGCCTTGGGCGCGGCGCAGGATGTTATCGGCACCGGGGTTGCCTTCGATGGTGCAGATTGTGCCACCATCGGGTTTGGCGGCTTTGATATAGCTGGCAATTCGAACGCCCATCAGGGTGTTGTCGGTACCCAGATAAGTTGCTCGCAGTCCCGCATCTTCAGCAGCCAAATCCGCGTCAATGGTCATGATCGGGATCGTCGGCGCCGCGGTTACTAGCGTTTGGGCGATTAGTTTTGCGTTCGACGGCGAGATTGCCATGGCGACGGTATCGGGATTGGCCAGCATATCTTGCACGATCTGTGCTTCGCCAGCTTCATCGGATGTCGAGGCAGGGCCGGTATAGAAACAGACATATTCAGAATCCGGGTTCTCGCCGTTCCATTTTTCGCAGCCCTGATGGATGGCTTCGAAGAAGGGGTTGTCGAGGCCTTTGACCACGATAACCAGTTGTTTCTTGGCCAGAGCTGGCGAGGCGGCGAATGCCAAAGTGGCAACGGTAGCGAGTAAGGCAAGCCTTTTCATTGGTCTCTCTCCCTTATGATTTTATTGGTATGCCATTCGAAGCTGGGGAACGAACTTGTGACGGGACGACTCGCATATTCAGGCAACGGAATGTTAGGTTCCCCATGCCCAAGGTATGGAATGATAGCGCTGTCAGTCAACTAAATTCATGGTAGGAATCGGGAATTCGGATAGATAATTGCGAATCGGCGTGGTCAAGTGGCGTCGCCCAGCGCGGGGGAAAATCTCGGTGGCAGTTCTAGAACTGAGCAATATCTCGAAACATTTCGGTGCGGTTCACGCCGTCAATGACGTGTCTTTGACCTTGGAGCCGGGGCAGGTGACGGGGCTGATGGGCGACAATGGTGCGGGCAAATCGACGCTGGTCAAAATGATCGCGGGCAACTTTCCGCCAAGCCAAGGCTCGATTCGGTTGGACGGTAAGGATATCGTTATGCATCGACCGATCGATGCGCAACGGCACGGCATTGAGATTGTCCATCAGGATCTGGCGTTGTGCAACAATCTGACGGCGGCGGCGAATGTGTTTTTGGGGCGCGAGATGCGCAAAGGGTTTGGTCCGATTGCGATTTTGGACCACGCCGGAATGGCCAAGCGCGCGGGTGAATTGTTTGCGGTGTTGAAATCGGAAACGCGGGCGCGCGATTTGATCAAGATGATGTCGGGCGGGCAGCGGCAGGCGGTGGCGATTGCGCGGACGTTGCTGACTGACGCCAAGATCGTTTTGATGGATGAACCAACGGCGGCGATTTCGGTGCGGCAGGTTGCGGAAGTGTTGAACCTGATCCGCACCCTGCGCGATGCGGGGAAAGCGGTGGTTTTGATCAGCCACAGGATGCCCGATGTGTTTACAGTTGCCGACCGGGTAATAGTGATGCGGCGGGGTCGCAAAGTGGCGGACAAGGACATCGCCTTGAGTTCACCCGAGGAAGTGACCGGGTTGATCACCGGCGCGATAGAAGCGGTTTAGGGGTTGGGAATGTCGGTAAGTTTAGATGAGACGATTGCGCAACAGCAAAGCTCTTGGATCAAGCTATTTCTAGGCAGTCAGGTCTTTTGGGTGATCATTGCGATTATTTGTGCCGGTGCGTTTATATCGTTCAATTCCGAGGCGTTTCTTACTTCGAAGAACCTGTATAACATCACCCGCAACGCAACGTTTGTGGCGATTATCGCCTTGGGTATGACGTTTGTGATCATCACTGGCGGTATCGACCTGTCGGTGGGATCGGTTCTGGTTTTTAGCTCGATGGTCTGTGCAGTGACTATGCACGCGGGATATCCGCTGGAAGTCGGTATTCTGGCCGCCCTAGGTGCCGCGACACTGGTGGGGTTGTTCAACGGGATTTTGATCGCGTATCTGGGCTTTCCACCCTTTGTTGTGACGCTGGCGATGATGTCGATTGCCCGCAGTCTGGCGATGGTAACGTCGCAGAACCAGACGGTGTTCGAGTTTGGTCCTGACCACGACGCGTTGTTGTTTTTGGGTGGCGGATCGTATTTTTTCGGCATCGCCAATCCGGTGATCTATGTGATCGTGTTGGCGCTGATCGCGGCGTTTGTACTGCGGTTCACCCGGTTTGGGCGCTATGTCTTTGCCATTGGCGGCAATGAAAAAGCGGCGGAATTGACCGGCGTTCCGGTGCGCAGGGTCAAAGTGACGGTCTATGTGATCTCGTCGTTTGGTGCTGGCATCTGCGGTGTGGTCGAGACTGGCTGGCTTGGGGCGGTGACGACCAATCTGGGCACTGGCATGGAGTTGCAGGTGATTGCCGCCACGGTGATTGGTGGGGCGAACTTGGCTGGCGGTGCTGGCACGGCGATGGGGGCTTTGGTCGGGGCCAGTTTGTTGGAAATCATCCGCAATTCGCTGGGGTTGCTGGGGATCAACGCGTTTTGGCAGGGCACATTTATAGGGTGCTTTATCTTGGTCGCCGTCACGTTTGAGCGGATCAAGAACTTTAGGGGGAATGAGTAGGGTTGGTGGAACGGTCTAATCTGTTATCGGAGCATCTGGCCATGAATGGCATGAATCCCAAGGTCAATTTTTATTTTGACAAAGCCAAAAAGTGGCAAGACGAATTGCGCGAATTGCGGCGTATTGTTCTCGATTGCCAGCTTACCGAAGAACTGAAGTGGGGGGTTCCGTGTTTCACGGATCAGAAGGCCAACATCGTTGTGATTCACGCGTTCAAAGAATACTGTGCCTATCTGTTTTTCAAAGGTGCCTTGTTGAAAGACACTGAGGGAATTTTGATCCAGCAGACCAAGAATGTGCAGGCGGCGCGGCAAATTCGTTTCACCAATCTTCAGGAAATTGGTGAGATGGAGCACATCTTGAAAGCCTATATTCACGAAGCCGTCGCCGTGGAAAAGGCCGGTTTGAAAGTAGATTTTCAAAAAAGTTCCGACTTGAAGTTTCCAGAAGAATTTATTGATAAATTAGACGAAATCCCGGACCTGAAGGTCGCCTTTGATGCTTTGACGCCCGGACGCCAGAAAGGCTATATACTTCATTTTTCCGTGCCCAAACAATCCAAGACCAAGACTGCAAGGATTGAGAAATGCCTGCCTAAAATTCTCGCAGGCAAGGGGTTGGATGACGATTAAGGTCCAATCCCAATGTCGGACTGCGTGCAGGGATTTGGCGGAGAGATAGGGATTCAAACCCTAGGAAGGCTTGCGCCCTCAACGGTTTTCGAGACCGCCGCATTCGACCACTCTGTCACCTCTCGCGTGAGATCGCCGGTCTTTCAGGTGGCGCGATACCTAGTGGGGAATGAGTAAGGGGCTATGAGTTGTCATCTCTGAATTGTTTGAGTTGGTGCATTCGTTCGTGCAGGATGGTCACAATGCCGATGGTACCGTCGGACAGGGTTCTCCAATAAATCAGATGTTGTTCGTATTTACAGTAGTAGCCCGCAACGCCGAATTCAGCGGGGATTGGGCGCGATGCCACGCGGCGGGTTTGGATTTTTGCGAAGGTTTCGAATAGACCGTTGATATAGCGATCTGCCAGTGACGCTCCCCATTTGTTGCGCGAATAGGTGTAGATGTCGTCGAGGCGATGACTGGCCGCAACTTGGACAGTGAAGTTAGTCAAGATCTATTGCGTGCGATGATGTCGGCGGCAGTGATGGCGACGTATGAGGATTCTGGTGCGGCGAATGATTGGGTCAGTTCCGCTTTCAAGCGATCAAAGGATACCAACTCCACCCGTTCCTTGTCACGACGGATCAGGTCGCGGACATATTCGCTGATGTTTTCGTAGGATCCATTTTCGCTGACATTGGCGGCAACGAAGTCGCTGAGCGACCCGCCAAGGCGGACGGTCATGGTCTTGGTGGTTTGCATAAGGTTAGCCCTCGGTGTGTCGTATTCAATATATGCAGAGATTGAATACATTGCAAATGGATTGGAGCGAACCATTCGATAGGTGCGCGAACCATCCTACATTTGAATTGGTGGCGGAGAGATAGGGATTCGAACCCTAGGAAGGCTTGCACCCTCAACGGTTTTCGAGACCGCCGCATTCGACCACTCTGCCACCTCTCCGCATGAGATCGCCAGTCTTTCAGGTGGCGCGATACCTAGTGGGGCGAATTGCGTCGCGCAAGGGGGAATTTGGGTTTGGTTGGATGCCTGCGGCGCGAGTATTTGGAGAATATTGAAAGCGCTTGGCAGGTTTGGTGAATCGTGGTCGATTGGTTTAACGAATAATGGGGGAAGCGATGTATTTCGAGAAATTGCGGTTGGATGGGCAGGTCGCGGTGGTGACCGGCGGTGGGCGGGGGATTGGCTTGGCTTGTGGACAGGCTTTGGCCGAGGCTGGGGCCAAGTTGGTGGTGTTGGACGTGAGTCTGGAAATTGCTGCGGCGGGGAGAGATTATTTGCGCGGTTTGGGCTATTCGGCCGAAGGGTTTGTGTTGAACGTGACCAAGCCTGCGGATGTGACGGCAATGGCCGCGAGGTTGGGGCGGGTGGATATTCTGGTCGCCAATGCCGGGATCGGGGGTCCGGATGTGCCTGCTGAGGATACGTTGGACGAAACCTGGTTGGCGGTGAATGACGTCAATTACAACGGGGTTTTCTGGTGCAATCGGGCGTTTGGCAAGCAAATGTTGAAGGCGGGCAAGGGGGCGATTGTGAACATCGGCTCGATGTCGGGCTATATCGCCAATCGGCCGGCGCGGCAGACGTATTACAATGCCTCCAAGGCGGCGGTGCATCACATGACCGCAAGTCTGGCGGCGGAATGGGCGGATCGCGGCGTGCGGGTCAATGCGGTCGCGCCGACCTATATCGCCTCGGACATGACCAAAGGGGCGATGGCGGATGCAGCTTTGCAGAAAATATGGCTGCGCGACACGCCGATGGGGCGGGTGGGTCGGCCCGATGAGATTGCCTCGGCGGTGCATTTTCTGGCCAGTGAGGCGGCGAGTTTGATTACCGGGGCGACGATCAAGGCCGATGGTGGTTTCACCTGTTGGTAACTTGACAAGCTTGTGGCAGTTGGCGATAAGCCGCGCTTCCTGCTTTGGCAGGGTTTTGACAATCGTTCCAATAGGAATGCGCTGTCTGGGGCGCGGGCAACCGCACAAACGCCGCGATGCGGGGCCGAAGGACGCGGGTAGATAAAGGAAAACGCGCATGTTCGCGGTGCTGAAAACTGGAGGCAAACAGTATAAAGTTGCCAAGGGTGACACGTTCACCGTGGAAAAATTGGCCGCTGCGGCGGGCGAATCCGTGAAATTCGGCGAAGTTCTGATGATTGGCGGCGACAAGGTTACGGTCGGCGCGCCTTTCATCAAGGACGCGGCAGTTGTGGCAGAGATTGTGGAGCAAACTCGTGCTGCGACGACGATCCATTACGTCAAACGTCGACGCAAACATTCTTCGCAACGCAAAAAAGGCCATCGTCAGCATTTGACGATGGTTCGTGTAACCGAGATACTGGCGTCGGGTGCTGGCAAATCGGCGGTTGCGGCGGCGATTGGTACGGCGGCGGCACGGGTTGTGGCGCATGAGGCGGCGGCCTCCAAGCCGAAGGTTGAGAAGAAGGCCAAGGTTGTAGCGAAACCAGTTGCTGAAAAAGCGGCAAAACCTGCTGCCGAAAAAGCAGCTAAACCGGCGAAGAAGCCGGCCAAAAAAGCCGAATAAGGGGAACCTGACATGGCACATAAAAAAGCAGGCGGATCATCGCGCAACGGTCGTGATACCGCAGGACGCCGACTTGGCGTGAAAAAATTTGGTGGCGAGGCCGTCATTCCAGGCAACATTTTGCTGCGCCAACGTGGCACGCAATGGTGGCCGGGCAAGGGCGTGGGCATGGGTCGCGATCACACGATATTCTCGGTGGTTGTGGGCAATGTGAAGTTCCACAAAGGCCTGAAAGGCCGCACCTTCGTATCGGTTTTGCCGGTGGTGAAAGCAGCGGAATAAGTCCGAGCACACTCAAGACAAGTTTTGAGGGGGATCGGTCAAAAGCCGGTCCCCTTTCTCTTTTAGTGATAATTGTTTAAGCGAAACTATGAGCGAAATGGAGCATAATCAGCCCGACCTGAAAACCGCGCGGCTTTTGCTGCGGCGGTTGCGGCTGGATGATGCCAATTTTGTCAGCACGCATGCTGGGGATTTGCAGGTTGCGCGCAATTTGGCGGTGGTGCCGCATCCCTATCCCGATGGCGCGGCGGAGGAGTTTATTCGCGCATCATTGGCGGGCGAGACCGGCACGTTGGTCTGGTTGATCGAATATGGCGGCGAGGGGCACACCATTCCGGTTGGAATTGTCTCGCTGAAGCAGGCCGATCCGTTGAATGGTATCTTGGGCTATTGGGTGGCTCCGTGGTTATGGGGGTTTGGTTTTGCCACCGAAGCGGTAAACGGTGTGGTCGAACATGCTCGTCATACCGGATTTTCGCGCCTCAAAGCTGGAGTTCACGAGGGCAATGAAGCATCGGCGCGTGTCCTAGTTAAGGCAGGATTCTCGCTTGTCGGCAAGGGCGAAGAATTCTCGGTCGCACTGGGGGAAGAAGTTCACGTGCATCATTTTGAATTGGTTTTGGCTGGAGCGGGGACATGAAATTCCTAGACTTGGCCAAAGTGACAATCCGTTCCGGCAACGGCGGCAACGGGGCGATTTCGTTTCTGCGTGAGAAATTCATCGAGTTTGGCGGGCCGGATGGTGGCAATGGCGGGCGTGGTGGGGATGTATGGGTCGAGGCGGTGGACGGGCTGAACACGCTGATCGACTATCGCTATCAGCAGCATTTCTTTGCCAAGAACGGCGTTGGCGGCATGGGCAAGCAGCGGACCGGGGCGGATGGGGATTCCATCACCTTGAAGGTGCCGGTGGGCACCGAGGTGTTGGACGAAGATCAGGATTATGTGCTGGCCGATATGACGCGGCTGGGCCAGCGCATTCGCATTGCCGAAGGGGGTAATGGGGGTTGGGGGAATCTGGCGTTCAAGACCTCGACCAACCGGGCGCCGCGACGGGCCAATCCGGGGCTTGAGGGTGTCGAGCGGCTGATTTGGCTGCGGCTGAAGCTGATCGCCGATGCCGGATTGCTGGGCATGCCGAATGCGGGGAAATCGACGTTTCTGGCGGCGACCTCGAACGTGCGACCAAAGATTGCCGATTATCCGTTCACGACCCTGCATCCCAATCTGGGGATTGTCGGGGTCGATGGGGCGGAGTTCGTCATGGCGGATATTCCGGGGCTGATCGAGGGCGCGAGCGAGGGCAAGGGGCTGGGCACGCGGTTTTTGGGCCATGTCGAGCGTTGTGCGGTGCTGTTGCACTTGGTCGATGGCACGTCGGAGACGCTGGCGGACGATTGCAAGATGCTGGTGCGCGAGTTGAAGCGCTACGGCGGCGCATTGGCGGAAAAACCAAGGGTGACGGCCTTGAACAAGGTCGATGCTTTGGACGCAGACAGTCGCAAGGCGGCGCTGAAGGCGCTGAAGAAGGTGTGCAAAGGGCCGGTGTTCGAGATTTCTGGGGTGAGCGGCGAGGGGGTGCCGGAAGTGCTGCGGGCACTACGGGGCGAGATTATTGCACGTAATCGAAGTGAGGCCATGGCCGACGTTGATGAGGTCGAGGAGGCGGGATGGAGGCCTTAACCCAAGCCAAGCTGGTTGTGGTCAAGATCGGGTCGGCCTTGTTGGTGGATGCCGCTTCGGGGACGTTGCGGTCGCAATGGCTGAGTGGGTTGGCGGAAGATGTGGCCTGGCTGCGCGGGCAGGGCAAGAAGGTGATATTGGTGTCGTCGGGGTCGATTGCGCTGGGGCGGCGGGTGCTTGGGCTGCCTTCGGGGGCTCTGGCTTTGGAGCAGGCGCAGGCGGCGGCGGCGGTGGGGCAGATACGGCTGGCGCGGGCCTATCAGGAAGTGCTGTCGCCTTATGGGATTGAGGCGGCGCAGGTGTTGGTGACGCTGGAGGATAGCGAGAACCGGCGGCGGTATCTCAATTCGCGGGCAACGTTTGCCACCTTGCTGGAACTGGGCACGGTGCCGATTGTCAACGAGAACGACACCGTGGCGACCGATGAAATTCGCTTTGGCGACAATGACCGACTGGCGGCGCAAGTGGCGGCGATGGCGGGGGCGGATGTGCTGGTGTTGCTGTCGGATGTGGACGGGCTTTATTCGGGCGATCCAAGGGTGGATTCTGGGGCGCGGTTAATTCCGGTGGTGGAAAATCTGACGCCTGCGATTGAGGCGATGGCCGGGGGTGTGGGTTCCTCCGGGGCCAAGGGCGGGATGAAAACCAAGCTGATGGCGGCGAAAGTTGCGACGCAGGCGGGGTGCGCGATGGCGATTACCTTTGGCGATCGGGTGCGACCTTTGCAGGCATTGGCCGATGGCGCTACCGCGACGTGGTTCTTGGCCAAGGCCGACCCGCAAGTGGCGCGGAAGAAATGGATTGGGGCAATGAAAGCCAAGGGTCGCGTGGTGATTGATGCGGGGGCTGTGGCCGCATTGGGACGGGGGAAGTCGTTGTTGCCTGCCGGGGTGAGGGCAGTTGAGGGGCGCTTTGGCCGCGGCGATCCGGTGGACATAGTCGGGGTTGACGGGAACGTGGTGGCCAAGGGGTTGATCGGTTATGATGTGGCCGAGGCGTTGTTGATTTTGGGGGCGCAATCAAGGGCGATCGAGGGGTTGCTGGGGCATCCGGGGCGGGCGGCGTTGATCCATCGGGATGACATGGCGATTTGAGGGTGCGTTAGCGATGGGTGCCGAGCACCCATCCTGCGGGCCCGGTCGGGAGGTTGGTTTGGACGGCACAACAGACATCCGCGCCATGATGCGTGAGATTGGGGCCAAGGCCAAGGCGGCGGCGAGAGAGTTGGCGTTTGCTTCGAGCGAACGGAAGTATGCAGCGCTTATTGGTGCGTCACATGCGGTGTGGGACCGGCGCGATGCGATCTTGGTGGCCAATAAGTTGGACATGGAATTTGGCGCTGCCAAGGGTCTGAGTGCTGCGATGATGGACCGGCTGTTGCTGGACGAAGATCGGTTGCGCGGAATTGTGGATGGGCTGCGCACTGTGGCGGAACAGCGCGATCCGGTTGGTGCGGTTTTGGCGGAATGGGATATGCCGTCGGGGTTGCACATCAAACGGGTGCGCACGCCGATTGGGGTGATTGGGGTGATATTTGAATCGCGGCCCAATGTGACGGCGGATGCGGGGGCTTTGTGTCTGAAATCGGGGAACGCGGCGATTTTGCGCTGCGGGTCGGAGAGTTTTCATTCTTCCAGCGCCATCCACGCTTGTTTGCTGGACGGGATCGCAAAGGCGAACTTGCCGGAAGCTTGCATTCAACTGGTACCCACACGCGACCGCGATGCGGTGGGTGAAATGCTGGCAATGAGCGACTTTATTGATGTGATCGTGCCGCGTGGCGGCAAGTCGCTGGTGGCGCGGGTGCAGGCCGACGCGCGGGTGCCGGTGTTCGCGCATCTGGAAGGGATTTGCCACGTTTACGTCGATAAGGCCGCCGATCTGGAAATGGCGCGCAAGATCGTCCTGAACGCCAAAACCCGCCGCACGGGGATTTGCGGGGCGGCGGAGACGTTGCTGATCGACTGGCAGTTTTATACCAAACACGCCGCGCCGATGATTGACGATTTGTTGGCGGCTGGCGTTGAAGTGCGGGCGGAAGGCGAATTGGCGAAAATTTCTGGCACTGTGGCGGCGAAGGCGGATGATTTTGGCCGTGAGTTTCTGGACATGATCATCGCCGCCAAGCTGGTGCATGGGGTGGACGAAGCAATTGAGCATATCCGAGTGTTTGGATCGAACCATACCGATTGCATTGTGACCGAGGACAGTGCCGCCGCCGAACGGTTCTTTGAGCGGCTGGATTCGGCGATACTGCTGCACAATGCCTCGACCCAGTTCGCCGATGGCGGCGAATTCGGGATGGGGGCCGAGATTGGCATTGCGACCGGCAAATTGCACGCCCGCGGGCCGGTTGGGGCCGAACAATTGACCAGTTTCAAATATCTGGTGACCGGGAATGGGACGGTGCGGGGGTAGCGGGCCGCCCGGTTCCCGTGCTTGGAATGGCTGGCGCTAGGCAGGCGCCAAACTTTGGCTGGGGAACTTGGATTCGAACCAAGACTAACGGAGTCAGAGTCCGTGGGTCTACCGTTAACCTATTCCCCAGTGGTTTTGGGCCAAAGCTGACGGGTTTCGTCTAAACAAGCGCTGGCATTGGGTCAAGTCTGGCGTTTCGCCCCTTTTAACTTGAGTGACGCGTGCCTATGTTGCCGACACCTCAGCGGAAATCCCAACATGCCTTCGATCGTTTCGATCAAGAACCTCAGCAAAACCTATGCTTCCGGTCATCAAGCGCTGAAAAACGTCTCGCTTGAAATCGAGCGGGGCGAGATTTTGGCCCTGCTTGGCCCCAATGGCGCGGGCAAGACCACGCTAATCTCGGCGGTATGCGGAATCGTGCGGCCAACAGGTGGCAGCGTGACCGTCGATGGGCACGATATCGTCAAAGGTTGGCGGCAAGCGCGGCGGGCGATTGGGCTGGTGCCGCAGGAAATTGCGCTGGAAATATTTGAGACGCCGTGGAACACGATAAAAATGTCACGCGGCCTGTTTGGCCTGAAACACGACGCGGCCAAGATCGAATCTGTGCTGCGCTCGCTGTCGTTGTGGGACAAAGCGCATGACAAAAACATGGCCCTGTCGGGCGGCATGAAGCGCCGGGTGATGATCGCCCGTGCCTTGGTGCACGAGCCGCGCATCCTGTGTCTCGACGAACCGAGCGCCGGTGTAGATGTCGAGCTGCGCCAGGATATGTGGGAAGTGGTCAAGAAATTGCGCGACGACGGTGTGACGATCATCCTGACTACGCATTACATCGAAGAGGCCGAGGCGATGGCCGATAGGGTGGGCATCATCAACAACGGCGAATTGGTGCTGGTCGAAGACAAAGCCAGCCTGATGAAGAAACTGGGGCAGAAACGGCTGTTCATCGAGCTCGACGCGCCGATTTCGGCGCTGCCGCCAAAACTGGCCAAACTGGGTGTCACATTGGCAGATGACCAGCGCAACCTGCAATTGGTTTATGACAGCGAGGCGGCGACAAGTCCGATCCCGGACTTGATTGCAGTGCTATCGGCCGAAGGCATTGCTCTGCGGGACTTGCGCACCGAGCAATCGAGCCTTGAGGATATATTCGTCTCTCTGGTGCGGAGGGCGGCATGAACCTGATTGCCGTCAACTCAATCTATCAATTCGAAATGGCGCGTTTCTGGCGGACCCTAGGCGAAAGCATCGCCGCGCCGGTGATCTCGACCTGCCTGTATTTCGTGGTGTTTGGTTCCGCCATCGGCAACCGAATTCCCGAAGTGGGCGGCGTGGCCTATGGCGCCTTCATCGTGCCCGGGCTGATTTTGCTGACGGTGTTGCAGCAAAGCCTGTCGAACGCCTCATTCGGGTTCTTCTTTCCCAAATTCATCGGCACGATTTATGAATTGCTGTCGGCACCGGTGTCGTTTCTGGAAATCGTCGCGGGGTTTGTGGGTTCGTCGGCGATGAAGTCGATGATCATCGGGCTGGTGATCCTTGCCACCGCCACGATCTTTGTCGATCTGCACATATTGCACCCGTTCTGGATGTTGGCATTCTTGTTTCTGACCTGCGTCACATTCAGCGTAATGGGGTTGATCCTGGCGGTCTGGGCCAAGGATTTTCAGCAATTGCAGATCGTGCCCTTGCTGATCATCACGCCGTTGGTGTTTCTCGGCGGCACCTTTTATTCGATCGATATGCTACCGCCATTTTGGCAGAAAGTCTCGCTGTTCAACCCGGTCGTCTATCTGATCTCGGGCTTCCGTTGGTCATTCTTTGGGCAGGGCGATGTTGGGCTGTGGACCTCGGTTGCGGCCATCTTCCTGTTCCTCGCCATCTGCCTGGGCATCCTGGGTTGGATATTCAAGACGGGTTGGCGGATACGGAACTAGACTTGTGGGGGTCGCGTAATTCCGAAACTATTTGCCGACTACAGCCTGCCCATCAACAGCAATATCACAACGACAATCAGTGCCGTGCCGAGCACGCCGGTGCCCATATGGCCAAAGCCATAGCCGTAGCCACCAAAGCGGCCGGAAAAGCCACCAAGCAGAAAGATGATCAGAATGATGACAAGAATGGTGCCTAAAGACATGATATTGCTCCGTTTAACTAATGTTGTGGAAGCGGGGACAGCCCGTTTGTGACCGGCCATCCCCGGGCGATGTTTACTTCAAAGCACTGGTAAAAGCGTCGATTTCTTTTTCAACAACCTCTTTGGCGTTGCCGTAGCGCACCTGAAGCAGCCCGGAAAGCTCGGTCCGTTTGCCGGCAACGACATCGATGTCATCGTCGGTCAACTTGCCCCATTGGGTTTGGACCTTGCCTTTCAACTGATCCCAGTTGCCGTGAATTTGATCCCAGTTCATGGCATTCTCCTTTGTTTGCCCACGCTGGTAAAACGCGCGTCGGATCAACAAGTTCCATCGTTTCCAAGGCTGTATTCGATTGGTGTGGTGGAGGGGGTAAATTACCTTCTGGAAAACGCGCAAAACTTTGGGAAAATTGGGCGCGGTCGGCTTTCAGGTAACCCATCGAGGGTGCATTTGCGTCTGGTTACGAAGCTTTTAATTTGATCGGAAACTTTGCCCGTATCGCTGCATCCACCTCTGACGCGAATAGCGCCCGCGATGGTTGCGCCAGTATCTCCAACTTGCGTTTTATCGCCTTGCCCACCAGATCGGGCCGCCCGATTTCCACCCATTCCTTCGGCGAAGTGCGGTCGCCGCAGACCGGGTAGACGTATTCGGTCTGCATCAGGGAAAGCGTCTGGTCCGCCCCCAGATAATGCCCTGGCCCGCCAATGCAGGTGGCACGCATCACTTCGAGGCTGATCGTATCCTCATTCACCTCGATGCCGCGCACGCAGCGCAGGGCTTGGCCCAGCATGTCGTCTCCAAGGATGGCGGATTCGTGGCACCAGCCCAGCAAGGACGCATGCATCCCAACCGATTCATAGACCAAGTTCAGCCCGGCCAACCCGGCCAGAACGTTACTATTCATCTGCTCCCAACCTGCCTGCATGTCGGGCAGTTTCGCGTCCGCAATCCCCGCAGCAGCCCCACCGGGTAGGCCATAAAAGCGGTGCATCTGGGCGCAACCGGCGGTCAGCAAAGCCTGTTCGCCCGAACCGCCTGACATTGCGCCGGTTCTTAAGTCCGATACAAACGGCCAGGTGCCGAAAATCGCCGGAAAACCGGGCGACATGGCGTTGACGTAGACCACGCCTGCCAGACATTCCGCCACCGCTTGCACAATCGCGCCTGCAATCGGGGCAGGGGCGGTGGCACCGGCTTGACCGGCGGAAAGCAGCAGCACCGGCATGCCTTGGCGGATACATTCTTCCATTACCAGACACGCATCGGTGGCGAATTTCATCGGCGGCACAACGAAGCAGTTGGAGTTGGAAACGAAGGGCCGCGCCCGCCAAGCGGCCTCGGACCCGGCCACCAGATGCAGCATTTCGAACATTTTGGGCACATAGCCGGGTTCGAAAAACGAGGTGCCGACATGTTTGGTCGTGCCGGCGAGGCTGGCGTAAAGCGTGTTGAGGTCCATCTCGTAATTATCTGGAATATCACGACAAACCATGCAGCGCTGGAAGAAATGCACATTGTCGAGATGGTCGATAATGCGCGAGGCATCGAACAGGTCCTGCACGGTGGATTCGCGATAAGTCCGCGTCTCGACATCTGCCACATGCACCGCAGCGCCAGCCGTGCCGTAATGCACGCGGGTGCCACTCAGCAACAAGTCGTGCTTCGGGTCGCGGCCATGCAAGGTGATACCCCGCGCCGCCTTGGCCAGCATGTCCTCGACCAGTGCCCGAGGGAAACGGATGCGGCCATCGTCGCCTTCGATGGCCCCCGCATCGGTGAGGATCTTGCGGCCAGAATCGGGGGCTTGGGATAAGCCGATTTGCTCCAGCGCATCCAGCGCGGCTTGGTGGATGCGCAGGACGTTGGCCTCGGTGAGCGGCTGGTAGGTGCCACCGGAAAGCCCGGCGCGAACTGGGCGGACGTTGTCGGCCAAGGGGGCCGAGCGCAGGGCTTGGCGAGCGGCACGGCCACCGTGGCGGCGGGAATGTAGTTCGTTCATTTTGTCATCCTATGCCAGACGGGCCGGAAAGCCATCGGTGCGAAGATCGGTGCCGACGGCGTCTTCCAGCAATTTCACAATCTGCGTCGATTGCGCAGTGCCACTGTATTCGGCTTTGCCGCGCTCAAAGGTCGCCTGCACCAACCCCGCCAGCTCCAGCGGCACCCCAAGTTCGCGTCCAAACCCCATCGCAAACCCCAGATCCTTCAGCGCCAGATCCATCGAGAACCCAACATCATACGACCCGTTCAGGATCAACTGCCCCTCGGTCTCGTGCACGAAACTATTCCCCGACGAGGCGCGGATCGCCTCCCACGCCTGCCGCAAATCGAGGCCGCCCTTCGCCGCCAGCATCAGCGCCTCGCCGTCGGCGACCAGGTGGATGAAGGCGAGCATGTTGGTGATGACTTTGATCAGCGCGGCAGACCCCAGCGGCCCCATGTGGAAAATCTTGTTGCCCATGGCGGCCAAGGCGGGGCGGTGGGTTTCGAGCAGGGCCGCATCGCCGCCGACTAAGACCGTGATCTGGCCGGTAGCCGCCAAGTGAACGCCGCCGGTTACTGGCGCTTCCAGCACGTTGACGCCCTTTGCCAGCGCCGCCAGCCGCAACATCTCGTCGCGCCCGATGGTGGACATTTCGATCCAGTCTTTGCCTTGCAGCGCGGGAAGCATGGAGCGCAGCACCGATTCAGACGCGATGGGTGAAGGCAAACACGTGAAAACCGCGTCGCATTTTTGCGCCACTTCCAGCGGCGTTTCGGCCCATTTCGCCCCATCCAAAGGCCGCAATTCCCGGTCATGCACCGTCACATCGAACCCACCGCGCACCAGCGAGGCGGCCAGATTGCGGCCCAGATTGCCCAGCCCGATAAAGCCGTATTTCATTTGGCACCCTTTGCCAGCAGGGCATCCATCCCGGTCATGATATTGGCCAAAGCCGAGAAATCGCCACCGATTGCCGCCGATCCAACCTCGACCAACGCCCTTTGTGCCATGCGCGACAAGCCGGAACCGACCGAAATCCGTGCCACTCCGGCAGCGCCAAGATCGGCCCGCGATAGGGTGGTGAACGCCCCTAACGCCAGCGCGTTGACCGGGCCTTTTACCGCCCCACATACTTGGCGCAACGATGCCAAATCGGGCAGCCAAGGCGCATAAACGCAATCGGCCCCGACGCTTTCAAACGCCTGCAATCGGCTGATCGCCTCGTTCAAATCATAAGCTTTGGTCATAACCCCGTCGGCGCGGGCGACGACGACAAAATCACGTCGCAAGGCACGGGCCGCAGCGACGGCGGCCCGAATTCTTTCAACGGCTAAATCGTGACTATAAGCCGGGCCTTGCGAGCGTGCAGTATCCTCGATGGAACAACCCGCAAGGCCAGCTTCCGCCGCCAAGCGGATGGTTTCGGCGACATAGTCCGGAGCCTCACCAAAACCGTTCTCGAAATCCGCCGACACCGGAAGCGGCGTTGCCGCAACCAAATCGGCAGCATGCGCCATTGCTTGGTCGCGGGTGACTTTGCCGTCGGGCAAGCCAAGGGTGAAAGCGTGGCCAGCCGAAGTTGTGGCCAACGCCTGTGCGCCAAGCGCTGCCAATGCGCGGGCCGAGCCGATGTCCCAGGCGTTGATCAGAATGAACGGATTGCCGCGCTGGTGCAGGGCGCGAAAAGCCGGGCCGGGATCGTGCGTCATGCTCGTGAGCTCCTTCGGACTTTTTACGTCAAGGCGCGCAGTTCGGGAGTCAGGTTGCCATATCCGACACCGCGCAGGCTTACCAATCCGTTCTGCCGCTGCGTGTCAATTCGAACACAACGACTATTGCCCTCTGAACGCGCTCAATCCGCTGCCCGCCGGTCCTGTAAAACCAGCCGAAGTCACCCAGCCGTATCGGCCACTTCCATGGCCCGACGTGCCGTTTGAGCCCGCGCTATGGCTCTGCGCCAGCACTAACAGGTTGCACATTATCGGCCCGCCTTCCGGACCGCAATTTCCCAGCGCGTCGACCTGCCAGCGGCCCGGCATGACCCTGCCAAAAAGTCTGGCCAATTCTGCGGCATCAAGGGCGTGCAGCTGCCTGCCATTGACAAAAACACCAGTATTGCCGCCTGACGCGTCGGAAAGCAGTGGCCCGCCAAGTGCCAAACCCGCAACGACAATGCCGCACTGCGGTCCACCCTGGATTCCCCATGCTCCGCACAAACGGTCGTACCAGTAGTGGCCGTCGGGCATTTGATACTTATAGGTTTGCGCGATCTGATCAAGCTGGCGGTCATCAATCTGAACGCCATTTATCCAAACCGCCCGCGACTTTTCCGGTGCCCCTGCCACAGGTGTCGGCGGACGCGTGGTTTCGTCAAGGATCAGGCGGGCTAGGTCCTGCAATTGGCTTTTGACGTGGCGTGACTGGATGGGGCCAAAGCCGAAATTCGAACCGTTCAATATGACGCGGGTGGTACCATTTTCGTCTTGAAAATTGACAACGATCTGGACGGGAAACGTGAATGAGAAGGCGTTCTGGCGCAACTCAGCTCCCTGCAAGGTTGCAGCGCCGCGCCCGGTTACCTGCCATCCCGACCCGTTCACTGCGCGTTCGCAAGCAGCCATGCTAACATCCAGCGGTAATTGAAGGATCAATTCTTCCTGATGACTGGACATGAACGCCACCCCCCGGAACATCTCACGGTCAAATGTGAGCAATTTTTGCCGAATCACTTTTCTGCAATGACCCTGCCGCCGACACAATCGTGATCGGCCCAGATTTCGTGCTTATCATGCCACCGCCGCGTGGCGTTGACAAGACTTGTGGTGAGTCGACGGCGCATCATACGAAGGTGCCTGTTCAGCTTGCTGCAGTTAAAGTCGGCGCATCGGCCCTAGGCTTTCATCCTTGCCCCCGACGGATCATAAATCGGTTTCAGGCTTGCGACGGTATCAAATCTTTTGCCAGCCACCTCAATTACAAAACGCGACTCCAACATTTCGGCAGCCGTTTGCCCCTTGCAGGGCACATATCCCATGCCAATCGCCGCGCTCAGATGGTGGCCATAGGCACCGCTGGACAAATGGCCGATGACCTTGCCGTCGCGCAGGATCGGTTCGTTGTGATAGAGCAGGGGTTGCGGGTCGGTCAGGCGGAATTGGACAAGTCGCCGTTCCAGCCCGGTCTCCTTTTTGCGCAATACGGCGTCGCGGCCTATGAAGTTGGCTTTGCTGGTCGTCACTGCAAAGCCCAAACCCGCCTCAAGCACATGGTCTTCGCAGGTGATGTCATGGCCGAAATGGCGGAAGGCTTTTTCGATGCGGCAACTATCCATTGTATACATGCCGCAGAGTTTGAAGGCGTGGTCCTGTCCGGTATCCCACAGGGTTTCGAACACATGTGCGGCCATGTCGGCGCTGACGTAAATTTCCCAACCAAGTTCACCGACGTAAGAAACCCGATGGGCGCGGGCCAGCCCCATACCGATTTCGATTTCGCGGGCTGTTTGGTAGGGGAAGGCCGCGTTCGAAAAGTCGTCGGGCGACACCGCCTGCATAAGTTTCCGCGCGTTCGGCCCCATGACGGCCAACACGCCCTCGGCGGCGGTCATGTCGGTGAGCGTGATGCGGAAATCACGCGCGTGCCGGGCCAGCCAGCTTTGGTCGGCAAGGCGTGTGGCGGCGGGGGTCACCACCAGATACGCCGTTTCGGACAGGCGGGTGACGGTGACATCGGCCTCGATTCCGCCTTTGGCGTTCAGAAACTGCGTATAGACGATCTTGCCCACTGGCACGGCCACGTCCGCCCCGCAAACGCTATTCAAAAACTGTTCACTATCAGGGCCTTCGACCCTGATTTTACCAAAACTCGACATATCAAACATGCCGATGTTATTTCGGATGGCGTGGTGTTCGGCGGCGGCGTTGGCGAACCAGTTGGGGCGGCTCCAAGTGTATTCATACTCCGGCTTTTGCCCCGGATTGGCATACCAATTCGCCCGTTCCCACCCCGCCAACTCACCAAAAACCGCCCCGTTTGCGGCCAAATGGGCGTGAAAGGGCGTGCGTCTTACCCCTCTGGCGGTGGCTTTTTGGCGGAATGGATAGTGGTCGGCGTAGAGCAGGCCCAAGGTTTCGGACACGCGTTCTTTGAGGTATCGGCGGTTGCCTTGGAACGGTTGGGCGCGGGCAATGTCGACATCGCCAAGGTCAAAAGGCCGCTCGCCGTCGTGCATCCATTGCGCCAAAGCCATGCCAGCGCCGCCGGATGATTGAATGCCCACCGAATTGAACCCCGCCGCAACGAAATAGCCGCGCAGGTTGGGCGCTTCACCAAGATAATAAGCGTTGTCGGGGGTGAAACTCTCCGGACCGTTGAAGAAGGTGTGAATGCCTGCTTTGCCGAGGATCGGCATGCGGTTGACCGCGGCGTCGAGAATTGGTTCGAAATGGTCGAAATCTTCGGGCAATTGGTCAAATTCGAAGGATTCCGGGATGCCGTTCATCCCCCAAGGCTTCGCTTTCGGCTCGAACGCCCCCAGCATCAGCTTGCCGGCATCGACCTTGTAATAGGCGCATTCGTCGGGCACGCGCAAAACCGGCAATTGTTCAAGCCCGGCAATGGGTTCGCTGACGATGTAGAAGTGTTCGCAAGCGTGCAGGGGAATGGTGACACCCGCCTGAAGCCCGACCTCGCGCCCCCACATTCCAGCGCAATTGACCACGAAATCGGCGTTAATCTGGCCCGTTTCGCCACCTTGGTCCCAAGCAACGCCGGTGACGCGACCATTTTTGGTCATGGTAGCGGTCACTTTGACCCCTTCAAACACCTGCGCCCCGCGCTGTTTCGCCCCTTTGGCCAAGGCCAAGGCGATGTTACCGGGGTCGCCCTGGCCGTCTTTGGGCAGAGCGATGGCACCAACGAAGCCTTGCGTGTTGAGATGGGGATAGCGAATTTTGACCTCGGCCACCGAAATTTCGCCGACTTCAACGCCGAAACTCTGTGCCATCGAAGCGGACCGTCGCAGTTCTTCCATGCGCTCGGCGTGCAGGGCGACGGTGATGGAACCGACCCGGCGAAAGCCTGTTGCTATCCCGGTTTCAGCCTCCAGAGACCCATATAGCTCCTGCGAATACTTGGCCAATCGGGTCATATTGGCGGTGGCGCGAAGCTGGGCAATCAGCCCCGCCGCATGCCAGGTGGTGCCAGAGGTCAACTTTTTGCGCTCCAGTATCACCACGTCGGTCCAGCCGAGTTTGGTCAGGTGATAGGCCACCGAGCAACCGGCGATGCCGCCGCCGATGATCACGGCGCGGGCTCTGGCGGGAATCGCCTTCGCGGTTGCCGTCATGGCAGACTTCGTCCTGCCACAGCGGGCTTTTCACTAATTTGAAGCATTTGCCGAATGATGATGCAATTCGGTTCGAAATCGGTTAGTCTTGGCTTGTTCTGATGGTGCCTTGCCTTGCTGATTGACAGCTTTATGGCGACACCAGTGCGAACCGGAACTTCTGGCGTGGACAGGCATTTCCTGCCCTTGCCGTTCTGTCCCGGATATCCGGGGCAAAGGCCGGGTGACTGGCGGCGGATGTTGGGTTTACCAGTGGGGTGCAGCCGAGAAAGTGGCGGCTTTGCAGTGAACGCAGCGGGTCGCCGGTCCAGCCTCCCGGCCACAGTTGCGGCGCTGCGGCGCAGTTTCATGACGTGACCCCGACGATCATGTGCCCTGCAGCCAACAAACGGTCGCGCAAATGGGCGATATGGGCGGGTCCGGTTTCGCAACAGCCACCGACGACCGTTGCCCCATCAGCCACCCATTTCAACGCATGTTCGGCATAGATTTCTGGCGTCATGTCGTGGCGATGCACCAGTTCATCGACCGTCGCACCTTGCACCACATATTCCGGCGCTATCGCGTGGAAGCCGTTGCCATAGCCGCCGGTTGGCAGTCCATTTCGTGGCAGCAGCGGGATGCCTTGGCCAACCGCCTCGGGCAGCGAGCAGTTGATCAGGAAGCCGTCACAGCGCAAGTCGGCGACAGATGCCACCAAACTCGCTACAAGCTCGCCTGAGCGTAGGTAAGAACCATCGTGGTCTCCTACACTCACCGACAGCCACACGGGCCTGTTGGCCACTGTAGCGCCTTTGAGAGCACCTCGTGCTTGGCCGATGCTCGACATGGTTTCGCAGATGATCAAATCGACATGCGGGGCTTGGATGCGGGCAATTTCGGCATAGACCTCGGCAGCCTCATCTTCAGGGAAGGTCAGATCGGGGCGGTACGACCAGCCAAGCGGCCCAAGCGACCCAGCAATGGCCACATCAACGCCCTTCGCGTCCCGCGCCCGGTTGGCCAGACGGCAAGCGGCCAGTTGCAGTTCGGCCAGTCGGTCCTCAATACCAAACCGCGCCAGACGGTCGCGCAGCACGGCGTAGGAATTGAGGGTAATAATTCGCGCCCCGGCGTCGATGTATTCTTCATGCACGGCCTGAACAATTTCTGGCTGGTCGATCAACACGCGAGTGGACCAAAGGGCTGTCGGCGGTTCCTGCGAACGTTTGACCAGTTCCTGGCCCATGCCACCGTCGAGGAGGATCACATTGGTCATTTTGTAGCCCTTTCACCGGCAAACTTTGCAATCCGTTTCAACGCGGTTTCCAGCCGAGAATCCTCCACCGTCAGCGCCACCCTAACGTGACCCTTGGCAGCATGGCCGAAGCTTTCCCCCGGCATGACTGCAATGGCGGCTTCGTCCAGCAACGCCTCGGCAAAGGCGATACCAGAGAGGCCTGTCGAGCGTACGTCCAGCATCACATACATTGCCCCATCCGGCGGCACGCAAGTCACGCCGTTGGCCCCTTGCAGGGCGGCCAGCGCGATGCCGCGACGACGGCGGTAGGTTTCGGTCAATGCGGCCTCTATCGCGTCGCCTTGGGTCAAGGCGGCAAGGGCTGCGTCTTGGATGAAACCGGGCACGCCATAAGTTGTAGCAACCGACAGGTCGGTCAGGCGTTGGATGACGTCGGGCGAAGCGATGATCCAGCCAAGGCGCCAACCGGTCATCACATGGCTTTTGGACAGCGAGTTGAGCACCAACGTTCGATCCGCCATTCCGGGCAAAGCGCGGGGCGATAGATGTTGGCCGTTCCATACTTGGCCGTCGTAAACTTCGTCTGAAATCAGCCACAGGTCGCGGTCTTGGGCGAATTTCGCAAGCGTGTCCGTTGTGGCGCGTGAGTAGACCACACCGGTTGGATTGTTGGGGGAATTGACCAGCAGCGCTTTGGCCGGACCAGCGGCCTGCAGGTCATTCAATTGCGGCTGGAAACCGAGTTCGGGCTTGGAGAGGACGGGAACGGGAACACCCGAAACCGCCCGAATGGTTCCGGGATAGGTGGCGTAGTGCGGGTCGATGAACAGGGCATTGTCGCCAGCGTTTAGCGTAGCCGTTAGGGCCGCAAACAGCGCCGCTTGCCCTCCGGGCACGACGATCACATTGTCGCGCGTGGTGGACACGCCCGTGCGTTTGGCCACGCGGGCAGCGATGGCATCGCGCAGGGCGGGAATTCCGGGCATCGGCATGTAACCAGTGTGGCCTATTCGCGCCCCGTCGGCCATCGCAGCTATCAGGGGTTCGGGGGTGATCTGGTCGTGGTCGCCGACAGAAAGCATGGTGATATCGTGTCCGGAATCGCGTAAGGCGCGGGCGCGGTAATGCACCTCCCAGCCGTCGATTCCAGCTTCCACAATACCGGTAATACGTTTTGATAATTTCACGCTTTCAGTCTTTCGTTCAAGGGATCCCATAGGGGTTGGTCGGGTTGCACGGTTGATTGGTACATTTCACCGAATATCTCGACCTGCAGCTTGGTGCCCGGTTCGGCCAAGTCGATGCGCAACATTCCCAATGCAATCGACGCATTCACACGGTATCCCCAACCGCCGCTGGTGGTTTCGCCGACGACTTCGCCGTTGTGCCAGAGGGTCGACATATAGGGGGCGTCGTAGGCGGTGGTTTCTACGATCAAGGTGACGAATTTCTTGGCGCTGCCACGTTGTTTTTCGGCCAGCAACGCCGCTTTGCCGGGGAAATCGGGCTTGTCCCATTTGATGAAACGCTCCAGCCCGCCTTCCAGCAAGGAATAATCGGTGGAAAGGTCGCCTTTCCATATGCGATAACCCTTTTCCAGTCGCAGGGAATTGAGGGCATAGATGCCGAAAGGTTTCAGGCCATGCGGTTGGCCGGCGTTCAGGATTGTCTCATAAACTTTCGGGGTATCGGCGATTTTGGAGTGGATTTCCCAGCCCAGTTCGCCCGCAAAACTGACGCGCACCAGTTGCACCCAAACCTCGCCGATTTGGGCGGATTGGTGGGTGAGCCAAGGTTGCGTGAGGTCGACTTTGGTGAGGCTTGAAAGGATGTCGCGCGATTTTGGCCCGGTCAGGATTTGGCAGGAAAATTCGTCTGTCACATCGGTGATATCGAACGTGGCGTTGTCGGGCAGGGTTGATTTCAGCCATTCCCAATCGTGCCATTGCGCGACGGATGCGGTGATCAAGAAAAAGAAGTCGTCCGCGAGGCGCATCGCGCTCATCTCCGTCCCAATCCGCCCACGTGTGTCTGCGAAGTAGAGCAAGCCGATACGGCCCACCTTGGGCAAACCGCCAGCGCAGATGCCACGCAGCCAATCGGCAGCACCGGGGCCTCTTAGGCGGTAGCGGCTGAAACCTGGCAGGTCGAGGATACCCGCGGCATCGCGCACCGCTACGCATTCCTGTTGCACGCGGGCCTCCCATGGGCCTTGGCGGGCGAATGTCAGGGTTGCGGCTTCGGATAAGTCATCGCCGGATTGCGCATACCAGTTCGCGCGTTCCCAACCGTTGTAGGCGCCGAATTGGCCGCCCAATGCTTTGATGCGATCATGCACGGGCGACAACTTCTGGTCTCGACCTTGCGGCCATTCGTGTCGCGGGAAGGCGATGGCGTATTCGTTGCCGTAGACCTCTTGCCCTTTGGCCACGCAATAGTCGTGATCGACGAACCCGGTAAATCGCCGTGGGTCACAGGACCACATATCCCATTCGGTTGCGCCATCTGTCACCCATTCGGCCAAAACTTTGCCAGCGCCTCCGGCTTGGGCGATGCCGAAGGTGAAAACACAGGCCTCATAGGCGTTGGAAACGCCGGGCATCGGGCCGATCAGCGGGTTGCCGTCGGGGGTATAGGGGATGGGACCGTTGATGACTTTGGAAATGCCCGCTTTGGCCAGTATTGGCACGCGTTTCATCGCGTCTTCGATATACCATTCCAGCCTTTCCAGATCATCGGGGAACAGTTGAAAGGCGAAATCATCGGGCATCGGGTCGGTCGGGTTCGCCCAATGGGCGCGGCAGTTTTTCTCATAGGGGCCAAGGTTGAGGCCATTCTTTTCCTGACGCAGATAGTAGGACGAATCCACATCGCGTAGTAGGGGCAGTTTGTGGCCGGTTTCGCGGCTCCATTCGGCTAGTTCGGGGATGTCTTCTGTGAGAAGATATTGGTGGCTCATCACCACCATTGGCACTGTGCGACCGCCGAAAGGTTTGAACCATTCGCCCACCTGTTGCGCCCGATAACCCGCCGCATTGACCACCTTTTCGCAACGGATATCGCCCTTGGGCGTGTGGATGATCCAGTCGTTGTTCAGGCGAGAAACCCCGGTAGCGGGCGTGTGGCGCAGGATGGTTGCGCCAAGGTCTCGCGCACCTTTCGCCAAGGCTTGCGTCAGTTGCGCAGGGTCGATATCGCCGTCGTTGGGATCGTACAGCGCCCCTTGCAGGTTGTGCAACTCAACGAACGGGTATTGGTCCGTGATCTCGTTTGGGGCAAGCAAGTCGATATCCATGCCCTGATACTGGCCCATGCCCTTGGCGCGGGCGAATTCCTGCATGCGTTCCTTGGAATGGGCGAGGCGGATTGATCCGGTGACGTGGTAATTCATCGGATAGTCGACGGTTTTTGCGAGTGTGCGATACAGCCCGGCCGAATAGCGCTGCATGTTCATCAGCGACCAAGATGTTGAAAAGGTGGGCACATTACCCGCCGCATGCCAGGTGGAACCGGAGGTAAGTTCGTTGGCTTCGAGCAAAATGGCGTCGCTCCAGCCCGCCTTGGCGAGGTGATAAAGCGACGAAACGCCAACCGCGCCGCCGCCGATGATGACCACGCGGGCTTGGGTGGGGAAATCAGGCACTTTCGCGCTCGGCAAATTGCGGAGTGCCATCGGCTATGGTGTAATAATCGCCCTTGAATGCCGTAAAGATGTGGTTGCTGAGTTGTCCGTTGGTCGCGCCGTCGATGATACCCGCCTCGATGGACAATTCGCCCCTTGGATTGATGAAGCCAATCTTGGAGCCGCAGACAGGGCAGAACATCCAAGTCGCGCCGCCGGGACGGGTGTAGCGGGCGATTTCGCCGCTGAAAGTAACCTGCGACGGGTCGGCATCGAACGAAGCGCTGTAATGCCCCGAGGATTTGCGGCATTGCGTGCAATGGCACGCACCGATGGGTCCGCATTCGGCGTCGATTTCCAGCGTCACAGCGCCGCAAAGGCAGGACCCATTGATCATTCGCCGGCCAATTGTTCGACGCCATCGTTCAGGTCGTAATAATCGCCCTTGTTGGCGACGTACCAATGTTGCGCGATTTTCAGACCCGTTGGCCCGTCGATGCAGCCAGCGGAGACAGATATACTTGGCCGTCCATCGGGGCGAAAAAACAGGGTTGATCCGCAATTGCTGCAAAAGCCGCGTTTGGTATTGGGGCTGGACTCAAACCACGTCAATCCCGCGTCGCTAGTGATGTGAAAGTGCTCGATTTCCACCCGCGTCGCTGCCCAGAAATGACCGGAAACTTTGCGGCACTGCGTGCAATGACAGGCCAAAACATCGCGGGTCAAGCGGTCGATAGTGAAGGCGACGGAACCGCAAAGGCAAGAACCCGTGTGCATTTGATAATCCTTAAACGAAGGGGATTGCGCTGGCGATGGTGCGATATTTGTCGAGGGTGTTGCAAGTTGGAAGCGACATTTAGCGGGTGGATTTGCGACGCAAGAGATTGCTTGCCCGGAGCGATTTCATCGTGCATAAGGCGGGCCATGAGAACGACATGCGCCATCATCCGGATTTGCATTAGCTGCTGACAATTGTCCGTGGCGCGTTCACCTGTTTCAAAATCACCTTCGATTGACAGGCCCGCCACGGGGGCGAAACCTTGTGGAAGTGTGAGATGACCGAGATCAA
>JANOQZ010000033.1:0-50901 GCA_031415055.1 Oceanomicrobium sp. | reverse complement strand
ATCAACAACGCCGGATAAATCGACAACAGCCAGGTCGTGCGCCGCCGGTCACCTTGCAGAACCGTGTTCGACGGATGCGCCAACGACAGCGGCACGGTGTCGTTCTTCAGGATGGAATGGAAATTGAACGCCGCTTCCCCCTCCGGGCAGGTCATTTTCATCAAGTCGACCGAGCCGCCAATGGTGCCGGAATGGCAGACCGGCAAGTGGTAACTTTCCATGAAATTCTCGGCCAGCACCTTCCAGTTGGTGTTCCAGCGGAATTCCTCACGGAACAATTCGACGTATTTCGACATGTCGAGATATCCGACCAGATCGTCGACGTTTTGCAACTGCAAGGCGGGCGACGGAGCATCGGCATTGCGTGTCACCATGATCCAGCCTTGCCAATCCTCGCAGCGGATCGCGGGCAGACAATAATCCTCGCGGTCGAACCCTTCATTCGCTTTCATTGCCGGGGCACCGCGCAGCGAACCATCCAGATTATACGTCCAGGCATGATACGGGCAGACAATCGAGCGCACATTCCCGCGCCCTTCCAGCAAGGTTGACATCCGGTGCCGACAGACATTCGACATCGCCCGCAAAACGCCCGCACGGTCGCGCAGCACGATCACCGGCTCGCCCGCAATTTCCATCGTCAGATAATCGCCCGGCTGTTTCAGCGCGTCCGAACGACCGGCGCACAGCCATTCCTGCGAAAAAATATGCGCCAATTCCGCCGCTAGGAACGCCTCAGATGTATAAACCGATTTCGGCATCGCCCGTGCCTGGCCGAACGGCAACGCGGCGTTGGCTTTGATCTCGGCGATTGGGTCAGAAAGCGGTTGATGAAGGGTCATGGCATTACCTTGCTGATAGCTGACCATACCAGAATTCAATCGCCCCGCCAGATAGCGACTAGTTGAGCCAGCCGACCGTCGTTGCCTCGGTCAATTCCTGCGTCAACTCAACCGATATACTGTGGCGAATGTCGGTTGATGACGCGCAAGCCAGCAGACGATAGCTGCCTCTATCCGCAACCCAAGCCGAGCGACCAACATCAAACCGCGCGAAATCTCGCATGTTCAGCGCAAATTTCAGCGTTTGTGTTTCACCGGGCCGCAAATGCGCCTTGGCAAAAGCACGCAATTCCTTGACCGGTCGATCATTTGCCATCAGCGGCGCGACAAATATCTGCACCACCTCCGAACCCGGCCTTGCGCCAGAGTTGGTCACATCGATTGCCAGATGAACCACGGCATCCTTGGTCTGCACCCGATCAGATCGCAGTGCTGACCACGTAAACGACGTGTAACTCAACCCATGCCCAAACGAAAACGCGGCGGGCTTGTTGGATCGGTCATGGTGGCGATAGCCAACAAATACGCCCTCGCTGTAATGCACTTGGCCGTTTTTGCCGGGATAGCTGCGCGGGCCATCGGCAAACGCCGAATTGTCCGCTTGCTCGACCGGGTAACTCTGCGGCAAACGCCCGCCCGGCTCGGCCAAACCAAACAGCACATCGGCAATCGCATTCCCGCATTCCTGCCCCGGATACCACGCCTGCAAGATCGCCGCGACGTCACCCGACCACGGCATCGCCACCGGCCCGCCGGTTTGCAGAATAACCACGGTTTTTGGGTTGGCAGCAGCAACCGCCGCAATCAATTCGTCTTGCCGACCCGGAAGCTGGATTGACGGAACATCACCCCCCTCCGAATCCCATTCCGCCATGCGTCCGGCAAAGACCAGCGCAATATCCGCATTAGCGGCTAGGCTTGCGGCTTGAGAAACAGCCGCCTTATTGAGCGGCAAATGCAGCCCAAGTCGCACGCACTTCAGTGGGCAAAAACTTGGAACATGCGACGAGAATTCCAGCCGAATTTGATAGGTTCGGCCGACAACAAGGTCCAATTCCGCCAATTTCGGATCAGAGCCAAAGCCAAAATAGGTGCCGCCATTCCGCCAATTACGCCATTGATCAAGCACTTCGACATCATCAACAAACACTCGGCTCAACCCGCCAGAATGCAGAGAAATCGTATAACCCCCTCTGACCGGTGGCGTATATTCCAACGTCATGCGCACTGAAAAATTTTCTGGCTCAATTCCCGGCGCAAACCCGCCCAGCCAAACTGCTTCGCTTGTCGGGAAGTCCTGATTGTGCAGCACCGGCCCGCTCAAATCCAGCGACCCAAAAAATTCCGCCTTCATCGGCGCATTGATCACCGGCACATAGCGATAGTTTTCTGCCCCTTCGGCAAAAGTGAACTCAAAATCGGCACCCGCAACATTACGCAGGCCATCCATCGGCGAAACCGCATACAAAGCATTCAACGTCGCCGAGCCGCCGCCCATGATCTGCGCCTTCATCGCATTCGGCCCAATCACGGCGATTTTGATTTTCTTCGACGGGTCAATCGGCAATATCCCATCATTAGTAAGCAGCACGCTTCCTTCCGCCCCAGCCCGACGGATCAACGCCCTGTCCTCAAGGCGATCCAACCCCATTTCCGCCGGAATCTCTGCATCCTCAAACGCCCCAACCCGGTCAATCAACCGCAACAATCGAAGCGCGGCATCGCGCAGGATGTCCGCGTCAACTCGACCCGCATTTACAGCCTGCGCCAGTTTCTCACCCCGCCACAAAGGCGGACCGGGCATTTCCAGATCGGTGCCGCCGATGGCCGCACCTTCGGTCGAATGGGTGGCGAACCAATCCGACATTACCACCCCGTCAAACCCCCATTCGCCCTTCAACAGCGTCAGCAATAACCCCTGATGCTCGCCGGTAAACGTGCCATTCAGCCGGTTATAAGAATGCATTATCGCCCAGACCTTGGCCTTTTTGACCGCATCCTCAAACGGCGGCAGGTAAATCTCGCGCAACTCGCGTTCGCCCATTTCCGAGCTTATGCTCATCCGCTCGAATTCGGATTCATTACCGATGAAATGTTTGATCGTCGCCGCAACGCCTTCGCCTTGCAGCCCTTCAATATACGCGCAGCCCAAGGCCGAGGTTAGGCAAGGGTCTTCGGAATAGCATTCAAAATTGCGGCCATTGCCAGTTGCTCGGTGGATATTGACCGTTGGCGCCAACAAAACCCTCGCGCCTTTCGACTTGGTTTGAATTGCCAAAGCCGCACCTACCTCGCGCAATAGATCGACGTTCCAGCTAGACCCCAACGTGATGGCACAGGGAAAACACGCCGATTTCACCCCGCCGATAAACTCGCCCCCACGTGCGCCGTTCGGCCCGTCACTCACCTTAATTTTGGGGACACCCAAACGCTCTATCGCCAGCGTTGACCAAATATCTTCGCCCGCAACAAAGCCTGCAAGTTCATCAATCGTCATGGCCGCAGCCAAGGTCTCAATTTCACGTTCGGTCATTGCAGCCCGTCCAAAGTAATTTCGGCGGACCTATAAACCCGGCGCGCAAAAATGAACACAACCATTGTGCGCGCAAATGCAATTGACGGTGACGTGAAGGTAACTCTGCCGTTTTTCCGTGGACTCAAAACGGAAATCAGCACAGATTGCCGACATCAATGGTATTTTCACGGCCCGGTTGGCAGTGCCAGCCGTTTTCTTTTCGGAAACGGCATTTTGCCGAACCAGCCTGCAAAGCACCAAACACGGACAATCGAAACCAACACGGAAGGGTAAAAATGAACATGACTTTCAAACACCTGATCGGTGCGGCCCTGCTATCCAGCGCAATGGCGTTTGGCGCGCAGGCTGCCCAGATCAACATTCACAACGGCGGCGATCCGACATCGCTTGACCCGCATAAGTTGTCAGGCGACTGGGAAGACCGCATCGCCGGTGACATTTTCGAAGGCCTTGTCACCGAAGACGCCAGTGCCGCTGCCATGCCAGGACAGGCCGAAAGCTGGGAGGTTTCCGAAGACGGGCTGGTTTATACCTTCAACCTGCGCGACGGCATCAAATGGTCCGATGGAGCGCCAGTAACTGCAGGCGATTTCGTATTCGCTCTCCAGCGATTGATGGATCCGGCAACTGCCGCTGAATACGCCTATCTGCAATACCCGATCAAAAATGCCGCTGGCATCAACGACGGTTCGATCACCGACTTCAGCCAGCTTGGCGTTGTCGCGGTCAATGACGATACGGTGCAGATAACACTCGAAGCGCCGACACCTTATTTCATCGACGCTTTGACCCACTACACCGCCTATCCGCTGCCGAAACACCTGATCGACGCCAAAGGCGAAGATTGGGTGAAAATCGAAAATATCGTCGTCAACGGCCCCTACAAGCCGGTGGAATGGGTGCCGGGCAGCCATGTCAAAACCGTGATCAACGACCAGTGGTACGACACTGTCAGCCTGAAACTGGAAGGTGCCACTTTCTACGTTCTGGAAGATCAGTCGGCGGCTCTGTTGCGTTATCGCGCCGACGAGTTCGACTTCATGACCGATTTCCCGACCGACCAATACGCTTGGATGCAGGAAAATCTGCCGGGTGAAGCGCATGTCGCGCCGTTCTCGGGCCTGTATTACTACGTCGTCAACAACGCCATGTTTAACCAAAACGTCCGCCAAGCTTTGTCAATGTCGATCGTTCGTGAAGTGATCGGGCCTGATATTTTAGGCACCGGCGAACTTCCGGCCTATTCGTGGGTTCCGCCGGGCACAGCCAACTATGGCACGCCGGAGACCGTCAGCTGGGCTGGCTTGCCCCAGGCGGAGAAAACCGCCAAGGCAGTCGAGCTGATGGCGGCAGAAGGCTATTCGGTTGACAATCCGTTGAAACTGCAACTGCGCTACAACACCAACGACAACCACAAACGCATCGCCGTGGCGATTGCTGCCATGTGGAAGCCGCTGGGCGTTGAAGTCGAACTCTACAACACCGAGACCAAAGTGCACTACGACGAGATGACCGATGGTCTGGTCGAAGTCGGTCGCGCCGGCTGGCTGTCGGACTATGACGACGCCGACAACTTTCTCAACTTGTTGCGTTCGGACGTGGAACACAATTACGGTCGATACAAAAACGCCGAATTTGACAAGCTACTGGCGGAAGCCAGCACGATGAAAGACCTGACGGCACGTGCTGCCGTTCTGGCGCAGGCAGAACGGATCGCGCTGGACGAAAGTGCCGCGATTCCGATCTATTACTACGTCTCCAAAAACGTCATCAAACCGAAAGTTCAAGGATTTGTTGACAACGCCAAAGACAAACACCGCACGCGTTGGCTGTCTTTCGCGGAATGATCTGAACGAATTGAAACATCGTCCTCCGCCCGAACCTCGGGCGGAGGATCCGTCATTTTGGTCAGACAATGATACGATATGCCCTGCATCGCCTGTTGACGACGATCCCGGTCCTCTGGATCGCCATCACGCTCAGCTTTTTTACTCTGCGGCTTGCCCCCGGCGGGCCGTTTGATGGCGAACGCCCTTTGTCACCAGCGGTGATGAAAAACCTGGCGGCGCATTACAACCTCGACAAGCCGCTGTTCACTCAATATTGGAATTACCTCGCCGACGTGATGCGTGGCGACCTTGGTCCATCCTTCGCCTCCGACGATTTCACTGTCACCGATCAGCTTTTGCAGGGCCTACCCTTCACCGTCACCATCGGCCTCTCTGCCCTGCTCATCGCCCTTCTCGTCGGCGTCACTGCTGGTGTCATCGGCGCACTTTACCAAAACAAAATGCCCGATTACGGCATGGGTTTCATCATTCTCGTCGGCCTTGTTATCCCCAATTTCCTGATGGCCCCAATCCTGCAACTGATCTTTGGCATCTGGCTGGACGTGGTGCCCGTTGGCGGCTGGGGCAATGGTTCGCTGCCCTATCTGGCGCTGCCCATCACCGTTCTGGCGCTGCCCCACGCGGCCCGTATCAGCCGCCTGACGCGCGGCTCGATGATCGAGGTCTTAAATTCCAACTTCATCCGCACCGCTCGCTCCAAAGGTATCGGAGCACGGCTGACAATCATTCGCCACGCCCTTAAACCAGCGATGATGCCCGTCGTTTCCTACCTCGGTCCAGCGGCCAGCTATTTGTTAACCGGCTCCATTGTCGTTGAGCAAATCTTCGGTCTCCCCGGCATTGGTCGCCTATTCGTCACCGCCGCCCTCAACCGCGACTATGGCATGGTTCTGGGCACAGTCATTCTCTACATGTTCCTGATTGTGCTGCTGAACCTGCTGGTCGACATCGCCTATGCTTGGCTTGACCCGAAAGTGAGGGCACGGTGATCCTGAACACTCTGCGCGAAGAAATCATCGCCGACACATTCAACGATCTTGCCCCTGAATCCCGCTCGTTAACCCAAGACGCCATCCGCCGATTGCTGCGCAATAAGGCGGCTGTGGTATCGATGTTTCTGGTCGGATTCCTCATCCTCGCCGCTTTCATCGGCCCGTCGCTGGTGCCCTATAACTACGAAGACCCCGATTGGGGTGCCCTCAAAGTTGCGCCATCAACGGCCAGTGGCCACTATTTCGGCACCGACCAGAACGGCCGCGACCTGTTGGCCCGCACCCTGTATGGCACGCGTATTTCGCTGGCCGTTGCGCTGACCGCCACCCTCGTTTCCGTCGGAATCGGCGTGCTTTACGGTGCGGTCGCAGGTTATATCGGCGGGCGCACCGACCAGATCATGATGCGCTTTGTCGACATCATGTATGCCCTGCCTTACTTGATGTTCGTCATCCTGTTGATGGTGATTTTCGGACGCAACGTCTACCTGCTGTTTGCCGCCATCGGCGCACTCGAATGGCTGACCATGGCCCGCATCGTGCGCGGGCAAACCCTGTCGCTGAAAGAACGCGAATTTGTCGAGGCGGCACGCGCATCCGGCCAACGCCCCTTCAAAATCATCGTCAAACACATCATCCCCAACCTGCTTGGCCCGGTCGTCATCTATGCCGCCCTGACCATCCCCGAGATCATCGCCATCGAGAGTTTCCTGTCCTATCTTGGCTTTGGCGTGCAAGAACCGCTCACCTCGCTTGGCACCCTCATCTCGGAGGGCGCGTCAATCTTCGAGGTGCTGCCTTGGCTGCTTTGGTTCCCCGCCGTGGTGTTGGTGACGTTACTCATGGGCCTGTTGTTCATCGGCGACGGTCTGCGCGATGCCTTTGACCCGAAGGATCGCTGACATGGCCCTGTTATCGCTCCAAGACTACACCATCCGTTTTGACACACCTGAGGGCGAAGTTCAGGCGGTGTCGGGCATGAACCTATCCATTCAACCCGGCGAACGCCTAGCCATCGTCGGTGAAAGCGGCTCGGGCAAAAGCCAGACCTTTCTCGGCGTCATGGGACTGTTGGCCAAGAACGGAACAACAACCGGACAGGCCATTTTCGACGGCCAAGACCTGCTGAAACTCACCTCGCGCCAACTCGACAAAGTGCGCGGCAAAGACATCACCATGGTCTTTCAAGACCCGATGACCGCGTTAAACCCGTCGCTCAGAATATCCCGCCAACTGACGGAACAACTCGAAGTGCATCAGGGCCTGTCGCCCAGACAAGCCACCGCCGAGGCCCTGCAAATGCTGGAACGCGTCGGCATCCCCGACCCGATCCGCCGTTTCCGCCTCTATCCGCATGAATTGTCCGGCGGCATGCGTCAGCGCGTTGTCATCGCCATGGCACTTTTATGCAAACCCAAATTGCTGATCGCCGATGAACCCACAACTGCGCTGGATGTGACCATCCAAGCGCAAATCCTCGACCTGTTCGCCGACCTTGCCGCCGATCTTGGCACCGCACTGGTCACCATCACCCACGACATGGGTGTGGTCGCTGGCATCGCCGACCGGGTGGTTGTCATGTATGGTGGGCGGATCGTTGAAGATGCGGGCGTTGACCGCATTTTCGACAACCCGGCGCATCCCTACACCGCCGCTTTGCTCAACTCGATCCCACGGGTAGACAAGGCACGCAGCGCCATTGCGCCGATTCCCGGCCAGCCACCGAACCTGATCCGCTTGCCGCAAGGCTGCGCTTTCCACACACGTTGTGCTTATGCCACCGACAAATGCCGCGAAACGCCGCCCAACCTTACGGCAAAAGGTCCAGTCCGCGTCGCCTGCTACCACCCCCTAACCGAACGGGAATTGGCCGATGCCTGACGCCCTTTTATCGGTCGAAAACCTATCCACCGCTTTCGGTGTTTCTTCGGGACGTTTGTTCGGTGGAAAACTCACGCTGGTTGCCGTCAACAATGTCAGCTTCACCCTGAACGCAGGCGAAACCCTTGGCATCGTCGGCGAATCCGGCTGTGGTAAATCCACCCTCGGCCGCACCATCTTGCGGCTGATCGAACCTTCCGCCGGCCGCGTGGTCTGGCAGGGCCGCAATCTGCCCGACCTATCGGACGAAGAAATGCGGCTGACCCGGCAAAACATGCAGATCATCTTCCAAGATCCTATCGCCTCGCTCGACCCGCGCATGACAGTGGGCGACATCATCGGCGAACCGCTAACCGTGTTTGAACCGCAACTTTCCAAAGCGCAGCGCCTTGATCGCGTGCGTGAAATCATGTCCGCCGTTGGCCTCGCCCGCGACATGGTCAACCGCTATCCGCACGAATTTTCCGGCGGCCAAGCGCAGCGAATCGGCATTGCCCGCGCCATTGTCACCAAGCCCAAACTGGTGATTTGCGATGAACCGGTTTCCGCCTTGGACGTTTCCATCCAAGCCCAGATCATCAACCTGCTTGATAAACTTCGTGCTGATTTTGGCCTGACGCTCATCTTCATCAGCCACGATTTGTCAGTCGTCCGCCTGATTTCCGATCGTATCCTCGTGCTCTACCTTGGCCGGGTCGTTGAATCTGGCCCCTGCGATGCCGTGTTCACCAACCCACAGCACCCCTATACCCGCGCCCTGCTTTCCGCCGCGCCCATCCCCGACCCAAAGGTTGCCCGGCAGCGCAAACGCGTCATCCTCAAAGGCGACCCACCTTCGCCAATGAACCCACCCAAAGGCTGCGTCTTCTCCACCCGCTGCCCCTATACAATCTCTGCTTGCTCGGATGCAGTGCCAGCCAACGTTACCGTCGGCGCCGGGCATTTGGCGGCCTGTATTCGCATCGGCGATTTGCACTAGACGACCTATTTCGCCGTCAACAAAGGTGGCCTTTTATCGAGTGTCAGCGATTTTTCCGGTAGTTCGATATCCAGCACAATTTTGTTATCTTTGACCCCGACTTTGACCAGCCCGCCTTTGGCCAGTTTGCCAAACAGCAGTTCTTCGGCCAACGGTTTCTTGATGTGCTCTTGGATGACGCGGGCCAGTGGCCTTGCACCCATTGTGGCGTCGTAACCACGATCACCCAGCCAAGCAGCGGCTTCGGATGAAAGTTCGATATGCACGTTGCGGTCCAGCAATTGAGCCTCAAGTTGCTGTACGAATTTCTCGACCACTTGCATGATCACGGCTTTCGGCAAAGCCGAGAAGCTGATCGTGGCGTCCAGCCGGTTACGGAATTCGGGGGTAAAACGGCGCTCGATTTCGGCAGTATCTTCGCCTTCGCGCACCGACGAGCCAAACCCAATCGCCGATTTGGCCATTTCGGCGGCACCGGCGTTGGTGGTCATGATCAGGACGACGTTGCGGAAATCAACGGCGCGACCGTTGTGGTCGGTCAGTTTGCCGTGGTCCATGACTTGCAACAGGATGTTGTAGACATCCGGGTGGGCTTTTTCGATTTCATCCAGCAGCAGCACGCAATGCGGGTGCTGGTCAACGCCGTCGGTCAACAGGCCGCCTTGATCAAAGCCAACATAGCCCGGCGGGGCACCGATCAGGCGGGACACCGCGTGTTTTTCCATATATTCCGACATGTCAAAGCGCAGAAGTTCGACGCCCAAAGTGTCGGCCAGTTGCTTGGCAACCTCGGTTTTACCCACGCCAGTTGGCCCCGCGAACAGGTAATTGCCAATCGGTTTTTCCGGTTCGCGCAGGCCTGCACGGCTGAGTTTGATGGCGGATGCCAGCGCCTCGATTGCCTTATCCTGGCCAAAAACCACACGCTTCAGGTTGGCGTCGAGGTCTTTGAGCACTTGCGCATCGTCCTTCGACACGTTTTTCGGCGGGATGCGGGCGATTTTGGCGACGACAGCTTCGATTTCCTTCACGCCCAGCGTCTTGCGACGCTTGCCTTCGGGCACCAGCATTTGTGCAGCACCGGCTTCGTCAATCACGTCAATCGCCTTGTCGGGCAGTTTACGGTCATGGATGTAACGCGCCGAAAGCTCGACCGCCGATTTGATGGCGTCGTTGGTATAGCGCAGGTCGTGGTGTTCCTCGAAATAGGGTTTGAGGCCCATGAGGATTTTGATCGAATCCTCGACCGAGGGTTCGTTGATGTCAATTTTCTGGAACCGTCGCGCCAACGCCCGGTCTTTCTCGAAATGCTGGCGGAATTCTTTGTAGGTGGTCGACCCCATGCAACGTAGCTTGCCGCCTTGCAGGGCGGGTTTGAGCAGGTTGGACGCATCCATCGAGCCGCCGGACGTGGCCCCGGCACCGATAACCGTATGGATTTCGTCGATAAACAGAACGGCGTCAGGATGCGCCTCCAGTTCGGTGACGACCGCTTTCAAGCGTTCCTCAAAATCACCGCGATAGCGGGTGCCAGCAAGCAGCGCACCCATGTCGAGCGAATAGATCGTGGTCGCCGCCAAAACGTTCGGCGTATCGCCGGTGACGATTTTGCGGGCCAAGCCTTCGGCGATTGCCGTTTTGCCAACACCGGGATCGCCGACCAACAGCGGGTTGTTTTTGCGCCGCCGGCAAAGGATTTGGATGCAGCGGTCGACTTCGTCGTTGCGGCCAATCAGCGGGTCAACCCCGCCCTCGCGGGCTTTAGCGTTGAGATCAACACAGTATTTCTTCAACGCCGATTCCTTGCCTTTGTCCTTGGTATCTTCGCTTTCGTTCATTTCCGCGCCGGTCACCGGCTTGGCCTC
Organism: Oceanomicrobium sp.; assembly: GCA_031415055.1. Taxonomy (GTDB): domain Bacteria; phylum Pseudomonadota; class Alphaproteobacteria; order Rhodobacterales; family Rhodobacteraceae; genus JANMOK01. Next base: position 39,956 of record JANOQZ010000033.1, on the reverse strand, counting down.
GGCCATACTCGGGTCTTTGGCGACGCCATGCGAGATGAAATTGACCGCGTCATAGCGGGTCATGTCTTGCTGTTGCAGGAAATAAGCGGCGTGGCTTTCGCGTTCGGCAAATATCGCAACCAAAACATTGGCGCCGGTCACTTCGTTGCGGCCCGATGATTGCACATGGATCGCGGCGCGTTGAATGACGCGTTGGAAACCGGTCGTTGGTGCGGCTTGCGAGCCGTCGATATCAGAAACCAGACTATCAAGTTCTTCGTTGATGAAGGTGACCAGCGATTTGCGCAGGTCGGCCAAATTGACACCACAGGCCTGCATAACCCGCGCCGCATCGGGCTCATCGATCAGCGCCAGCAACAGATGTTCCAACGTGGCAAGTTCGTGTTTGCGCTCGTTGGCATATTGCAGCGCGGCGTGGATGGCACCTTCAAGCGTGCCGGAAAAAGATGGCATGATACGTCTTTCGTCAAGACTCGTTCCGGGGGATGCCGGGGCGAGAAGGTCATTAACGCGGCCTTGGGTTAAATTTCGGCTTTATTTGCGGCGGTTCAAGGGAATAATTGAGAAAAACTTGTCGATAATGCAAAGTTTACATCACGTTTTGTGAAAATGCCTGCGGTGAGGCGTTTCGATCACTCTATTAGGTTGGCGAATTGGCGTTCAAAGATCGGCGAAAGCCGCCTCATCTTCCGGTTCGGTCCACTCAGGGAATAGCATAAGGTCGGCGGCAAACTGGGTGGAATCATCGGTTTCGTCTCCGAAATCCAAGGGTTCGCCGCCTAGTTCGCTAGATTTTCCAGATTCATTTTCCATGTGTGCGACCTAACCAGTTTTGGCGATTTTGTCAAAACTTGTCCTTTCGTTTCCTTATTTCCGCAAACACCTCAGCATCACTGGCGTTGGGCATGCCGATATGGACTTTCACTTCCGGCGCGACGGCCCGCAGGAACGGGTTGGTGGCCAGTTCGCTAGACAACAACGTCGGCACCGTCGGCTGACCAGCAGCCCGCAATGCGCTGACTGTTTCGGCGCGGGCTTGCAGCGCGGCGTTATCCGGGTCAACCGTCAAAGCAAAACGCGTGTTGGCTTCGGTATACTCGTGACCGGTGTGAACGATAGTGTCGCCCGGAAGCGCTGCCATTTTGCTCAAAGACTGCCACATCTGCTCGGCAGTGCCTTCGATAAGGCGACCGCAACCCATCGTCATCAATGAATCCGCCGAAAACAGCGCTTTGGCGCTGGGGAAATGGAACGCGATATGGCCGATGGTGTGGCCATAGACTTCGAGGACTTGGCCCTTGCTATCGCCAACCGTAACAGTATCCCCCTCCGCCAATTCAACATCCAATTTGGGCAACCGGTGCTTGTCGGCACTTGCACCGATGACGCTGCAGTTGAAACTTGCGCGCAATGTTTCAACGCCATCGATATGGTCGGAATGATGATGGGTGATCAGGATTTGATCGAGGTGCCAGCCGCGTTCATCCAGTGCCGCGCGAATGGGCGCGTCTTCGGGCGCGTCGATCAGCGCGACTTTCCCAGTCGCCTTGTCGCGTAAAAGATAGGCGTAATTGTCCTTCAGGCAAGGAACCGTAATAATTTCAAGCGGCATGGCGGGGCTTTCCAAATTGGCATAACAAGGGGCAACTTTGGCCTATGCAGTAAGGCGATGCAATGCATCTGGATGTGGTTGACCTGCGCAATTTTTACTATCGCACCAAGCTTGGCCGTGCGGCGCAGAGGTCATTGCAGGTCAGTCTGCGAGCGCTTTGGCCGGACACGCGCGGGATGAATGTGGTGGGTTTTGGCTTTGCCGTGCCGATGCTCAGGCCGTTTTTGGAGGAATCGCGCCGCGTTGTCAGCTTGATGCCTGCCCCGCAAGGGGTGGTGCCTTGGCCGATGGGACAGGCGAATGTGTCGGTTCTGGTGGAAGAAACCGCTTGGCCTTTGGGCACCGGAACGGCGGATCGGTTGTTGATCGCGCACGGCTTGGAACATACCGATCAGCCTGCGGCATTGCTCGATGAAATCTGGCGCGTGCTGGCTCCCGGCGGGGTTGCAGTGTTCATCGTGCCCAGCCGATCCGGCCTTTGGGCACGGCGGGATCGCACGCCATTTGGCCACGGGCACCCTTATTCTTATGGGCAATTGGAGCGTCAGTTGCGCTCGCATCGCTTCACGCCCGAGCGACATTCGGCAGCTTTGTTCATGCCGCCGAGTGACCGGCCGATTTGGCTGAAAATGGAAAAAATCTGGGAAGGTGCAGGTCGCAGGATCGGGCCGGGGATGATGGCGGGGGCCTTGTTTGTCGAGGCCTCCAAGCAAGTTTATGCCAAACCGCAGGGCGGCCTGCGCGAGGCGGTGCGCCGCCCGCTGGAGGCCTTGGAAGAGCTGACCGGTGCCCAGCCCAAGCCGGTGGTCGGACGCGGTTAACCTTTTTGGGTGCAGCGCACAAAGTCGGGTATAATCGGCAATCGAGGTGAAGCAGTTTGCCCCAAAGCCAGCGCCCCCACCCTAACCCTCCCCCATAAACGAGGGAGGGAATCTGGCACATCATGAGGTCAAGTCATTGCCAATAGGTAAACGCTTATGGATTGCATCGCCCAAAACGCAGCTGACCAAACCCCTCACCCCTTCGCCTTCGGCTTCACCCCAATCCAAATTTCGACCACACCGGACCCGGTTTTTGCGTCGAACCGGTCGCCGTAAACCTCAAAATCCGGCACGCCTTCCATCGGCTCGATCGACGCATTCTGGTGCCAGTTGCTCCAGATCGCGTGCTTGGTCTCTCGGATGCCCGACACATGCCCGACATGCTCGAACACCGCATAATTACAGGCGGGCAGTTTTCGCACGACAAACTCCGGCGGCAGGTCATGGGTCGAGGAAACTTCGACGCCGGCAACATAGTCAAACCCGCTCGCGTTCATTGAAATCAGACCATAGGCCGTCGTTCCGACTTGCCCCGGAACAGTGCCAATATACGGCCCAAACCTTTCCCACAAATTGGGAATCCCCTGCGCCGTGTCCATCGTATAATTGCCAATCAGACCCGCTAGGATGAACGCCCCGCGCCGCACCTGCTTTGGTGCCGCCAAATTGCCAAACACTTTATCTTCCATCCTGATCGCCTCCTGAAGGTGAAGTTGTGTTAGATTGCCCTGCGTCCTCAAAGCATCTGGCGTCAGCCCAAAAGCATCGCGGAATGCACGGCTAAACGCCTCGTGCGAGCCATAGCCCGCCGCCAACGCCACGTTCAGAATATCGGGTGCGCCATTCGCCAAGGCCATAGCAGCCACCGACAACCGCCGCATACGCAAATAGCGTTGCGGCGAAACGCCGACCACCGCCACAAACGCCCGCGCCAGATGGTGCACGCTGACGCCACAGGTCTTTGCCATATCTTCCAAACTTACCGGTTCGGTCAGATTATATTCGACAAACCAAAGGGCTTTTTGAACGACGCTCATGCCAAATCTCCTGAACGCGTCCTATTTATCAGCGACATTAGACCGTCGCTTGACTGAAATTGATCCCTATTCAATCACGCTCATAATCTTGCCCAGCGGCTTTTTCACCAATGCCGCTGCTGGTACTGTGGCCGCTGCACTGGCGTGACCTACCGCCAAAATCATCAGCGGTTTTTCGGATGCGGGCCGTTGACAAATCACGGTCAAAAACTTCATCGGCGCGGGCGTGTGGGTCAACACCGACAAACCAGCGTGGTGCAACGCTGCAATCAAAAACCCCGACGCGATCCCGACGCTTTCGGGCACGTAGTAGTTCTTGAACCGCTTTCCGTCGTCAAATTCGCCGTATCTTTGCGCGAAAACCACAATCAACCACGGCGCTTTCGTCAGATGCGGTTTTTCCGGGCCGGTGCCAATCGGGGCCAGCGCGTCCAGCCACGCGTCGCCCGCACCGCCGGCATAGAATGCCCGTTCTTCTTCCTCCGCCGCGGCGCGGATTGCGGCTTTGACCGTGGCGGATGAAATCGCCACGAAATGCCAAGGCTGGTTGTTCGCCCCACTCGGCGCGGTTCCGGCCGCCGCGATACAAGTTTCAATCACCGAACGCGCCACTGGTTCATCGCTAAAGTCTCGCACCGTGTGGCGCTTGCGCATGACCGCTAAAAACGCTTCGGCGGCGGCTGGATCAAATTCAACCCGGTCAGGCAATGCCAATGGACGATAGGTCAAATCCGTTTTGCCCATAGTCAGCGTTCCGTGAATTTCAACTCGATCCGCCGGTTCTTGGCCAAAGCTTCGGCACTGGCGCCGCTATCGAGCGGCTGAAACTCGCCAAAGCCGGTCGCCGCCAGCCGATTGGCCGGTATCCCTTCGAAATCCACCAGATATTTGACCACAGATAAAGCGCGTGCCTGACTAAGTTCCCAGTTGTCGCGGAACTGCCCGCCACCCGACAGAGGCTTGCTGTCGGTATGGCCATCGACGCGTAAAATCCAGTCGATCCCCTCGGGAATCTTATCCGCCACTTCGCGGATCACCGCTGCAACCTCGGCAATCTGCGCCCGTCCTTCGTTGCCGAGAACAGCGGACGCCGGTTCAAACAGCACCTCGGAGGAAAACACGAACCGATCACCCACCACCTGCACGCCCTGCCGACCCCCCAGAACCTCACCGACACGGGCGAAAAATTCGGAACGATAGCGTTTCAAATCCGTCGCCTCCGCTTTCAGCCGCTCGTTTTCTCGCGCTTCCAACTCCGCCCGTTTGCTCTGTTCATCCGCCAGTTTGCGTTGTTCATCTGCCAGTTTGCGCTGTTCAGAAGCCACCCGGGCCAACGCCGTATTCAAGTTGGTCCCCAGCGCCTGAATCTGCACTTGCGCCTCAACATCCGCAGCGCTGGAAGCATCAAGCAAACCTTGCAAAGCGTTCAACTGCTTGCGCAGCTCACCCGTCTGCTGGTTCAACAAGGCCACTTCGCGCTGGCTTTCTGCCGACAAAGCCTCCTGCTCGCCCAGCAATTTGTTGGCTTGCACCAAGGCCAAACGCTGCTTTTCAACGTCGGTCAGGGCCGTGGCGCCCGACGTCGCCAACTCGGCATTGGCAGTCGCCAACGCCGCTTTCGCCGCTTCTGCCGCCGCCAGCAAAGTCAACGTATCCTCCGCCTTCGCCCGCTGTTCTTCCAATGCCAAGGTCATCGCCGTGACCTCAGCCGACGAATTGCGCAGTTTCTCGCGCAACTGCTCCGCCGCCGCCAGTTCCACCAGCCGCGCCTTTTCGGCATCGCTCAGCGCCGAAGTCCGCGCCTCCAATTCGGCCTGGGTCTCGCTGACCTGACCAACCGCTTTGGTCAATTCATTGCGCAAGGCCAGCATCGCCGCCGCCTGCGCCAGTTGCAGCTTTTCGGCCTGCGACAATTCTGATTGCGCTGTGCTCAAAGCGGTGTCGCGAGACGCCAAGTCGGCCTCAAACTTCTTGACCATGCTTTCCAAAGCATCGCGCCGCGCCGCATCCAACCGTGCCGCCTCGGTTCCCGCGTCGATTTCGGTGCGGGCTTGCGCCAGTGACATTTCCAGTGCTTCGCGGCGGGCGGCAGCCAGTTTCGCCTCTTCCGCGCTTTTGTCGACCTCACTGCGTGCCGACACCAGCGACTGTTCCAACTCTGCCGCCCGCGCCGCGTCGGCTGCGCTTAACGCCTGCAACTCGTTTGCCCGCGTCGCAACCGCGTCGCGCTCATTCGTCAAACTGGCAATCAGTGCGTCTTGCAAGTCCGCCTCGCTCGCCGCATCGCTTAATTGCGAATCCAGCAATCCGACTTCCGTCTGCAACCCCTCGCTGCGCTGGGTTTCCAACCCCAAAGCATTGGCCAGACTGGCCACGTCGGCCGTCAAACCCTCCAGTTTCTTGTCTTGCCCGGTGATCGTGTCGCGCATGACAAATTGCACCGTCATGAATATCGACAATACAAATATCAAAATCATCAGCAAAGCCGTCATGGCATCGACGAAACCCGGCCAGATGTTGGATTCGCGACTGCGACCTGATCGAACCGAGGCCATCTACGCGCCCCCGCGTTTCGACCCGGTAATCGCCTGCGCCAAGGCAATGAAATCCTGTCGCAACTCGGCCATCGTATCTTGCCGCCCGGCCGACATTTCTTCCAAAATGCGCAGCAATTGCACATCGATATTTTTCAGTCGCATCTTGGCTTCGGCGTCCATGCCGGCGCTACCCGAATCCGTGCCGACGCGTTCCAGCAGCCGCGCAATCCGATCCTGACTGGCCGTCAGCCGTTCCAGAATCGCCGGGTCCAACCCGCCACCAGCAGCAACTGGCCGCTGGTTGGCCATGCCGGTCGCCAATTGCGAAATCGCGTCGGTCAGCGAGGTCAGTTTACCATCGGTCTGCGCGCGCCGTTCTTCGCTGCGCTGAAAAACATCCTTCAAATCTTCGATCTGATAGACCATTTTCTCCACCGCATCGCCCAACAGGCCGCTACCGCCCGAACCACCCTCACCATCACCCGTGACCAGCGAAATGCGGGTGATCGAGGACAACCACTCTTCCAATTCCATATAAAACCGCTTGGCCCCATGACCAGCGAACAGCTCCAACAAACCGACAACCAACGAACCTGACAGGCCCAAAAGCGAGGCGGAAAATGCAGTTCCCATGCCGCCCAACTGTTCTTCCAAGCCCGACATCAACTGGTCAAAGGAATCCATCGCGCTTTGACCCTCGGCGGGTGCCAGCGAGCGGATCGTGTCGACAACCGCCGGAACTGCCGTCGCCAAGCCGTGAAAGGTGCCGAGCAGGCCCAGAAATATCAGCACGTTGATGATATATCGGGTTATATCGCTGGCTTCGTCCAACCGTGTCGCCACCGAATCCAGGATGGACCGGGTTGAGGTCGAGGTCAGCGATTGCCGCGCCCGCGTGTCGCTGAGCAATGCCGCCAAAGACGCCAACAGCCGCGGTGATTTCACAAATTCGTGCCCCGGCCGGTCCAGTGCAAAACCTTCGATCCAATTCACACAACTGACCAAAGTCACCGCTTGGGCAAAGCAGGTCAGCACACCGATGACAAAGACAAACAGGATAAACGTGTTCAGATAAACCGATGTCAGGATAATCCGCCAAACTTCCGAGAAGGCGAAATAGGCCCCGACGGAAAATAGGATCATCACCAAGATCATCAAAACGATTTGCCGGATCGGTTGCGAGAACCTTGGCTCGTTCCTTGCATCAAGTTTCAGTTTCAAGAAACCACTCCCCGCACCTGCGCCTATCTGCCAACTAGCAAAACTTTTGCTGCTTTAACCAGAAAAATAGCGTTCACAAACCGATAATGCTATGAACCAAATAAGTCACACGCGCCAAGCGCACTTTTTGAAAGGTAGTCTGACATGTTGAACGCTTTCGGCGCTCCCGCCATTGCAATTCTCGTCTTTGCCCTGATCCTGATTTACCTTGGGGTGAAATCGGTGCCGCAAGGCGATGAATGGACGGTCGAACGTTTTGGCCGCTATACCAAAACCCTGAAACCCGGCCTCAATTTCCTGCTGCCGTTCATGGACAAGGTCGGCAACAAAGTGAACATGATGGAAAAGGTGCTGGAAATTCCGCGCCAGGAAGTCATCTCCAAAGATAACGCCATGGTTGGCGCTGACGCTGTGACCTTCTACCAAGTCGTCGATGCGGCAAAAGCTGCTTACGAAGTGCAAAACCTTGAATCCGCGCTGATCAACTTGACGCAGACCAATATCCGCTCGGTGATCGGTTCGATGGATCTCGACGAAAGTCTGTCCAATCGCGAAGTCATCAACACCAAACTTCTTTCGGTGATCGACCACGCCTCTACCCCTTGGGGCATCAAAGTCACCCGTGTTGAAATCAAGGACCTTTCCCCACCCGCCGATATTACCGAAGCGATGGGTCGCCAGATGAAAGCCGAACGCGAAAAACGCGCCGAAATTCTGTCTGCCGAGGGTCAAAAACAATCGGCGATCCTGAAAGCCGAAGGCGAACGCGAAGCGCAAATCCGTGAAGCTGAAGGTCGCAAGGAAGCCGCCTTCCTTGATGCCGAAGCCCGCGAACGCTCTGCCAAGGCCGAAGCCGAAGCAACCCGCATGGTTTCCGAAGCCATCGCGGCTGGCAACATTCAAGCGGTGAACTACTTCGTTGCACAAAAATATACCGAGGCCTTGCGCGACATCGCCGCATCCCCCAATTCAAAGACCATAATGATACCGCTGGAAGCGTCGGCGCTAATGGGTTCGATTTCGGGAATATCCGAAATTGCCAACGCGGTATCTGGTAAGAAGGGTTAAATCAGTATGGACGTTTCCATGTTCAACATTCTGGAAGGCCTCTCACCTTGGTGGTGGGTGGCCTTTGGCATTACGCTTGGCGCCATTGAAATGGCCACGATGTCGTTCTTTCTGATCTGGCCCGGCATCGCCGCCATTGGCATGGCGATTCTGCTTTGGGCTTTTCCATCCATGCCCGGCGAAGTGCAGGTCGCTGTCTTTGCGTCACTTTCTGTGGCCCTGACCTATATGTTTCGCGCCCGGTTCCTCAACGGCGCAAGCGGCGCAGCGCCAAACGGCTTGAACGAGCGGTCCAACCGTTTGATCGGCATGCAAGGCAAAGTCCTGTCGTTTGAAAATGGCGAAGGCAAAGTTGAGGTCGAGGGGATTCCCTGGATGGCCAAATGGGAAAGCGGCAGCAGCGCCGTTGGCGGTTCGGTCACCGTTTCGCAGACGCGCGGCACGGTGTTGATGGTGAAAGCTTAAATCAGGCGTCACCGAATTCCTTTCTTCTTTTGAATGGGGCAATTTCAGATGCGCCCGCGCCAAAACCCCCACCCTAACCCTCCCCCGCAAGCGGTGGAGGGGATTCCGGCGGACTACAGGCAATGCTTGTCACCATTCGGTTAAGGAAAAACAGATTCCTTCCCCCGCTGGGGGAAGGCTAGGATGGGGCGGTTGGCAAGAGCTCGACTATCCGCGCAAGCACCCCTGCCAAATTCTCCGAAACATCGTTGTTCCAGAACCGCAAAACTTGAAACCCCTGTCGTCGCAGAAACTCATCGCGTCGAAAGTCATATCCGTGCGCCAAGGCCAGCCCATGTTGACCACCGTCCAATTCAACAATCAGCCTTGCGTCATAACTTAGGAAATCGACAATGAACGGCCCAACCGGCACCTGCCGACGAAACTTGCGCCCGTAAATCTGGCGCAACCGCAATTGTCGCCACAAAACCCGTTCGGCCCGCGTCATATTCCGCCGCAATTCCCGCGCCCGATCACGTTGGCTTGCAGCCGTTTCAATTTCCACTTCCATACCCCCACCCTAACCCTCCCCCGCAAACGGTGGAGGGGATTCGAGCGGACTTTAAGGATTGGATGTCACCAATTCGTAAAGACGCGGCAATATCTTTCTCAAATTGACCCAGATCCGGATGGAAGCCGCTCGAAACCTTTCACCAACTCCACCAGTTCCGCCAATTCCGCATCCTCAATTCCCAACTCGCGCAAACTTGCAAACGTATTGAACAGATACTCCGTATTCGCCCCCGCCGAGCCGCTGGCACGCGCAATCATTTCGGCTTGTTCCAGCACTGACAGGCCACCGCGATACTGGTGATGCGCTTGGTTCATCACATAGCAAACCGCCGAAACTTGGACGCCGTCACCGAACTCAATCTCGTGCACAACCTCGCGATAAGCGTCGGAAATCAACTCGCGCCCGCGCAGATATGCCATCACCTCATCGGCGTCAGCGGGATCAACATGGAACGCCAACCCGCGACACGACGCACCCGTTAAAGGGTCCAAAGCTAGTACCAACCCCGGCAAGGCCGGCGTGCCGCGGTAGTGGTGCGATTCCATGCAAAATCGGCGCCGATACCCCTGCAAAGTCGCCAATTGCCGCGCCCGATAGGGAAACCCGGTGCGCCAGATCAGCGAGCCATAGCCGAACACCCAAAAGCCGTCCTGCATGCCGCATTCCCCCCGCCGAACCGTTCCTATAAAGCAACCTCAGCAAAGGGTAAACGCATGCGCAAACTTCTCTGGGCCGTCGTCTTCGCCGCCGCCGCGTGGAGCACGTGGTGGTTCATCGGCTCTACCGCCAAGGAACGCGCCCTCACCGCTTGGCTGGCCGAGCGCAGCGCCGCAGGTTGGATTGCCAGCACCGAATCCTTGAACGTCACCGGCTTTCCCAACCGGTTTGATACCAAAATAACCGGCTTGAACCTCGCCGACCCCTCACAAGGCTGGGCGTGGTTGGCACCCAATTTTGAAATCCTCGCGCTGTCCTACCGGCCCAACCACATCATCGCCATCTGGCCGCATGAACAATCGTGGTCCACGCCCAATGGCACCACTAGAATGACCTCGGAAGACATGCGCGGCTCGGTCAAATTCGTTCCCTCGACAGCTCTGGCGCTGGACGAAACCACCATTGATATCAAAGGTTTGGAACTGAAAGGACCAGATTGGTCGGCGGGGTTGGAAAGCGCCATATTCGCCACCCGCCAATCCGCCGCCGATGCGAACGCGCACGACCTTGCGTTCACCGCAAAAAACCTCGCCATGCCGCCGTTTTGGCAGGCAATCATCGACCGTGCTGGCAATTTGCCATCGGTGTTTTCCGATGCCGAAATCGAAACCACGATGTTCTTTGACCGCCCGTGGGACCGTTTCGCGCTGGAAACTCGCCCCCCTTTGCTGACCGGATTTGACCTTAGCAAACTGCGCCTTCTCTGGGGCGAATTGCAGCTTGACGCCAAAGGCGACATAAAAATCGATGCCCAAGGCTATTTCGTAGGTGAGTTGCAATTACGCGCCAAAAACTGGCAAGACATCCTGCAAATGTTCGTCGATTCTGGCGCGCTCGGTGCTGATAACGCCGACCTTATACGTTCCGGCCTCAACATCCTTGCCATGCTTTCAGGCGACCCGCGCACGCTGAATGCGCCCCTCACCTTCTCCGACGGGCAGGCCCACATCGGCCCGGTCTGGATCGGTTATGCACCAAGGTTGGTGCGCTAGAACTGCAGCCCGCCAATTCCCATTTCGGATGGCCCAAATATCCCGGGGAGTCTTGCCAACGGCAAGACGGGGCAGCGCCCCAAACACTAACGGCAATACGGTCCGCTACGATAAGATGCGACGTCAAAATGAAAGTGATTGCGGTGGAACCGGTCCGAATCCGGGCCTAGCACCGTTCCAAACGGGCCACAGGCGTCATCGTGAAGCTGCTTCATGACCGCCAGACCCCAGTCGTCCTCAACGACGAATTCCTTGCCATCGGCCAGCACAAAAGCCGAAATGTCGATTGCATTGCCGGTTGCATGCTCCGACATCCTCGCCCCGCGCTGGTTGTTGCGGGTCCGATAAACATAGGACGCGGCCACCTCCAGTTCGCTCAACCCGCCGCCAGTATCGCCGAGTACCGGTTTGGCCACGTCCGTTACGTAAGTCGCCAATGTCAGCGCCGCATCACAGTTCAAAGTCGCCGGCTGCGACAATCGCACGCCCGCCACGCCGGTGATTTCGACCGGATGTTTGATACCATAAGCCGGATTTGCCGCCTCGATTTCACTGATCGACCGACCTTGCAGTTGGTTGCTGCCGCAGACCGAACCTTTGCTTGACATCGAATCAGCGCCCGCGAACAGCCCCTGACTGCAAGCTGATAAGGCCAATGTGCAAAGCACGACGGCGTAAATCCTAAATGTTTTCATTGCTTGTCCCTCGTCTGGCCCAGACCGCGCCCAAAATCCGCCGCCGCCGTGTCTTGGCCTGCGTCGATAATCCCGCGCCGGATTGCCCTTGTATGGGTGAAATAGTCAAACAGTTTCTGCCCGTCACCTTGCCGCACTGCGCGTTGCAAAGCGGTTAATTCCTCGGAAAACCGCCCCAATATCTCCAAAGTCGCGGCCTTGTTGTTCAAAAACACATCGCGCCACATCACGGGGTCGGATGCCGCAATGCGGGTGAAATCGCGAAAACCAGCGGCGGAAAACTGGATCACTTCGCTTTCGGTCACCCGCGCCAGATCATCGGCCACCCCCACCATCGTATAGGCAATCAAGTGCGGCACGTGGCTGGTCACCGCCAGCACCAGATCGTGATGATCGGCGTCCATCACATCCACCTTGGCGCCCAAGGCCTGCCAAAACTTCGTCAGTCGATTGACCGCACCTTCATCGGTGCCAAGTGGCGGCGTCAGCAGGCACCAGCGTCCGTCAAACAGAGCAGCAAAGCCCGAATCTGGTCCCGAATGCTCGGTCCCGGCCAAGGGATGGCCCGGCACAAAATGCACGCCTTTCAGTAAATGCGGCTGTACCGCTGCAATCACCGCGCCCTTGACCGAACCAACGTCGCTGACCGTCGCACCCTTGGCCAGATACGGCCCGATCTCGGCAGCTACATCGCCCATCGCGCCAACCGGCACGCACAAAATCACCAGATCCGCCCCATCAACCGCCTCGGCCGCGCTGGCAAATACTTCGCACAGCCCCAGCCGCACCGCCGTTTCCCGCGTCGCCACGCTTTGGGCAAAACCGGTGATCGTTGCGGTCATCCCCGCCCGCCGCATGGCGTGCGAAATCGACGAAGCAATCAGCCCCAACCCGATCAGCGCGACTTTCCGATATTCCGCCATCATCCGTGTCCCGCCATGAAATCACCGACCACCCGCGCCACCAATCGGCAAGCCAACTCATCGCCAATGGTAATGCGCAGACACGACGGCAGCTTATAACTGTCCACCCGTCGCACAATCACCCCCGCGTTTTTCAGCGCCAAATCACACGCCCGCGCCACATCCGGCGTTGCAAACCGCGCCAAAATGAAATTGGAGTGGCTTTCATCCGATGGCACCCCCACCTTTGCCAACACATCCGCCAGCCAGTCCCGCCATTTCGCATTCTCGCGCAAACAATATGTCCGATAGTCCACATCGCGCATCGCCGCTTCCGCCGCCGCCAAAGCCGGCCCCGACAGGTTGAACGGCCCGCGCACCCGGTTCAATGCCTCGATCACATGCGCCGGACCATAACCCCAGCCAATGCGTAGCCCACCCAAGCCATGCACCTTCGAGAATGTCCGCGTCATCACCACATTGTCGCGGCTTTCCACCAGCGCCTTGCCTGCATCAAAAGCAGGGTCCGAAACAAACTCCGCGTACGCTCCGTCCAGCACCAGCAGCGCCTGCGCAGGCAAGCCAGCCGCCAATCGCGCCACCTCATCTGCCCCAATCATCGTTCCAGTCGGGTTATTTGGATTGGCAATGAAAACCAGTTTGGTGCGCGGCGAACACGCCGCCAGTATCGCATCCACATCGGTCACCCGGTCGCGTTCGACCACCTCAACCGGCGTGGCCCCCACCGCCAAAGCGGTAATCTTATACATGCCAAAGCCATGTTCTGTGTGGATGATCTCGTCGCCAACCCCAGCATAGGTCTGCGCCAGAAAGGTCAAAATCTCGTCCGACCCTGCCCCACAAATCACCCGCTCAAGATCAACCCCCTCGACCTGGCCAATCGCACTACGCAGGCCTTCATGGTCAGAGGATGGATAAAAAGCCAACCCCTCCGCAGCTGCACGATAGGCCTCGAGCGCCTTGGGCGAAGGCCCACGAGGGTTCTCGTTCGAGCTCAGCTTGATAACCCGATTGGCCCGCCCCGAAAGTGCGCTTTCACCGGCAACATACAGGTCGATGTCCAATATCCCCGGCTGGGGAACGATGGTTGGATGTCTGCTCATCTCGGCCCTAATTCAAACTCGCAGCCTTGTAGCCAGCGATACTAGGCTTGACTAGGGGCGCTGGTTCCTGACGACGGTAATGGAGTGGGGTAAGGGGTGAGGGTTTTTTCCTTCGCCCCATTGGGGAGAAGGTGGCGCGTATGCGCCGGATGAGGGGATTGCGCTGGGCAAAACCCCGCGCTTCAATCGCCTTTCACTCGCCTGCGCGCGAAGGTTTGGATGGGGCCCACGCCGATTCCCGCAGCCGCGGGAATGACAACGCATCTGTCACACCCGCGCAGGCGGCTGTCATCCCCGCGACGGCGCGGATCAATAAAAACTCTGCGGATCAATATCCACGCTGATCCGCAAATTCGGCCCCAATTTCACCTGCCCCCGCCACGCCGCCAAAGCCGCTTGAATCGCCACGCCCTTGGGTGCCTTCACCAACAACCGCACCCGATGCCGCCCGCGTATTCGCGCCACCGGTGCAGGCGCGGGACCAAAGACCTGACAGCCCAGATCGGTCAACATCCTAACATTCCTCGACAAATACCGCGCCACTTCAACCACCTTGGCCTCATCCGGCCCCGAAACCACAATCCCTGCCATGCGGCCATAGGGCGGGGCCCCGGCACGTTCGCGTTGCGCCGCTTCGGCCCGCCAGAACGCCTCTTCATCGCCCAGAATGATCGCCCTTATCACCGGATGATCCGGCTGATGCGTCTGCACCAAGGCCAGTCCCGGCCTTTCCGCCCGACCAGCCCGCCCGGCAACCTGTCGCACCAGTTGAAACGTCTTTTCCGCCGCCCGTAAATCGCTGCCCTGCAACCCCAGATCGGCATCGATGACCCCAACCAAGGTCAGCAGCGGAAAGTTATGCCCCTTGGCCACCATCTGCGTGCCGATGATGATGTCAGCCCCACCAGCGGCAATTTGGCTGATCAACGCCTTCCGCTCACGCGCCGACTGCGCCAAGTCCGACGACAAAAGCGCAATCCGCGCTTGTGGGAACTTCGCCAGAGCTTCCTCGGCCAGCCGTTCGACCCCCGGCCCGATTACCGCCAGTTTGCCCTCGACCCCACAAGACGGGCATTTCAACGGCAAGGGCTTGGTCGCGCCGCATTGATGACAGACCAGCTTTTTGGCAAACCGATGTTCGACCATCCGCGCGTCGCAATGGTCACAACCAATCTGTTGCCCGCAGGCCCGGCACAGCGTCACCGGCGCATAGCCACGGCGGTTGAGGAACAACAAAGATTGTTCCCCCAAAACCAACCGCTCCCCAACCGCCGCCACCAGTTTGTCGGAAATCCACGAACTCGCCTCTAACCCACCCTCACGCAAGTCAATTGCCCGCATTTCTGGCAGCACCGCCACGCCAAAGCGCTCGGGCAAAACCAGTCGCGCGTATTTCCCGGCCTCGGCGTTGGCCCAGCTTTCCAAAGACGGCGTGGCCGACGCCAAAACCACCGTCGCCCCGCACAAAGACGCCCGCAAAACCGCCATGTCCCGCGCGTGATACAGCGCCCCGTCTTCCTGCTTGTACGAACCGTCGTGCTCCTCATCGACCACGATCAGGCCCAAATCGGTGAAGGGCAAAAACAGCGACGACCGCGCCCCAACGACCAGCTTTGCCTCACCCAAGCCAATCGCCCGCCAAGCCCGCCGCCGTTCCGCCTCGGTCACGCCCGAATGCCATTCCGCCGGTCTGGCACCAAACCGCTTTTCCACCCGATCCATGAACTCCGCCGTCAAAGCAATTTCCGGCAGCATCACCAAAGCCTGCCGCCCTTGGCCAACACAGGCTGCCACCGCCTCCAGATAGACCTCGGTCTTGCCCGACCCGGTGACACCCTTCAGCAAAGTCGTCGAATAGCCACCCGCCAAAACGCGTGCCCGCAGCGCCTGCGCGGCAACTTCTTGTTCCACAGACAAAACCATCGAACCCGGGCCGCACTGCAACGCCGGATAGGCCGACTCACGCAATACCCGCTCTTCAACAATCGCCCCGCAAGCGACCAGACCCTTGACGACCGACGACGAAACCCCCGCCAGCCTGCTCAATTCCATCGGCGCAAACCCCAGCCCGCCGTAGTCCGCCAACACTTCCAAAACCCGCGCCCGCGCCGGTGACATCCGTTCCGGTTCGCCCAAACCGCGGCGCAGCACCTTGCGGCTTCCCGGCGGTTCGCCCAAACCCGGCACCCGCGTCGCCAGCCGCAACATCGCCTCCAACGGCGTCAAAGTATATTCGCCCACCCGAGCCAGAAACGCCCGCATCACCGGGCTCATCTCCGGCAAATCCAGCACCCGGTTCACGGCGCGAATCTTTGCCGCATCAAACGACCCTTCACCTGGCCCCCAAACCACGCCAAAAACCAGCCGTGGTCCCAGTGGCACCGCCACAAATGCGCCCAGATTGACGCCGCCTTCGGGTGCGCGATAATCCAGCAATCGGTCCAAAGGCTCGGTCGTCAGCACCGCCACCAAGGAACCCGCGTCGAAAAACACGCTTTCAGACATTGTGGATAAGATTGACAATCACCTGTTTCCTCTCGCCTAACCTTTCGTTAAGCTTCGGCCCGATAAAACCGATGCAAGTCCACACCTTAGCCAAGAGACCAGCCATGAAATTCTTCGTTGATACCGCCGAAATATCCGAAATCCGTGAACTGAATGAGATGGGTCTTGTCGATGGCGTCACCACCAATCCCTCGCTCATTCTCAAGTCCGGTCGTGACATCATCGAAGTCACCAAGGAAATCTGCGCCATCGTCAAAGGCCCGGTCAGCGCCGAGGTCAGCGCGATAAATTTTGATGATATGTTAACCCAAGGCCGTAAACTTGCCAAAATTGCCAGCAATATAGCTGTCAAGGTTCCGTTAACCTGGGCCGGGCTGAAGGCCTGCAAGGTTCTGACGGGCGAGGGTAATATGGTCAACGTCACACTCTGTTTCTCGGCCAATCAGGCGCTGCTTGCTGCCAAGGCAGGCGCGACCTTTATCAGCCCATTCGTGGGCCGCCTTGATGACATCAATATGGACGGAATGGAACTGATCTCGGACATCCGCCAGATTTACGACAACTACGACTTCAAAACCGAAATTCTCGCCGCCTCGGTCCGCTCGGTCAACCATGTGACGCAAGCGGCCCTGATTGGCGCCGACATCGTAACAGCCCCCCACTCTGTGCTAAAGAAACTCGCCGACCATCCGCTGACCGACAAGGGTCTGGATGCATTCCTGAAAGACTGGGCCAAAACTGGCCAGAAGATTTAGTAACTTTTGTCACTGTAACGCGTTCCTGATTACGCTTTTGTCCTGAAACCTGGTGGGGAAGTAAGGTAGATAGTAAAATGATGAGCGAAGAAGAAACTCTGCGCAATTTTCGCGGTCAAATCCTGACGGATCCCGGCATGATCCTCGAGGATCGTGATGTCATGTCAGCCCTGATCAAAGCCAATGACAACCCCAAACGCGATGACCGCAAGGTTGTCGATCTGCGCGGTGTCATGGTGGATCGGCTGGAAGAACGGCTGGATCGGCTGGAAGACACCCATCGCAACGTCATCGCGGCGGCTTATGAGAATCTGGCCGGCACCAACCAAGTGCATCGCGCTGTTTTGGCCATATTGGAACCGATGGATTTTGAAGGATTCCTCTCCGCGCTTGGCCGCGACGTTTCTACAATGCTTTCGATCGACGTCATTCGCGTCTGCCTCGAATCGCCCACCGCCACCCCCGGTCAGGCGCTGGGTCCGGAAGGCGAGTTGAAAAATCTTGTTGTCGCTTTGCGCCCCGGTGGCGTTGATCGCTATATCTCGGACAACCGCCTGACCACCGCCCGCAAGATCACCCTGCGCCAATCCTCGCCGCATGGCGATTTGATCTATGGCGACGATGTGAACTGGGTCCAGTCCGAAGCATTGATCAAATTGGATATGGGCGAAGGCAAACGCCCCGCCATGCTGGTATTCGGTGCCGAAGACCCGCACCGCTTCCACCCCGATCAGGGCACCGATCTGCTAGGTTTCTTTGGCAGTGTGTTCGAGCGGACGCTCCGCCGCTGGTTGGCGTGACGGCGGGCAGTGCCCAAACCACCGATCTGATCGAGCATTGGCTCGCGCACCTGCGCGGGCTGAAGAACGCCAGCGACAAGACTATAGTTGCCTATCGCCGCGATATTTGCGGCTTTATGGGCTTTCTTGCCAACCACCACGGCGGCGCTTTTGGCTTGGCCAAACTACAACAAACCGAAACCTCCGATATGCGGGCTTGGCTGGCGCACGAACGCCAACGCGGCCTCGCCGCCCGGTCGCTCGCCCGCTCGCTGTCGGCGGTCAAAGGTTTCTACCGTTGGCTGGCCGATACCACCGACGCCGAAATCACCGCCCCCTTGGCCATGCGCGGCCCGCGCTTGAAACCGCGCCTGCCCCGTCCCGTCGCTAAAGACGCCGCCAAGGCATTGATCGCCCATGTCGAATTCCAACACCAATCCGATTGGCAAGCCGCTCGTGACATCGCCGTTCTAACCCTGCTTTATGCCTGCGGCCTGCGCATTTCCGAGGCCCTTTCCCTAACCCGCGCCCAAGCCCCGCTACCCGAAGTCATCCGCATCACCGGCAAAGGCGGCAAGCAACGCCTCGTCCCCGTCTTGCCCATCGCCCGCCAAGCGGTGGATAGTTACCTCAAACTCGTGCCCTATTCCCAATTGCCCCACGACCCACTGTTCCTCGCCACCCGTGGCGGCCCGCTCAACCAACGCGCCATCCAGAAAGGCACCGAGGCCGCCCGCCAGCAACTCGGCCTGCCCGCCACCGCCACCCCACACGCCCTGCGCCACTCCTTCGCCACCCACCTGCTCGAAGCCGGAGGCGACCTGCGCACCATCCAGGAACTGCTCGGCCACGCCTCACTATCGTCCACCCAAATCTACACCTCGGTCGATCAGGCGCGGTTGATGGAGGTTTATGAGAAGGCGCATCCAAGGGCGCGGGGGTAGGGGAATTTCACCCCGCCATTTCTCGCGTAACCGTTTGGATTGGTTGAATGAATCCACCCACCCATCCCCCGCGAATTGACCCGTGGCAATTCGCGGCCACAACGCCTGACAAGGACACGGGTCGAGCGGCCCCGCCGGTCGGCCAGCGCCCAACCGCCCCTTCGGGCGGGCGCTTTGCACCCGCCCGCGGTCGGGCACTCGCCTCTCGACAAGTCACATCAAGCCCAATGGCTTGTCTGACGTCGCGCAGAAGGCGCTGATCTGGGTCCCCCGGACCCAGCTCCCGGTGCTGCGCCCCGTCGCGCCTTGGCGGGTGTTGGAATGGTGCGGGGATTTCGAAATGGTTCTGCTCTCAAAAGTTAACGCACCCCAAACGCCACGCATCGGCGGCCGCCAAACGCAACCGAAGATCCCCTCCCTCGCTTCGCGGGGGAGGGTTAGGGTGGGGGTTTTTTCGCCGCCGAAATTGGTTAATGTCGAGTTAAAATAGTTTTTTATATCTAGCAATATCAATATATTACACGATCTGGCACGCGTGCGCGGAAACGCGTTTTCACAGTCTTGTCGGCCCCAAACCAAGACTACTTGCGCATCCCCAAATTCCCGGCAACACTTCCCCCATGACCACCCTCACCCCCCTCCGCAACGCAATGCGAGCCGCCATCCTCGCCGACCAGCCGACGCGTATCGCCGCGCTCACAGCACAAGCCAACCTCACCCCCCACGACCGCACCGCCATCGCCACCCATGCCGCCGCCCTGATCCGTCAGGTCCGCGCCGCTGGCCGCTCTGGCCTCACCGAAATCTTTCTCGCCGAATACGGCCTGTCCACCGACGAAGGCGTGGCGCTGATGTGCCTTGCCGAGGCCCTGCTGCGGGTGCCCGACACCGAAACCATCGACGCCCTGATCGAAGACAAGATCGCCCCCTCCGACTGGGGCCGCCATCTGGGTAAATCCTCCTCCTCGCTGGTCAACGCCTCGACCTGGGCCCTGCTGCTTACCGGCAAGGTGCTCGATACCGGGGATACCAACCTCGCCCGCATCCTGCGCAACGCCATCAAACGCCTCGGCGAGCCAGTCATCCGCACCGCCGTGCGCCAAGCGATGAAGGAACTCGGCTCGCAATTCGTGCTGGGGCGCGAAATCAAGGAAGCCTGCGAAAACGCCGCCAAGATGCAGGCGCAGGGCTACACCTATTCCTATGACATGCTGGGCGAAGCCGCCAAAACCGAAGCCGACGCGCGGCGCTATCACCTGTCCTATTCCGACGCGATCACCGCGCTCGCCCGTCACTGCACCTCAGACGACATCCGCGCCAATCCCGGCATTTCCGTCAAACTCTCCGCCCTGCATCCACGCTACGAAGTGTCACAAAAACAGCGCGTGATCGAAGAACTCGTCCCCCGCGCCCTGTCACTGGCGCTACTCGCCAAATCGGCTGGCATGGGTTTCAACATCGACGCCGAGGAAGCCGACCGGCTGGACTTGTCGCTCGATGTGATCGAGGCCATCCTGTCCAACAAGGCCCTGTCCGGCTGGCACGGCTTCGGCGTGGTCGTGCAGGCTTACGGCCCCCGCGCCGCCTTCGTCATCGACTGGCTGCACACGCTGGCGACCAAACTCGACCGCAAGATCATGGTCCGCCTCGTCAAAGGTGCCTACTGGGACACCGAGATCAAGCGCGCCCAAACGCTTGGCCTACCCGGCTATCCAGTGTTCACCCGCAAGGGCGCCACCGATATTTCCTACATCGCCAATGCCCGCAAACTGCTTGGCATGACCGACCGGATTTACCCGCAATTCGCCACCCACAACGCCCATTCAGTGGCGGCAATCCTGCACATGGTGGGTGACCGGGACGCTTTCGAATTCCAGCGCCTGCACGGCATGGGCGAGGCGTTGCACGATGCGGTGCTGACCACCGAGAAAACCCGTTGCCGCATATATGCGCCCGTCGGTGCCCACCGCGACCTGCTCGCCTATCTGGTGCGGCGGCTGCTGGAAAACGGGGCGAATTCAAGCTTCGTCAACCAGATCGTTGATGTTTCGGTCGAGCCGGAAACCATCGCCGCCGATCCGTTTGCAAGCTTTGCCCAGCCGTCGCGCAACTTGCCGATGCCGCGCGAGATTTATGCACCGCGCATAAACTCCTCCGGCCACGACCTGACCGACCCGCTGGTTCTGGCCAACCTCGAATCCGCCCGCCATCCCTTCCGCACCCATCGCTGGAAAGCGGGAAGCGACACCGGCCAAACGCCCCGAAACATCACCAACCCCGCCGATCCAGCCGACATCGTCGGCGAGGTGTTTGAAACTACCCAAAACGACCTCGAAACCACCCTCCAAAACGCTTCGATGTGGCGCGAAACCGCCGAAAAACGTGCCGAAATCCTGCGACAAACCGCCGATCTGTTTGAGCAAAACACCGCCGAACTTTTCGCCCTCCTCGCCCGCGAATCCGGCAAATCCCTGCCCGATTGTGAATCCGAACTACGCGAAGCGGTCGATTTCCTGCGCTTCTACGCCGACGAGGCAGAACGCCTGAACCCCAACCCGCGCGGCATATTCGCCTGCATTTCGCCGTGGAATTTTCCCCTCGCCATCTTCACCGGCCAAGTCGCCGCAGCCTTGGCGGCAGGCAATGCCGTCATCGCCAAACCCGCCGATCAGACCTCGCTGATCGCCCATAAAACCGTGCAATTGCTGCATAAAGCGGGCGTCCCCCAATCCGCCCTACACCTGCTCTGCGGCAGCGGCACCGCCATCGGCGCACCCCTGTCAGCCGACCCCCGCATCGCAGGCATCGCCTTCACCGGCTCCACCGCCACCGCCCAGCGCATCAACCGCGCCATGGCCGCAACCGGCCAACCAAACGCGCCGCTGATCGCCGAAACCGGTGGCATCAACGCCATGATCGTCGACTCAACCGCGCTCCCCGAACAAGCCGTGCGCGACATCGTCGCCTCGGCTTTCCAGTCCGCCGGGCAGCGATGCAGCGCCCTCAGAATGCTCTACCTGCAAACCGACATCGCCGCGCATTTCCTTGAAATGCTGACCGGCGCGATGCAGGAATTGCGGCTCGGAAACCCGTGGTTGTGCGCCACCGACATCGGCCCGGTGATCGACGAAACCGCCTGCACCAAAATCAAAACCCACATCGAAACCGCCCGCCGCGAGGGAAGAATTCTCGCCGAACTTAGCACCCCGACAGACGGCACTTTTATCGCCCCAACCTTGATCCGCGTCAGCGGCATCGCCGACCTAAAAGATGAAATCTTCGGCCCAGTCCTGCACGTCGCCACGTTTGAAGCCAACGAAATTGACCAAGTCGCCGCCGCCATCAACGCCACAAACTATGGCCTGACCTTCGGTCTTCACAGCCGCATCGACGGGCGGGTGCAACGGCTGGTGGATACGATCAAAGCCGGCAATATCTACGTCAACCGCAACCAGATCGGCGCGATTGTGGGTTCACAGCCGTTTGGCGGCGAGAACCTGTCGGGCACCGGGCCAAAGGCGGGTGGGCCGCATTATCTGGCAAGATTTGCCGCAACAACCGACCCCGATATTGAAGCCCCAACAGGCGTGCAAATCGATCCCGCTCAAGTTCAAGCCGCCATCGCCAAACTGACAGCCACCACAATCGCCCAATCCGCCACCAACCTGCCCGGCCCGACTGGTGAATCCAACCGGCTGTCGACCTATCCGCGTGGCGTCATCCTCTGCCTTGGCCCCGATGCTTCCAGCGCCGCAGCACAAGCCAACGAGGCCCAATCCGCTGGCTGCCTCGCAATCGCCATAGCGCCGGGAATCCCAGAAACTGCATCGAAAACCTTCATAGCCTTCGACGGCATTCTGCACCCCGAAGCCCTGACAACCCTGAAAGGCTTTGCCGCCGCCGCCTTTTGGAACGTTCCAAATGCCCGCCCCTTCCGCCAAGCCTTGGCGCAAAGAAACGGCGCGATCATCCCGCTTGTGATGTCCCAAAACACCCCCGACCGTTACCTAGTGGAACGCCATATCTGCATCGACACCACCGCCGCTGGTGGCAATGCGTCGCTGCTAGCGGGGAACTGATTCAGTCCAGTGCGAGGGGCCACACTGCTCCAAAATAATCGGCAGCGGGTCTTGCGCATCCAATCGGCACGAAATCCGGTATATTTCCAACACATCCGCAGGCATTTCGTCGTGTTCGTAAAACCAAGTCGCCGCCCCGTACCGGGTTCGACCCGACCAGAACTCGCCGACTGGTGCACGCAGCAATTGTAATTGGCGCTCGCGCTCGTCCATCAAAAATCCGCTGGCGGTGTCAGCGTGCGCCTCGGCAGCACCACAAACGGTCGCGGCACCACTTTTGCCCGCTTCATCGCCTTGTAGTAGCGCAGCTCGCGCAGTGCATAAATCTCGACCCAAAGGTCGTCTTTCACCCCTTCACCATAAGGCAAATCCAGACTGGCCAGCGCGATGTTCCGCTTGGCCATCGGTGACCAGCACGCCGCCGTGATAATGCCCGCAACCTTTTTACCAGTGTGATAGACAACTGCGCCATCAGCGGGAATGTTGCCCTCAATTTCCAACCCCACCAGACAATGTTTGGGCTTGTTCGCCAAAAGCGCCCGTCGTCCGTTAAAATGGCCCTTCTTGAAATCCAGCAGCCACCCCAGCCCAATTTCATCGGGCCGACGGCCACGATCTTCGCGCAGCACCGACCAAGCGGCAACGAAATCGGCTTGGGCAACAATAAACCCCGTTTCGATGCGGGCTTTGTTCAACGCTGCATAGCCAATCGACGTAATGCCGCGCAACTGCCCGGCATCCCAAATCCTGTCCCACAAGGCTAGGGCATGCTCAGACTTGCACCAAACCTCGTACCCCAAATCGCCGGTAAACCCAGTGCGCGAGATCATTACCCCGTCGAAATCGTGCATCTGAAAGGGTTTTAGCCCTTCAACACCCACAAATCCTGCCTGTTTCAGCACCGCGCAAGACGTCGGCCCTTGCACCGCCAGACCGGCAATTTCCTCGGTTTCTTCAACAATCGAAACGTTATAGCCTATCGCGCAGTCCAGCAACCAAGGCAGATGCCGTTCCTGCGCACACAGGCGAAATTCCGTTGGTGAGAACCGGAACAAAGTGCCATCGTCCAAAACCTGACCCTCATCATCACACCACGCGGTATATTGCACCCGCATCGCCGCGTGTTTGGTCACGTCGCGCAGGGTCACGCGGTTCAAATACGCCTCGGCATCCGGGCCATTGATCGCATATTTCGTCATCGGGGAGACATCGAACAAAGAGGTGGTCGATCGGATGGCGAAATATTCCAGCTCCTGGTCCTGCACAATCTGCGCCGAGTGATAACCCGACCAGTTCGACCAATGGCTACCCTGCATCAGAGCCGCTATGCGGGCCGTGTAGGGGGTGTTGCGCAAAGTCTGGTGCCAGTGACCCTGATTCGCCTTCCTCGCCTCCAGCGCTCTCATACTGCGTCTCCTGCAATCACCGATTGTGCGGCGTTCAAACCGGAGATGCCGCTAATGCCGCCGCCGGGGTGACTGCCAGCGCCACACAAGGTCAACCCGGGGATGGTGCTTTGATAGCCCGCCAACTCGTGCAAGGGGCGCAGCATCAACATGCGGTCGGCAGACATATCGACATGATGCCAATGCCCACCGGGGATTCCGTATTTAGATTCCAAATCTGGGGGCGCGAGCAGCTCGGCATGAACCACGCTTTTCCCAATTCCGGGCGAGTGTTTTTCCAGTCGGGCCATTACCGCCTTGGTCAGAGCTTTCCGTCCCTTGTCCCAGCCCTGTTTCAAGTCGTAAGGCGCAAAGGGAATACAGGCGGAAATCACCGCCGCACCATCCGGTGTGCCGGACTTGTCCATAACAAACTCAAACACCGGCCTGTCCGGCACCTCGCCGTATTTCGACGGATTAAACGCCCGTTCGACCTCGTTCAAACTGTCGGCAACCACAAACCGCCCCGCCATGCCCGCCAAATCCGGCACGCCGTCCAGCGCCAGAAGCAGCTTCGCTACGTTGCCTTTGCCCGGAAGAATGCTCAGCGACCGAACCAAACCCGCGTCCAGATGCGCTGGCCCAACCATTCCCAACAATGTGGCTTGGGGCGAGGTCGCCGACACGACTTGGCGCGCTCGGACTTCGCTGCCATCGGCCAAAATCACCCCGACTGCACGATGATCTTCGACCAAAATTCGCGCCACGTTGGCCCCGCAGCGCAGTTCCACCCCCGCAGCCCGCGCAGAAGCCGCAAACGAAGCCGCAACAGCCCCCATGCCGCCTATCGGCACAACCTGCCCACCCGGCACGCCATTGACGCCCCCAGACAGCTTATACAGCAATCCCAAAAGCGAGGTTGGCGACCTCGGCCCCAACCGTTGCCCCAAAACCGCGTCAAAAGCAGCTAAAGCCTGCAAGCGGTCATCGCTCAGATATTCCTCGGCAACATCCGCCACGCAAATCAGCAGCATGCGCAGCAAATCTTCGAACTTCTCGCGTCCCTTCAGCCGCAAAGTAACGGCGCGACCTGCCAAAAATGCCTTGTCGCGCCACGAAAACTGCCCAAATTGACTGGCTTTTCGCGCCAAAAACGGCGTCAGAAACGCGGCTTGGCCCAGCAAAACCTTGCGCATTTCGCCCCATTTGCGGTCTTCTTCGCTGGCGACGCCATCCAGCCGATCACCCCACCCGCCATGCAAAACCACTGGCCCGGTGCTCGACAAAACTACCGTGGGTGCAAGTGCCCCCAGTTCCAGCCCATGCTTTTCCAGCTTCAAGGTCGAAATCACCTTCGGATGCAACCGATTGACCACATGCGCCACCGGCGACACTTTGAACCCCAGATGAAACTCGATCGTTCTTGCCCCACCACCAACTTCAACCGAAGCTTCCAGCAGCAAAACCTTGCGCCCCGACTGCGCCAAAACTGTCGCCGCCGTCAGACCATTGTGACCTGCGCCGATGACAATCGCGTCAAATGACATCATGCGCCTCGCTGAACGACAGGGTGCCGCGTTTCAAATCGCGCAGTATTTCCTTCGCCGCATTGCGTCCCGGTGCGCCCATAACGCCACCGCCGGGATGCGTGGAAGATCCGCAAATATACAGGTTTTGAATGGGCGATCGGTATTGCGCATAACCCGGAACCGGGCGGTTAAACAGCAACTGGTCAAACGTCAGTTCGCCTTGGAAAATGTTGCCCTCGGTCAGACCAACTTCGGCCTCCAACTCACGCGGCGTGCGCACTTCCTTATGCACGATCCGGTCGCGGAAACCGGGGGAATATTCGGCGATTTGCGAAATCACCGTCTCGCCAAACGCATCGCGGTCGGCATCGGTCCAATCGCGCCCCTGCACTTTGGGCGGGCAATACTGCACGAAAACCGACATGAAATGTTTCCCGGGCGATGTCATGCTCGGGTCCATCATGGTGGGGATCATCATGTCCAGAAACGGGTCTTTCGACCACATCCCCGCCTTCCAATCGTCATAGCCGCGCTCCAACCGCTCGACAGTATCGGTAAAGTGCAAATCGCCGCGAATGCACGGACTACCGTCAGGCAAGGCGGGGAATACCGGCAGGGAATCCAGCGCGATATTGACCTTGCCAGAGGATCCCCTAATTTTGAAATTTTTTACCCGATTGACGAATTTTTCCGGCAAATCTTTTTCATCGACCAGCTTCAAGAACGTCCGCTTCACATCGGCGTTGGAAACCACTTTACGCCCACGCACTTCCTCGCCACCTTCGAGCAACACGCCTTCAGACCGACCGTTACGCACCAAAACCTGCTCGACACCAGCACCAGTTCGGACCGTGCCACCGGAAGCCTCAAACGACTTTGCCAAAGCCTGCGTTATCGCCCCCATGCCACCCCGCGCATAACCCCACGAGCCGGTCGAACCATCGACTTCGCCCATATAGTGGTGCAACAAAACATAGGCTGTGCCCGGCGACATTGGCCCCAAAGCGGTGCCGATGATGCCCGATTGCGCGAGGTACGCTTTGATCACATCGGTCTCAAAATACTGATCCAGATAGTCGGAAACGCTCATGGTCCAAAACCGCAATGTCTCAGCCATTTGCTTGCCGCTCATCTCGCCAAACTTGCGGCCCAGATACAGCAATTCCGATATATCGCGCGGTCGGAATGAAGCCGGATCGGGCGCGGTGCGCATCAACAAGGGCTGGATAAACCGCGTATGCCGCGATGCATCGCGCGCGTAACGATCATAGGCTTCGGCATCGCGTGGCGAAAACCGGGCAAATTCGCGCCGATGCCGGTCATGGTCGCAGTAATTGGCCAGATAATCGCCGTCGCGGGTAAAAGTGCAGCCGCCATCATAGCCAATAATCTGCAATCCATGCTTGGGCAGTTCCAAGTCGCGCATGATTTCCGGGCGAAAAAGCGAACACACATACGAACAATTGGAATAGGTGAATCCCGGCGTCAAAGATCGGCTAACCGCCGCGCCACCGACCCAATCGTTCTTTTCCAAGACCAACACATCAAGACCGGATCGCTGCAGATAGCACGCTGTGACAAGGCCATTATGCCCGCCGCCGATGATAATGGCGTCCCAGGTCTTCATAGGTGTCACTCCGATTGATACGCCGGTTCAATCGCATAAAATTGAACCATTCGTCCAGCCATATTGAATGGCCGTTCAGCAATTAACTTGTGTTTTGCCCAATTGATGCTAGCGTTTGACCTTAACGGAAGCGGGTCGATTGATGATGCATTCTCAAATTTCAGAACCGGAATATGACGACCGCGCCATCCGCTTTCTCGAAACGATTTGGGGCGAAGGCTATCTTTCGCCCGGCGGACCCGAAGAAGTAGATCGCGTGGTCGCTGGCGTGCCTCTGAACCAAAAGTCTGTACTTGATTTCGGCTGCGGTTCGGGCGGCATTACGCTGTATCTGGCACAAAAACATCAAGCCTTTCGCGTGCTTGGCGTCGATATTGAATCGCCGGTGCTAGATCACGCCCGCAGCGCCGCAGCAAAAGCCAACCTGCAACACCGCGTGACTTTCGTTAAAGTGGTTCCCGGCCCCCTGCCTTTCCCGGACAATTCCTTCGACGTGGTGTTTTCCAAAGACGCGATGATTCACATTGCCGACAAGGAACATTTGTTTGTCGATGTATTTCGCATCCTGCGCCCCGGTGGCATTTTTCTGGCCAGCGATTGGCTGACTTCGCACGACGGCACCCCGTCGCCCGCGATGAAAGAATACTTGGCCGCCGAAGGGCTGAGCTTCGGCATGGCGTCACCCCTGCGCTACCGTCGCGCCCTGGAAAAAGCCAAGTTCACATCGATTGAACTGCATGACAGAAACGCATGGTATAAAAGCGTCGCGCGTGCCGAACTTGCACGACTGGAAGGTCCGCTTTTTGCCAGAGCCGCCCTCAACGTCGGGGTCGATTATGTCCGCAAGAACATCCATACATGGCAATGCATGATAAAGGTTCTCGACAGCGGTGAACACCGCCCAACCCATCTGCGTGCCACCAAACCACTGCGTTAAAGGGATATTCACCGTATGGCCGTTGCCGCAAAATCAAAAGCGAACGCCGACGACAACAAGGGTCGCAAGGCGTCAAAGGAATTCCGCCGCCAGCAACTTATCGACGCCACGATAGATTGCCTCGCCGAAAATGGCTATTCCGCTACCACCCTGGCCGGGGTTTCCGACCGCGCAGGTCTTTCGCGCGGTATTGTCAACTTTCACTTCGAATCCAAAGAAAACCTGCTGATCGCCACGTTGCAATTCCTCGCCGACGAATATGCGACGAATTGGAAAGATGCTGTTGCCAAAGCGGGCGATAACCCAGTCGAACAACTGCGCGCTCTTGTGCACGCCGATTTCAACCGCAACGTCAACACGCGGCGGAAGCTGGCGGCCTGGTGCGCCTTCTGGGGCGAAGCCCGCTCGCGCCCGACCTACAATGCGCTCTGTGGTGCCCGCGATGCCGCCTATCAGGAACTTGTGCGCAAGCTCTGCCGCCAGATTGCCCGCGAAGCCAACCATCCTGGCGACAGCGACACCATCGCCCTCTCGCTCGATTCATTGCTTGAGGGGTTGTGGCTGCGCATGATGCTGGCCCCGCAGGACATCAAACTCGACCTCGCCCGCGAAGCAGCGATGGAGTTTCTGCGCAACGCATTCCCCAAGCATTACCCACGCCAATGACAAAAAAACCAACAGGGAGATTCTGCAATGAAACATGCACTCGTTTTGCTTAGCTCATGTTGCCTGCCTTTCGCCGCTTGGGCGCAAGACGGTTTGATTGTGTTTGATTGGGCGGGTTACGAAGACCCGGCTTTCCACGAGGCATATGTTGAAAAAAACGGCGGCTCGCCCGAATTCGCCTTCTTTGGCGACGAAGACGAGGCGTTCGAGAAACTTCGTGCCGGGTTTGAAGCCGATATTTCGCATCCGTGCAGCCAAAGCGTGGTGAAGTGGCGCGATGCCGGTTTGCTGAAGCCGATCGACACCAGCCGGATTACCGCATGGAACGATATCATGCCCGGCATCGCCGCCATGCCGAATTTCATGCTCGATGACGCCGGTCAGGCTTGGGTGGTGCCGTTTGAATGGGGCAATACGTTGCTGACCTACAACACCGAAAAAGTTGACGCCGCCGACGCGCAATCGCTGCAAATCTTTGCCGACCCCAAATACAAGGACCGCGTTTCGATTGGCAACAATGTTGACGATGCTTATGCACTGGCCTCGCTGGCCATCGGTCTAAAAGACTGGACGCAGATGACCGACGACCAATTCGCTGCGACGTCTGAATTCTTGCGAAAAGTGCATCAGAACGTGCGGCTCTATTGGTCGGACAGCACCGAATTGCAGCAGGTCATGGCGGGGGGCGAGGTCGATCTGGCTTGGGCTTGGAACGATGTTGGCGTCAACCTTTTGGCCGATGCGGTTCCGGTAGCAACCAATGCCAATACAACCGAGGGCAATTCCACGTGGGTCTGCGGCTACTCCTTGCTGGCCAGCGGCAACGGCAGCGAAGATCTGGCCTATGATTTTCTGAATGCTGAACTTGATGCCCGGGTTTCGGAATATTTGCTGACTGCCTGGGGCTATGGCCATGCCAACGGCACCGGCATGGCGGCGCTTGACCCAGCCGCAGTGCAGGCCGCAGGCTATGGTGATGTCGGTAAATTCGCTGAAAATACCCTGTTCCAGTCACCGCTTCCCGCCGAACTGAAACAACGCATGATTGCCGAGTTTGAAAAGATCAAGGCCGGGTATTAGTCGCTCAGCGCGACCAAAGCATCGGGGTCAAATGCAACTCGGATCCGAGTGCCGACCGGTATTTCGTCGGCACCAAAATTGTTGGTTTCCGCGACTTCCAACGTCAGATCTGAACCATCCGGCCGTACTGTCAGATGGGTGATTTCACCAAAATATTGCCGGTCGCTGACGGTGCATTCGATCTTGTGCGCACTGTCGTCGCCTTCCCACAGAACCCGCAACCGTTCCGGTCGGATCCCGGTCAACACCCTGCTGTTTCGCGCCACAAATCCTTGCGGTTTCGCCGTTTGGATTTTGCCGAAAACCGGTGTTTCCAGCGTCAATTTCTCGTCACTCTGTGACACCAGCTTCGCTTCGACAAAATTCATCCCCCCCAGAAAATCCGCTACCTTCCGGCTGCGTGGGCGCTGATAAATCTCCTGCGGTGCCGCCACCTGTTCGATTTGGCCCTGAAACATCACCGCAATTCGGTCGGACATGGCCAGCGCCTCGTATTGATCATGTGTCACCAACACAAAAGTGATCCCCAGCGACTTCTGCAAATGCCGCAATTCCACCTGCATCTGCTCGCGCAGTTTCTTGTCCAGCGCCGACAAAGGCTCGTCTAGCAACAACACCTTTGGCTTCATCACCAAAGCCCGCGCCAGTGCCACCCGCTGCCGCTGGCCACCCGACAAAGCATCGGCCTTGCGTTCGCCCAATCCGTCCAGCTCGACTCGCGCCAAAGCTTCGTCCACCCGCCGTTGTTTTTCTTCGGGTTCAAGTCCCAGCTTTTTCAACCCATAACCAACATTCTCTGCAACATTCAGATGCGGAAAAATTGCATAACTTTGAAACACCATGTTTGTTGGCCGCCGATTGGCTGGAATGCCGGTCATATCCGCCCCGTCAACCTTGATTACCCCGTTAGTGGGGTCGCCAAACCCCGCGATCAGGCGCAATAGCGTGGTTTTCCCACAACCCGACGGCCCTAAAAGCGAGAAAAACTCACCCTCGCGGATGTCCAGGTTGATGTCGTTCAACGCCGTGAAACTGCCGAACGCGCGACTGACGCCTGAAATTTCGATCATGTTCTTGTCAGGCAATTCCGGCCCCCATCGAATTGATCCGCCGCGCTGCCCGACGCCGGAAAACTTCGGCGGTTCCCAGCAAAATCACCGACGCCACCAGCATGATTGTGCCCAAGGCCAGCACATTCGGCAACTTGCCGGCAAAGCGCAACTGACCCCAAATATAGACCGGCAGCGTCGATTCCGTGCCGCTCAGGAAAAAAGCCAGAATGAATTCATCGAGCGAAATCGTGAAAGAAACCAGCAGACTCGACAATATCGCCGGGGCCATCATCGGCAGAGTGATGCGTGAAAACGTGCCCCACGGCGTTTCGCCCAAATCGTCGGATGCTTCTTCCAACGACACGTCAAATCCCTCAAGGCCCGAGATCAACACCGACATGGAATAGGGCAGACAAAAAAGCACGTGCCCTAAAATAACGGTAATCAGCGACAGTTTCACCCCAACGCCCAACAATACAATCAATAGCGCAATCGCCACGATGATTTCGGGAAGAACCAGCGGTGCCATGATCAGACCGCGGGCCGACGTCGCCCCGGTAAAACGATAGCGGGTGAATGCGCGGGCACCGCAAATGCCCAGCACCGTGGCCAAAACCGACGTGGTCAACCCAACCAGAAGCGAGTTCCACGCCGCATTGTGCAAAGCCGTATTGGCCGCCATTGCGCCGTACCATTCAAAAGTAAACCCTTTAAGGGGGAACGAAGGTGTGGCGCTGGTGTTCACCGAAAACAGCGGAATCATCAGAGTTGGCAGATACAGGAAAACCACAAAGGCCATTGCATAATAGCGCAACCAAGGCGACGCGCCCTCTCTCATCGCAAGCTCCTCGTCAGCAGCTTGACGCCTAACACAACCAAGCCAGCCACCGCCGTGACAAT
Organism: Oceanomicrobium sp.; assembly: GCA_031415055.1. Classification (GTDB taxonomy): domain Bacteria; phylum Pseudomonadota; class Alphaproteobacteria; order Rhodobacterales; family Rhodobacteraceae; genus JANMOK01. Next base: position 7,974 of record JANOQZ010000033.1, on the reverse strand, counting down.
GGCCATCGTCGATACCGCCAATGCCGCACCCAACGGCCAGTTCGAGGCGCGCCCGAACTGCGCCTGAATCGTATCGGCAATCATCACCCCACCTTTGCCACCCACCAGCTTTGGCGTCACATAATCGCCCACGGTCGGGATCATCACGATGATCAACGCGGAAACGACACCGGGCAAAGTCAGCGGCAAAGTCACCCGCAGAAACCTTCGCAACGGCCCATCGCCCAAATCCGCCGCCGCTTCCAGCAACGTGCGGTCGACCTTTTCCAGCGACACGAAGATCGGCAAAATCGCGAATGCCGCCCAGGAATGCACCAAAGTCAGGATCACCGCGTTGACATTGTAGAGCAACGAGGTCAGCGGCTCGGCAATCAGCCCAACCCATTGCAGAGCCGTGTTCAGCACCCCTTCATAGCCAAGGATCACTTTCCACGACATGATCCGCAAAAGGTAGCTGACGCAGAACGGCAAAGTGATGACAAACAGCCAGAACACCTTGCGATCACCGCCATAAAACGAAATGAAATAGGCTACCGGATAGGCCAACACGACGATGACAATACTGACCGTGACCGACACGAACAGCGAGCGGAACAGCAAATCGCGGTAGATCGGCTCGGTAAACGCTTGCCGGTAATTTTCCAACGTAAGGGTCCGGTCGATGGTCAGGTAATCCTGTGTCCAAAACGAATAGAGGACGACGACAAATAGCGGCCCCGCCAATAACAACAGCGCATAAACCAAAGGCGGTGCGACCAGTAACCGACCCCGCCCCGCACCAGTGCGCGGCAGAGCCCATTTCGGCGCAGTTTGGCGTTCGCCGCTTATCACTTTTGCCAAGGTCCCTCCCGCTTCCCGAATTTTGCTCCGGTTCCAGCGCAGTCAGACAATTGTTGTCATGCGTGACTTGAAATCAAGCGAAATCTCTGACAAACAACTGAACGCCCATTCAACTTGTTCGCAGTAAAGTAAACAAAACCAACACGTTGACAAAATCGCAATCGCGATTAATTCCTGAGATTCGCCTTGGAGAGCATGATGTCTGCCCTAGAACCCGTTTTGGCCTTCCGCAACTCGGAACAGAATTTGGTGCAGCCTTGGCCGACTGCGGGCACCATCGGACAGGAACATCGCGGCATCATCGAAAGCGGCGATGGCATTTACGTCCACGACGCGCGGGGCCGCAAACTGATCGACGGGCCTGCCGGCATGTGGTGCGTCAATGTCGGTCACCGTAACGAACGCTTGGCCGATGCCATGCGCGACCAAGCCATGGCACTGTCCTATAACTCACCTTGGTATACCGAAAACAATCCGGCCACGCGTTTTGCCGAAAGGCTGGCCAACTATGCGCCCGGCGACTTGCGTCATATGTTTTTTACGACTGGCGGTTCGTCGGCGGTTGAAACGGCAATCCGCTTTGTCCATTTCTATAACAACGTGCTTGAGCGCCCGCACAAGAAAAAGATCGTCTCACGCGGCAACGCTTATCATGGCAGCACGTTTTTGACCGCCTCGCTCAATGGCCGCCCGGTTTATTCTGATTGGCAAGATACCGCTTCGTCGATCCTGAAACTCAGCAATCCCGATCCGTTCCGCCGACCCGTTGGGCAAAGTCTGGCCGATTTCACCGCGTTTCTGGTCGCCGAATTCGAGGCGATGATCACCCGCGAAGGTGCGGAAACCATCGCCGGCTTGATCGCCGAACCGGTCATGGGGTCGGGCGGGGTTATCGTGCCGCCGGAGAGCTATTTGCCCGCCATGCAGGCCGTTTGCAAACGCCACGATATCCTGTTCATCGCTGATGAAGTGGTCACGGCTTTCGGCCGCCTCGGACATGTTTTCGCCTCGCAAAACGTCTTCGGACTTCAACCCGATCTGATCACTTTTGCAAAAGGCGTCACCTCTGGCTACTTCCCGCTTGGTGGCGTTGCTTTGTCAGCGAAGCTGTTCGAAAACCTGCGGGAATGCGCCAACAAACACGCAATGTTCGCGCACGGCCTGACCTATTCCAGCCACCCCATCGGCTGCGCCGTCGGTAATACCAATCTCGATATTTTGGAGGAAGGATTGCTCGACCACGTTTTGGACATCGCCCCTTATTTTCAATCCCGCCTGCGCGATCTGTCCAAATTGTCCTTGGTCGCCGAAGTGCGCGGCATCGGTATGATGGCCTGCGTAGAATGCCTGACTGACCGCTCATCGCCGATCCCGACCGACAGCGACACCGCCATCGGTCTGCGGATCGACGCACATTGTCAGGAAAACGGCTTGCTCTTGCGCCCGCTCGACAACCAATGTGTCATGTCTCCCCCCTTGATCATCACATGCTCGCAAATCGACGAATTGGCGGAAGCCTTGGAAAAAGGCATCCGCCTGACGATGGACGACTTGACGCGCGAGGGGATCAAGCTTTCTTGAGGGCCCGCCTTTACGGTTTCACCGCCAGTATCGAAACGCTCTTTACCCCATATTTCCTGCTGGCACCACGGGCGTTGTCTGAAATGAACTGATAGGCTGGATTGTCTTCGGCAGTTACCATCCGCAGCCCCGCCGCTTCAATTTGCTCGCGATAGGCGTCCTGCTGCGCCGCGCCCCCGATGCAGGCAGCCCAAAGCGTGGAATCGCAAACGATTTTGTCCGAAAGTTGAACCTCGGTAACAATGTCGGAAATCGCCATTCTGCCGCCCGACTTCAGCAGTCGCGCAACTTCCGCGAAAACTTTGCCCTTGTCAGTTGCAAGATTGAAAACGCCATTGCTGATCACCGCATCAGCGCAACCGTCGGGCAGCAACACGTCCTCGATGTAGCCAGACAGGTAGTCAACGTTGGTAAAGCCGTCGCGGTCGCGCAGTCGTTTCGACTTGTCCAGTTGTTCATCGGTCATATCGACACCGATGACTTTGCCTGTCGCGCCAACTTTCAACGCGGCGACGAACGTATCCATTCCCGATCCACTACCAAGATCAACAGCGGTTTCACCCGTTTGCAATCGGGCAAGGTGGAAATAATAGCCGACCCCGGCAAAGGACTCGATTGCCTCCGCCGGAATGCGGTCGAGATCGGCGGGGTCGTAACCCAGACGTTCGGCCATCGCCCGGCCCATTTCAAAGTGATATTCGCCATGCGGGTTTTCAGCCACATCGCGATACATCGCCTTGACTTTGCTTTCGAGTTCTTTCGGGTCGAATGCAGGTTGGATGTTCATGGTGCAATTCCTTCATTTCCAAGTTGGATTAGAAACTGAGCGTTGCCGCCCCGCCCAAGATCAATTTGTGCATGCTGCTGGCACCGGTGATGACAACACCGTCGATCAGGTCCGATTGTTCATAGCCACGCGCTTTTACGCACGGTGTGCGGGCCCAAAGAATGCCACCTCGGGCGAGAAAATCCTTGACCATGGCGGCAAGCGGCTCAAGCGGATGCACAACCAGCGAGTCAATCGCGCGCTTGCGCACAAGATCGACGGCGGCACTTGTCAGAAAAATCGAAACCCTAAGGCCGGCGGTCAGTCCACCATTGGCGATGGTCCAAGCTACCGAAGAAAGTTCATTGTCGTATGAATGTGTTATGACGACGACCAGGTCGCGCGGTGATTCAGACATTTTGGCGGTCTCCCTGACACTTATTTCCAGTAATCAATTGTTCTATTGATTACTTTATCAACTGTCAAGGACGTCTTCGCTTACCCGGGCATCATCGCCTCATTCAATGCAAACACCTGTTCTTCCAAAGGTCGCGCCTCAACAGTCGCCACCGGTATAAACCGACGAATAGTGTCATGATGCGCTTTCAGCCCGTATTCCAGGTCCGACAGATAGAATCCTTCGAAATCATCCGATTGCAACGCCTCGTTGGACCAGATCGTCAGTTGCACATCTTCCGCCGTCGTATCGCGCTCGATACGCACACGCAAATACCGCGCCGCCCGCTGAGCGCGAGTTTCTTCCGCATGCCGATAAGTAGCCCCACGAATAACTGTTTCGTTCACGCCAACGGGAAATTCCTGATAGAACTGCACGGTTTCGGGCATGAATACGAACACCGAATTGGGAAACATGCCGTAATAGACCCATGCGTTGCGCTGATTTTCCGGCAAGTGCGATGCGGCAGGGGCAATACGCCGATACATCTTCACCGACCACCGCCGACCGCGACCCTCATTATACGCCCCGTGTGACCGGTTGACCCCCGCAACCAACGGCTCGTCGTAATAGTCGGCACCGTATAAATCCTGCAAAGCCGGATGCGCCATCGCCACATGATAGCCTTCGTTGTCGACATCGCGCACCGACTTCCAGTTCACCGGCGAAACATCTGCCTCCATGCCCAGCGTCGGCACCATCGCCGCCGAACCATAAACCGCGGCCTCTTCCTCAAACGGACGCATCAATTCTGCGACCGACGGCTGCGGGCCGGGTTTGAACCGCACCAGCACAAACCCCTGCCAAACCTCCAGCTCCAGCGGCTTTAACCCCATTGTCTTGCGATCAAATTCGGGGAATGCTTTTGGCCGCGCCGGCCCACGCAATGTGCCATCCAGATTGTACACCCAACCATGAAACGGGCACACCAACGCCCCTTTGCACGTTCCAGCCTCATCGGGCACCACCCGACTGCCGCGATGGCGACACATATTGCGAAACGCCCGCAAATCTCCGTCGTCGCCACGCACTACAACCGCCCGCTCGCCGATCACATCCAACGTATGATAATCTCCGGCATTCGGCACGTCCGAGACATGGCAGACAATTTGCCAATGCGTCATGAACATGTGCGTCTTTTCCAATTTCAGAAACTCGGGCGAATGATAACACCAGCCCGGCAACCCGCGACGATCCCAGTCTTTTGGAACAGAAATATCCCTCTCAACCAATGGCTTGTTCATCGCGTGCACCCCAGATGATGTTGAATGATGATTCAATATCTAGCACGGGTGGCGTGAAATTGGAACTGGTTTGAACTTGCGACACGGCGGGACTTGAAGCTGGCCAAGCTCACGAAATCATCAGAGTGTTCTTTGCCCAGCCGCAAAGTGTGTTATATTTCAAACGGCGCAATCGTCGGCAATGAAACTCCCATTATGCGAACATCCGAGCACCCAGACATCAAAGCTGTTGCGCAAGAAGTACTTGCGGCTTGGTCGGAGGTATCTCAAATCACCCCTTTCTCATCGGGTGCCCACGGCTTGTCGATGGCAGAGGCTTATCAAGTCACTCCACTATTGCGTTCTGCTTTCGAAGCGGGCGGTCAGGTCATCACTGGACGGAAGATTGGCTTCACAAACCGCGATATGTGGCGCCGGTTTGGCGTTACTAGTCCGATATGGGGCTATACAACCAGCAAAACGACCTGCGATCTCGCGACTACACCTGCGACATCGTTGGTGCCCTTTTCAGAACCTCGGATCGAGCCGGAGATCATGTTCGGCATGAGGTCCCCGCCAAAACCCGGCATGGTGGATCTGGCTCTACTCGATTGCATCGAGTGGGTCTCGCTGGGTTTTGAGGTCGTGCAGTCAATTTATCCGGGATGGCGGTTTGGTGCTGCCGACACCGTCGTCGCTAATGGGCTACATGGCGCGTTGTGCGTCGGTCAACGCCATGCGCTATCTTCACAAATGGAGCACTGGCTGCGCGACCTTGCTAGCTTCACCGTTGACCTCTGCTGCGATGGCAAACTTGCGCATGGTGGCGGTGGCTCATTGGTGCTCGGCAGTCCATTGCAGGCGCTGCGCCATTTGGTCGAACTGCTGGCATCCGATACCACCAATCCACCCCTAGGTGCCGGCGAAATCATATCCACAGGCACTCTGACTCTTGCAGCGCAGGTGAAACCTGGCGAACGTTGGACAGCCAATGCCAATGGCATCCCTCTCGAAGACATCGCCATACAGTTTGAATGATGCGCCGCTGCCTCAATCTGACGGCAAGTTCAACATGGGTGAGAATCGAAAATGGCGACCCCGGAAGGACTCGAACCCTCAGCCTGCCGCTTAGAAGGCGGCTGCTCTATCCCGTTGAGCTACGGGGTCACTCGGTTCGTCAGATATGCCATCGCGCCCGAACGCGCAATCGGTTCGCTCAGTCGGTCTTGGCCACTGCCGACACATAGCGTGGCCGCGTCACGACGCGGTTAGCCCAGGTCAGTTCCGGGATACCCACCCAATCGACCATCGGGCGATAGGGCACGTAAGTTTCGGTCAGAATAATCGTATCACCATCCATCATTGCGGGCAGAAAATCGGTCATCGAATCGGTGTCGCTCAAGTCCGAACCGCCGCCGACCGAACGAGACCACAAAATTTCATACCCATCGTCATCGTCAAACGAAATGCTGCTGACACGTACCCACTCGCCGGTCGAAGCCTTTGGCTGCATCCCTTGGAACAACGGTTTCAAGTCGTCAATAAACGCAGAATCCACTTCCGATTGGCGCGACATGATGTCGGCAATAGCGAACGAAGCCTTCTCGGCTTGCGAATAATTCCGGTAAGTCTGGAAAAATACAAAACTGCCGATGAACCACAACATCAAAAGCGGAAACACGACGACGAATTCAACCGTCATGGTTCCGCGTTCGTCATGGCGAAATCTTCGCAGGAAACTAAGTGGGGACAAAGGCAACTGGGTTACTCCGGTTCGTTCACAAAGACAGATGTTGCCAGCAAGGCAAATCCACCCGACGCATCTTTGGGCAGTTGCAAACCGATGCCCATGCCGGGGAAAATCGGGTCCACAACGGCGCAAGCCCGCACATACATAATCTGTGAGCGTGCTCCGGTGGCAAACGAAGCAAGCGGTGTCGTGCCGCCTGTGCGGTCGGCGCAGGTCGTCGCCGTCGTCGGAATGTCGGCCACCGTTGCAATCGGCGTCATCTCGATCATCAGGCTGGTTTCGCAATCGCGCAGGATCAACGCATATTCGCATACTTTGGCCTTGATCGAGGTCTCTGAGGCTGTCGGATCAAGCCCCAACCGCACTTCGCGCACCGCCAGATCAAGGCCGCGATCGAGCATCATGTACTTGGTCATCAACCAGCCGCTTTCGAACACGGAGAACACGGTCGTGAACAAGATTGGTGCGAGGATGACAAATTCCACTGTGGCTGCACCTTTGGTGTCACTGCCAAAACCTGCCAAGCGGTTGATAAATTTACGAAACATACTCATTACTGAACCAACTTCACTGTTTGAATAGAACGGGCGATTGAATTGAAAGCCGTGGCGATTTCGGTTTCTTCGACTTCATAGAAATGTCCGCTAGAGGTGGCACAGGTTTCAAGGTCGGCGGCGGCTTTGACGCCCCAAGCTTGAGTCATGTCCAGCGCGAAGCCGATGGTGTAGATCGTAATGCCCTGCGCCTTGGTCGCAGCGCAAAGGCGCAACAGCTGCGAAGCTGACTGCACCGCATCGGTCACCTCGTAATATCCGTTACTGTAGTTCAGAACATCCGTGGCCAGATCGGCAATTTCGGCTTCCGTGTCGTAATACCCGTTTGCTACCGTTATCTGGTTCGTTGACCTGCCGTCAGTCATCAGCACGATAAACTTCTTGGTTCCACCATCGTTAAAAGCGACCGGCCGGTTAGCGAAGCCGGCGTCGATCTCGCCGTCTGCCGCCAGCAAGCTCATGATCGGCTGGATCGCCGGGTCGAGCATGGCCGCGCCCCATTTCAACGCGTTGTTGATGCCGGTCTTGCCATGCATACGCATATCGGTGATCCGGTCTTTCAACGCATCGGCGTCGTTTGACATCGGAATGGCAGCGCTGACCTCGTCCGGACACCAGCCCCAGGTCCAGTCGGAATCACTGGTGATGCTGAAGTGAGGGAATTGACTGAAAGGTGTCGCCGCCGAGATCGACGTCGTATCAAACGCCGCATCCGCAAACGTTACGCAAGACGAATAGTCGTGCACCCGCGCCACGTTCAATTTGCCGAACAATGCTGCCCCAGGATTCGTCTGCCCGCCATA
>JANOQZ010000032.1:0-21707 GCA_031415055.1 Oceanomicrobium sp. | reverse complement strand
GAACAGCATATCCGAGCCGATGCCCAGTTTGCCGCGCCATGTGCCCGAACAATAGATCGCAAATGACAGGTAGAATGCGGTTATAAAGGCGCGAACCGGTATCGAATGGGTGCCGGAATAGGGCGAGAAAATCAGGTCGTCGTTGACGAAAGTCTGATCCAGAAACGGCACCTGATTGATGCCCCAGAGCAGGGCGAAAGTGATGAGGCAAAAGGTGGCGATCAGCGCCAGCGCCCGCCATTGCGGCACTTTGCCAGCGAATTTCTTCGGCGCGGAATCGACCGACCAGAATTCGTTCTGCGACCGCGCCCCCTCGACCACTGCATTCATTGCGAGGCCGTGTAACTCGGCTCGGCAGGCACATGCATGATGACCATCAGGTTGGGCGCGCCAATCTCTGACAGATGCCGCGCGGCGACCCGGTCCAGTTGCTCGATCCGGCCCATGCGCACTTCGGTGTCGTCGTCATTGGGCAGCCAAGCGACCCAGACGCGGCGCTGGTCACGCACGTTGTAAAAGGCCGAATAATTGGCCTCGAACCATTTGCCCGAAACCACGGTGGCGGTGGCGTGCTGGCCGGGATCGGTGTCTTCGGTCTGCAAACGCACATTGGCTGGGATGACCCCGGCCAAAAGTTCTAGCGCCAGATTGGCTTGCGGTGCCCCGATGACTTCGGGTGAGCGCAGGAAGATGACATTGTCGGCGGATAAATCCCCGGTGATGACATCGCGCATCGATTCCTCCAGACGGCGACCACCGATCAGGACCGAGTTTTCCTTCAACTGCGCCACCGCTTCGGGGCCGCCGAGGCAGGGATCGGGCCTTGGGGCGGACGAATTCAGGGTGATTTTGACTTCGTTAGTCAAGGTCTGGCCGTTGACCGGAAGCTGCACTTCGCGGGTCATTTCCTGCCCATTGGCGGGGATGCGCTCGGAATAGATCAGGCGCTCGTTCTGCGCCACCGACAACAGCCAATGATCGCCCAGCTCCAAAGCCGAGGCGATGATGGTGAATTTCACCGAAGTCGGCGCTTTGCCTTCGGGCGTGTCGTTCAGCGAAAATGGAATGCGCCAGATCGCTTCGTTCTGGAATTCGCGCATCTTGGCGTTGGTGCCTTCGCTGGCCACCGGCAGCGGCCAAGCCTCGTCACTTTGGGTTTCTGTCTCTTCGCTGGTAAAACTGATCAGGTATTTCGAGGGCAACAGCGCGTTGGAGGTTTCCATCGGCGTATACGCGGCAAGGTCCAGATCGACATCGGTATCTTTGCGATAATTCTCGTCGACGAACAAAATCTCGGTGCCTTCACGCGCCATTGCCAAGGCCAGCCCCAAACGGGTGGCACGTTCATACCCTAGTTCGACTTTCGGCCAGATCACCCGACCGGGCGAACCAGAAGCCAACAAAGCGTCGCGTACGCTCAATTCAGAGCGGTCGATTTTCAGTTCAATGCGGCTGTCGGGTTCGATTTCAACCAATGAACCGGTCGGGTGCCGCTCGCCGCAAATAGGTGAGGGGGTCATGCCGGTGGTGTTGAACGACATGACAATCTCGCCGGAGGCCAGTTCGACCGGCGTCAGCGGGATCAGCAGGCGATATTTCTGCCGCCCATCTTGCAAGATCAACTCGCCGCGTTTCTTGCCGTTGATCGAAATGCGCAACGCGCCCGAACCGCTTTCGAGAATGTCGGATGTCAGATTGAGCACGGCTTGCCCTAGTTCGGGCACCATATCGCGCGGCAGTTTGAAGGTGGCTTTGGCAAAGGCCGGGAAGCCGGTCAGCGCCAGCCACTCGTCGCTTTCGGTGCGAAAAAACGGCACGGTGTCGCCAAAGTCGATCAGGGGTTGTTCGATTTCCGAGGCCGAAGACGACAGGAAAATCCGCTCAATGCGCCCGTCCTCATTGGGGGCGGCGTCGATCATGGTGGCGATTTCATGCCGTCGGCCGGCCAGCACAAGTGCCAGCCCTACCAACATCAAACACAAAAGGCCGACACCAATCAGACGCACCCTGTTAACCCCTCCTTGTCATCCGGGCGTGGCAGGGTGCCGCGCCCGGATCGTTGATTTATTCCGCCGCCATTTGGGTAATCACCACGCCCGGTTTCTGGTTTTCGGTCCAGATCGAGACGCAGGGAATGCAATCCATATTGCAGCGGTGGGCGTATTTTTTCGAAACTTCCATCGTTTCAGCCAGCAATCCATTGGCCAGCGTCATTGGGTTCAAACCCAAACCGATGAAGGTTTTGTTGGATACGCGCAGGTCGTTTTCGGCGGCCTCTTTGCGCGGGTTATCGACGAAATGCACCGACGCTCCGGTGACTTTGGCGACGATATGGGCCAAGTCGCGCACCCGATGCGTCTCGGTCATCTGGTTCATGATCTTGACTTTGCCGTCTTTGGCCGGCGGGTTGGCAATCGCCAAGGCGATGCATTTCACCGTGTCCTGCACATGAATGAACGCGCGGGTTTGGCCACCAGTGCCGTGAACGGTAAGCGGATGACCGACGGCGGCTTGCATGAGGAAACGGTTCAGCACCGTGCCGTAATCGCCGTCATAGTCAAACCGGTTGATCAGCGCCTCGTCCATACGGGTTTCGGCGGTCTGTGTGCCCCAGACGATGCCCTGATGCAGGTCGGTGACGCGGATCATGTCGTTCTTGGCGTAGAACTGGAACAACAACTGATCCATCGATTTGGTCATGTGATAGACGCTGCCGGGGTTGGTTGGATACAGGATCGCACGGTCAAACATCCGGCCTTCGTCATTGGTGACCTTGACGTTCAGGTAGCCTTCGGGAATTTCCAGCCCGTCGCCGTCATAGCCATAAACGCCCATCGTGCCCAAATGGACAACGTGGGTTTCAAGGCCAAGAGCGGCAACTGCGGTCAGCAAGTTGTGCGTGCCCGATATGTTGTTATCGACGGTATAACGCTTGTGCACCTTGGATTTCATCGAATAAGGCGCGGCGCGTTGTTCGCCGAAATGCACCACGGCATCGGGCTGGATGGCGTCGAGAATGGCTTCCAGCCGGTCATAATCGCGGGCGACATCGACGTTTTCAAAGCCGATCTCTTTGCCGGTGACGCGCTTCCACGCTGCCAGTCGATCTTGCATGCTGGCAATCGGCGTCAGCGAATTGGCACTAAGTTCGACGTCGATTGCCCGACGTGACATGTTGTCGAGAATGGTAACATCGTTGCCTTTTGCCGACAAATGCAGCGCCGTTGGCCAGCCGCAAAAACCATCGCCCCCGATGATGATGACTTTTTTCATTTCTTCCACCTTGTTTAAGCGGGCCCTTTTGGGGCCGTTCCAGTTACACAATCGACGCTTCCGACAAGGTTAAGGAACCAGCGGGGGGCATCCGTTTCAATCAAACTGGTGCGATTTCAAGTGGCCGGGGATTGCTTTAATTTCCGCTGCCCCCGCTGCGGAATCATGGGTATTCCCGGATATTCGGCTTGAGACACACAAACCAGTCCACTCGTCACGGTAACTTTCTATTAACCAATGAGGGCGGGATATGGTTTGAATTTAGGTGAATCTAGGGCAGGTAACGCGTTGTGGGGCAATTTCGCCCCACTGCACCACAATCACAACCCGGTTGTGCGTTCGATATGCTCCGGATAGCGAGCGCCTTCGATCGGAATGGCCGCAGCGGCGGCGGTAAGGCGTGCAACATCATCGGGGCTAAGGGTCAGGCTTTCGCCGCCCAGATTTTCTTCAATCCGCGCCAATTTCGTGGTGCCGGGAATTGGCACGATCCATGGCTTTTGCGCCAGCACCCAAGCCAATGCCACCTGCGCCGGGGTTGCACCTTTGGCCTGTCCGAAATCGCGGATCAGATCGACCAGAGCCTGATTGGCGGCACGGGCTTCAACACTAAAACGCGGGATGAGCGAGCGGAAATCCTTCTCGCCCAGCTTGGTGTTGGCATCGATGCTGCCAGTCAAAAAGCCCTTGCCAAGCGGGCTGAAGGGCACAAAGCCGATGCCAAGTTCGGCAAGCGTCGGCAAAATCTCGGCCTCGACAAAGCGCGTCCACAGCGAATATTCGCTTTGCAATGCGGTCAATGGCGTCACCGCATGAGCGCGGCGAATGGTGCTTACGCCCGCCTCGGACAGGCCCCAAAACTTGACCTTTCCCGCTTTGATCATCTCGCCCACCGTGCCCGCCACATCTTCAATCGGCACATTCGGATCAACACGGTGCTGGTACAACAGGTCGATACATTCCACCCGCAGCCGCCGCAACGACCCTTCAACCGCGTGGCGAATGGTTTCCGGGCGGCTGTCGACGTTCAGCTTGCCGGGAACATAGCCGGGGCCTGCGTTTTCCGGGGGCAGGTTGAAGCCGAACTTGGTGGCAATCACGACTTGGCCTTTGAACGGCTCCAGCGCTTCACCGACCAGATATTCATTGGTATAGGGGCCATAGACCTCGGCGGTGTCAAAAAAGGCGACACCTTTTTCCACCGCACCTCGCAGGACGGGGATCATGTCTTTCGGGTCGGGGATCACGCCGTAAGATTGGCTCATCCCCATGCAGCCAAGGCCAAGCGCCGAAACTTCAAGGCCGCTTTGGCCCAATTTGCGTGTTTGCATCATGCGTCTCCCTCAAGGTTTTGGGCAACACGCCCCGATTGCGACCGGATTGCAACCGCCACCCCGGCGGCAAGCACCATCGCTATGCCAAATATCGTCAGGCCGTCGGGAACATGGTCAAACACCAGCCATCCCAGAATTCCGGCCCAGACCAGATGCAGATAGTTCACCGGTGCCAACAGCGACGCGGGTGCCTCGCGGTATGCGGCCGTGAACAGAAAATGTCCGGCGGTTGCCAATGTCCCAAGCAGGACCATCAGTGCCAAATCGACCATTCCCGGCATTGGCAGGTCGCCTTCAAATGGCAACATTGCACAAAACACCATCGTTCCGACGATTGCCGTGTTGAACAACATTGCCAACGTCGACTCGGTCTTTGCCAGCACGCGGGTCAGCAGGTGATAGGCAGTCGCAAACCCGGCATTGATCAGGCAAAGAACCACGCCCAAAGTGTCCAATCCGGTACCCGGACGCACGATCAGCAGCACGCCGGCAAAGCCAACGATGGCCCCCAGCCAGCCAGCCAGACTGACTTTTTCGCCCAGCAACAGCCAAGCCAGAACCATAACGGCAATTGGCGCCAGATAAATGATCGCCACCGTCTCGGCGACCGGCATCAGGCGCAGAGCCAGACCCATGGTTAGCGAAGCCGCGGCCAGACAAAGCCCGCGGACAACGACCAACACCGTCCGGTTCGTCTGCCACAAGACCTTGCCCTGCGACGGTCCCAAAAACACGCCCAGCAGCGCCACGTTAACGAAATAGCGAACGGCAACGACCAGCGCGACACCATAAACGGTGGCCAAGCTTTTGGTCAGAACATCTGACAGAGCAAAGAAAAGCGCGGCCAACGCGACCAAAGCCACGCCTTTCAGCGCATTGCCGGATTCAGGCATTCCATCATTCCTGCTTGGACGTTTGACACTTGCAACAAGCAATCGACATAGGCAAATTTCGCGCGTCGCAGCAAGGCCGGACATTCAATGCCGATCCTCACCATGAAACCATGACTCCCAAACGCATCATCGTCATCGGCGAATGTATGGTCGAATTGTCGGGCGACGCGGCAAAAGGCTGGCGCTTGGGTTTTGGCGGTGACACGCTGAACACCAGCGTCTATCTGGCGCGATTGTTGGGTGGACGGGCGCGAATTTCCTATATGACGCGTGTCGGCGGTGACCCATATGGCACCCATATGCTGCAATCTTGGGCCGAAGAGGGCATTTCGCTTGACCTGACCGAAGTCGTTGCCGACCGCACCACCGGGCTTTACGCGATTGCCACCGGCGCCAAGGGTGAGCGAAGTTTCACGTATTGGCGTGACAAATCTCCGGCGCGGGATTTGCTGGCAAAACCGCTGTCGGAGGAAAAGCGGCAGGCGATATTGGCGGCGGATCTCTTGGTTTTTTCGGGGATAACGCTGGCGATTCTCAGCGATGCTGGCCGCTCGCAACTGATCGATCTGGCCGAAACGGCAAAAGCCGAGGGCCGCATGGTGGCGTTTGATACCAACTACCGCGCCCGTCTGTGGGCCAGCAAGGCTGAGGCGAAAGATTGGATGGGTAAGGCTTTGCGGACAGCGAGCGTGCTATTGGCGTCAACCGAAGACATTGCCGCGCTGTTTGGCGTTGCCGAACACGCCGCCCAGTTACGTTTGTTGGGCGATCTCGTGGGTGAAGTGGTCTTGCGCGACGGTGCAGGGCCGGTGATGCTGCGTTTGAACGGCGTGTCAAAAAAGGTGAATTTTGCCGAAGTCACCCAACCGCTCGACACAACGGGAGCCGGAGATTCGTTTAACGCCGCCTATTTGGCGGCGCGTTTGCACGGAATTGACCCGGCGAAAGCCGCAAAAATGAGTTGCAAATTGGCGGCGGTTGTTATCCGTCATCCGGGGGCAATTATTCCGGCGACGGCAATGCCGAAAATCGAGTTGGGGAAAGCGTGAGATGGGCAAGCCGGCAGTGATAGTGTTGGGCGACATGCCCGATTGGGACCGCGCCGAACTGGATGCCCGGTTTTCAATCCAATTCGCGGGTCAATCCTCGGTGACGACCAAGTTCACCGATGCGATGAAATCAACCTTTTGCATGGCGTTCAAAGGCTTCAGCGGGCCGGGTCTTGGGGCAGAGATCATGGACCAGCTTCCGGGATTGAAACTGATCGCCAATTACGGGGTTGGGTATGATTCCATCGATGTCGCGGCAGCGGTTGCCCGGGGTATTGCCGTGACAAACACGCCCGATGTGTTGACCGGCGAAGTCGCCGATTTGGCCGTGGGATTGATGCTGTCGGTGACGCGCGATTTGAGTGGTGGTGAGGCCTGGCTGAAGTCGGGACAATGGCGGGCGAAGGGACCCTTTCCGCTGCAACGCCGCGTATTTGGCAAACGCGCTGGCATTGTCGGTCTGGGCCGGATCGGAACGGAAATTGGCCGCAGATTGACCGGTTTTGACATGGCGATTTCCTATTGGTCGCGCGGTCCGAAAGCGGCCCCGACGGGGTGGACATATGTGGACGACTTGGTGGAACTGGCATCGCGCGTTGATTTCCTGATCGTCGCCGTCGCCGGTGGACCCGATACGGCGGGCTTGGTGACGCGTGACGTTATCGAGGCATTGGGGCCAAAGGGCACATTGGTCAACATCTCGCGCGGGTCCACCGTCGATGAAAGCGCGATGCTGGATTGTCTGGAATCCGGAAAACTGGGTTTCGCCGCGCTTGACGTGTTCCTCAACGAACCAAACCCCAACCCGCGATTTCTGAAACTGAACAACGTCTTCCTGCAACCCCATGTCGCCTCCGCCACCGAGGAAACCCGCCGGGCCATGGGGATGCTGATGATCGACAATATCTCGGCCTATCTGGCGGGCCAGCCGCTGCTGACGCGGGTGGCGTGACTTCACGAATGTGACGCCGACACATCCGTCGGATGGTGTCGCGGCGGGAAAAGGCGGTGATGGCTCTCATGCAACCCTATGAGAGGAAATCGATTATGCGCACCAATATCCTGACCCTCATCCCGCTGCTGGCCGCCGCCGGAACGGCGCAAGCTGCCTGCGAAATGCCAGCAAACACCAACCCGATTGCCACCGCCAAGCTGATCATCGAAAACAACGCCGGTGACGGCGACATGGGCGTGCACGGCTATCTTGACGACCACGGCTGGCGCGAGATTTGCCTCTTTGACCCATCGGGCAATCTGATCGTTCATATCAAGCCGGAAGCCCAGTTCCACGACCTCGGCCTCAGCGGCGTGTTCTGGGAATCGGTCGAACCGGAATCGGCAGAATGGGGCTATGAAGATTTGATCAAAGCCTTTCCCGAAGGCGAGTATCCGGTCAAAGCCATCGCTTTGGACGGCACCGGTCTGGTCGGGGCGGCGCATGTCACCCATGTGGTGCCGTCGATGCCGGAAATCCTGCAACCCGCGACCGTGCCTGAACCCGACGAAGGCAACTTGCCGGTCGTTCCTGTCGCCGATCTGACGGTCGCGTGGAACCCGGTCACCACCTCGCTTGGCGGCCAACCGATCAATATCATCGGTTACCAATTGACCGTCGAGAAACACAATTACGACGCGCCGCATTCGTTTTCGCGCCCGGCGCTCGACGTGCACGTCGGCCCGCATCTGACTTCGGTCACCATGCCCGCCGCCCTGCTTGACCCGGCCTCGGTCTATGAAATCGAAGTTCTGGCCATCGAGGAAAGCGGCAACCAAACTATCGGCGGCGCCTCGTTTTTCGCCACCGAGTAACCGTCGCATGCGCAGGATGCAGAATCGTCCCGGTTCCTGTATCCTGCGCGCAACCCAAGGATTGAGCCGATGAAGCGCTTGCAAATATTTCTGGTCACCGCCGTCGCGCTCTACTTCGCTTTCGTCATTGTCGAAAACCTGAAGACCGGCGAGCCGTTCAACTGGTTCAACTTCGCCTTTGACATGCTAGAGGTGGCGTTGCTGGCCAGCGCCGTGATCCTGACCACCTTCGCCTCGCTGCATACCAACGAGCTCAAGCGCGAACGGCGAGATTTGATTGCCGATCTCAGCGAAGCTCGCCGTGAGGGCAACCGCTGGCGCTCGGCAGCGCGGGTGCATGTAGACGGCCTGTCACGAGCCATTCGCGCCCAATTCCACGATTGGCAACTCACTCCAACCGAAGAAGATGTGGCCGAACTGCTGTTAAAAGGCCTGTCCCACAAAGAAATCGGCGTGCTGCGCACATGCTCGGAAGCAACCATCCGCCAACATGCAACCAGCGTCTATCGCAAATCGGGGCTGTCCAGCCGGGCGCAGTTGACGGCGTTTTTTCTGGAGGATTTGCTGGCACCTTCGAACAGTCAAGTTGCGAAAACAAATCTTGCGATTGTTCCTTCGGTCGACAAAAACTAAGCAGCGCGGCCCCTTTCGTTTCGCCCGTTGATCTGCAAGATTGGCCATAACGAGAGGGACCAATCATGTCCGAAAAACTGACTGTCCGCCTGAACCCTGCCGATAATGTGGCCACCGCCATTCGACCTTTGGAAGTCGGCGCGATGGTTGAAGGCGTTTCAGCAATTGCGCTGATCCCGCGTGGGCACAAAGTCGCATTGCGCGACATCGCCAAGGGCCAGCCGGTGCTGAAATACGCGCAGGTGATTGGTTATGCGCACGAAGATATTGCGGCTGGCGCACATGTGCATGTGCACAATCTCGAATTCCGCAATGTCGATCAAACCTACGAGTTTGGCACCGATTTGCGGCCGGTGGCTGCGGCGACGGTCAAGGACACGTTCATGGGCTACGCCCGTGCCAACGGCCAAGTCGGCACCCGAAACTATATCGCCGTCATCACCTCGGTGAACTGCTCAGCCACGGCGGCGCACAAGATCGCCAAACATTTTACCGCCGATATTCTAGCACCCTATCCCAACATCGACGGCGTCGCCGCCTTTGTGCACGGCACCGGCTGCGGCATGGCGGATTCGGGCGAGGGATTCGAGGCGCTCAATCGTGTCATGTGGGGTTATGCCAAAAACCCCAACGTGGCGGCGGTGCTGATGGTGGGGCTGGGCTGCGAGGTCAACCAGATCGACTGGATCGTCGAGGCCTACGGGTTGAAAACCGGGCCATTATTCCAAGTGATGAACATTCAGGAAGTCGCCGGTCTGCGCCGCACGATTGATGCCGGTATCGCCAAAATCACCGCCATGCTGCCGTTGGTCAACGAAACCAAACGCCAGCCGTGCCCGGCATCCAGCTTGCTAGTCGGCTTGCAATGCGGTGGGTCGGATGCGTGGTCGGGTATCACCGCCAACCCGGCTTTGGGCTATGCGGTGGACCTGCTGACCGCGCAGGGCGGTGGCGGGGTTTTGGCGGAAACGCCAGAGATTTACGGTGCGGAACATCTATTAACCAGACGGGCAAACACCCCCGCCATCGGCGCAAAACTGATCGGCTTGATCAAATGGTGGGAAGAATACACCGCCCGCAATCGCGGTTCGATGGACAACAACCCCTCGCCCGGCAACAAGAAGGGCGGCCTGACCACCATTCTGGAAAAATCGCTCGGCGCCGCCGCCAAAGGCGGCACCACCCCGCTGATGGGGGTCTACAAATACGCCGAACCCGTCACCGCCAAGGGCTTCACCTTCATGGATTCGCCCGGCTACGACCCGGTTTCGGCCACCGGTCAAATCGCCTCGGGCTGCAACCTGATCGTATTTACCACAGGCCGCGGCTCGGCCTTCGGCTCCAAACCCTCACCCACCATCAAGGTCGCCACCAATTCGGAAATGTACCACCGGCAAATCGGCGACATGGACATCAACGCCGGCACGATTCTGGATGGGGTGACCATCGAGGAAAAAGGCCGCGAGATTTACCAGATGATCCTGCGCGTCGCCTCGGGCGAGAAATCGAAATCCGAACAAGAAGGGCTGGGTGACTATGAATTTGTCCCCTGGCAAATAGGGGCGACGATGTGAGCAGGATTGGCTTTATCGGCGTCGGCCTGATGGGCTCGGCGATTGTCGAACGGTTGCTGGCCAAGGGTCATGCCGTGCAGGTTTTGGGCAGCCTGAGCCGCTCCAACGTCGATGCGATGGTTACTTTGGGGGCGCGAGAGGCCGCCAACGCCGCCGAACTGACCAAAAGCAGCGACGTGGTGATGATTTGCGTTGGCACATCCGACCAAGTTGAACAGCGCATGTACGAGGCGAACGGCGTGATGCAGGGCATCAAACCCGGCGCATTGGTCATCGACCTTGGCACCTCGCTGCCGGTTTCCTCGCTGCAAATCGCCGGTGATTTGCAGGATCGGGGTGCGGCTTTTCTGGACGCCGCGATGGGCAGAACGCCCGCCCATGCCCGCGAGGGCAAGTTGAACCTGATGGTCGGCGGCAGTGACGCCGATTTCGCCCGCGCCCAGCCTTTGTTCGCCGATATCGCCGAAAATGTGTTCCATGTCGGGCCGGTTGGC
This sequence comes from Oceanomicrobium sp., assembly GCA_031415055.1. Lineage (GTDB taxonomy): Bacteria > Pseudomonadota > Alphaproteobacteria > Rhodobacterales > Rhodobacteraceae > JANMOK01. Next base: position 10,648 of record JANOQZ010000032.1, on the reverse strand, counting down.
GCTGGTCAAACCTTGAAACTTATCAACAATTTCTACGCCATGACCACGGCCTGCGCGATGGCGGAAGCCTTTGTTATGGCCGACAAAGCCGGGCTTTCGCGGCAGAAACTCTATGACGTTCTGGCCGCTGGTCCGAACAAATCGGGCATGATGGATTTTATCAAAACCCATGCGATTGACGGGCAGAAGAGTATCGAATTCACCATCGGCAATGCCGCCAAGGACATCGCCTATTACGCCCGCATGGCGCAAAGTCTGGGGGCGAATTCGGCGCTATCGGGTGCCACTTTGGCCGCCTTGGCGGCAGCAAGGGACGATGGATGGGGCAAGGCGCTGGTGCCGGAGATGGTGGATTATTTTGCCGAACAGGCGGGAGATGAGGGATGAGGTTGAAAGGTAAACGCGCGTTCATTACGGCGGCCGCTCAAGGCATTGGTCGCGCGACCGCCGAGGCTTTCATCCGCGAAGGGGCCACGGTCATCGCCACCGATCTGCGGGCAGGATTGCTTGACGGGTTGGATTGCGAGACGCGGGCGCTGGATGTGACTGACGCCGATGCCGTATCAGAAATGGTAGCCGCCGCGCATCCCGACATCCTGTTCAACTGCGCCGGTTTCGTGCATGCGGGCAGTATATTGGAGGCCACCGAAGCCGACTGGGACCTCGCCTTCGCCATCAACGCCCGCGCCATGTTCCGCACCATCAAGGCGGCTTTGCCCGGCATGCTGGAACGCGGGCACGGCAATATTATCAACATCGCCTCGGTCGCCTCGTCGCTGATGGGGGTGCCCAATCGGTTCGTCTATGCCGCCAGCAAGGCCGCAGTGATCGGCCTGACCAAATCGGTGGCGAAAGATTTCGTCACCAAGGGCATCCGCTGCAATTGCATCTGCCCCGGCACGGTGGATTCGCCCTCGCTGCACGAACGGCTAAAAGCAACCGGTGATTACGAAGGCGCGATGAAAGCCTTCATCGCCCGCCAACCGATGGGTCGGTTGGGCACCGCCGAAGAGATTGCTGCTATGGTGGTGTATCTCGCATCCGACGAATCCGCATATCTCACTGGCCAAGCGATGGTGATCGACGGGGGCATGACGTCGTGAAGGTGCTCATCACCGGCGGCGGCGGCTTTCTCGGGCAAAAACTGGGCCATGCATTGGCGCGAGCCAACAATCTGAACGGGCAAGGGATTAGCTCGCTAGTTCTGGCGGACCTTACTCAACCCGACGAAATCAATGCGCCGTTCAAAGTTGAACGAATTGCCGCTGACTTGTCGAACTCCGAAACAGTCAACCAACTTTTCGCCCCAAATCCTGACGTTACCTTCCACCTCGCCGCCCTTGCATCCGGCGGGTCCGAGGCCGATCTTGACCTTGGTTTAAGTATCAACCTTTATGGCATGATCAACCTGCTGGAAGCCGCCCGCGCCTCGGGCCAGCGCAGCGGCAAACCGCCGATCATCGTCTATTCCTCGTCTTGCGCCGTGCACGGTGGCGAGGCACCCGAGATCATCACCGACAATGTCGAACTGAACCCGCAAACGTCTTATGGCAGCCAAAAGGCGATGGGCGAATTGATGCTCAACGACTTTTCCCGCCGTGGCCTGATCGACGGGCGCGGCCTACGGCTGCCGACGGTTTCGATCCGCCCCGGCAAGCCCAATACCGCCGCTTCCAGCTTCATGTCATCGATCTTCCGCGAGCCTTTGCAAGGCGAAACCGCCAATTGCCCGGTCAACCGCGACCATCCAATCTGGCACACCGCGCCGCGAACCGTGATCCACAACATCATCCACGCCGCCGGAATTCCCGCCGCCGATTGGGGAATGAATCGCAATATCACTTTATCCGGCCGCACCGACACAATAGCCGAAATGATCGACGCCATGACCCGCGTGGCTGGCCCCGATCCCGCCAAACGCATCACATGGAACCACGACGCAACCGTCGAAAAAATCGTCGCCGTCTGGCGTATGCACTATCAAACCGACAAGGCTTTGCGGCTGGGATTCAAGGCCGACGCAAGCTTTGAAGATTCGGTGAGGTGGTTCATGGAAGACGACATCGCGTGAGCAGGCCCGAAGCGGTCAACACCAATCTGGCGCTGGCGGCGGCGCTCATGCTGCTGGTCTTTTTCCTATTCACCGGGATGGACACAACCGCAAAATTCCTCGCGCTGGCCGGAATTGCCCCGATGCAGGTCGTGTTCATGCGCTATTTCTGGCATTTCGTAGGGGCGCTTGTGGTGAACGGACCGCGCGAAGGTCGCTCACTTTTCCGTTCCAACGCGCCACGTTTGCAAATTGCTCGCGGCCTTTCGGTATTGGTCAGTTCAATCCTGAACTTCACCGCCGTTTTCTACCTGCCCTTGCCGGTGACGATTTCGATGTTCATGGCCTCGCCGCTGCTGGTTTGTCTGCTCAGCGTGCCGATGCTGGGCGAAAAATTGGGGCCGCGTCGGCTGACAGCCATTGCCATCGGCTTTGTCGGCGTTCTGGTCATCACCGAGCCATGGCGGGCCGACCTGCATTGGGCGATATTCCTGTCCTTCGGCGCATTGGTCGCCTCGGCCATGTATTCGGTTTTGACGCGAAGAGTGGCGCATCTGGATAGCAACGGCACCAGCCAAGTGTTTATCAGCGCCATTCCGGCGCTGGTCATCGCGCCTTTTGGCCTGTGGCTTTGGGTCTGGCCCGCATCGTGGCTGGAATGGGCCCTGCTGGTGGCGATGGGACTGGTGGGCGTGCTGGGGCATTCGCTGATGAACCACGCGCATCGGTTGGCGCAGGCTTCGGCGCTGGCTCCGCTGGTTTATGTGCAGATGATCTATGCAACTTTGCTAAGTTGGGCGATTTTTGCCCAGATTCCCGATGGAAATACGTTAATCGGCACTGCAATCATTGTCGCCAGCGGCATCTATATTTGGTGGCGCGAGGGCCAATTGGCGCGGATTCGGGGTTCTGCCTAGCCGCTGGACCCGCGCATTGGTCACTTCACCCCCGCCCTCACCGAACAGCAATAACAACTTTGCCCTTTGCCCGACCTGTTTCGACATAGGCAAGCGCCTCATTGGTAGCTGCGAAAGGAAAAATCCGGTCGATCACCGGGCGAATTGCGCCCGCCTCGATCAGCGATGTGACCTTTCCAAGTTGCCCGCCATTCGCGGTCATGAATAGAAACGAATAATCAATCCCCCGCCGCCTCGCTTGTCGACGAATTCCAAAGCTTAACACCCGCATGACTTGTTTCAAAAGCCAGCCCGAGCCGTTCTGAACCGCAAATTCCGCATCGGGCGGACCGGAAATCGAGATCAGCTTGCCGCCCGGTTTCAGCACGACAAGAGATTTTGCCAGCGTGTCCTTGCCAAGGCTGTTCAAGACCACATCATAGTCCTGCAACACTTTCTCGAAGTCATCCATTTTGTAGTCAATCACCACATCCGCACCGAGACTTTTGACAAGGTCGACGTTGCCCGTGCTCGTGGTCGTGGCCACATGAGCACCAAGGTGTTTGGCAAGCTGAATCGCCACTGTCCCCACACCGCCAGAACCGGCATGAATCAGAACTTTCCGCCCTTTTTGCAAATTGGCCTTTTCGACAAATGCTTGCCAAGATGTCAGCGCGACAAGCGGAATCGAGGCAGCCTCTTGCATCGTCAGGTTACTCGGTTTCAACGCGACATCGGCCTCGTTCATGGCAATATACTCAGCAAACGTCCCGATGCGATCTTGCGCTGGTCGGGCATAAACCTCGTCACCTACCCTGAATTGCCGGACTTTGGCCCCAACGCGGACCACGACGCCTGCAACATCGTTGCCCAACACCAACGGAAGTTTATAGGGCAGAATGGCTTTGAACTCGCCTGTTTTGATCTTCGAATCCAGAACGTTCACGCCTGCCGCATGGATTTCGACAAGAACATCATCGTCCCCAATGGCAGGCTCTGGCATTTCGGCCAGACGCAGAACGCCATTTTTTTTATACTTATCAATAACAAAGGCCTTCATGGGCTTTCTCCAATTAAAGTTGAAATGGAATTCAGGCTTCGAGGAAGGCAAGTGCCTTGGGCACGAAGTCGCTGTGGTTCTGAAATATCCCTCCATGACCGGCATCTTCGTAGATGACCAATTGCGCATTGGGGAATCTGCGCGCCATGTCATGGGTGTTGACAGTTGGCACCATGATGTCGTTGTCACCATTGGCAACCAGAACCGGAATTTTAATCCGTGAAAGGTCTTGTGGCGCTTGTTTGCCCCAGGCGTGGATTGCCTTCAATTGCCGCAGGAATGCACCGATCTTAGGTTCATTGTCGCGGTTATGCTTGCGCTCTTTCAAACGCTCCAAGAACGCCTTCCCAGCACCGCGTCCGTTGGCTGTTGAGGTGAAGAACAAATAGAACTTCGGATCGCGACGGGTCAACATTCCCTTGATGATCAACGGCCATGACACTCGTCCAACATTCCTGATGCCAGTTCCGCCCGCAGGGCCAGTGCCCGCCAAGATGAGTTTGCGCACCAACTCAGGTGCCTTCAGCGTCACATCTTGCGCCACCATTCCGCCAAGTGAAAAGCCCAACAAGTCAACTTTTTCAAACCCCATAGCGCGGATCAGGGCGATGGCGTCTTGTGCCATCTCACTGATCGTCACAGGTGCAGTTCCGCCTGTAGCTCCCATGCCACGGTAGCTGGCTGCGATAATCCGATGCTTGGCAGTGAGGCCATCGACGATACGCGGATCGAAATTGTCCAGCACCGCGCCCCAATGGTTGAGCATAACTACGGGCACACCCTCACGCGGGCCGAGATCGCGGTAGGTAAAGTTCGTGCCGCCGATATTGATAGAGAGATTGGGCGCTTCAATGAAACGCGTGGCCGAAGTTTGATTTATGGAATTGTTTGTCATGGTGGTCCTTAGAGGAGGGGCTTGAGATCTCAAGCGATGTTGAATTGCTTGCGCAGGGTCCGGTCGAACAAGGCGCGCGGCAGGAAACGGCGGGCAAACGATGTTTGCCGCGCGGCCTTGCCCGAAGGGTAGCGCAGTCGGGGAACCCGGTCCCGTGCCGCCGCCACGATGGTGGCTGCGACATCCTCTGCCGTGTCACCTGCTGCCATGGCCGCGTCAAATGCCGTCCGGTATTTGGCCAGCGTCTTGGCATAGGCCGCAACCGGACGGTCGCCCTGCGGAGAGTTGGCCTCGATCGAGGTCTTGGTAGCCCAGGGCTCGATCACCGCGACGCGGATGCCGAACATACGCACTTCATGGTCCAAAGATTCCGAATAACCCTCGATGGCATGCTTGCTGGCGGCGTAATAAGCGCCGAACGGACTCGGGATCAGCCCCAGAACCGAACCGATGTTCAGGATACGCCCCTGTCCCTGCTGCCGCATGATCGGCAGAACTGCATTGGTCACCCGCACGACACCCAGAAAATTGGTATCGAACTGCATTCGCACCTGCTCGACCGAGCTTTCCTCCGCCGCTCCTGACAGGGCGTAACCGGCATTGTTGACCAGAAGGTCGATAGACCCGAGTTCGGCGTGGGCCAGCGCCACGGCTTGCGTCACCGACACATCATCAGTCACATCGCAGGCGATCATCCGGATGCCGTCCCGCACCTCGCCCGGTACCGCCTTGCGGCTGGTGCCGATCACCCGATAGCCCGCTCGTGCCAGCGCCAGCGCGGCCGCCTTGCCGATGCCTGAAGAAGCGCCCGTTACAAGGGCTACGCCGCGTTCTGTCTGTGCCATTTTCGTCCGCTTTCATTTTGTTGTGGAACATCGATGCGCAATCAGTTACTATCTTTTTAATAGCAAGTCACTACTAAAAAGATAGCGACATGAAAAATCTTTCGAACCAACCCTGCCTGATCGCCCGCAGTCTTGCGCTGGTCGGCGATGCATGGAGCATGTTGATCCTGCGCGACGCCCATGCAGGATTGACCCGTTTTGATGATTTTCGCAAAAGTCTGGGCATCGCGCCGACCATGCTGACGGCGCGACTTTCATCGCTGACAGAGGACGGGCTTTTGGAAAAACGCCGCTATTCCGACCGACCGCCAAGGGACGAATATGTGCTGACAGAAGCCGGCCACGACTTTTTGCCGGTGCTGTTTGCGATTGGCGCATGGGGACGCAAGCATCGCGGCGGCGGCAGCGTGACCCGGTTTTTAGACGCCGAAAACGGAACAGAAATCGATCCCGTCACTATTGACCGCGCGACCGGCAGCCCGGTCGGAAGTCGGCCCATTCGCATCGTCGCTTCTTGATAAAAAGTCTGTTGGCAATTGAGGAAAAGTTCGACAGAAGTTTACGTCATATCATTCTTTTCTGAATGCGGTCGCATTGCGACCTTATCCCATAACCCCGCGTTTTTGCACACTAAAATTGCCCGCAACAGGCTGCGACCGTGGCAACGCCAATTATATTGCAGATGATCTATGCAACTTTGCTGAGTCGGTCGATTTTTGCGCAGATTCTTGGTCGAAATACTATTATCGGCACTGCAATCATTGTCGCCAGCGGCATCTATATTTGGTGCCCAAAGGGGCAATTGGCGCGAATTCGGGGCATTTCGTGAGTTTGATTCAGGCTCATTTCCTAGTCTCGGTGTGTGCACGCTTGGTGCACAGGTTTTTTGGGTTCATACAGAGGCCGTCAGCCCGCCATCGACGAACAACGTGATGCCGTTGACATAGCTCGAAGCGTCGGAGGCGAGGAACAAAAATGCTCCGATCAGCTCGTCCGTATCGCCCCAGCGGCCTAACGGGGTGCGCTTGCAAACCCATGCGTTGAACTCTGGATTGTCGATAAGGGCTTGATTCAAAACGGTTTTGAAATATCCCGGCGCTATGGCGTTGCACTGCAGGCCCTTTGGCCCCCAATCGGTCGCCATGCCTTTTGTAAAGTTGGCTACTGCGCCTTTAGTTGCTGTATAGGGAGCAATCGATGGGCGGGCAAGCAACGCTTGTACTGACGAGATATTTATTATTTTACCCCGCCCCCGTTTAATCATGTGCTTGGCAACGGCCTGGCCTACGTTGAATACACTGGTAATATTGGTGGTCAAAATCTTCTCAAACATTTCCAGCGGGAAATCTTCAAGCGGCGCACGATGCTGCATCCCGGCGTTGTTGACCAACACATCTATTGGTCCGATATTTGTCTCAAACCCGTCTATGGCTGCTTTCGTTGCCGCATGATCGGTCACATCAAACGACAACACATGCGCCTTTGCGCCCATTTCACCCGCAACTTTTTCCAAAGCCGCCAAATCCCGCCCATTCAAAACCACTTCCGAACCAGCCCCCAAAGCCCCTTTCGCCAAAGCCAAGCCGATGCCACGCGATGAGCCGGTGATCAGGCAGCGTTTGCCGGCAAGCGAGAAAAGTTTGAGCGAATCCATCGGTGTTCCCTTTTGAAAATTAACGTTCCGGCATCAATCCGCGCGGCGCAAAGCGCAGGACTGACAACAGGATTACACCCATCAATACCAGCCGCAAATGCGGGGCGGAATCGAGCAGGTGTTGTTTCACCGCCCCGCCATCCGCCATGCCACTGGTCAAAAGATCCATCAGCCACAGACCGGCTGGCTCAGCCTCGATCCAGACAAACCAGATCAGAAATGCCCCTAAGACCGAGCCCCAATTGTTGCCCGATCCACCAACGATCACCATGACCCAGATCAGGAATGTATAACGCAGGGGTGCATAGGTGCCGGGGGTGAATTGGCCGTCAAGCGTGGTCAGCATCGCGCCGCCGATGCCGCAAATGGCCGAACCAAGGATGAACACTTGCAAATGGCGGGCTTTGACGTCTTTGCCCATCGCCTCTGCCGCGTCGCGGTTATCGCGGATTGCCCGCATCATCCGGCCCCAAGGGCTGCGCAGCGCACGTTCGGAAAGCCAAATCAGTGCCGCCAAAACCAGCGCGAACAGGCAGCAATACATCGCCTTGGCAAAGATCGAGGAGAACTCGATTGTCGTGACGCCCAGCCAATCGGACCAGTCGATCACCCATTGGCTGGCTTGCAGGTCAATCTCCGCCGGAATGGGTCGCGGCAATGCGGTGACGTTTTTGACACCCCGGGTCAGCCAATCCTCGTTCTTGAGGACGATGACGATGATCTCGGAAATACCAAGAGTAGCGATGGCGAGATAGTCGGAACGCAGCCCAAGGGTGATTTTGCCAACCATCCACGCAGCACCTGCGGCCAAAAGGCCCCCCAAAGCCCAGCCAAATACAATGGGAAGGCCAAGGCCGCCAAGGTAACCGAATTTGGCGGCGTCAGCGGCCTCAATCGCGATGACGGCGGGGTCATAGATTTGGCGCAAAATGACAAAACCGCCGACAGAAATTGCCAGAATGGCGGGCCAGGACCAACGGCCGCGAAGTTTCTTGCGTACGACTACAATTACCGCGACGACTGCCGCTAGGAATAACCCGGCGAGCAATATCCTTGCGCCACCTGCGGCCCAGGCCGGGGCATAGGGAGGCACCGAAGTGAGCATGGCCGCGACGCCACCCAACGCACCAAAGCCGACGATGCCGACGTTGACCAAACCCGCATAGCCCCATTGAATATTGACGCCCAAAGCCACAACGGCAGAGATCAGGCAAAGCTGCAAAATAGCGAAGGCGACGGCCCAACTTTGGCCAAAACCTACCAAGGCCAATAGCGCCGCCATAATAGCCCAAAGCAGGATCGGCGGCACTCTCATAGCACTTTGCCTTTGATAATTCCGGTCGGTCGCACCAACAGGACCAAGACCAGAATGACGAACGACACCGCGAATTTGTAGTCGGTTGAGAGGAGCTGCAGCAAACCATCCGGCGCCCAAGATTCTGGCACAAGGTAGCTGACGAATTTCTTATAGGCGTATGTGATGGTGATTTCCGAGAATGCCACCACGAAACCCCCGATGATTGCGCCCAGCGGCTGTCCGATACCACCGACAATAGCAGCGGCAAAGATCGGCAGCAAAAGCTGGAAATAGGTAAAGGGTTTGAAGCTTTTATCTAGACCGTAGAGCACGCCCGCGATGGTGGCCAAGGCGGCGGCGATGATCCAAGCGATCATCACCACCCGGTCGGGGTTGATGCCGGATAACAGCGCCAAGTCTTCGTTGTCGGAGTAGGCCCGCATGGCCTTGCCGGTGCGGGTTTTTTGCAGGAACCAGAACAAAACGATGACGACCACGATTGCCACGATTAGGGTCAGGCCTTGGGTCGAGCGGACTGCCAAACCCTCAGCCAAGCCGGTGTAAGTTTTGAATTCGGCGGCCTGGATGATGAACCGGGCTCCGTCGTCAAAGCGCTGTTCCTCGGTGCCAATGACAAAGCGCACCAAGCCATTCATGACGAACATGACGCCGATGGAGACCATCATGAACACTACCGGTGCTGCGCGTTTCTTGCGGTAAAACCGATAGACCCAACGATCGGTCAGCAGGGTGACGGCGATGGCGGCAAGGATGCCGAAGGGCAAGGCCAGCAGTGCGGTGGGTAGGAAGAAGAATGAGATGCCCAAAGATTGGAACCACCACGTCACCAGAATAGTGATTGCGGTGCCAAAGGCCATAAGGTCACCATGTGCGATGTTGGAAAAGCGCAGGATCGAAAACACCATCGTCAGGCCTAGTGCGCCCAGTGCCAATTGCGCCCCATAGGCCGCGCCGGGGACGAGGACAAAATTGGAAAACAGCGTTATGGCGTTAAGAATGTCGGTCATGCAGATGCCGCACAGGTGCCATAGAATTGCAACGAAACCAGTTCATCAAAGAACGAGCCGAGCGCCGTCATGCTGGCGTTGCCGTCCTTGTTGATAACAAGGATCGTGCGAAAACTGGGCAGATCATCGAAAGTATAGGAGTTCCAGTCGCCCAATTGTTCGCGTTGGCCGGTTTGGGTGAAAGCTTCTTCGCTGTCGGAAATTTCCAAAGCATAGGTATCAGGGGCGGTATTGCTAAGCTGCAAGATGGTTAAAGTATCGCTGCAGCCTTTGCCGAACGCGCATTGCTGGGTCAATTTGCAGGCGTAACTTTCCAAATTCAGGTCAAGCGCGAGGGCAGGATTGGCGAAGAGCAACACTGCAAACAGAAGCTTCATCTCATCCTCCCAGAAAACTTGCGCGCACTTCGGGGTTGGCAAGCAATGCCGCGCCGGTGTCGGTAAATCGGTTGCGACCCTGCACCAGAACATAGCCCTTGTCAGCGATGTTAAGGGCTTGCCGCGCGTTTTGTTCGACCATCAGAATGGCGATGCCGGTCTTGGCGATTTCCAAGATTCGATCAAAAAGTTCGTCCATGACGATGGGCGAAACGCCTGCCGTGGGTTCATCCAGCATCAGCACGCTGGGCTTGGTCATCAGCGCCCGCCCGACGGCGACTTGTTGGCGCTGACCGCCGGAAAGCTCACCCGCCGGTTGGCGACGTTTGGCTTTCAAGATCGGGAACAGGTGGAAGACTTGCTGTAACGTATCGCTGAAATCATCCTTGCGAATGAACGCCCCCATTTCGAGGTTTTCTTCAACGGTCAGCGAAGTGAACACATTGGCGTTCTGCGGCACAAACCCCATGCCGGAAGCGACGCGGGCCTGGGGGGTTAGGTTGGTAATGTTGCGCTCGCCCAACATGACCCGGCCTTGGCGCAGCG
>JANOQZ010000031.1:0-67076 GCA_031415055.1 Oceanomicrobium sp. | reverse complement strand
GTGCCTTGTCATTTATCACGCGGTCTCGTTTTTTGGCACCGGTGCCTGGCAAAAAAACTCAACGCTAAAAAAATCGGGCGAGAGGCGGATTTTGCGCGATTTTCCGCAGCGCAATGTAACGTGGGGTGACTGGAAGATCCGGCAGCCAAGCCCTTTTTTGATTGATTTTTTGTTGTTCGGGAGGGTGCAAGGATTGGCGCCACCAGATTTCGGGAGGTCAGGATGGGTAAATACGCGCTTTTGATTGGCAACAGCCGGTTTGCCGACGGTCGCCTGAACCCGCTGCTTGCACCGCAAAACGATGTTGAAAACCTTCGCAGCGTTCTGGAAGATGCGGCGATTGGCGGGTTTCAAGTATTCGTTGCGCGGGACCATGATCTTGAAGCGGTGCAAACCGATATCTGTCAGGTGACCGATAACAAGGGCGCCGATGATTTGGTGCTGGTCTATTATTCGGGACACGGGTTGATCGACAGATCGGGCAGTTTGTTCCTGGCGCTGGTGAATTCCGATGTTTCCTCACCCTCGGCGCGGTCACTTGCGGCCGAATTCATCCAGAGACAATTCAAAAACAGCGCGGCTGGCCAGCAAATTCTGGTACTGGACTGCTGCCATAGTGGCGCTGCGGTTGCCGGTGGAAAATCGGCAGCGGTGCAGCGGGCGCTGACCAATTCGCCGCTTGATCCGGAACGGCAGAACTTTTTCGTGCTGGCATCGTCGGAATCGACCCAGCTTTCGACCGAAGCGGCAGGCCAGTCACAATTCACCAAATTTCTGGTCGAAGGCCTGAGCAATGGAACCGACGCTGCCGATAAGGAGGACATTACCATCGAGGATCTGGCTGCCTATGTCGCCACATCGGTGAAAAATGCCGGGCTGCCGATGCGGCCGCAATTTCCGTCGCGCGAAAAAGCCGGACCTGCGGCAACAATTGTCGTTGCCAGAAATCCGAAATTTGCACCAATTGACGCTGCGGTCATTGCGGCGCTGAACGACGACAAGGACAATTATCGCCGACTGGGCGCGATTGCCGATTTATGGGCGAAAGCAAAGGACCGGAAATTTGCCAATTCGGTGAAGCGGATCGTTGAAATCCTGCAAGCGCGGCTGCAGGCCGAGCAAGTCGTGCAGGTGCACAAAGAAATCGCGGATGCTTTGGCGGCGATTGGTGGCGATGCTCCGGTTACTCGGCCTTTGTCAGCCATGGCTGTGCCCGAACAGTCCGTGGCGGAAAAGCGCAGTCTGGGCGGCAAATTAGTGCGGATCGCGGTGTGGTGCTTTGCCATTATCGGCGTCATCATGGCGGTCTTGCTTGGGATCGGAGCGGTAATTCAGTGGCGAGAATCGCAGGACGACTCTGTTGATCCGGTGAAAATCGAACCAGGCATTTTACTTGATGGTTCGACATCGCTGATTGTGACCGACGAGCCGGTCAGTTTGCTCGGCGCTACCGCCGGGTATGAATTGGTTGGAACTGCTTGCGGCGACGATCCTTTTGCAACGGAAAAGACGCATTTTCTGACTTTTGACCTGCCTTTGGAGCAGGGAACGTGGATCGGCGCGGTTGATACCGATGCCGATATATTCGGGTGTTCGGATATTTATGTGCAGGAAGCTTCCACGCATACGGAACTGGCCAGCGGCACCTTCGACGACGAAATGACCTGGGACGATGAGTCCGATGATTATTGTGTCTATTTGCGTGGCGACCCGGCGTCGTTGTATGCATGCTGATGTCTGCCATCAAGCGTTGTTGGTATTGGGTGGTTGGGATTGAAGGAGTTTGAGGGCCTTGGCGGCGACAAAATACGCGTCGATTGAGGATTATTTGGCGGCGCAGGGGCCGGTGAAAGCGCGGACGATTGGAACGGTGATTGGCTACATTCTCGGCGAATTTCCTGAATTGGCGGCTAAAATGGCTTGGAACGTGCCCCAGATTCACCGCGACGGGAAATATGTGGTCGGCCTTGCCGCCTATAAGAACCATCTGACATTTTCGCCCTGGAGCGTGCGGGTTATGGACAATTTCCGTGACAGTTTGGCGGGGTATGTGGTGTTCAAGAATTGCTTTCAGGTGCCCGTGGATTGGCAGATTGATCGGGTTTTGTTGAGCGATTTGGTACGGGCAAGATTGGCGGAGTTGGAGGAGCGGTGAAGACAATAAGAGGGGTGATGGGATGAATCACACCGTTTGTGGGCGGTTCGGGCGTTGACGGTGCGCAGAATGCGCACCCTCCGACAGCGCAATAACCTTGGCAACCGCCTCGATGGCACCTGTGCCGTGTGGGATGTGGCAGGCGATGAGGGCGGATTCGATGCTGGCCAAGGTGCCCAGCACCATCACCGGGTTGACATGGCCCATATGGCCGATGCGAAAGGCGCTGTCGCCGTTCATCAGGTCGGCGCGGGTTTCAAAGCCGAGGCCAAGGCCGAGGGTGAGGCCGGTTTGGCTTTGCAGCCAGCGGCGCATATTGCTGGCGTCATGACCGGGGATCAGGATGGTGGTGACGGAATGTGAGCGGATTGTAGGGTCGGCGATGTTCAGTTGCATCGGGCCGCCTTGGCCCCAAGCATTTACCGCCGCCCAGATGGCGCGGGCGTGGGTGGCGTGGCGTTTGAATGTATTGGCGGGGCCTTCTTCGGCGATCATTTTGAGCGCTTCACCGAGGCCGAACAGGTGATGGGTTGGGGCGGTGCCGTCGAACCTTTGCCAATAGTCATTGCCGCGAATGCGCGGCGTCCAATCCCAGTAGGCGCTGGGTTTTGTCGTGGTTTCGGCGTTGATCTGTGCCCGTTCATTCCAGAACAGAAACCCCATGCCTGGCGGGGTCATCAGGCCTTTTTGGCAGGCCGCGACCATGACATCGACGCCGAGTTGGTCCATGTCGAATGGGTCGCAGCCGAAGCTGGCGATGCAATCGACGGCGAGCAGGGCGGGGTGGCCGGTTGCGGTGATGGCTTGGCGCAGGGCGGCGATGTCGTTGCGAACGGAGGAAGATGTGTCGGTATGGACGACGAGGACGGCTTTGAACTTGTGGGTTTTGTCGGCAGTAAGGGTTTCGCGGATTTGCTCGAAGTCCAAGCTGGCCTGTTGGCCGAAATCGAGCACGGTGCAAGTGATGCCCATTTTTTCGGCCATACCGGCCCAGCCAAGCGCGAATCTGCCGGTGTTGAGGACAAGCGCGTGCTCGCCTGGGGCGAAGATATTGGCGAGTGCCGCCTCCCAGGTTCCATGGCCGTTGGCGATGTAGATGGCGGCGTGGTGGCGGGTTCCGGCGAGGGTTTTGAGGTCGTCTAGGATTTTTTCGGTGAGGTCGATCAATTCGCCTTCATAGATATTGGGCGATGCGCGGTGCATGGCGTTGAGCACACGATCCGGGATGACCGAGGGGCCGGGTATGGCGAGCAGGTCTCGACCGAAAGACAGGGACATGGGCGGTTTTCCGTTTTTACCTTGAGTAGCGGCGGAAATCGGGGTTTGGAAGCGATAATGGAGTGGGCAGCGTGCGCTGATTTGCGAATTGTGCAACAGGGCGAAACCTGTGGTATTTGAGGCAGGTTGAAATTGGTGGATTGGCATGGGTGATTTGGCGGATCAAGGCGAGCAGGCAGAACGTCGACCCTATCGTCGGCTTTGGCGCGACTGGTTAGCCGGTCAACGTGGGCGGGTTGCCTTGGCGATGGTCTTGATGGTTGTGGTTGCCTTGGTGACCGGAGCCTATGCCGGGGTCATTCAGCGCGTGGTCGCGGCATTTACCAGCGATCCGCTCGGGGTGATCTGGTGGGGGCCGGTGCTGATTGTCGCGGTGACTTTCATCAAAGGCGCGGCGTTTTACGCGCAGACTTTGGTGTCCTACGACGTGCGGATGGACGTGGAAACCGGCTTGAAAAAGGCGATGTTTTCCCGATTGGTTGCGGCGGATCTGGCGCGGTTGCAGGGCGCGTCTCCGGCGGGTTTGGCGTCGCGGTTTTCCTCGGAAATTGCTGTTGTCGGCGCGGCTTTGGAGGCGATCAGTTCGGGCCTGATGTCGGCCTTGACCGTGATTGCGGCTTTTGCGGTAATGTGCTGGATTGACTGGCAAATCGCGCTGGCAACGGCGGCGATATTTTTCGTTTCAGTCTATCCGATGGGGCAGATTGGGCGGCGGTTGCGCGTTATTTCGCAGGAGACTCAAGGACAGATTGCTGGCATGAGCGCGGCGGTGACGGAGTCTTTGGGCGGTATTCAGATGGTGCGGACCTATCAGTTGGAAAAGCATCTGATTGGCAATGCGGATGCACTGTTTGACGCTTTGCGGCGCTCGATGATGCGAGCGCGGACCTGGGCGGCGCGGATTGTGCCCGCGATGGAGGTTCTGGGCGGTTTGGCGGTGGCGGCCCTGTTGTGCATTGTGGCTTGGCGGCTGTCGCGCGGCACCACGACGATTGCCGATTTCATGGGGCTGTTGACCGGCTTGGGGGTAGCGACGCCACCGGCACGCGGCTTGGGGCAGAGTTATGCGGCGGCGCAATTGGGGGCGGGGGCGTTGCAACGGATATTTGGCTTATTGGATGCGCAAAATTCCGTGGTGGATGCGGTGGATGCGGTGGATTGCGGTCGGCTAAGCGGCGACATTCGATTTGAAAATGTCGGGTTTATCTATCCCGACGGGTCGGCGGCCTTGAGCGGTGTTTCCTTTGTGGTTCAGCCGGGGTCGCGGGTCGCATTCGTGGGACGGTCTGGTGCAGGAAAATCGACTTTGTTCAAACTGTTACCGCGTTTGTTTGATGTAACTTCGGGGGCGATATTTCTGGACGGTCTGGATGTTCGGTCTTTGCGGATTGCTGGGTTGCGCGGGCAGATTGCTCTGGTCAGTCAGGATGCGGTTTTGTTGGAAGGAACGGTCGCCGATAACATCGGTTTTGGTCGGATCGGGGCGACGCGAGAGCAGGTGGTTTTGGCGGCACGGGCGGCCCAGGCGGAGGGGTTTATTTCGGCCTTGCCCATGGGGTTTGACACGGTAGTTTCCGGTTCGGATAGCGGATTTTCCGGTGGCGAGCGACAGCGGCTGTCTATTGCACGGGCAATATTGCGCGATGCGCCGATATTGTTGCTGGACGAGCCGACCTCGGCTTTGGATGCCGAGTCCGAGCATGCGATTCAACTGGCGCTGCGGACGTTGGAAGCTGGTCGCACCACTTTGATTATTGCGCACAGGTTGGCGACCATTCTGGATGCCGACATGATTGTGGTGATGGACGACGGCCGGGTGGTGGATTTGGGGACGCATGCCGAATTGCTGGCGCGGGGCGGGCTGTACGCGGATTTGTATGCGTTGCAGTTTGCGGGGTAGTAGCTGTTATGTTTGACTGCCAAAAAACCAATTCTTACGAAAGGTTGACGCCGCGTTACTTGTAGCGCTTTGCCAAGGTGTCAGGATCGGTGCCAAGCATATAACGCAACATCAGCATGTGGTTGCGCAAACTGTGGCGCAACCAGCCGTTGCGCTGATAGCGTTCTGCGCTGGTCGTGGCGGTCGTTTCCAACGCCCGCAAACGGCGGCCAATGGCGCGGGCGATGGCGACGTCTTCCATAAGTGGAATGTTGGAATAACCACCGATAGCGTCGTAATGTCGGCGCGAAATCAGTAGTCCTTGGTCGCCGTAGGGTAAGTGGAACAAGCGTGAGCGCAGGGTTGCCCATTGGGCAATTACTGTGGGCCATAGTCCCGTCGCGTCAAATTTCAATCGGAAATAGCCGGCGTCTTTGGGGTGCAGTGCGAGATGATCGGCAACGGCATTGTGCCAATTGTCACCAAGCACGGTATCGGCATGCAAGAACAGCATCCAGGTGCCTTTGGCGATTTCAGCCGCCGAACGCAGTTGACCGCCGCGACCGGGCTCGCTGGTGACGAGCGCCGCCCCGGCGTGATCGGCGATTTCAGCGATATTATCGGTCGACCCCCCATCAGCAATGATAAGTTCGCGGATCAACCCTTCGCCGATTGCACCGGCGAGGCAGGCTAGGGTGGGGCCGATTTTATCGGCGGCGTTCAGGGTGGGGATGATGATGGACAAGGGCGCGGGCATGCATGGTCAATAGCAGCGGCGGTTTTAATGTGCGATGTTAGAATTGAGTATTTGAGGAACATTGAAATGGACAGAGCGGTGTTGGCCGTATCGGGCAGGGATGCGCAGCGTTTTTTGCAGGATTTGGTGACCAACGAGATTGAAACCATGGGGCAAGAGGCGGTTTATGCGGCGCTTTTATCACCACAGGGCAAGTATTTGTTTGATTTCTTCGTGCTGCGTGACGGTCTTGGATTTTGGATTGATGTCAAGGCGGATTGGGCAGCGGCGTTGGTGCAGCGTTTGATGATGTATCGGTTGCGGGCGGATGTGAAGATTGAGGAGAGCGGCGTGCAGGTTGCGCAGATTTTGGGCGAAAGGCCCGATGGGGCGCGGGTGGTGGCTGACCCGAGGCATGTCGGTTTGGGCTGGCGCTTGTATGGGGACAGTTCGGTGGAATTGGACGAGGCTGTGCGGGTTTCGTTGGCAGTGCCGGAAACCGGGATCGAGTTGATTGCCGATGAGAGTTATATTCTGGAGGCCGGTTTTGAGCGGTTGAACGGCGTCAGTTTCAAAAAGGGCTGCTATGTCGGTCAGGAAGTGACGGCGCGGATGAAGCACAAGACCGAGTTGCGGAAAGGCCTGGTGCGGGTGCGGGTATCGGGGCCGGTGTCGGTGGGGACTGCGGTTTTGGCGGGCGGCGTTGAGGTAGGAACCTTGTATTCAAACGCCGGCGGCTATGGTTTGGCGCAGCTACGTTTGGAGCGAGCGGTTGGGGTGCTGCGGGCGGGGGAGGCCGATGTCGAGCTCGACCCGATTTAGGCGCGGCGTACTTCCTCGACCAGTTTGGCGTGGATATTGGCATTTGCTGCGATGACGCCACCGCCATCGAGCATGTGGCCGGTTTCTGTGAGCGGCACGGAAAACCCGCCCGCTTCCTGCACCAACAGAATACCGGCGGCGATATCCCAAGACTTAATATTGAAATCCCACATGCCGTCTAACCTGCCAGCGGCGACATAGGCCATGTTGAGGGCAGATGAGCCGGTGGAGCGAAGGCCTGCGGCACGCACGCCCAATCGCGCGAACACGCCCAAGGTTTCGGGCAGGTTGGGTCGGCCGGTGCAGGGGATGGAGGTGCCAAACACGCATTCGGCCAAGTCTTTGCGGGCGGAAACCCGCATGCGGCGATCGTTCATCCAGGCGCCTTGGCCTTTTTCGGCAGTGAACATTTCGTCTTTGATCGGGTCATAGATCACCGCCGCGACGATTTCGCCTTTGTGCTCCAAGGCGATGGAAATGGCCCAATGCGGGGTGGCGTGCAGAAAATTGGCGGTGCCGTCCAGCGGATCGACGATCCAGCGGCGGGTTGGGTCTTCGCCTTTGACGGGATCGCTTTCCTCGCCGACCCAGCCATAGTTGGGCCGGGCTTCGGTCAATTCCAGGCGGATGATTTCTTCGGCCTTGATATCGGCCTTGGACACAAAATCGCCCGCACCTTTGAGCGAGACTTGCAGATTTTCCACCTCGCCAAAATCCCTCACCAGATTTTTCGCCGCTTTGCGGGCGGCGTTGATCATCACGTTCAAGTTGGCTGAGGCTTGCGACATCGGGAAACTCCGGGAATTTGCGTCTCTATAATGGGGCGGTCCGCCGAATTGAAGGCTTAATGCGGGCGCGCTTCGTCGCAGCTTTGGCGATGGTCTGAAAGATGGCCAGACCTTGGTCGGATGTAACAGCGCGGGACGCGTTTAGATAGGATGAGAGAAACTGAAAGCCGCCCAACAGGGTGCCTGAAAATGGAGCTGAAAATGGAAATGAACAAACTGATCAAAACATTACTCGCGACGGCATCGCTGGGTGCAATTCTGGCGCTGACGCCCATCTCGCTGGACTTTGGTGGCCACGACGGTTTGTCGTTCAAAGTCTCGCAGGCTTTTGCCGATGGCGGCAACAGCGGCAGCGGCGGTGGTGATGACAATGACGACAGTGATGACAGCGATGACGACAACGATGACGACGACAACAGCGGCTCTGGTGGCAGCGATGACGATAGCGATGACGACAACAATGATGACGACGGCGACAGTTCAGGCCGCGACAAGCCGCGGATTCCCGGCGGCAGTGGTTGTGACGATGCGGGCGATATTGCCGAGCATCCTGAATGTGGTGGTGCTGCAGGCGGTGGCACGGGTGGCCAGTCCGAGTTTTTCCTAGCGGATGGCACCAAAGTTGAAATCTCAAACGGCGGCCTAGATATCGAAGTCAAATACACGGACGGCTCGAAAGAAGAAATCCAAGGCGGTCGTTATGAGCGCAAGGACACCAATAACAATACCGTCGAAGAAAGAACGGCAACTGCCGCGGATGTTGCCCGGCTTCAGGCCTTGATCAACGGGTAACAAGCTTGTCCAGCCAGACTATTTGACGCCCCCAGACCAGCCATGGCGACGACGGATCGCTTTGGCTGGTCGAATTTTTTATCCCAAGTCCCGCAGATCGCCAGACCTTAGTCTGAAGATTTACTCAGGTTTTTGCGCGACTATCGCGTTGGGGAAACAAATCCGTCTTTTGGGCGGGCAAATTTTTGAATAAGGTTCCGGAAATGAAATACGAAAAATTGACCAAGACATTGTTGGCAAGCGCCTCGCTCGCAGCCCTGTTGGCCGCCACACCTTTCTACTTTGATTTTAACGGCAAGGACGGCGTTTCTTTGAAGATTTCGCAGGCTTTCGCTGACGATGGCGAAAATGGCGACTCGGACGATGGCGACTCGGACGATGGCGATGATGAAGATTCGGATAACGATGAGGACGAAGACGAAGACGAAGATGAAGAAGATGAAGATGAATCTGACGACGATGAATCCGATGATGACGGCGATGATGAATCCGATGACGACGATGATGAATCCGATGACGACGGCGATGACGACTCGAACGAATTCTTGCTTCCCGACGGAACCAAAGTCGAAATTTCTGGCGATGGTCTGAATATTGAACTGAAATATGTTGATGGTTCAAAAGAAGAAATCCAGAACGGCGTGTACGAGAAAAAGGACGCAACTGGCACAACAATCGAAGAACGCCCAGCGACGGCTGACGATGTCGCGCGGCTGCAAGCGATTATCAACGGCTGAGGTTAACGGCATAATCTGCGCTGGGGGTCGAAAACCGCCCCCAGCGTGCAATCGGCGCAGATTGTGCGTAAACAGTGGGATGACTTTTGTGAACCGGCGCGGATTTATCAAGACTTTGCTCGCCTCGGCTGCGCTTGGGGCGCTTTTTACCGTTGTACCACTGCATATTGGGTCGCATGACGCTGGGCTTTCACTGGCTTGGAACTTTGCAAATGCCGATGACGGTAGTGATGACGAAGACAATTCGGGCAGCGGCAGTGGTGATGACGACAATTCGGGTAGTGACGACGGCGACGACAATTCCGGCAGCGGCGGCGGGGACGATAACGAAGACGAAGACGAAGACGAAGACGATGATGACGGCGGCGATGATGACGATGGCAACTCCGGCAATGGCGGATCGTCAAATTCAGGCGGTGGGAATTCCGGCTCTGGCGGAAATGGTGGGTCAGGCGGGGCGAGCTGGTTCATTCTGAATGATGGAACCCGCGTTGAAATTGCTAATGGCGGGCGCGAGATAAAGTTGTTTTATGCCAACGGCTGGCGCGAAGAAATTCGCGGTGGGCGCTATGTGTTGCGCGACGAGGAAAATCGTTTGGTAGTTGATCGCGCTGTAACCGACGACGATTACGCAAGATTGCAAGGGCTATTGGCGGCCTAAACTGCCTAACGGCCTACTTTTTCGCTCCCCAATTTTCACGTGCAATCATCGCCGCCTCGACGCGGTTTCTGACATGAAGCTTTTCCAGAATGGCCGTCATATAGTGTTTGACAGTTTTTTCTTGGATATCCAGAGCGTTACCGACCTCTTTATTGGAGAAACCTTGGGCGACAAGGCGCAGGATGTCTTCCTCGCGTTTGGAAAGATCATCGAGCGGTTTCTTGCTTTTGTTGGGTGATTGCAAGGCTTTAAGCAGCTTTGCTGCGAGACTGGGTGAGACGTAAGATTTGCCCTCGGCGAGATCGGTGACCAAGGCAATCAATTCCTCGCCGCCGACGCCTTTGAGGATGTAACCCATCGCACCGGCTTGCAGGGCGTGCATGACATCGTCGTCGTCTTCGCTGACCGTCAGCATGGCGATGCGGATGTTGGGGTTGGCCAATGAGATACGACGCGCGGCGCTGATGCCGTTGCCGGGCATCGATATGTCGAGCAGGGCCACATCGGGGGCAAGTTTGGCTGCTTGTTCGACGGCGCTGTCGGCATCGGCGCAGGCGGCGGCCACTTCGAAATTGGGGTTTTCCTGCAGGGTCATCACCACGCCGTTTCGATAGAGCGGGTGGTCGTCGGCGACAAGGATGCGGGTTTTTTGGGTCATGCTGGGTCCAGACTAAGCTGCATGGTGATGAGGGTGCCTTGCGGCTGATTGGGCTGCGAGGAGAAGGAACCGCCCAAGCTTTCAACGCGTTCCTGCAGGCCGGAAAGGCCGAGGCCCGAGCCGGGTTGGGCTGTGTCGGAGCCGAGCCCAAGGTCGGACACGGTGACGGTAAGGGTTGATTTGGCGAATTCGGCGCTGACCGACTGGCCGCTGCCGCCGCCGTGTTTGAAAGCGTTTGTCAGGCCTTCCTGCACGAAGCGATAGACGCAGATTTTCTGCGGATGGTCGAGTTGGGCATTTTCGATGTTTCGACGGGTCAACGTGACATCGGTTTTGGTGCGGCTTTCGTGGGTGTTGGTGGCGCGTTCGAGCAGTTCGTCCAAGGACATGTCTTCGAGTTCTGGCAGCACGAGACCGCGACTGATGCCGCGAATTTCCTGCATGGCGGCATCGAGCACTTGGCGGATTTCGCCGACTTCGCTGCTACGTTTGTCGGGGTCTTGCGTGGCGGCAACCCGGTGCAAACGCAGGGCGGCGACGGCCAGGTTTTGCGCCGGGCCGTCGTGTAGATCGGCGCTGATGCGGCGGAGGTAACGTTCGTTGAGCGAAGAGGCGCGGCCAGAAGCGGCCTGAATGCGCAGGCGCAGGTCGCGGTTCTGGTTCGCCATATTCTGCATGTCGGCCAGACGCCTTTGCAGTGTTACCTGTTGTGCCTCGATGACGCGACTGCCGCTGAGGACGATGCGAAACAACAGCGCCCCCATAGCCAAGGTGCTGGCGGCAACGACGATCCAAGTGCTCAAGCGGGCGTTGCGCAGGTCGGCGTCCAGCTCACCGACCGATTGATAGACTTCGGCTGCGGCGATGATGCGCCCGCTCCATACTTCGCGGATGGGCGAATAGATTTCGATTAGCGATGGGTCGAGCGGTTTGGGTAAATTTTCGGTGCTGTCCGAGCCGTTGTAGTCGGCAATAACCTGGCCCGCGAAAGCTGCTTTCAAGTCTGCCGATGGGGGGAAAACTTTACCGTTTTGTGAGGGGTCGCCGGAATAGACCAAGGTGCCGTCTTCGCGCCAGATGCGGAATTCCTTGATGCGGACGGCAATATCAGGTCGGTGAAAGATTTCGTCGAGTGCCCGCAGGGCGACGGCTGGCGGGGGTTCAGCGGCAGCCAGCTCGTCGTTCAACGGGGCAATGATGCCGTCGAGGTAGAGCAGACTTGTGACGGCGGTATTATGGACGACACCGTCGACGATGCGGCCTGAAACCCAGAGGCCAAGGATGGTCATGCCCGCCAACAGCACCGGCCCCGCTGCCAGGGCGAAGCGGCGGGCAAGGCTGAGTTTGTTCCATAAGGCGGTAAGGCGAGTCAGCATGTTGGGGACAAGGTTAGCGTAAGCTGGAGCTTGGGGAAATGGACTTTGGTCTGAAGGGTTATGGGTGAGGTTTTGCGACTGCTAACCAAGTTGGGAAGTATTGCCTTGGGAGTAAGTGTGGCGGGCTTTGTTGTTGAAATGTTAGGGGATTGAGGTTAAGTTGCACATATCTTGAAGATGACACATATCTTGTCTTAGTGAGGCCCGCGGGGGTTATCCGCGGGCCTCGTTCTTTTTATCCGGAACTGAAGTCCAGATAGAGCTGGGCCAATGTCACCATCAGGCTTAGCGCCATTAGGATGATTGCCAGCAAGTAGTACCTTGAAGCTTTCACATATCTCATCTCCTTTAACCGCAAGGTTTGCGGTGGCGTGAGCGTAGTGAAGGATGGTTAACCAAGCGTGGATGCCATCGGTGCTTGGGGCGTTTGAGTCGGTATTTCGTTAGGTCGATTCTGGTGCAGTTAGGCGCAGGCGGGCGATACTGTGGACTTGAGCGAGGGCGGTAGCGAATTCGGTTTTATTGTCGTTGCGGATGCGGGCACGAAAGTTTTCGAGGATTTCGCTGCGGTGTTTGCCTTTGACGGCGAGGATGAACGGGAAGCCGAATTTGGCTTTGTAGGCGTCGTTCAGGGCGAAGAATTCGGCGTATTCAGCGGGCGTGCATTGGTCGAGACCGGCGGAAGTTTGCTCGGCGGTGCTGGCGGCGGTCATCGCCAGTTTCCCGCCAAGGTCGGGGTGGGCGCGCAATAAGGTCAATTGCGACTCGGTGCCCGATTCATCGACAATCCGCGACATTTTGGAGGCAATGGTTCCGCGCTTGCCCCAAGCCTTTTCAGCCACCCAAGGTGAGTGTTCGTAAATGCCGCCATAGCGGGCGACGAATTCGTCTTTAGTCATCTTCGGGCTTTCGACAAATAAGTTAGGCCGCTAGTGTTCTGCCAAAGGAGCGCGATTTGGAAGCCACATTCCACGAATGGATCAGCCTGTTTGTGCGCTGGGCGCATATCATTGCCGCGATTGGCTGGATCGGCTCGAGTTTCTATTTCATGGGGCTGGATGGGTCGTTGAAGAAACGCAAGGGTCTGCCCAAGGGGGTGAAGGGCGAAAACTGGACTGTGCATGGCGGTGGGTTCTACCATATCGTCAAATATGAAGTGGCACCCGAAGGGATGCCCGACGATCTGCAATGGTTCAAATGGGAAAGCTACCTCACTTGGCTGACCGGGTTTTTCATGCTGGTGGTGACGTATTACTGGGGTGCCAAGGGGCTGTTGATTGACCGCGAGGTGTTGGACCTAAAGGTCTGGCAAGCGATTGCGACTTCGGTTGGGTCGTTGGCTTTGGGGTGGATTGCCTATGATGTGTTGTGCAAATCACCGCTGAAAAGCTGGCCGGTGGCGATGTTTGGCGTGTTGTTTGCCGGGCTGGTGGTGCTGGCTTGGGGGTTTGGCGAGGTGTTCTCGGCCCGTGCGGCATGGCTGCATGTGGGTGCCGTGATTGCCACGATGATGACCGGGAATGTGTTTCTGGTCATCATTCCAAATTCCAAGATTGTGGTCGAGGATTTGAAGGCGGGCCGGGTGCCGCACGCAAAATATGGGCAAATCGCCAAGCTCCGTTCGACGCATAATAACTTCCTGACATTGCCGGTGATATTGATGATGGTATCCAACCATTATCCTTCGGCCTTTGGCCACCCGTATTCGTGGATTTTGATTGCGGCGATATTGGTCATTGGGGCAGTGGTACGGACTTGGTTCTACCTGCACGAATCCGGCGTACATGGGGCGGCATTGCAATGGCAATGGCCGGTAGTGATTGTGACGGCGATTGGCATGATGTGGTTTTCGACGTGGCGGCCCGATCAGGTGGTGGTTGAGGTGGACGCGGCCAAGGCTCTGTCGATTGTCGCGGTGCATTGTTCCACCTGCCATTCGGCAACGCCAACGCGCCAGGGGATCGAGGAAGCACCGGGGGGGATTGTGTATGACAACTTCGATCAAATCCGGGCGCATGCCAGCAAGATGATTGCGCAGGCGGTGATGAGTAATGTGATGCCGCTGGGCAATGAAAGCGGCATGACGCAGGAGGAACGGGCGGTGCTGGGAGCGTGGTTAAGGGCGGGGGCGCCGGATTGACCCCGTGCCAGGCGGCCCTTATGGACAAGTGCCAAGTTTGACAGGGTTTGATGATGAGCGAAAAGCCGAAACCGCCACGGTCGTTTCAGGAGATTATCTTGCGGTTGCAGAATTATTGGGCGGCCAAGGGCTGTGCCATTTTGCAACCTTATGACATGGAAGTTGGGGCGGGAACGTTTCATCCGGCGACGACGTTGCGGGCTTTGGGCAGCACGCCTTGGGCGGCAGCTTATGTGCAGCCATCGCGGCGGCCGACAGATGGGCGTTATGGCGAGAACCCGAATAGGTTGCAGCATTATTACCAGTATCAGGTGCTGATAAAGCCAAGCCCGCCGGATTTGCAGGATTTGTATCTGGGGTCGCTTGTGGCGATTGGCGTGGATATGGATTTGCACGACATCCGTTTTGTCGAGGATGACTGGGAAAGCCCGACTTTGGGGGCCTGGGGGCTGGGCTGGGAAGTTTGGTGCGACGGGATGGAAGTTTCGCAGTTCACCTATTTCCAGCAGGTCGGTGGGCATGATTGCAAGCCGGTTTCCGGGGAATTGACCTATGGGCTGGAGCGGTTGGCGATGTATGTATTGGGGGTGGACCATGTGATGGATATGCCGTTCAACGACCCGCAATCGCCGATTGCGTTGAAATACGGCGATATTTTCCGCCAGACCGAACAGGAATATTCGCGCTGGAATTTTGACGTGGCCGATACTGGGGTCTTGTTGCGGCATTTTGAGGATGCCGAGGCGGAATGCGGGCGGATTTTGGCGGCGGAGTTGGAGGATAAGGCAGGGCGCAAGATTGTGATGGCGCATCCGGCCTATGACCAATGCATCAAGGCCTCGCATTTGTTCAATTTGCTGGACGCAAGGGGGGTGATTTCGGTGACCGAACGGCAGGCCTATATCGGGCGGGTGCGGGCGCTGGCCAAGGCATGTGCGGATGCGTTTGTGACAACGGAAGCGGGTGGGGCGTGAACGGGCGTGTCCTGATGATCACCATGCTGACCTTCGCGCTGATCTTTGGCGCGGCGCTGTGGTATTTTCAAGTCTATGCCTATTACACCGAAGTGACCGGCCTGCCGACGCTGCGGGTGCAGGATCGGGAGATTGCGGTGACCGATTATAGCGGCATCGACAGCGAGACTTCGGGGTTGAAGCGGCGAGGGTGTTTCATTGCCGATCCGGGGGCGTTTACGGCCTTGGACGTGATGCGAAAGCCGACGCCGCTGAAGGCGCCGAATTGGTTTGCGTGTTTTGACTATGAAAGCCTGACTTTGGATTTAGAAGCGGGTCGCGCCAAGGCGTTTCTGGCGGTCGAGAACGAGAAAGACGGGATCGACCGGGTTGTCGCCATTTATCCCGACGGGCGCGGGTTTGAATGGCGGCAGCTCAATGGGAAGTTTGTGGGGAATTGATGGCTGATCTGCTGTTGGAATTGTTCAGTGAGGAAATCCCGGCGCGGATGCAGGTGCAGGCGTGTGCTGATTTGAAACGTCTGGTGACGGATGGGTTGGTCGAGGCGGGGTTGACCTATGAGTCTGCGGCGGCGTTCGCGACGCCGAGGCGGTTGTGTTTGGCGGTTGTGGGATTGACGGGGGAATCGCGGGCCGTGAGTGAGGAGCGCAAGGGGCCGCGGGTGGAGGCGCCGGAGGCGGCGCTTGAGGGGTTTTTGCGGTCGAGCGGGCTGACGCGTGAGCAGTTGGTGGCGCGGGAGGATAAGAAGGGGGCGGTCTGGTTCGGGGTCGTTGAACGACCGGGGCGGAAGGCTTCTGACATTGTGGCGGAGGTGGTTCCGGCGGTGATCCGGGGGTTTCCGTGGCCGAAGTCGATGCGCTGGGGGTCGGGGGCTTTGCGTTGGGTGCGGCCGTTGCAGTCGATTTTGTGTGTGTTGAGCGACGAGGCTGGCGTTGAAGTTGTGCCGTTCGAGGTGGATGGGATTGTGGCGGGGGCTGTGACTTCGGGGCATCGGTTCATGGCTCCGGGGAAGATTTCGGTATCGGGGTTTGAGGATTATTCGGCCAAGCTGCGCAAGGCGTTTGTGGTGCTGGATGCGGCGGCGCGGGCCGAACATATCTGGGCGGATGCAACGAATATGGCGTTTGCGCAGGGGTTGGAGGTTGTTGAGGACAAAGGGTTGTTAGCCGAAGTGGCGGGGCTGGTCGAATGGCCGGTGGTCTTGATGGGGGGGATTGGTGAGACGTTTCTGGGGCTGCCGCCGGAGGTGTTGCAGACCTCGATGCGCGAGCATCAGAAGTTTTTCAGTGTCCGCAATCCCAAGACGGGGCGGATCGAGAAATATGTCACGGTGGCCAATCGGGAGACTGCGGACAACGGCGCGACGATTTTGGCGGGGAACGGCAAGGTTCTGGCGGCGCGGCTGAGCGATGCGAAGTTTTTCTGGGAGAATGATTTAAGGACGGTGAAGTCGGTTGGTTTGGAGGGGATGGCTGCGCCTTTGGCGCAGGTGACGTTCCACAACAAGCTGGGATCTCAGGCGGACCGGGTGGCACGGATTGCGGCTTTGGCGCGCGAGATTGCGCCGCTGGTTGGGGCTGTTCCGGATTTGGCCGAGCAGGCGGCGAAGGTGGCCAAGGCGGATTTGTGTTCGGCAATGGTCGGCGAGTTTCCGGAACTGCAGGGGTTGATGGGGCGGTACTATGCGGCGGCTGCGGGTTTAGATCTGGCGGTGGTGGCGGCTTGTGAGGAGCATTATTCGCCGCTGGGGCCGGGGGATAAGGTTCCGTCCGCACCGGTGTCGGTGGCGGTGGCCTTGACCGACAAGATCGACACCCTGACCGGGTTCTGGGCGATTGATGAGAAACCGACCGGGTCGAAGGATCCGTACGCGTTAAGGCGGGCGGCATTGGGGTTGATAAGGTTGGTGCTGGAGAACGGGGTGCGGGTTAGTACTTTGCAGAACATTTCCAATGCGTTGGCGTTGGTTTATCCGATTGAAACGCTTCGGGTCGAACTTGCAGATCATGTCAAAACTCTTCGCGAAGCCGAAGCAAAATTAGGAAAATTCGAAACTCTCATAGTCCGAATAAATGAACCTGCCTTTCAGGTTGTGGCCGAAGAGTATGCAAACAGGCTGGATCGCGATCTAGAAGATTCTCGGAATCACGTTGCACGTTTGGAACTGGCCGTGACGCTCTATGAAAGTGTTCGCAATGCGCTGCCCTCCAACCTCCTCGCCTTCCTCCACGACCGCCTCAAAGTTTACCTCCGCGACCGGGGGATTCGTCACGATGTGATCGACGCTTGTTTGGCGATGCCGAAGGCGGATGATCTGACTTTGCTGGTGGCGCGGGTGACGGCGTTGCAGGGGGTGTTGGACGGGGCCGATGGGGCCAATTTGGTGCAGGGCTATAAGCGGGCGAATAATATCTTGGCGGCCGAGGAGAAGAAGGACGGGGTGGAATATTCGCTCGATCCCGATGTGCGGCTAGCCGAGGACGGGGCTGAGAAGGCGTTGTTTGCGGCGTTGGATGTGGCAGAAGGGTTGATTGGGCCTGCTCTCAAGGCCGAGGATTTTGGTGCGGCGATGAGCGCGATGGCGGCTTTGCGCGGGCCGATTGACGGGTTTTTTGACGGGGTGATGGTGAACGCCGAGAACTCGATGGTGCGGCGGAATCGGTTGTGTTTGTTGCATCGGATCCGGCGGGTCATGGGCCAGGTGGCGGAATTTTCGGTGGTTGAGGGGTAGGGGTTCGACCGGCCGAACCCCCTCATCCGGCGCATTCGCGCCACCTTCTCCATGAATGGAGAAGGAAGATTCGCTCCAACAACGCAGTTGCAACACAAACCAACCTTGTTATGCTGCATTGCAACGCAATTGCAGGGGATGGTTTTGGATCAGGGTCCAAATCTCGCACGGCTTTGGGATGGCGCGGCCATCCACGCTGATCGCTATGGCGAGCGGGCGGCGCGGTTGGCGGCTTTGCATTCGCTTGGTTTGGACGTGCCCGACGGGCGCTTGCTGCCGGTCGATGTGGTGGCGCGGCTGGTGGCGGCGGATGTGCAATATAACGTGGGTGATTTGGTGGTGCCGGGTCAGTTGGTGGCCTTGCGATCAAGCCCGCAAGCGGCGGCTTGGGGCGGGCCAAGCGCGATTCTGAACATTGGTATGGGGGATGCGGTTGCGGTCGCGCCCGAAACCTATTGCCGGTTCATCCAACATTACGCGGTGACGGTGGACCGAGTTGATGCGGAGGCATTTGAGGGACTGGCTTCGGTTGAAGCCTGCAAGGCCGCTTATCTGGAGGAAACCGGGGCGGAGTTTCCGCAAGACGCCGGGGTGCAATTGCAGGCGGCGATCAAGGCGATGTTGCGCGATTGGCGTTCCCGCTCGGCGCGGATTTTGCGTGAGGCCAAGGGTGCTCCAAGTGATGCGGGGCTGGCGCTGATTGTGCAGAATATGGCGCAAGGTGAGGTGGCGACGGCGCGGTTTGTTGATGCTGTTAGCGGCGAGGCACGGCTAGTATGCGATGCGGGAAGCGATATTCGCGGGCAATTGCCGGGGATAGGTGCGGCGATTACCCACGGCTTGGGCGATGTCTATGACATTGAATTTGCAGCGGAAAAAGGCGTCGTGCGTATTCTGGACGCCGAAAAGGCTAAGCGCAATGCGCGGGCCTCGGTGACAATTGCGGTTGATCTGGCCAAATCGGGGGCGATTTCGCGGGACGAGGCGTTGTTGCGCGTCGATCCGCGCAATTTGATTGAGCATTTGCACCCGCAGATTTCGCCTGGAGCGGTGCGCGATGTGTTTTGTTCGGGGATGGCGGCCAGTCCGGGGGCAGCGACCGGGGCAATTGTGTTTAGCGCCGAGGCAGCGCAGGCGATGGCGCTGCAAGGTTTGGAATGCATTTTGGTGCGCGGCGAAACCAGCCCGGAAGACATTCGTGGTATGCAGGCGGCGCGGGCAGTGTTGACGGTGCGCGGCGGCATGACCAGCCATGCGGCGGTGATTGCACGCGGGTTGGGCCTGCCCTGCGTGGTGGGTGCCAGCGACTTGAAGTTGAACAGCAAGCGCAAGACGCTGACGGCTTTGGACAGGCGCATGTTTCGGGAGGGGGATGTTGTCACCATCGATGGAACCACAGGGCAGGGCTTGGCTGGCGCGGTGGCGATGGTGCCCGCGGCTTTGGGTGGGTCGTTTGCCACGTTGATGGAATGGGCCGATGCGCGGCGCGAACTGGGGGTCAGGGCCAATGCCGATACGCCGCAAGATGCGCGGGTGGCGCGGGGATTCAGGGCCGAGGGAATTGGCCTGTGCCGAACGGAACACATGTTTTTCGAGGAAAACCGCATCAATGTGATGCGCGAGATGATTTTGGCGGATTCAACGGCAGATCGGCGGGCGGCGTTGGAGCGGTTGTTGCCGATTCAGCGGGCCGATTTCGAGGAATTGTTCGACATCATGCACGGGTTGCCGGTGACGATACGGCTATTGGACCCGCCGTTGCACGAGTTCCTCCCTTCGGATGCTGTCGATATTCAGGATTTGGCCAAGGCAATGGACTTGCCGGTGGCTTTGTTGACGGCGCGGGCGGGCGAATTGGCTGAAGTGAACCCGATGCTCGGGATGCGCGGGGTACGGCTGGGCGTGGTGATGCCGGAAATCTATGAGATGCAGGCGCGGGCGATATTTGAGGCGACGGTGGCTGTGAACAAGCGGGCGACGGCGCCGGTTGAGCCGGAGGTGATGATACCGCTGGTTTCGGCCAATCGGGAAGTCGAATTGGTGAAGGCGCGGATTGACGCGGTGGCGGCTTTGGTACGGGCGGAAACCGGCAGCGCATTCAACTATCGGCTGGGCGTGATGGTGGAAACGCCGCGTGCTGCTTTGCGCTCGGGTGATTTGGCGAAGTCGGCGGCGTTCCTAAGTTTTGGTACCAATGATTTGACGCAGATGACCTATGGATTGAGCCGCGACGACGCCGGGCGGTTCATGCGCGACTATGTGCATCAAGGCGTGTTTCCGGAAGACCCGTTCCATACGCTGGATTTGGAAGGTGTGGGCGAGCTGCTGTTGATGGCGGCGCAGCGCGGGCGGGCGGCGAACCCTGACCTAGTTCTGGGTCTGTGCGGCGAACACGGTGGCGACCCGGCCAGCGTGCGGTTTTGCAAACTCGCCGGGTTTGATTATGTGTCGTGTTCGCCTTTCCGTGTGCCGATTGCCCGGTTGGCAGCAGCGCAAGCGACGATTCTGTCGACATGAGGGCCAAATGCTGGGTATCGCCAGCATGGTTGTGGATATGTCTGAATAAGACTGCGGGAGTCACATTGACCCGGTGGCATCGACTTGGCTGGTTTTTTCTATAGGCTAGAATCCGCCGACTTAAGTATAGGTAAATATAAAACAACAAGTATTCAGAGGTGCTGAATAAGTTGTTGCAAGTGAATCCAACAATTAACCTTTTGACTGTTTGACCGTTCATAAAGCCATTATGGCCCTGCGTCACCTCGTCTCAATCGGGGCTTGACGGGTAGACACTTGCTTGGGATCGTCTACCTGAAGCCCCCAAGGACAAGTTGATTGGGCATGCGGATGTATCGCGGCCTTTAATGTGAAAATGCGCGGTTGTGGTTTGCGCGGTAATTAAAAGGTGGGGGAATGGTCCGCACGAAAACAGCGGCGCTTTGGGCGCTGGGCTTGGTTTTTGCGATCTCGGTGGCACCGGGGTTGGCTGGAGCCGGGCAAGAAATGACCGATAACGGTGGCACGCTGATTTATGCCAGTTTGTTAGCATCCGACGTAAAAATTGACACGGCGCGTTTGGACACTTTGCCCAAAGCCAGCGGTGATGGCGAATGGCAATGTCTGGCCGAAGCCTTGTATTTTGAGGCACGCGGCGAAAGCGTGAAGGGCCAAATGGCCGTTGCCGAAGTGATATTGAATCGGGTGAATTCGCGGAAGTTTCCCAATTCGGTCTGCGGTGTTGTGCATCAGGGCGGAACCGAGCGGAATTCGTGCCAGTTTTCCTATCATTGCGATGGGCGTCGCGAAGTTTTCGCCGAGGGCAAAGCTTATGAGCGGGTGGGCAAAATTGCCGAGCTCATGTTGGCCGGACGCGAGCGCAGTTTGACCGAAGGTGCTTTGTATTTCCACACCGATGGCGTGCGGCCGCGGTGGGCGCGACGAATGGCGCTGACAGCCGAAATTGGCACTCATATTTTCTATGCAGCGCCGACAAGGGTAACGAGCAATTAGGCTGATTGCTTTTGGCCGAATGACGCGGGGACGTTGGCTACTTTATTGCAGCCTTGTATCGACCCTGATCTACCAAAAACCCTAGAGTTGGGCGTTTGCGCCCTTTCACCCAGTCAAATGTCCCGCTGCGCGGCTGTTTTGGCAGAGCGAACACTCGGGGCCGCTTGAGGCTTGGCTGTCGTCCCGCTATGTCCAAAGCAAAGGGGAAGCCGATGCCGGTGATTTTGTCGACGATTGACGAGGGATTTGACGGTGCCTTCGAGGCATTCCTCAATGCCAAGCGTGAATCGTTTGCCCAAGTCGATAGCGATGTTGCCTGGATCATTCGGGATGTAGCAGCGCGCGGTGATGCGGCGGTTATCGAGTTGACCGAGAAATTTGATCGGGTGCAATTGACTCCCGAGAGCATGACATTTTCAGCGGGTGAAATTGACCAAGCGGTGGCTTTGGTTCCTGCGGACCAACGGGCGGCGCTGGAATTGGCAGCACAGCGGATTGCCGATTATCACCGGCGTCAAAAGCCGCAGGATGAATCTTGGACCGACGATAGCGGGGCGACATTGGGCTGGCGTTGGACGCCGATTGAAAAGGCCGGGTTGTATGTGCCGGGCGGGCTGGCCGCCTATCCTTCTTCGGTGCTGATGAACGCGATTCCTGCGGTGGTAGCGGGGGTGGAGCGGCTGGTGATTTGCACGCCAACGCCGGGCGGTGTGATCAATCCGCTGGTGCTGTTGGCAGCGCGGTTGGCGGGGGTCGAGACGGTTTACAGGATTGGCGGGGCGCAGGCGATTGCGGCTTTGGCTTATGGCACAGCGACGATTGCGCGCGTTGATAAGATTACCGGGCCGGGGAACGCTTGGGTTGCGGCGGCGAAGCGACGGGTTTTTGGCCGGGTTGGCATCGATATGATAGCCGGGCCATCGGAGATTCTGGTAATAGCTGACAAGGACAACGATCCGGACTGGGTAGCGCTGGATATGCTGTCGCAGGCCGAACATGACGAAAGTGCGCAGTCGATCTTGATCACAGATAATGCCGGTTTTGCAGGTCGGGTGGTCAAGGCGGTTGAGCAGCGATTGAAGTCATTGGAAAGACGGGCGATTGCAGCGCGGTCTTGGGCCGATTTCGGGGCAATTGTTGTGGTGCGGGATTTGGACGAGGCGACGGAATTGTCTAACAGAATCGCGCCGGAGCATTTGCAATTATGCGTGGCCGATCCCGATGCTTTGTTGGCGCGCATTCGACACGCTGGGGCGATTTTCATGGGCGCTTGGACGCCGGAAGCGATTGGCGATTATGTGGGTGGGCCGAACCATGTGTTGCCAACCTCGCGCTCGGCACGATTTTCGTCGGGGCTTTCGGTGCTGGATTTCATGAAACGCACGACTTTGGCGCGGATGACGCCGGGTGCCTTGCAAGCGATTGGTCCGGCGGCGGTGACTTTGGCCAAGGCCGAAGGTTTGCAGGCGCATGCGCTGTCGGTGGCGGCGCGTTTGGAGCGGTTGAATGACGTCGGATGACCGGATTACCACGTTAAAGCTGGACGATAGCGGGCTGCCGCTGCCAACAGCGGAGATCGAGCAGGAACGGCGGGTGGCGATATTTGACCTGCTGGAAAGCAACGTTTTTGGCGTGATGGGCCGCGATGGCGCGGTGCTGATGGGGCCGTTTCATTTGGATTTGTCGATCCAAAACCATCGGCTGGTGTTTGATATTTCAGCGGCTGACGGGGCGAAAGCGGCGTTCATTCTGTCTTTGTCGCCGTTCCGGCAAATCGTGCGCGATTATTCCCAGATTTGCGAAAGTTATTTTGATGCGGTGAGGCGTCTGCCACCTAGTCAGATTGAAGCGATTGATATGGGGCGGCGTGGTATCCACAACGAAGGATCCAGCCTATTGATGGAGCGTTTGGCGGGCAAGATTGCGACCGATATGTTCACCGCGCGGCGCCTGTTCACGCTGATCTGCGTCCTGCATTTTGGTGGCTGAGCATATGGCCGATTTGCCCGGGTCGGTGCTGTTTTGCTGCGATTACAATTCGGTCCGCTCGCCGATGGCCGAGGGGATTGTAAAGAAACTCTACGGACGAAAAATCTATGTGCAATCGGCAGGGGTCCGCCACGAGCAAGAGATTGATGGGTTCTCGGTCGCGGTATGCGAGGAAATCGAGGTGAAACTGGAGCGGCATCGTTCGCGCTCATTCGAGGAGATGGAGGAATGGGGCGACGAGATTGGCGGTTATGATTTGATCGTTGCCATGTCACCTGCGGCGCAAAGGAAAGCGTTGGAATATACCCGACTGTTCGCCTTGGACGTGGAATATTGGCCGATTTTGGACCCAACCGGTATGGGCGAGGCCCGTGCAGAGAAACTGGCGTTGTATCGGCAGTCGCGCGACCAGATTTACGCGCATATCATCCAGCGCTTTGGCGAACCGGAGGTTGAGGTGCCAGACACTTCGCCTTCTTGAGCGGTTCGGACGATCACAGTATCGTCTGAACCGCTCTGCGATGTTCCAATTTACGCATTTCGGGCGGCAAAACCGGTTCCCACTTTTGCCTGAAATGCTTTCATGAATTGTCTTGAACTTATGGCCCAACAAGGCCATGTATCCGCCTCGCAACCGGGCGTCAGCTTGGACACGCAAAAACGCAGCCATTTTGGAGCAAGCATGGCCAAAGAAGAACTTCTCGAATTTCCCGGGATGGTGACGGAATTATTGCCGAACGCAACCTTTCGGGTAGAGCTTGAGAACGGCCATGTCATCATCGCCCATACCGCTGGCAAGATGCGCAAGAACCGCATTCGGGTGCTGGCTGGCGACAAGGTGCAGGTCGAAATGACGCCCTATGATCTGACCAAAGGCCGGATCAATTATCGGTTCAAGTGATCGATGCGCCTGATCCTGGGGTCAGCTTCGCCCCGCAGGCGTGAATTACTGGCGCAGATTGGCATTGTGCCCGATCTCATTTCCTCTCCTGAAATCGATGAGGAACCGGGCAAGGGTGAATTGCCGCGGCCCTATTGCTTGCGCATTGCTTTGGAGAAAGTCGCGGCAGTGTCGGCTGGGACTGACGATATTGTGCTGGCGGCAGATACGACGGTTGCCGTGGGCCGCCGGATTTTGGGCAAGCCGGTTGATGCGTCGCAGGCAGCGCAGTTTTTGCTGTTAATGTCAGGTCGACGCCACAAGGTTATCACGGCGGTCGCTGTGAAACTGGGCGACAAAGTTTGGAGCCGGGTGGTGGAAAGCGACGTCAAGTTCAAACAGCTTTCGGATGCGGAGATTTCGGCCTATCTTCGCTCGATGGAATGGCGGGGACGCGCGGGTGGCTATGCAATTCAGGGGCTGGCCTCGGCTTTGATCCCGTGGATTGGCGGGTCATATAGCGCGATTGTCGGACTACCGTTGGCGGAAACTGTCGCTTTGCTAAAGGGCGCGGGCTATCCAGTGGCATTGGAGTTGGCATGAAAGGTCGCGCGATCCTGATTGAGCCGATGAGCCACGGCCGCGAGATCGCGGCTTTGGTCGTGGACGGGCGGCTGGAGGATTTGTTTTTCGACCTGGCCGAAGGTGATTTACAGCCGCGATTGGGTGCGATTTATCGCGGCGTGCCGGATCGGCTGGCCAAGGGTTTGAACGGTGCGATGGTGCGGCTTGCCGATGGGCAGATGGGGTTTCTGCGCGAGACCAGCGGCCTTGCGCCGGGCAAACCCGTGTTGGTGCAGGTTGCTACTTTGGCAGAGGCGGGCAAAGCAGTGCCGGTTAGCACGCGGCTAATATTCAAGTCGCGCCATGCGATTGTGACGCCGGGCGCGGCGGGGCTGAATATCTCGCGCCGGGTGCGTGATGAAGCTCTGCGCGAGCGGCTGTCGGCAGTGGCACAAGCGGCGATGTTGGGTGCCGATGAAGGGTTAGGGCTGATCTTGCGGTCGTCCTGCGCTTGGGTCGATGAAACCGCGATTGCTGAAGATGTGGCGCAGATGCGCGAAGTAGCTGAATCCATTTTGGCTGACGTTACGGGACGCGAACCAGCGTTGCTGTTGGACGGCGAAGGGGCGGCGATGCGGGCTTGGAGCGAATGGAGCGATGTTGCGCCCGATGATGTGTTCGAGGGCGAGCATTCTTTGGACCGGCTGGGGGTTTGGGAGGCGATCGAGGCCTTGCGCCGACCCGACGTGGATTTGGTTGGCGGTGCTTGGATGAGTGTGGAAGCGACCAAGGCTTTGGTTGCCATCGACGTCAATTCCGGCGGTGATTTTTCGCCAAGCGCCACGTTGCGGGCCAATATCGCCGCCGCACATGACATTCCCCGGCAGTTGCGATTGCGCGGGCTGGGCGGCAAGATCGTGATTGATTTTGCCGCTTTGAGTAAAAAGGACCGATTGCAAATTGAAAAGAGTCTTGGGTCGGCCTTGAAATCGGACCCGGTGGAAACCTCGGTTGCCGGCTGGACACCGCTGGGGCACCTGGAATTGAATCGGAAAAGAGAGAGACGTCCATTGGTAGAGTTGGGCTTATGACCTGCCCGATTTGTGCCAAGGAAACTGATCCGAAATATCGGCCGTTTTGTTCGAAACGCTGCGCCGACGTTGATTTGGGCAAGTGGCTGACCGGGCGCTATGTGATACCGGGTGACGATGAACCCGAAGGCGATGTGCCGGTTGAGCAGAAGCCGGAACGGTTGAATTAGCGTCGCGAATTTCGCCGAATTCGCACTGGACAGAGCATACCCGGTGCCTTAGAACGCCCGAACTTGCGGGCTTTGGCGCGTGGGTGTGCCCGGGTAGCTCAGGGGTAGAGCAGCTGACTGAAAATCCGCGTGTCGGTGGTTCAAATCCGCCCCCGGGCACCATATTTCCGAAAATTGAGGTTGAGTGGTGCGTGAATTCACGCACTCTACACAGGCATGAATTCGGGCGTTAGTGTTTGAGCTATGGGAACACGCGAATCCATTGACCCGTTGTTGCAGCCGTATCGGTTGAAGCATTTGACCCTGCGCAATCGGATCATGACAACCAGCCACGAACCGGCTTATCCCGAGGATGGCATGCCCAAGGAACGCTACCGGGCGTATCACGTGGAACGGGCCAAGGGTGGGGTGGCTTTGACGATGACGGCGGGGTCGGCGGTGGTTTCGCGCGATAGTCCACCGGCGTTCAACAATGTGCTGGCCTATAAGGACGAGGTGGTGCCTTGGCTGGCGGAATTGACCGACGCTTGTCACGAACATGGCGCGGCGGTGATGATTCAATTGACGCATTTGGGGCGGCGGTCGTCGTGGTCAAACGGCGATTGGTTGCCGATTGTTTCGGCCTCTGGTGCGCGCGAACCGGCGCATCGGGCTTTTCCCAAAGTGATCGAAGATTGGGATATGGCGCGGATCACGCGCGACTATGCCGATGCTGCGGAGCGGATGCAGGCAGCGGGGTTGGATGGGATCGAACTGGAGGCATATGGGCATCTTCTCGATGCGTTTTGGTCACCGGGGTTAAATGCGTTGGATGCGCCGTTCAGAGGCTCGCTGGAAAACCGGATGCGGTTTCCGATGCGGGTTTTGAGCGCCATTCGGGAGCGGGTTGGGGCGGAATTCATTGTTGGAGTGCGGTTTTCGGCGGATGAAAGCCGTGAAGGCGGGGTGGGCAAGGCCGAGGGGATGGAGATTGGGCTGCGACTGAAGGATTCGGGGTTGGTTGATTTTCTCAACATCATTCGTGGAACCATTGAAACGGATGCGGCATTGACTGGGGTCATTCCGCTGATGGGGATGAAATCGGCACCGCACCTGGATTTCGCCGGTGAAATGCGGGCGGCGACCGGGTTTCCGACCTTTCATGCCGCGAAGATTTCCGATGTGGCAACGGCGCGGCATGCGGTGGCGAACGGGCTTTTGGATATGGTCGGGATGACACGGGCGCATTTGGCCGACCCGCATATTGTGAAGAAGATCGTCGAGGGGCGCGAGGGCGAGATACGGCCTTGTGTGGGGGCGACTTATTGTCTGGACCGGATTTATCAGGGTGCCGATGCCTTGTGCGTGCATAACGCCGCGACAGGGCGCGAGTTGGCGATGCCGCATGTGATTGCGCGGGCATCGGTGCGTCGTCGGGTTGTAATTGTGGGCGCGGGACCGGCGGGGTTGGAGGCGGCACGGGTTGCGGCGGAACGTGGGCACGAGGTTGTGGTGTTAGAGGCGGCGCAGGTGGCGGGTGGGCAGGTGCGGTTGTGTGCGTTGAGTCCGCGCAAGAAGGATATGCTGGGGATTGTCGATTGGCGGATGTCGGAATGCGCTCGGCTGGGGGTGGAATTCAGGTTTGGGGTTTGGGCGGAAACGGCGGATGTTCTGGCACTGGCCCCCGATGTGGTGATCGTGGCGACGGGGGGCTTAGCGGATTCGGAGGTTTTTGCGTCGGGGAATGAGTTGGTGGTGTCGGCTTGGGACATTCTATCGGGCGATGTGAAGCCGGGGCAAGAGGTGCTGATCTGGGACGATGCAGGCGATCATGTGGGGTTGCAGGCGGCTGAAGTGATTGCGGGTGCTGGGGGTCATGTTGAGATCATGACTAGGGATCGGACCTTTGCGCCGGAAGTGATGGGGATGAATCTTGTGCCCTATGTTCGGGCGTTGCAGCCGTTGGGAGCGGTGTTCACGGTGGCGTTGCGGGTGGATGCGGTGGTGCGCGAGGGCAATCGGTTGCGGGCGGTTTTGGGCAGCGATTATGGGGCGGTGGATCAGTCGCGGCTGGTCGATCAGGTGGTGGTGAATCATGGGACTTTGCCGTTGGCGGACTTGTATTTTGATTTGAAGCCACTGTCGCGGAATTTGGGGGAAGTGGATTATAGGCGGTTGATGGCGGGGGTCGCGCAATCTTGGGATGGCGAGGGGATTGAGGTTTATCGGATTGGCGATGCGGTCTCGGGGCGGAATATTCATGCGGCGATTTATGATGCGTTGCGGTCTGAAGGATGTGTGATCCCCGCCGTCGCGGGGAAGACAAGTTTTTGAGGGTGGGGGCATTTGGGGAAGAGTGAAATGGGATTTCGCGCTTTGGTGGTGGATCGGGATGCGGCGGGGGCGACGTCGTCAGGGGTGCGGTTGCTTGAGTTGAGTGACCTGCCCGATGGAGAAGTGACTGTGGCCGTGGAGTATTCGACGCTGAATTACAAAGACGGGCTGTGTCTTGGGTCTGGCGGTGGGTTGGTGCGGAAATTTCCGCATGTGCCGGGGGTGGATTTTGCGGGTGTTGTACGTGCCAGTTCGGACGGGCGTTATACGGTTGGCGATAAGGTGATCTGCACCGGCTGGCGCGTGGGCGAGGCGCATTGGGGCGGGTATTCGCAGGTTGCCCGGGTCAGGGCAGATTGGCTGGTACCGCTGCCGGAGGGCAGGGATACACGTTGGGCGATGGCGCTGGGGACGGCGGGGTTGACGGCGATGCTGGCGGTTCAGGCGCTGGAGGCGCATGGATTGCAGCTCGGGCATGGGCCAGTGCTGGTGACTGGGGCTTCGGGCGGCGTTGGCTCGGTGGCGGTGGCCTTGCTGGCGGCGCTTGGGCACGAGGTTGTGGCGGTGTCTGGGCGCGATGCGGGGTATCTGCTGGGGTTGGGGGCCGCGCGGGTAGTGGCGCGGGGTGAGTTGGCGGAAGTTTCGGCGCGGAAGTTGGAGTCCGAGAGCTGGGCAGGGTGTATCGACAGCGTTGGCGGGGCGATGCTGGCGCGGGTTTTGGGGCAGATGAAATATCGCGCTTCGGTTGCGGCGGTTGGTTTGGCGGGCGGGGCAGATTTGCCGGCGTCGGTGGTGCCGTTCATTTTGCGCGGGGTGAATTTGCTGGGGATTGAATCGGTAATGGAGCCGTTTGAGTCTCGGCTTGTGGCGTGGGATCGATTGGCGCGAGAGATGCCGATGGCGAAGCTGGAAGCAATGGTGGTCCCGGCGGTTTTGGCGGATTTGCCGGAGCTGGGGCGGGCGATCTTGGCGGGGCAGGTGCGCGGGCGGGTGGTGGTGGATGTCAGGGCATAGGATTTGAGTATTTGGGGAACCCTGAAACTGGAGTTTCGAGAATGAAACTGGATTTGGAATTTGTGCGGGCGCAGTTTCCGGCGTTTGCCGAACCGTCGTTGCAGGGTCAGGTGTTTTTTGAGAATGCGGGCGGGTCGTTTGCCTGTGGGCAGGTGATTGACCGGCTGGGACGGTTTTACCGTGAACGCAAGGTGCAGCCCTATGCGCCTTACGAGGCGGCGCGACTTGGTGGGGCCGAGATGGACGAGGCGCGGGATCGGCTGGCGGCGATGCTGGGGGTTTTGCCGGATGAAGTAAACTTTGGACCTTCGACCAGCGCGAATACTTACGTTTTGGCGCAGGCGTTTCGGGCGATGCTGAAGCCAGGTGACGCGATTATTGTGACCAATCAGGACCACGAGGCGAACTCGGGGGTTTGGCGGCGTTTGGTTGATTTTGAGTTTGAGATTCGCGAATGGAAGATCGATCCGGCAAGCGGGCATTTGCCACTAGAGCGCTTGGTTGCGTTGTTGGACGAACGGGTGAAGTTGGTGTGTTTTCCGCATGTGTCCAATGTAGTCGGTGAAATCAACCCGGTGCGCGAGATTTGTGATTTGGTGCATGGCGTTGGCGCGGTGGCTTGTGTGGATGGCGTCAGTTTCGTGCCGCACGGTTTTCCCAATGTCGGGGAATTGGGGGCGGACGTGTATTTGTTTTCCGCCTATAAAGCTTATGGGCCGCATCAGGGGATTATGGTTTTGCGGGCGGGTTTGAATGCGCGATTGCCCAATCAGGGGCACTACTTCAACGGTGATTTGGCAGGAAAAAGGTTCACACCGGCAGGGCCAGATCATGCACAGATTGCCGCTTGTGCGGGGATGGCGGATTATGTGGACACGGTGCATGTGCGGCATTTTGGCGATGAAGTTGGGGCGCCCGTTCGGGCCGCGAGGGTTTTGAAATTGCAGTCAGAAGCCGAGCAACGGGTGTTGGAACCGCTATTGGGGTATCTGCGTGGTCGAAACGATTTGCGGTTGATCGGGCCAGCGGTTGCCGGTGCGAGGGTGCCGACGGTGGCGGTTCTGGCGGCGC
Source organism: Oceanomicrobium sp. (assembly GCA_031415055.1). Lineage (GTDB taxonomy): Bacteria > Pseudomonadota > Alphaproteobacteria > Rhodobacterales > Rhodobacteraceae > JANMOK01. Next base: position 36,747 of record JANOQZ010000031.1, on the reverse strand, counting down.
GGCCGGGGGAAGAGATTTCGGTGGAGTTGGGTAAATTGGGGGTAAATTGTTGGGGTGGGGATTTTTATGCGGTGCGGGTTTTGCAGGGATTGGGGATTGATCCGTGGCACGGCGTTTTGCGGATGAGTTTTGTGCATTACACTTCGGCCGAAGATGTGGCGCGGTTGATCGCAGGACTGGACCGCGTTCTTTGACCGCGATTGTCTGGTTTCGCCGCGATTTGCGACTGGCGGATAATGCGGCTTTGGCAGGAGCCATGGCCGCAGGCGGGCCAGTTTTGCCGGTGCTTGTTTTCGATGAAACTTGCGAGGCATTGGGGGCGGCGGCCAAGTGGCGGCTGGGGTGCTCGATTGCGGATTTGGCAGCGCGGTTGGAGGGTTTGGGCAGTCGGTTGGTGCTGCGGCGCGGGCAGCTCTGAGCGTGTTGCGGGGGCTGGTTAGAGAGAGCGGTGCTACTTCGGTTCATTGGATGCGAGGGTATCAGGCGGTTGCGCGGGACACAGGGTTAAAGGCGACGGTTGCGGGGGCGGTTTCATATCCGGGGGCTTTGTTGTGGGAACCTTGGGAGGTGGCCACGGGGGCGGGCGGGGTATTCAAGGTTTACACGGCGTTTTGGAATGCGGTGAAACGGCGTGAGGTTGCGGGGTTGCTGGCGGCACCGGGGCGGTTGGTTTCGCCTGTTGCTTGGCCGGTTTCCGATCGGTTGGAAGATTGGGGATTGGACCGAGGCGTTGGGCGTGGCGCGGTGGGGTTGGCGCGGTTCGCTTGTGTGGGTGAAGAAGCGGCGTTGCCGAGGCTGGCGCGGTTTATCGCCGAAAAGTTGCCGCAATATGCGATTGGGCGGGATTTTCCGGATCGGGATGTTGGTTCGGGACTGTCGGAGAATTTGGCTTGGGGTGAAATTGCGCCAGCGCGGGTTTGGGTGGCGGGGATGGCTGCTTTACAGACTGGGATTCCAGGGGCGGAGAAGTTTTTGCAGGAGCTGGTTTGGCGCGAGTTTGCGTGGCATCTGCTGTATCACACCCCGCACTTGGCGACGCGAAATTGGCGCGAAGGGTGGGATGGGTTTGCTTGGCGCGGCGATAACGCGGATGCCGAAAGGTGGCGGCGCGGGATGAGCGGGGTTGATCTGGTCGATGCCGGAATGCGCGAGATGTATGTCACCGGGCGGATGCACAACCGGGTGCGGATGGTGGTGGCGTCATTTCTGACCAAACATTTGCTGACCGATTGGCGCATTGGGGCTGCTTGGTTTGCCGAGTGTCTGACGGATTGGGACCCGGCATCGAATGCTTTGGGGTGGCAATGGGTGGCGGGATCAGGGCCGGATTCGGCACCGTTTTTTCGAGTGTTCAACCCGGATTTGCAGGCGGAAAAGTTTGATTTGGGTGGGCAATATCGGCGGTATTGGTTGGCGGGCGAGGGTGCTGAGGCATTTGCAGCGGCTGTTCCGAGGGGTTGGGACGGGTCGCGTGACGGACTGGTGCCAGTGGTTTCGCTGGCTGAAGGGCGGAAACGGGCGTTGGCGGCTTTTGGGGAAATGACGAAAACTGTTGCATGAATCGCAAATCAGGCAAAAAATCGGGATTGGTGGAAATGTGAGTCTGGGTGGTGCGATGCTGCTTACATCAACCAAGGGCCAAGCGGGGTTGCCGCGGTGGTTTTCGACAACGTTTGAATATCTGAAATCGATCAAAGCTGGGTCGGTGGATATTCTGTTGCCCGGCGGGCGGGTGTTTCGGGTGGACGGCAAACAGCCGGGACCGGTTGCCGTGATGGACGTGAAAAACCCCGAGATGTTCGCGCGGGTAGCACGAGAGGGCGAGTTGGGGTTTGCCGAGGCCTATATGGAAGGCTGGTGGGAAAGCCCGGATTTGCAGGCTTTGCTGGACGTTTTGTTGATGAGCAATCAGGTGGTGTCGCGGCAGCGGTTTGGCGCGGGATTGGTGCAAGCCTATGAGAAAGCGCGCTATTGGTTGCAAAGCAATTCGCGCGGGCAGGCGGCGAAGAACATCGCTTACCACTATGATCTGGGCAACAAGTTTTACCGGGCTTGGCTGGATGAGACGATGACCTATTCCTCGGCCTTGTTTGGCGCGGGTGTGATGGATTTGTCCGAGGCGCAGGGCCGCAAATATGCGTCGATCTGTGATGGTATCGGCGTCGCGGAGGGTCAGCATGTGTTGGAGATTGGTTGCGGTTGGGGTGGTTTTGCCGAATATGCGGCGGGTACGCGTGGCGCAAAAGTGACAGCGTTGACGATTTCCAAAGAACAATTCGACTTTGCGCAAGAGAGGATGTTCAAGGCGGGCTTGAACGAAAAGGTTGAAATTGCTTTGCGGGATTATCGTGACGAGCGTGGGGTTTACGATGGGATTGCCTCGATCGAGATGTTTGAAGCGGTCGGTGAAAAGTATTGGCCGACCTATTTCAGCACGGTGCGCGAGCGGTTGAAACCGGGGGCTAAGGCGAGTTTGCAAGTGATTACCATTGCCGACCCGCTGTTCGAAGGATACAAGCAAAGCGTTGATTTCATACAGAAATACATCTTTCCCGGCGGCATGTTGCCCAGTCCCTCGGCTTTGAACGCACAGATCGCCAAGGCGGGTTTGCAGCGGATTGGTTCCATCGAGTTTGGTCAATCCTATTCGCTGACTTTGCGTGAATGGCGGCTGCGCTTTAACGCCCGATGGGACGAGATTGCCGCGATGGGATTTGACGAAAGATTTGCCCGGATGTGGAATTTTTACCTCACTTCCTGCGCGGCTTGTTTCAAATCTGGCACAACGGACGTAACGCAGGTATCATTGCAGCGTCCGGCGTAAGACCGGGTGGCGAAAATCGCGGGAGCAGGGCGATGTTGACCGGAGCGAGGCTTGTTGGCGGGCTTATTCTTGGCCTATCGGGAATTGTGATTGCGATGTTGTTGGTCGACCGGGATCCGGCGATCGCGTATCTGCGCAACGAAATCATTATTTTGGTTGGAGTTGTCGGGTTTTTGACCGGCTGGCGGTCGCTTGGTCGGCGGGTGGGCACGGGTTATCGCGCCGCTTTGGGTTATGGCCTGCGGGCGGCGGTGACGGTGGCGTTATGGTCAATCTTTCTGGCGGCGTTGTATGAAGTTTTCAACAATATTTTCAAACATGCCGGTGAAGGCTATATGGTTCCGGTGATTGAGACGTTCCAATTAAGCGTCGATATTGCCATTTACGTGTTCCAATGGCCGATTATGCTGACGGCTGTGGTTCTGGGCATCATCTGCGGTTTGGTCACCGAATATGTGAACAAAATCTGGCCGTGATTTCCTTGATTTCCTTGGCAACAGCGGCTTGAAGCCTGACTGCGCGGTCGGTATCTAGATTCAGAAGAATTTTGAGCGGGGTCGATCCAAATGCGGGTGGCAAGCGATGTTGCGGCGGCGATTGGCAATACGCCGCTGATCAGGTTGCGCCGCGCTTCGGAGATCACCGGTTGCGAGATTTTGGGGAAAGCCGAGTTTCTAAACCCCGGCCAGTCGGTGAAAGACCGGGCGGCCTTGTTCATCATCCGCGATGCGGTGCGTTCTGGTGCTTTACGCGCCGGGGGCACGATCGTGGAGGGAACGGCGGGCAATACGGGCATCGGGCTGGCACTGGTGGCGGCGGCGATGGGGTTCAAGGCGATCGTGGTGATACCCGACACGCAGAGCCAAGAAAAGAAACATGCGATCCGGCTTGCAGGCGCGACTTTGGTGGAAGTGCCAGCGGTGCCCTATAAGAACCCGAACAATTATGTGCGATATTCGGAGCGTTTGGCTTTGGAAATGGCGAAAACCGAGGCGAATGGGGCGATTTGGGCCAACCAGTTTGACAATGTGGCCAATCGGCAGGCGCATGTCGAAACCACCGCGCCGGAAATTTGGGCGGATTTGGACGGCAAGGTGGACGGGTTCATTTGTTCGGTCGGGACCGGCGGCACTTTGGCGGGCGTTGCGCAGGGGTTGCGGGCAAAATCGCCGCGGGTGCAGATTGGGATAGCGGACCCGGAGGGGGCGGCTTTGTTCAGCTACTATACCACGGGCGTATTGAAAACGCAGGGAAATTCGATCACCGAGGGGATTGGGCAGGGGCGCGTTACCGCCAATCTTGAAGGGCTGAAAGTGGACCACGCCTATTGCGTGCCCGACAGCGAGGCTTTGCCGGTGGTGTTTGATTTGCTCAAGCACGAGGGCCTGTGTATGGGCGGCTCGACCGGAATTAACGTGGCCGGGGCGATAAGAATGGCGAAAGATCTGGGGCCCGGTAAGACAATCGTAACCATTTTGTGCGATTACGGGTCTCGTTATCAATCGAAGTTATTTAATCCCGAATTTTTGCGATCAAAGGGGCTGGCCTATCCGGCTTGGCTCGAAACCCAAAACAGCGAAATGCCAAATGTTTTCACGGCGGTCTGATCGAGAGATTTTCGGTTGGCTGCGGCATGTGCTTGCGGTTTTTTTGGTGTTTGTGGGTAGTGCGGTGCGCAGAATGCGCACCCTACGGGTGGTTTTGGTATTGGCGTTTGCCATGCCGGTATTTGCCCAAGACGATCCGAATGCCGAATTGGTGCAATTGGTGACGGTTTGGGAAGCGACGGCGGATCGGGCGCAGGTTTTGTTGGAAAACACCGATGCGTCCGCTCCGGCATTGGAGGCGCTGCGCGGTTCATTGGCCGAGCAGCGCAGCGATGCTTTGGAATTCCAGGTGGCTGCGGGAAAACGGGTGGCGACGCTGAACCGGCAACTTTTGGCTTTGGGTCCGGTGCCGGAAGCAGGTGCAGGCGAGGCGTCGGAAATTGCGTTGCAACGCAAAGACTTGAAGGCGCAAATTGATGTGGCGCGTGTGCCGGTTGTGACGGCGGATGCCGCTTATCGGCGGGCCGATGGTTTGATTGCCGATTTGGATTCGCTGGTGCGCGAACAATTCACGCGGCGGTTGGTTTCCATTGGGCCAAGCCCGCTGATCCCGGCGTATTGGAACCAGCCGATCAAGGATTTGAGCAATGTTGGCGGGCGAATAGCAAAGGAAATTCGCAGCAACATGACCAGCACCAGCCAGCGTCAGACCTTGGTGCGGCGTTTGCCGATGGTGTTGCTGCTGGTCGCAGCCGGTTTTGCCTTGGTGATTGCGGCGCGGCGCTGGTTGCTGCGCTGGGTTGAAGAAACCATGCGTCACGACCCCAATCAGCGGCAAGCGTTTTGGCTGGCAGCGGCGCTGAATGCGACGCGATTGCTGTTTCCAGCCTTGGGCGTGGCCGCGTTGTTGTGGGCGGTGCAACTGTCGGACTTGGCGGGGTCGACGGGGCGGGGGATAATCGAGTTGTTGCCGTGGATTGCCATGGTATTGATCGCCGCGTCCTGGGTAGGAAATTCGGTGTTCTCGCCGAATTTGCCAAAGCAACGGCTGTTGGAAGTTGACGATGCCGGGGCAAGTCTGGGCCGAAGGCTGGCGATTGCGCTGGGCGTGGTCTTGGCGATTTCGATGTTGTTGGACTTGCTGGCGCGGCAAAGCAAGATGACGGCGGAAAGTCTGGCGGTTTTGAACTTGCCGCTGGTGGTGGTCGGCGCGTTCAGTTTGTTCAAACTTTCCGGCCTGTTACGGCCCAAACCTGTTGTCGTAGTCGAAGGCGAAGAGGGTGGACGCGGCGAGGTTTTGGCGGATTCGCTGTTGCTGAGCCTGTCTCGGGTTTTGATGGCGATTTCGATTGCCGCGCCGATTCTGTCGCTGACCGGATATTTCGCTGCCTCGCGCTATTTGACCTTCCCGCCGATTCTGTCGTTGGGGCTGCTCGGTGGAGCGGTGACGATTTATGCCTTGATCCGCGAGGGGATTGGCTCGCTTGGGTCGGGGAATGAGGCAACCCGCCCGGGGCTTTTGCCGGTGTTGGCCGGGTTCTTGCTGATTTGCCTGTCACTGCCAATTCTGGCGCTGATTTGGGGAGCGCGACAGGCCGATTTATCCGAGATTTGGCTGTGGCTGCGCGATGGGGTGACAATTGGCGGATCACGCGTTTCGCTGACCGATTTTCTGACCTTCGTGTTGGTTTTTGGCGCGGGTTACACGATCACCCGGCTGGTGCAAAAGGTGACGCGCACCACGGTTTTGCCGAGGACAACGCTGGATGTTGGTGGCCGCAATGCTTTGCTGACCGGGATTGGATATACCGGGTATTTCCTGTCTGCCGTGCTGGCGATTTCGGCCACCGGGCTGGATTTATCCAACCTGGCGATTGTCGCCGGTGCCCTGTCGGTGGGCGTCGGTTTTGGCCTGCAGGCGATCGTGTCAAATTTCGTTTCCGGCATTATTTTGTTGGTGGAACGCCCGATCAAGGACGGCGATTGGATCGAAGTCACCGGGTTTTCGGGCTATGTGCGGAAAATTTCGGTGCGCTCGACGCGGATCGAGACGTTTGACAAGGCCAGCGTGATTGTACCGAATTCGGAATTGATCTCTAAAACCGTGCTGAACTGGACCCATTCCGGAGTTTCGGGGCGGATCAGACTGCCTGTCAAAGTGGGCGCGACGGCGGAGCCACGCAAAGTTGAGGAGGCGTTCCTGAAAATCGCCGCCGCGCATCCGATGGTGATGCGCAACCCGGCGCCGCAGGTGTTGCTGATGAAGATTGGCGACCCCAATGAATTTGAAGTGCGGGCCCATATCCGCAATATCACGTTTATGCCTGCGGTGATTTCCGACTTGAATTACGAACTGGTCAAGGCGATGGCGGATGCCACCCTTGTGCCGCCACCGCCGGACCCGGGGATAAGGGTGACCAATGTCGAGCAGGTTTTGGCGGGATTGCTGGGCAAGGGTGTGGCGGGCGCGTGATCGTGGCAGGGAAGGACAGCGACGACTTGGCAAAAGGCACTTTCAACTTTATCTTGAAGCAAGCCAAACTGAAGGGACACTGAAGGTGCGCTACGCCGTGATTATCGAAAAAGCTGGACGTCGCTATTCTTGTTACGTTCCCGATCTGCCCGGTTGTGTCGCGGCGGGGAGCAGCGTGGCTAAAGTCAAAGCCGCGCTTGGCGAAGTGATACCGTTTCACCTTGAAGGGTTGCGAACTGGCGGCGATAAAGTGCCTGCACCCGACAGCATTTCGGATTATGTCGAGGTTTGACCGAATTTCGGCGGCGCTGGTCAAGGGACCGATTCCGGCGTGATCCGATACTTGCCAACACGTGCCAGCCCGCTATAAGCCACTGCCACGGACAGGTGGCCGAGCGGTCGAAGGCGCACGCCTGGAAAGTGTGTAAACGGGGAACCGTTTCGTGGGTTCGAATCCCACCCTGTCCGCCAAGCGTGACATCGCCTGCGCCGGGTCTGGGAATCACGCTGATCGTGGAGGCGCGGGGCGCGCCGGTTCTGGTAATCTGAGCGATCCGCTCGACTAAGATCGTCCGCGCCGACGGTTGCCACTGAATAGCTCCTAGATTTGTAGACGCCTTGCTTGGTAATTTTGGAAGCAAGGAGAGAGAGAAGATGGGCAAGCAAGATCGGTTTACGGACGAGTTGAAGCGCGACGCGGTCGCGCAAGTTGTTGATCGGGGTTATCCGGTGCGCGAGGTGGCTGAGCGGCTGGGGATCAGCACGAAGTCGATCTACACATGGCAGCGGCTGTTTTCGCACCCCGCGAAGGTGATCCAGGAGGTCGATGCCCAAGCCGATGAGATCCGTCGCCTGAAGCGCGATTTAGCGCGGGTGACGGAGGAGCGGGACATCCTAAAAATGCGACCGCATACTTCGCCAGGGAATCCCGGTGATGTATGCGTTTATTGCTGAGAACCGGCTCATGTTCGCCGTGCGGGCCATGTGCCGGATGTTGGCTGTGCATCCGAGCGGCTTTTACGCTTGGCTGGGTGCCCCCTTTTCGCAACGAGCGTTAGAGGATCAGTGTCAAACCAAGCTTCTTAAGACGGCTTGGGAAGACAGTGGTAATGTGTATGGATACCGCAAACTGCACGATGATCTGTGCGACCTGGGTGAAGACATCAGCCCCAATCGGGCTTGGCGTCTGGAACGTCTGGCGGGCATAAGGGCCCAGATTGGTTATAAAAAACGTCCAAGCTCCTATGGCGGCAGCCCAGCCGTCGTGGCCGATAACACCCCGAACAGAGAGTTCGATTTCGATGCGCCCGACCAGTTTTGGGTCACAGATATCACCTACATCCGAACCCATGAGGGGTTCTTGTATCTGGCTGTCGTGATCGATCTGTTTTCCCGGCGCGTGATCGGGTGGTCGATGCAAGGCCGCACCTATACCGACCTACCGCTGCAAGCCCTGCTCATGGCTGTCTGGCGCCGCAAACCCAGAGGCAATGTCTATGTGCATACCGATCAAGGCTCGCAATTCACCAGTTATGAGTGGCAGGAGTTTCTTGAGCAGCACAATCTGGCTCCCAGCATGAGCCGCCGTGGGACCTGCTGGGATAATGCTGTCGTGGAAAGCTTCTTCAACCTGCTCAAACGCGAGCGCATCCGGCGCAAGAAGTACAAAACCCGTGGAGGAGCCCGGCGCGTCGTGTTCGACTACATCGAGTTCTTCTACAACCCGCAGCACAAACACGTTAGGAATGGCATGCTGTCACCGATCGCCTTCGAACAGCAGCAGAAACCGAAGCTGCAAGGCGTCTAGGAAACTAGGGGCTATTCACTTGCCGATACACTCGCCCGCATCCCAGACCACAAGATCAACCGAATTGACGACCTGTTGCCATGGAACGCCCGCTAAAGGCAGTCAGACCGGACGCTTACGACCTCCTTCACCAACCCCGGGTCGAACTCCACGCCGAAGTCAGGCGCGTTTCCGAGATGCGCGCGGCTGTTGTCGATTCTCACGCCGCCCCTAAAAGGGGTTCCCGCGAAAAATGTGTGACCTTGGGCGTCGAGAGGAAAATGATTTTTGATCGTGACCCCTAGGTGGCAAAGCATGGTATCGCCCAATAGTGTGAAGTGCATGGTGTCGAGGCTGACACCGATGCCGTTGGCTTCGCAAATGTCGACAATGCGTCGCGTTGGCCACAGACCGCCGACGCGGTTGGGTTTGAGAACGACACGGTCGGCCGCCGCCATGCGGACAATCTGAAACATCGCATTGGGCGAAGTAACAGCCTCGTCGAGGACAACCGGAAATGGGGTAGTGGGTCAGTTTGAAATCCAGCGGCCTTGACAACCGCTAGAACATTTGCCGCGACCATGCCATATTAGACGGATGACCGACAAGAAGCCCAAGCTCCCGCGCGACATTGACCTAGCACAGCCACATCGTGAGTCTATTCATGAGCTATCGATGTTGCGTAAACTTTGATCAAGCCGCTGTTTTAGAGGCGGTCAAGGCTTCGGTGTTGCCGAGCAGGAGCGGTAAACCCTTTCCAAACGCACTAAGGCCGAGTGGTGGTGCGCCTGAGAGATTGTGCTGCGCCTCGGCGCGATGAAAGGATAGCGGATCATTTCCGACTACGATTTCTGCTGTTGGGTTTTCCATCTGCCATGGAAACAAACTGCCGCATATACCAAGAATCTCGATGCGAAGCCGCCACTACAACAACCTTTGGAATTTCTGGCCGTGCTGCTTACATGGCAGGAGTGACAAGGTGATTTGACACTTGTGATTGCCGGCACGCCAAAGACCGGAACAACATCGATCAAGAAGGAAACCAGATGTTCTCTAGGCAAGAAATCGAAATGCTTGACGTCGAAGCCCTCATGCGCAGGGCCATCGCTCTGGCTGTATCTGCACGTTCCAAAGGAAACCATCCGTTTGGTGCGCTGCTGTGCGATCTTGAGGGAAACATCGTTCTGGAAGCAGAAAACACGGTCGGCAACGAAAATGATGTCACGTGCCACGCCGAACAGAATCTGATGAGTGCGGCGTCGCAGAAGTTCCGAAAAGAAGAGCTGGGTCAACTTGTCATGGTGACCAGCACCGAACCCTGCGCGATGTGTGCAGGAGCCACATTCTGGACGGGCGTCCGCGCCGTGGTCTACGGCTTGCCAGAGAACGCACTCTACTCGATGTGCACCAGTGCCGAGAACCCCACCCCACCTGTGCTGAACATGTCTTGCGAAAAAGTATTCCAAGGATGCCTCGGACATCCAACTATCGTCATCGGCCCGGTCCTTGAGGACGAAGCACGTCTACCGCACGGTGGATTCTGGTAGAGGTGAAATTGGTAGTGCCGACGCGGGTTGCAATACTCCTTTGAACATGTTGGCCCGGTTCGGTATCTGGGCGGAACGCGAACCGTCCCGAACTGGCCAAAGCCTTGCACCTAGCCAAGGTCTCCGGCTCGATCCTCGTCATCGCCAAACTGGATCGCCTGTCGCGAAACGCGGCGTTCCTATTGACACTACGCGACTCCGGGGTGCGGTTTCTCGCCGCCGAGGACAAGAACGAGGGTGGCACAGCGGCGATCATGCGAGTGATAGACCTGTTGACCGCCTGACGAACCGCACGCGACGCTTTCGACGTCTTTTCCTTGGCCACGCCGGAGCCATTTCTCCGACATAGCCTTAGTTATAAGCAGCGGCATTGAAATGTGCCGCCGAACCTTAAGTTCCCGTCGCGCGGATCGCGGGGCAAAAGAGTGCCGGGGCAAGTGTCGCTGCGGGCAATCGCTGTGGAACTCAATGTCAGAGGCACGGCCTGAAACCAACTAGGTTTGGGAAAACTGAGACTGGTTCGCATTGGTCTGACAGCGAAGCCTGTGCTACATCTGGGCCAATTGTCTTGACAGGAGTATGTAGTGATGCTTGACCACAACCATATTCTCGACGCTATCGGCAACACTCCATTGATTGCGCTGCAGACCATCGTCCCGAAAAGCAGCGCCCGCATTGTGGCGAAACTTGAATCGGCAAATCCAACCGGCAGCATGAAGGATCGCCTGGCGCGTCATATCGTGCAATGCGCTGCGGCGAAGGGCCTGCTGCCCGCTGGCGGCACCGTCGTGGAGTATACCGCAGGAACTACTGGTATTTCGCTGGCATTGGTAGCCAGCGCTCTCGGCTACAAAACCCATTTCGCCTTTTCCGATGCGTTCAGCGACGAGAAACGCCAGATGATGTTGGCCTTTGGTGCCGAAATCACCGACGTGCCGAGTGATGGAAAGAAAATCACCAAGGAACTGATCCAGGCGATGATTGCGACGGCTGGCGAAATCAGCCAGAGACCGGGGCATTGGTGGGCCGACCAGTTGAAGAACGAAGATGGTGCCGACGGCTACACCGGGCTTGGCGAAGAAATTTGGGTTCAGGCGGGAGGCAGGGTTGATGCTTTCGTTCACACGGTGAGTACAGCACATTCGATCCACGGTGCCAGCCGGGCGCTGCAGCGCAAGAAACCAGACTTGCTGGTGTATGCCGTCGAACCGGAGGAATCTGCCGTTCTTTCTGGTCGACCGCCCGGGTCGCACAAGATCGAGGGCATCGGCCTCGGATTCTTGCCGCCTCTCTGGCACCCCGAGGAGGTCGATGAAATCCTTACCGTTTCGACTGACGAAGCCAAAGCCATGGCCCGAAGATTGGCGCGGGAGGAAGCCATCTTTGCTGGCACCTCGACAGGTGCAAATGTCGTCGCCGCCCTACGCGTCGCGGCTCGTTTGGGACCGACCGCGACAGTAGCAACCTTGATTGTCGATTCCGGGTTGCGGTACCTGAGCACAGATGTCTTCCGGCCAAATGGCTAGGCGTTTCGGCGTCAACATTTGCATGATAGGATAAAGTGTGAACCAGTCTGCTTCGCCTGCTTCGCCTGCTTTGGTGCAAATTTGGTTGGTTCGTTCCGCTTCTGGCGAACAATGAACGCTGGTTACAACCTATCTTGTCGGCTGCGCTCGGATCCGATTCATTGGCACTACCGGAACTAAAAAGCTACTTTGGCAATTAAGCAGTTTGGCTTACTGCAAGATGGACAATTCAGGGCTAGTCACGGCGATTCGAGCGGATACAACAGCACCTCACCCTGACGGGTCAGGTCCCAGTCGGCGGTTTGAAAGCCGTCGGCGCTGACATACCTGCCTCGCATAGTGTTGCCATCCAAAATGAAACCGGTGCTTATGATTGGCATGCCGGTGGTGACCGTAAGTATTTCGGGTCTTTCAGCAAGAACACATCTCTGGGTATAGGTTCCTAGCGTGTAGCCATTCAACCTGTACGTCGGCAGCGACCATTGCAGCTCGCCATTCGCGCCGATCGCTTCCAGAACGCTGGACATCACTCCCAAGTCTGGCACCATTGGCGAGGTGCCTTCGCCTGAATCAACACAGGAGTTATCGGCAATAGTATCTGTGACCAAGTACGTGATGGTCGAGCGCTCAACGGTCAAAAACCTGTAATATTCCAACCCAACTTGCAGGTATTCCAAGGGCGGCATGATGCTTTGTTCACACAGCCGGATTGGATCGGCTATCGCCGTCTCCTTGAAAGTTCCGCTATCCCAGCTGCCATGAATCCAGCCATTCCAATACACCCCGCTGGCACAGGGTTCGCGCCGCACCGGAAAGGCGGCCAAGAGGTCGATCTCGTTGCCGGCAAAATCTTTCGCTGTCGCCCGCATGTTGACTTGTGCCGGGGCCGGGTCGGGCACGACATAGAAACCCTCCATCTGCTGCTCTGGCGTCATCGGCTGGCAATTTTCCGGCGGTTGCGGATACTCATGGCCAAACGGCGTGTCGTTGCCAGCCGCCATACTGATGCTGGCGATGCCGGTCTGGAACGTGTCGAAATCATCATTGGCAACAATTGTGGCGGTGATCGTATCGCCGGGGGCCACTTCGCTGCCCTGCGGTGGTGTCCAGACCACGTCGAGCCGAGGCGGTTCCTGATCGGAGCGGCCGTATTGCACCTTCACCTCGTTGGCGAAACCGTCGTGGATGGTTTCCAGCCGCCAGTCGAGCGCATGATCGCCGAGCGCCTGCTCGACGATTTCCAGCCGTGCCCGCACCAGCGCCTCCTGAAACAGCGGGTCGTCGGTGGCGGCAACGACGATGGTGATGGTGCCTTTCGGGCAGTTGCCTTCAGCCTGTCCCAGCAGGGCGGCGCCTTGCAGAATTAAGGTGGCGTCCGGGGTCAGATCAACGGAATCCTCGGACGTGAACAAATCACCGAGCGAGATCGGATCAGGATTTTCGGCGATCTGCGCCAGGGCGCTGCTTGGCAGCGTCAAGCTGGCGATGGCCAGAACTGCAAACCACGCCGCGAACACCACGGAAATCGCCCGGCCGACTGCGCAGGGCGGTTTTGCGATACCGACGCGGTGCAGTTCAAGTTGGTTACAACATGTCATACGACCTTCCTTTTCATCGTTGCCTCGCCTCGAAACCTCCGGTTCTGCCTGCGACAAACGGAATCTCACGGTGCGCCGTCCACATTTGCTGGAAATATCGGCGCTTCGCCCTCGCGCGTCAGACTCCAGGAAGCGGCGAGTCCGCCGTCGGGATCGGCAAAGTTGCCGGCCATGACGCTGCCATCCTGAATCAAGCGGTCTTGCTCCGGATCGGCGCCGGATCCGACGATGATCGGCCAGCCGGGGCCGTCGCCGCCGAATGTTCCGACTCCCGGACATGTCATCGTCGCGGTATATGTCCCCGCCGATCCCGCAGAGAGCCAGTAGGTCGGCGCTGACCATTGCAGTTCGCCATTCGGGCCTATCGCGTTCAGAACGCTGGAAATGAGGCCAACGTCGCGTTGCAGCAGTGCGGTGCCCTCGCCTGAATAATCGCAACTATCACCGCCATCGGTGTCCACTTGCACATAGGTGATGGTCGAGCCGTCATCGCTCAAACTTTTTAGGTATTGTTGCCCGACCAGCAGGTGCTGCAGTGGCGGCATAATTTCCCGCTCGCACAGCCGGACTGCGTCGGCAGCGGCGGTCTCTTTCGCGCCCACGGAGGTCCAGCTGCCGCTTATCGTGCCGGTCCAATAAACCCCGCTGGCGCAGGGTTCGCGGCGGGTGGGAAAGGCGGCCAGAAGGTCGAGCTCGTTGCCGGCAAAATCCATGGCGGTGGCGCGCATGTTGACTTGTGTCGGGGCCGGGTCGGGGACGGCGTAGAAACCCTCCATCTGCTGCGCTGGAGCCATCGCTTCGCAGGTTTGCGGCGGCTGCGGGTATTCATGGCCAAACGGCGCTTCGTTGCCAGCCTCCATGCTGATGCTGGCGATGCCGGTCTGGAAGGTGTCGGAATCATCATTGGCAACAATCGTGGCGGTGATCGTGTCGCCAGGTGCTACTTCGGTTCCCTGCGGCGGTGTCCAGACCACGTCAAGCCGGGGCGGTTCCTGATCGGAGCGGCCGTATTCCACCTTCACCTCATCGGCGAAGCCGTCGTGGATGGTTTCCAGCCGCCAGTCGAGCGCATGATCGCCGAGCGCCTGCTCGACGATTTCCAGACGCGCCCGCGCCAGCGCCTCTTGAAACAGCGGGTCGTCGGTGGCGGCAACGACGATAGTGATGGTGCCTTTCGGACAGTTGCCTTCGGCCTGTCCCAGCAAGGCGGCGCCTTGCAGAATTGCGGTGGCGTCGGGGGCCAGATCAACGGAATCCTCGGCTGAGAACAAATCGCCCAGCGAAATTGGGTCGGGATTTTCGGTGATCTGCGCTAGGGCGGGGCCCAAGAAAACCGAATTTCCGATCATCATCACAGCGAATAGGTGGGCAAATACAGCGGAAATAACCCTGTTCGATGGGGAATGTCGGAACTGTCGCGGCCTGTTTTTGGTCCATTCGAAAGGCATGATGAGTATCACGTCGTCCTCCGTTTTTTGCACCAACTGTTCCCGAGCTGCATCAAGCAAGCGCGAACAACGTTCAGGTTTCCTTTCTCGGTTCAGGTGCGAGCCCAATGGTGCCAGCGCCACTCGCCGGGACGGACGGAACGATCTAGCGCGAAGTTTTCGTTTCTGCAAAGGTTTCGTTCCTGACCGCAATTGATTGTGGATTAGGGAATGAACTGGAAAGTATTTCAGCAGGCCACGCGTTCGTGGAAATCTTTGCATGTCACGGCCTCTTCGGTCAAACGGTGGGCGCAAGAATTTGACCTGTTATTATGTTGGCCTTGTGCTCCTTGTACTCGACATCGCCGATGACTGAGCCATCGTCAGAGTTGGTGGCCCAAAGTGGGTTCTGGTGGTTACTGGCGAAGCAACAATCCAGCGGACGAGATTCGACTTGTCTGCCTCGTGCCAGTTCTAGTATAAGACGACCCAAAACCAGCAACCGCACGCTGGGCTAGGTTCGTCTCGCAAGGACCGCACGCACCGAACGCAGGAGGCGGTATGCAGGAAACCGACAAGGTGTTCGCGGGCTTGGTTCCGGAAAACTACGACCGCTATATGGTGCCATTGATTTTCGAGCCGTTCGCCGCAGATCTCGCCCGTCGAGCAGCGGCCTTGTCGCCCGGCGCTGTTCTGGAAACCGCAGCGGGGACCGGGGTTGTCACCCGCGCACTGGCACCAAGACTTTCCCTCGACACAAGTTATGTTGTGACCGACCTCAACCAGCCGATGCTCGACTATGCCGCTTTGCGACAAGGTACCGACAGCCGCATCACGTGGCGCCAGGCGGATGCTTTGGCGTTGCCGTTTGAAAGTGCGGCCTTCGATCTCGTTTGTTGTCAGTTTGGCGCGATGTTCTTTCCCGACCGCGTGTTGGCCTATCGCGAGGCAAAGCGGGTCCTCAAGCCCGGTGGACACTTCCTGTTCAACGTATGGGATCGCATTGAAGAGAACGTGTTTGCGGACGACGTGACGAATGCTCTAGCGAAGATATTTCCCAGCGATCCGCTGCGCTTCATGGCCCGCACCCCGCATGGCTACCACGACACAGCGCTGATCCGTGGCGAGTTGGAAGAGGCAGGCTTCTCTGCTGTGGCAATCGAGACCAGAGATGAACAAAGCCGGGCGTCGTCGCCGCGTATTCCGGCCGTTGCCTACTGCCAGGGGACTCTTCTTCGGAACGAAATCGAGGCCAGAGACCCTGGAAAGCTAGAAGCCGCGACCGACTACGTCGAATCCGAGATCGCAAGTAGTCACGGCAGCGGTGAGGTTGCCGCCAAAATTCAGGCACACGTGATCGTGGCTACGATCTGATTTGGCGCCCCATTCTGCGCAAGTCCCGTGCAGCCAAGTCCAAATATTGACGAGGAACGGCCGACCATCCAGACCCATCGGGAAAATCATACAGCCCCCGCAATGACATAGCAGTTGCCAGTTTTATCTCGTCCTGCGCTCCGGACAGTTTGAAACTGACAACAGTTACGCGATTGTTTGTGCTTTGCAACTTCTGCCTCTACTTCTAAAGGCAGTTAGTTGGCTACTCGCGCGCCGCAACCGCCTTCCCAAGATGACTAATTCCTTGGATTTGCGTTGGGAATCCCCAGGATATCTGCATGAACCATGTCGACCATCTGTTTGGCGTGACCGAGGTTGGAAACGACAGCCGAGCGATGCGTGCACACGCCAATGCCCGATTCAATGCTTGCTATATTAGCGGAATAAATTGAGGATAATCCAAGGTGACCGACCTTTGATGTTGGCAGCAGAATTGGCCGTTTGGGGGGAAGGGCCGCTGAATGATTGAGGGGTTCATTCCAGAGGATCAACACCGGGCGCTTTCGGCTGGGCAGCCGTTGTCGGTTGTTCGAAATGGAACTTCCGTTTTCTGTGACATTGTCGGATTTTCAACGATTTCCGCTGACTTGGTACGTGCGCATGGCCGCCGTCACGGAGCGGAACTTTTACATCGCATGCTGGAGCAGACCATTGGCCAGGTCGTGAGTCTGGCGCGAAAACGGCAAGGCTTCGCGCTCTCCTTTGCTGGCGACTCCGTTACCCTTTGGTTCGATGCAATCGCGATCGGCAGCGCCGAGAAGGCCGCTGCGCAAGCTGCGGCTACCGCATTGGATTTGGTTGCTGGTTGGGTACCGGGCAGCCCACGTCTGCGTCTGTCGATAGCATCTGGTGCGTTCGACCGGCTGACGCTTGGCGACCCGGCTTTTGGCTGGCTTGAATTGCTCGGAGGCGAACAATCATTGCGACTGGCCAAAATGGACCAGTTGGCGACGGCCGAACGGATCGTCATTTGCGATACAACTGCACGGCTGATCGCCGGGGGCGACGCACGGCTTTCTGCGGTGCCGGGACAGGACGCCTTCGTTCTTGAAGGGCTCAAGGCTACGCCGTTGACGGCACCTGCGGACCTGCCACCGCTGGACACTGAAACGGCGCTTGGCTGGGTTCCCGTGAGATTGCGGGATACGGTTTTGGCGCTGGAAAAAACATCGCATGATCTGGCGGCGCTGGCCGAAATCCGTCCGATAACAGCTGTGTTCGTTCTGATCGCTGACGTCGGCACCGCCGGAAATACGGCCGGTTCGGACCGCACCAAAGGATTTCTGCGCGAACTTCAGGCCAGCGTGCACCGCAGCGGCGGCATGGTTTTGGATCTGAGTTCCGACGCCAAAGGAACCTATGCGCCTTGCGTCTTTGGTGCACCAGCAGCGCATGAAGACGACCCCGAACGCGCGCTTGCGGCGGCGTTGACGGTACTCGAACTTGGGGCCAAGCACGGCGTGGTCGTGAAGGTCGGAGTGGCACGCGGCACGGGTTTGGCCGGTCTGATAGCGGCCGATGCCCGACTGCGCTACAGCACGATCAGTGCAGCAATGAACCAAGCCGCACGATTGATGATGCGAGCCGAGAGCGGAACGGCCTTGACCACAACAGATATGGCCGAACGGGCACTTGCGCGGTTCGACTTTGTCGAAGCAGGCTACGGCGGCGCGGGCATGGCTGGGGCCGACATTCGCGCGTGGCGGGTGGAAGGAGAGAAGCAGGGCAAGCTTGATCCACTTGCGGCATTCGGTGACCTCGTCAGCTTGCTTGAACGGGACAGTGTTTTGTCCGCAGCACAACAAGCAGTACAGTCCGAGGGTGCTGCTTTCGTTGTTCTGGAAAGTTCGCCGGGCTATGGCAAAAGTGCAATCCTAAGGCAATTGCGACAGTTTACGGAATCAGAGGGTCGACTTTGGCTGCATGGAAGGGGTGAAAACCAGACTCGCGACATTGCATTTCATGCGTGGTTTCCCATCATTGGTGATGTCCTAGAGCGGTGCGCTGAGATTGAAATGGCAATCGAAGACGCCGCCATCCTGGCGTGGGTCGCCGGACAATCTGTGAACCTTCCGGATTCACTTGCGGGCCTTGCGGGCTCGGAGCGGGCTGTAAAGATCGGGACGGCCATGATCGCTGTGCTGTCTTTGTTGAACGCGTTGCAGCCGGTCACGATTGTTTTTGATGACCTTCAGTGGGCCGACACGCGGTCGCTTGGACTTTTGCTGGCGGTCAGTGGCAGCGGGCTGCCGGTTCGCATCGTCGTCGCGCGGCGGTCCGGCCCTCCAACTTCGATGGAAGCGGCCATGCTTTTCGGCGGCCCGGGTGTCCAGGTACTTGGGCTTGACAGACTTAGTGCAGATGGTGTGATCGCATTGGCCACGCGCTCGCTTGGGGCGAGGACCCTATCTTATGACCTTGGTCGGTTGTTCCAGGATAGTGCCACCGGATCGCCGCTGGTGGTAAAGCTGATCAGCGATGTTCTGACCAGCCGTGCGATCGTTCAGATTCAGGACGGACACTGCAGCGTGGTCGCGAATGCCGAGCAACTTGGAAGGCTCGACTTTCTGGAATCCGAAGAAGCGGCCATTATTGCCCGGTTCGACGAAATGTCGGAGGCCCAAAAACAGGCCGTGCGCATCGCCAGTATTCTTGGCCGGGCATTCACCTATGAGGAGCTTGGGGCCGCGCTGTCAGAGCCGACAGAGGTACAGGCAACCGTGAATGCACTGCTGCAATCTGGCTATTTGGCTCCGCAATTCGACAGGACTGGTGCCGGACTGCAATTTGTTCAGCCGCTTGTCCAGCAGGCGATCTCGCAAAGCATTTCGTTTGCGCGACGCGCCCCGGTCAACCGCCGCATGGCCGAATTCTGGGCGACAAGTGCCGAGCCTGGGGCGATGTTGCATCGCGCCCGTCATTTGCTGAGTGCAACGGATGCCGAAGAACGCGACCCTGCGCCGCTGGGAATTACGATTTCTGCTTTGGAGGCGGCGGCCAATCAGTCGGCTTCGGCCTCGGCAAACCTAGAGGCCAGCGATTTGCTGGATGCGGCCATCGCCTTGTCAAAGCGCCTGCCAGATAGTGCGGACACGCGGCGGCTGCGTTTGAATCTTCAAGCCGGGCTTGCCTTTGGACTGGCGACTTTCCGGGGCTATGGCGACCCATCAGTCGAAGGCGCCTACAGCGCAGCATTGGCCTTGGCGAATGAATCGGAGAACTCGGCGGATCTGGCTTTCACGATCTACGGGATGTTCTCTTTCTATGCTTCAAGGGGTGATTATGCCAAAGCGATGCCGATTGCCCGGCGGCTGCACCGGCTGGCCGTGCATTTCAGTGACCTGCGTCTCTCCAGCATTGCGCACCAATCGCGCGGTATCGTCGCAATCTTGCGCGGCCGGGTCGCAGCGGGTGCAAAGCTGGCGGCGAAGTCGATTGACGACGCTGATCTGATCGGACATGGCCTGTTCTTCCCGCATGGCGGCGCAGGTGATTTCAGGATATTCTCGGGAACCTGGCTTGCGCTTTCTCTGGCTGTTGCCGGGCGAATGCCGGAGGCCGAAGTGGCTTACCAAAGGGCCTTTGCCCTGAGCGAAACCAATTCCTTCGGTCGCGGATTTCTCAAATGTTTCTGTCCGTTGCCGGTTTTGGCCGGACGGCACGCCGCCGCATTGGTCTATGCGGATGAGATTGTGGAGGACGCGGATGCGCGCGGCCTTGCGTTGTTTTCAGTCATTGGGGGCATATATTCTGGTTGGGCAGCGGCAGCGCTTGGGCAAGATGATGCGCGGGTTGCAGGGTTTCTCAATGCCAAAATCCACATTGCACAGGCCATGGGCCTTGGGTCATTTACACCGTGGTTTTTGGTTCTGGCTGCGGAGGCACATCTTTCGCGCGGCGAAATAGATCCAGCAGCCAAGGCTGTCGAAACTGCCGAAGCGATGGTCACGCAAAGCGGGGGCGGTTTGTTCGTAGCAGAAGTTGCCCGGTGCCGCGCCCGTGTGTACCTAGCGCAGGGCGATGCCGCGACTGCAAAGAGGATATTGGATAGCGCTTTTGCACAAGCCCAGAGCAAGGGGCTCTTCCTTTTTGCAAGCGGCGCGGCGGACTTTGCAAATGCACTAAAGCGCGATCCCGCGGCGGTGACGGCAACAACGCTGATCCAGCAAACTCGCGACAACTTGTCGGCGCAGGGAGCACGCGCCAAGGTCGAGCCGGTAACGGGTGCCTGACCAGTAGAGCACACGCAAGATCAAACCATATCGGAGTATACTTTGCTAGATCCATTCCCGCTGCCGCCAACATTGACGCCCGCTCCGCCCGAGCTTCCAGAAAACTGGCGCGGCGTCGCTCTGCTGACGCCCTACCGGGACGAGGAGGTCTTTGCCGCTGAAGTCCAATATGACTGGTCGAGCGATGCGATGCTTGTTACGATGTGGGGGCTGGAGGGAAGCGCCCGCCAGAGGCTTTTTGTCGGTGAGCAGTTCTTCATCTTCGAACCTGCTGGCGAAAAGGGTGCCAAGAAATTTGGCCCTTTCCCTTCGACGACTCCGGTTCCGGCGCCCGGTTGGCTGAAGCCGCACTGCATGAGCCGGGTAGGATCAGGTGCCGTGATGGGGGCTGACTGCGACTGGTGGGTGGGCTATTCGGTCAATACGAATGGGTACGAAGGCCCACCACCACCTGTGCCCGCGCAGGTTTGCAACTGGGTTTGGGCGCGCAAGGATAGCGGCTATCCTTTCCGGCTATTCTTCAATAACGCCGACAACCCCTATCGTTTGCCCGAATTGGGCGATTTCTCGATGACGATCTTCACCGCATTTGAGGCGGACAAGGATTTGTCACTTGCCGCGATGGTCCAAGAGGCTCGATCCCAAGCCACGGCGATGGACGGTCCGGAGGGTGATGCTATTCGCGCCGCGACGTCTTTTAGTGAGATGCAGGCGGCCATCAATGCGCTGTTCCCTGTGCCATCGGCAGTCGATCCGAGGGTGATGGCGGGAAAGCTGATCAAAGGCCTAGAGGCGGCACCAAAGGACGCACCTTTGCCCGGATGGTCGGACCGTCTTTGCATAACCGGCTATACCTATCCGACAGCGAAATCACTGAACATTCCGCCAGTGCTGCCTATCCGGGTATTTTATGACGCGACCAAGGGAAATATGCTGACCCGATGCTCGCTTGGAGCTTATGGGTTTGACGGAATGCCAGTGCAGGATCTGATCCTGGATACTTCGACCACCCATATCGTGGTCCGCAATCCGGACGGCAGCCACGTCTGCGCTGGAACGGTGCCAGTGGGTCTGCCAAAACGGCATTGGGCCAAGGATGCCGGCGGCCAGCCAAAAGCCGTCATCCGCGATAACCCGGTGCTTGGGCCCGGCGTCACGCTTCACGTTACGGTCATCGCGTCGCAAGGAGATCGATGGTTCTGGGTCTGGTACACGCCCCAGAACGACGGTCGCCTATTCATGGAAACCCCCCAGTTTGGCGATGTCGGACTTGTGCTGACCGACTATGCCAGTTTTGACCACGATCCCCCGCCTTTCCCCGATTCAGCGTTCGTGGTTCCTAGCGACTGTCTGGTCAAAGCGAAAACCTGAGGAGAACGACATGGCCCATTGGTTCACCAATCACACTTCGCGTGCTCAGGCGGCCCCCGCGCCGGTCGCTGCGGCAGGGATCGCTGCTGTTGATCACAAACAACTGCTGCGGCTGATGACATCGGTGAATAGTGCGTTCTACCTTCCTGGCGATGCAGGCTACCCTACGGCTGCGCGTCAGGCCGATCCCATGTTTGTGCGAACCCCGATTGCGGTCGTCATGTGCACGAGCGTCGCTGATGTCCAAGCTTGCATCCGGTGGTGCAACGAACTCGGTGTGTCAGCGACGTTCCGCTCGAGCGGGCACTCCACCGCCGGATATTCGGTTCTGGATCAGACATTGACAGTGGATCTGAGCGGGCTGAACGAGATTATCATTGATCCCACCGGGTTAACGGCCAGTGTCCAGTCAGGCGTGAATTTCGACCAGTTCAACGCCGCGCTCGACAAACACAAGCTTCACGTGCCCGGCGGCGGTTGTGGCTCAGTTTGCGTGGCGGGCTACATGCAAGGTGGCGGCTATGGCTTCACCTCGCGCTGCTTCGGCATGAATTGTGACAGCGTCCGCGAGATCGAGTTTCTGACTCGCGACGGCGAAGTGCAGACTGCGAACGTCGCCCAGAACACCGATCTTTTCTGGGCGTTACGGGGCGGCACGGGCGGGAATTTCGGGGTGATCACCAAGATCACCTATGCGCTTGTTCCCTTGGGCAAAATCTGGGGCTTCGGTCTGACCTGGGACCTCAACGGGGCCCCCGATGCCTTGCGCGCCATGCAAGCGGGCTTTATGCGCGGCGGGCCGGATTCGATCGGCTACATGACCTTCATCATGGCGCGACAGGACCCCAAGACCGGAGCGTTCAAGGTTGGCCTGTTCATGCGGGGGGTCTGCATCGAGGGCCAAGAAGCGGGACGCAAACTGCTGGCCAAGCTGGTCAAGGCCGGTGGGGTATATGATCTTGACAAGGAAGGAACCTATGCCTTCCTCAACGGCTTTCTTCTCGCCGACCTCGAACCAAAGGATCTTGGCGCAATTTATGAACTGAAGGTCTCCAATTACATCGCCAAGCCACTTGCTGTGACGGATTGGCAGGAGGTCGTCAAAATCTTTAGCAAGTCTCCTGGCTTCAAGGCGGGCCATGCCAATACGTTGGTGCTAGAACCCTATGGCGGCAAAATTGCTGAAAAAAGCCCAAGAACCGACAATGCTTTCATCCACCGCGACGTCGACATGAACTTTGTCATCGACAGCTTCTACGGGCCACCGGTCGAGAAGCCCGCCGCAGAGGTCTGGCTCAAACTGTTCGCCGATTTTCTGCGCGGACCAAACGGGCGTTCGAACCGGCAGGTCTATCAGAACTACCCGGAAGCCGGCCTTGTGGATTGGCGCGAGGCCTATTTCGCCGGCGCCTTCGCCCGTCTTTTGCAAATAAAGGAAGCGGTCGATCCTGGAACGGCGATCTACCCGAATGGATTCTTTTCCTATCCGCAAAGTATCAAACCCCAATCTGACGCCAATTGATAAAAGGCAACGAGCGCAGAGCCGGGAGAAGTGCTGCGTTGCGGGCTGACCTTGGGCGGCAATAGACCGTCGGAAAAATTCAACGCCGTCGATCGCATGACCGCGTCGCTGTGACGGCGGAAATGAACCTGCGACACTTATGCCGACCCTGTACATGTATTATGAAATCACGTCGCGGCACCATTTCCGGCGCGCTGCTCCGAAAGGCTCTGGGTGGTCTTCGTCAGTTTCAGGCGCATATCCGAAGCGCTCGACAGTTCCATTGCCAAAGCGATGTCAGAATGGCGGGCAAGGAATTCACGCAAAGATCGTGCTTCAATCATGAACAGGCGTGACGGTTTGTCGACGATGACAGTGGCGGTGGCCGGAATCCCGGTTGCATAGGTCATTTCACCAACCATCGAACCAGCCCCCAGCGATGCCACCTCGACGCCGCCTTTCAGGATCAGCCCGTGGCCCGCAAGCAGTATCGCGAAATGCTCAACAGCTTTTCCTTCTTCGGCCAGCGCCCTGCCGGGTTCGGCGGATTCGAACCTGCCGGTTCTGAGCAGTTTTCTGGCCCGGTCCTTTTTCAGGCCAGGTGCGGCAATACGGATGACCATGGCTTCCTGTTCATTAAGGCGGATCAACCGGTGGACTAGAAATATCCGTGTGAGGCCTATGATGCTGATGCTGCTCCAGGCCAGTTCGACTGTGGCCGAGTAGGCGTTGAAATCGCGCGAGAGGCTGGCAAGAATGCAGGCCGAGGCAACTAGGTTGACCAGCGAGAACGTGTAATCGTCGCCCTTCAGAAAGCCGATCTGCAAGAGGAAATAGGCTGAAACATAGCCGATAACGCCCAGCACCCCCAAGCCATCCAGAGCACCGATGTTGAACAACCAAGCAGAAAAGATTTCGGATGACGATGTGACTGGCTCTGTCATTTCATGGTCCTTTGGACAAAATCATGCGGGAAAGTTTCAACACTTGGCAAAGGCAATCAAATGCTGCGCCCGCAGAATGTTGTCGGCTAGCGGGCAGCAATTAAAACTTTGTGGTAAGCGCAACGGCGTGGAATTTTGCCACGTGCTGCCATCGGCACCTACCTTTGGTGATTTCGCGCCCATTACAGGGCACCCGATTCATCCGCTTCCGCAAGCCGGCGCAGAAGCGGAAGGTTGCAAGCCAAAAGGTTTCCTTCCTTGCGGATTGCCCCGGCGGCCAACAACGACTGGAGCGCACGGTTGACTTTCGGCCGACTTGCCCCAAGAACGGCAGAAAGGTCGCTCTGGCTGAAACCAATCCGCAACAGTGGATGCGGTGGCATGCTTGCGCCATAAAGTTGATCAAGCGTGAACAGCAAGAACCGGACCAGACGCGTCTGTAAATCGTAAAGTGCGATCGATTCCATCTGGTAATTGGTATTGCGCAACAGCGAGCAAAGGTAGCGGGCAACGGCCATTCCTACGCCGGGCCGAAGCGCGGCAACGGCCAGGAACCGATCCCGAAACAGGACTAGGCCTGACGTATCGTCGGTGACAACCGCATCAGCCGACCTAGGCTGGCCGTCGATCAGCGCCATCTCGCCAATGATGTCGCCGGGCCCTACGTTGCGCAGCACGATCTCGCGCCCTTGCGGGCTGGCGAGCGAAAGCCGGACCTTGCCTATTGTTAGCGCCAGAAGATGATCGCTGGCATCGCCACGTTGAAACAGCATCGCCCCTGCCGACCAGTTGCGATGCAAGACCGACGCCGAGAGCGCGGCGACGCTTTCCTTGTCCAGTGCGGCAAAGATCGGAAAATCGCCCAGTGAAGTGAAAGCGCCAACCGACGCCGACGCATCATTCATGATCATGTCACCCCGCCAAACAACGACGCAATCGACCTGCACGCCAACCGCCGCATGCGTTTGAAAACTGTTTGCAGATCAGTCAGACATCCACACATCCAATCTTTAGGTCAAGCGGGTTTCACAATCAATTTCCAGGTTGTTCCCAAGGGAACAGCACGTTGAACCGGGATCTGCAATCTTCTTCCCATAGGCCGACAATTTGCGCTTCAGCGCGGGCCTGCATAGGGGAGAACGAAAATGCTCACACAATATGACGCCGTGACCTTGCTGATCCAACTTGACCGTCCGAACATTGCAAGTTCGGGTGAATTTCAAAAACCGAACAAACATCAAGCCGATGTCGGGGAATCTGGCCTAGGCGCCGCTGTGTTTTCGGTGTTGAATACGTTGATCAGTTCTGTGCGTCGTTCGCAGGTCCGGATAGCCCAGCTCGCAAACACATTTCGGGCTGTCCGGAAAAACCTCGAAGACGAGCGGGTTTTCCATGAAAGCGTCACACGACTTTCGCGTCTTTCTCCGCATCTGCTCGACGATATCGGTCTGCTGCCGACGAAAAGGCCCAAGCCCTATTTCACGCCCGAAGTCAAAACGGACGAGTTGACCGCGAAGCGGACTATGATTGAAGCCCTTCGCAATACACGTGCGTTGCCGACGGAGAATCTCGCGCCAGACACGTTTCCGGTCGCCTTTGCGGCGGAGTAATGTCTATCTTGCACAAATTCGCGGTTGTTCCAGTTCCAATGGATTCACGATGTCGCGCTTACCATCCGTCGTCGATGCCGTGACTCCGTTGCCCGTCGTTGCAGCACGCGGCATCGCCGATGGGCACCGCCCCGGTGAAGGGGATATTGTCGGGGCCACCAAATCCGTAGTCCGATTGTCCGTTGTCAATAGACGACGCAAACGCCGATTTCGGAGGCGACACCAAAGCAATGTCGATGTGGTCCGGCCGGGGCGTGGGTCAGGTCCGATGCGCACAGCCAGCCGCTGAGATCGTTCGGCAGTTCAATGCTGAGGTGGAGGCAATTCTGAAGCGCCTAGGGCCTCGTCAGCTAGTTGCCAAATGTCGTTGATTTGCCCAGAGAAGGTTCGATGCCAGTCTCGTTCCCTCCGCCACTTTCCTATTCGGAATTGGATTCCGTGGTCATCCGAGGCGGGAAATTGCCGTTAAATCCAAGGGATATGCGGGATGGACGCTGTGTGACCTGCCCCCCGGAAGTTCCCTCAGTCTGATGCAGAGTCTGCCCAACCCTGAAGGAGCAGACGAATGCGAAACAGCCGTTTCACTGAGACGCAGATTATTGGCATGATCAAAGAGCAGGAAGCCGGGCTGACTGTGGCAGAGGTTTGCCGCAAGCATGGGCTCAGCCCGGCCAGTTTTTACAAGCTGAAGGCCAAGTTTGGCGGGATGGACGTGTCGGATGTCCGACGCCTTAAGCAGCTTGAGGAAGAGAACGCAAAGCTCAAGCGGCTGGTCGCGGAGACGATACCGTCTCGAAGATCTTCTATCTCAAGACCCAAGGCGGTTGGCGCGAGAAGAGCGAAGTCGAAGTATCAACTCCGCTCCAGAACGTCGGAGCGGATGGCGCAAGGTCGAAACTCGAAGAATTGCTGGACCGCTATACCGTCGGGTCAATCATCGCGGTGGAAGGCCAACCGATGAGTGAAGGCGAATGGGTATAGGAACAGCGCTTGGCGATAACCAAGAGCGGCACGGAACGATAGCTGAGGCAGCTCGCAAACACTGCGGCAAGGCACTTTGCGGCAACCTGAACAGCGGGCGGACCAGCTTGTCGTTCAATCGGCGTCGACTCCAGACAAATTAATTTGTAATCAATGCTTTACCCGTCCACAGCTGCGCAACGAAGGTTAGGCAGGTGTGGACTGGGGTGAGTTGGCATGGATGGAGCGCGGACAGGCCAAAAGTTGGAGGCAGGCGGAAAGGTGACGGGAAGCGCGCCTCTTATGCGGATCGTCGCCTATGAGCGTGTCTTTACCGCAAAGCAGGGTGCCAGCGGCCTTGGTTTGGAGGCGCAGCGCCAAGCGATCCGGAAGAATGTGGCGGCAAAAGGTGCAATTCTGACGGGCCGCTTCACCGAGGTGGAGTCGGGACGTAATGCAAACCGGCCCGAACTGGCCAAAGCCCCGCATCTGGCGAAAGTCACCTGTTCCATTCTCGTCGTCGCCAAACTGGATCTGTTGTCGAGGAATGCAGCGTTCCTATCAACACTACGCGGTTTCGGCGTGCGCTTCCTCGCCGGCGACATGGCGGAAGCCAATGCTGCTGCCCATGCAACTGACCTTGCGCCGGTGGTAGCTGATATCAGAGCCACGGGGCATGTGTCGCTCAGGGCGATTGCACCCGTTAACGGTGCTGGACGATCATTCGCGCTTTGCCCTTGTCACTGCAGCCTGCGCCAATGAAACAACGGCGCGTGTGAAAGAGCACCTGACCGCAGCCTTCCGCCGCTACGGCCTACCCTTGTGCATCATGACCGACAATGGCAGCCCTTGGGGCGATGGACCGGGATCGCCCTACACGCCCTTGGGGGTGTTTCTGATCGAGCAGGGCATCCGCATCGGCCATTCAACCCCCTATCATCCCCAGACCCTTGGCAAAGACGAACGCTTTCACCGCTCGATGAAAGCCGAGGCCCTCTCTGGTCCGCCCTTCGACAACCTCGCCCATGCCGCAAAGGCGCTCGATCATTGGCGGCACATCTACAATACCCAACGCCCGCATGAAGCGCTGAATATGCAGGTGCCCATCGAGCGCTACCACCCCAGTCCGCGCGAGTTCCACGAGGCCATCGACCCCTTCGACTTCGCACAAGGCGACATCATCCGCCGCGTCCAGATGCAGGGCTGGGTCTCCTTCAAAGGCCACGCCTGTCGCGTCCCCAAGGCCTTCCGACGCAAAGACATCGCCTTCAGACCCACCCAATCAGAGGAAACCTTCAAAATCTACTTCCGACACCACTCCATCAAAACCATCACCCTAAAACCCAAATGAAATGTGTTACCCATGTCCCCAAACACCCGTTACCCTTGTGTCCAGTCTGAACACGCTGCGGGGGAGGGTTAGCGTGGGGGCGCTTTGCGGCGTGTGCGGGGATTCTAACGCGGGGTGGGAATTGGGGAGAGTCGAATGTCGGGAATCTGGTAGCGAGGCTACATTGAGAACGATCAACACGTTTGCTAGTCTCGGTCCTTTCTCCGCGCGCCGTTGCCCACTGTGGTTTTCTGGCGACGTCTGACTTAAGATTTGCTGGGACTTCAGGAGTGATTCCATGAGTGTAATCTCAGCACGCGCGATTTCGTCGGCTAACGCCATCGATACGGTCTTCAAGTTCTTCAGCAGCTATCGTGACGGCGTCGACGACAAGGATGTTCGCGCCGATCTCACCTTCGGCAATCCACATGAAATGCCGCTGCCTGCTTTGGTGGCGGCGATCAAGGCTCGGATGGAGCCGAAAAGCCCGAACTGGTTCGCCTACAAGACTAGCGAAGAGGAACCGCGCGCGGTGATCGCCGAGGCCCATGGCGCTGAACTTGGGCTGCAGTTCCGCCCCGAAGACATCGCGATGACACGGGGCGCCTTCGGTGCGATCGCGCTCGCCTTTTCGCTGTTGCTTGACCCCGGCGACGAATGCATCATCCCGCTGCCGGGCTGGTTCTGCTACGCCACCATGTTGCGCGCCCGCAACGCTGTGCCGGTTCCGGTCCCGCTCGCCGAAGCAACATTCGACCTCGACGTGGCCGCCATCGAAGCCGCGATAACCTCCCGCACCCGGATCGTGGTCGTCAACACCCCGCACAATCCGACGGGCGTCATCTATAGCAGGGAACGTCTGGCAGAACTGGCCGCCATGCTTACCCGCAAATCAGATGAGCTTGGCCGCGCGATCTTCATCCTTTCTGACGAACCCTACCGCC
Organism: Oceanomicrobium sp.; assembly: GCA_031415055.1. GTDB lineage: Bacteria > Pseudomonadota > Alphaproteobacteria > Rhodobacterales > Rhodobacteraceae > JANMOK01. The sequence continues at coordinate 7,732 of JANOQZ010000031.1, read as the reverse complement.
GCATCTGCTTCGACGGCGTGCGCTTTACCAGCCCCGCCGCCGTCTATTCCCACACGCTCATCGACTACAGCTACGGCAAAATCCTGCTCGCGCCGGGCCTGCGCATCGGCTACCTCGCGATCTGTCCGTCCATGCCCGAGGCCGACAAGGAAGCCCTGCGTGCGGCGGCGATGACGTCTCAGGTCGGTGACGGCTGGAACTTTCCCGATGCGCCGTTGCAATATGCGGTCGGCGATCTCGAAAAGATTAGTATCGACATCGGCGAGCTGCAGCGCAAGCGCGACCGATTGCATGGTGCACTGACGCAATGGGGCTACCACATGACCAAGCCACAAGGCACATTCTACCTCTGGGGGCGCGCGCCGGGCGGCGACTCGGCTGCCTTCACCCGCAGACTGGCGGATCAGGGTGTCTTCGTGATGCCGGGAACGCTTTTCGACCGGCCCGCGGATTTCCGGATCAGCCTGACGGGCACTGCGGACATGATCGAGGCTAGCCTTTCCGCCTTCAAGGCCGCAATTGAACGCTAGGCCGGAGGAGAAACGGGTCTCAGGTCAGCCGCGGGATCCACATACCCGATTGGCGGCTACGCCGAGGTTGAATCGGGGCGCAATGCAATCCGACGTGAACCGGCGAAAGCGCTGCGTCTGGCGAAAGTTACCGGTTCTATTTCTCGCTGTCGCCAAGAAGGAACCCAGGCGTCGATACTATCGAACGCCCGGTTGTCCGGAACTGCGGCATCGCCTAAATGTGCACTTGATGCCAACTCTGTAGCCCGTAGAGACGTTCGGGCGATGTCAGAATCGCGCGAACCACTCTTACGCGTCGAATTTACGCATTTCGGGCAGAAAAACCGGTTGCCGCTTTTTTCCGCAATGCTTTAGATCACCACGACGATGTTCCAGAACCGCGTCAGTTCCTGCTCGCATTCGGCGCGTTCCTGATCGGTTTCACCCGCCACCCGCTCGACGCGAAAACCGAAGCGCTCCAGACCGGACCGCTCGACATGCGACAGGATAATTGCTACCGCATCGCGCTCGTAGGCCATCCGGCCAATCTTCATCGCCAGACCGGCAATATCAGTGGTTTCCGCTGTCACCCTGACGCCAAAACAGATCGACGTCATCGGCGCAAACAACCGTGCGCTGATCTCGCGCCCCGGCGTTCCGGGGAACAATGCCTTGCCAGGCTCGGCGCTGATCGGATCAAACGGTGCTAGGTCGGCATCGAGCGAAACGGGCGCGTGCGGCGAAATGCGCAGGATAACTTCATTACGGCGATCCTCGCTCATGGCAATAGTTCCAGGATACGGGCGGCAGCGTCGCGGTTGCCCGGCGGCGGCAAGTCCAGCGCTGATAGGCGCGCTTTGATTTCGGCGGCCTTGCCGTGATCGAGAAAGCGCGAAATTTCCCGGTCTAGCGCCCCCAGCCGGCCCGCTTCGACATGAACTGCAACCGCGCGCGTCGCCGCTGCCTCGGCGCGCGCGGACTGGTTGTCCAAGTAAGGGGCATCTTGCGGCACAAAGATTGCCGGAATCCGGTTGTACATGGCTTCGTGAAAGGAATTATACCCGGCGGCCGAAATGATGAAATCGCTTGCGGCGGCGAGGACCGAAGCGTGGCTTGTCATCACCACCCGGCTGCGTTGCCACATGTGCCAGACCGGTGGCACCACGGAACCGGGCCAGACGAGGATCAGGTGCAGGACACCCCTACGCTGCTCTACTGCCGCGCAGACGGTCTGCACCTGTGCGGACATATCAGTAGCCACGCCGCCGCCGAGCATGGTCACAACCAGTTGTCCGAATTTGATGCCTAACCGCTCAACAAGAGCCTTGCGCACGGCAGCCGTATTATCACCAACACGCTGCACCACCGGACCGACCGGGAAATGCCTTGGCCCGTCCGAATAGCGGAAATTGAGTTCGGCGAATGCTTCGCCGGGGATAATGATGCGGGCAAATACTTTGCTCCGATCCAAAGCCACGGAATTGTCCTGCATCGTCGGCCAGAGCCCGCGCCTGACCCAAACTGCCGGGACGCCCGAGCGGAGAATGCTGCGCACGACGGAGTCATAAACCGAAGCGCCGTCGAATACGAAAACGTCGCACCCGGCCAACAGTCCGTTTAGTCTTCCAGAATTGACAATGTCATAAGCGTTTTCCTGCTCATGCAGGCGAGATTTTGCGACCAGCGGCGCCCAGTCGAATCCGCCAGTTGCAATCATCGGGCCGCAGCTCGCAAAAGCGGCAAAGGTGGACCTGATTCCTGAACCAAGCATTGCCGTCGCCAAAAGGGAACATCGCCGCGCGTGACCCATACCAATGCCGTTCGTCGGCAAGAAGAGAACTGACCGGGATCGTTTCCGGTCGACCTTTCGCGGACTCACCACCGTTTGACCAGGCGCAGAAACGCCATTTTCCGCTAGAAACTGCGCCAAATCGACCCTTTGGCGAAAAGGCGACGCCGCCAACTCGGCTTGCAGTCCCGTCAAATTTGGCAGCACTGCGTCACGTAGGAAATCGTGTAGGAAACCGGGGTCAGCCGGCCCGCGAATTACCGGTAGGTCAAGTCGCGAGAGGCTGCCCGACTCCGTAGCGTCAATCACAATGCCACCACTTACGGTCACATTATTTATGAGGCACAAAACTCGTGATTCCGTGCCGATGTTGCTGGCAATAACCAGAATATTTGAAAAGCGCGACATGTCTGAGGGTGACATTTCGCCCAAGTGATAAATCTGTCGACCCACGGCTCCCGGGTGCAACCAATCCTCTTTGTTGCGAGCTGGCGTCAAAACTACGGGAGTTATCAACCGTGAATGAAACAGGCCGTCCCAAGGACGTCGAACGGAGGCGTCGGTATCGGCCAACCAGACCAACACCGGCGGCAGGTCCTGCAGAAATGGTCGCTTGGTCATAGGAGCGACAACGCCGAAAGACGGACAGGCTTGCCCCTCGACAGCGAGATCGGGCCTCCCCGTCAGATCAACACAGGTAGGTTCACGCCCAGTGACGTAGGCGATCTTTGCCATTGCAGCCAAGTTTGCTTGCCGATCATTGAATTGGCCAAAGACTATAACCGGGGCGTCGTCGCGCAACGCGACCCGGCGCAAGGACTGAAGTCCGATATCGTCCGCAGACTGCCCACCAATTACCAACATCGCCGAAACCGGGCCGAACTCTTTTTCCCGCAATAACGACAAAGCCTCGTATTTATCTCTTGTGTGCAGCCCCTCAGGCAACCGCTCCGCACGGATGACTACCTTATGGCCCAGAGCCACGACCTGACCAGCGAGCGTGACTGCATCTGCAAAAGTTGCGGCACCATTTTGCACAGGTTCGACGAGGATCATTTTCTGCCCTCAGCCGATCATCTCAAGGACCGCGTCCTCGAAGTTTTTACCCGAAAAAGTTGCTAGTCCGGCCTGCGCACGCCGCACTTTGTCGCCATAGCGTTCCGGATTCAGAATGTGATGTGCCACACAGGTACCTACTTCGCCCACTGTGATTCCAATGACGCCTTGGCCAAACGTTAGTGCGCAGGCCGGGTCAGTTATGACTAGTTTTCCCGCCGCCACGGCTTCCGCCAAAACCAAACCAAAACTTTCACTCCAGTGCGGATTAGTGAAATACACAAAAAAATCGACATCATTCAAGAATTTTGCAACTGGCTTCCCGTTGAACGGGATCAAATCCCAGTTGTTTGGTTTATCCGGGCCGCCTAACTGATCCCCGCCCATGATGCCGCAATACTCTGCCGTTTCAGGGAACATAGTTCGCAAATCGGCAAATCCGGGAAACTTTTCCAGTTCCGGCCGTGAATGACGACCGCGCCTGTCGCGCGGGAACGGGGTCGGCGCCACAATCTCGTTGTCACAGATGTTGATCCAGTTTTGCTCGGCCAAGTTCCAGTCCGCATCGTTTTGCTCAACCCAAGCCTGCACAATCTGCCGGTTGCGATCGGACACCGGGGCCAAAACCCTGCTGGCGCAAATCGTCGCCCGTTCAATCGCGGACAGGCATTTCGCAACGTCGAAAGCTTCACTCCCGCTGGGCAGCAGAAAGTTCTCATGCGTCACCACAATCAGCTTTCGGCAGACAAGTCGCACACCAAGGTTGGACTGGAATTTCAAAAACAGCGGGTTGTGCAGGATAATGACGTCCGCCGTCACCCGGTCCGATGCCCATTCCATACGCAGCCCAAGCCGATCAATTTCGGCAAGCAGAGCCGGATTGGCAGGGCTGTCGCCAAACATCTGCGACCTGATGCCGACCACTGAAACGTCAGCGATCTGCACAAGTTCGGCAAGTTCACGGATCAGGGCTGTTGACGTGCCGCCGCGAAATCTTGGTTCAAATACCACTGCCAGGCGAATGATCGACCCTCACTTCAGAATTCCAGAACCCTCAACGACACCCAATGTTTGTTCAATAAATCGCTTGCGCCCGGTCGACCATGGCGAGATCGGGAAACATCGCAGGATCAAAGGTCAGCCAGGCATAGAGGCTCGACGCTGCCAACATGAATTCGCGCAGCAAGACGGCCAGCGCGTCGTCGCCGCGCAGCAGGCGCGGATTTGCTTCGATGAAGCTGCGCAGTTCCACCCAGCTGCCCGAATCGATGATGTCTTCGATCGTGTCCAGCTGGTGGTTGGTGAAGGATGCCGTCGCCGGTCCGGCCAAGCGCATCGCCATGACTGCCGCCGCAAGGGAAATGGCCGTTTTTCGCAGAATCACGTGCACTCTCCGTTTCAGGTCACCGTTTCGGCCGGTTTTTGGCCGTGTCGCGGAAATCATAGCATATCGAATTGCTTAAGCACTGCAAATATCGGAAACTGGCTCGGCTCGGGGGTATGGAACCAGATCCCGTTGGCTGGTTCTTTGTTTGGTGACAAACCGTTGGCTAATGCCGAAAATGGTTTTTTTATCGCGAAAGCGCACAAGGCGGCGCTGGATGTGCTGGCGACCTTTTCGGGTGGCCAGCTGAATTTGGTGGTTTTGACGGGAATCAAGGGTAGTGGCAAATCGGCCTTGATTGGTCACTGGCTGGACGACAACCCCGGATTAGCGCCCGTTACCCGGATTACCGCCGATGGTCGTCGGCCCGAAGCTTTTTTGCGCCAACTTGCGCACAGGCTGCGTCTCGAAGTCAGATCGCAGGATGCAGATGATGTGATTGCGAATTGGCGCGCTGCGCTGGCCTCGGCTTTTCCCGCCGGTCGCGCAGCGATTCTGATCATTGATAACGCTGAAAGACTTGACCCGGACACGGCGGTGACGGTGAAGGCTCTGGCTTCTGTCCGGATCGGCGGAACAGCGGTGCTGCGCATGCTGATCGCCGGGCGTCCGGAAATAGCGGCGCGATTTGAACCGGCGCAAATGTCGCCGCCTGAACCGGATTTGGTACAGGTGGCGTTGCGCAATTTCGACTTGGACGAAACGAAGGATTTTCTGGGATTTTTGGGGCAGAGTCCGGAAAAAGCGGCGGCATTGCACGCCGCAACCGCTGGAAATCCCGGAAGAATCGTGGAACTGATTCTGGATCGCACTGACGAACTCGCCGAACTCCGTGCCGCACTCGGTCCGATGGCGGAAGCGGCAAAACGGCCGGGGATACGATGGTTCGAGTCATCGGCGGAACGAAAGAAGCGCACCGCGCTGCCCGTCTTTGATTCCGAAAATCCGCGGGCGTTTTTCCGTTGGGGTTTTGGCATTGCCGAAGACGAAGCTGTCGAGGCGGACGAAGCGTTGCGTCAACAGAACACGAAAGGGCAGGCCGAGGATCGCGCAATCGGGCCGGCAGTGGGGCGCGAACCGCCAAAGCAGCCAGGCAGGCAAGTGCTGCCTTTGGTGGCTGGCCCGCACGTTACGCCGCTGGCATCCGGCGCACGGGTGGACATTTGGCCCAAGGATCCCGATTCGGTGCTGCGCGCCGTGCCTGACAGGCCGCGCCCCGTCGCGCCATTCCAGCGTCTTGCGGGAACAACCCGGCTGCAGGATGCGGCGATGCTGCGCGACATTGTCCTCGACAGCCCGGCGACGGAGCGACGAAGACCAGGTCTCTGGCTGGGCTTTTTGACCGCCGGAGCGGCAGCCTTGATTGCGGCGGTGTTACTTGCCCGACTGGGGGGTGAAACCGGCGACACGCAGCTTGCAGCCGCGCCTCAAGCTGCAATCGGGGTGACATCCGGCATCACCACAACCGATCCACCGAAGGCTGCTGGCGTCAGCTTGTCGGCAGCGTCGCCAGTGCGGATCGTGGATATGGCGGCACCAGATCCAGTGACGCTGATTGGCACCGCCGACCAACTACCGCGGCGCGACGTTTTTGCGGCAATCCCAGCCAGTACCACAGGCTTGGCACCCTCCAGCAGTTCTAGCGACGCCGTGCTGCAGCCCGCGCCGCAAGCCACCATTTCCGCCAAATCCGGCATTTTCGCGCCCCAACCTCCGACGACGGCCAACGTGCGAATTTCTGCTGTCGCTCCTGTGCAAAACCTGGCAGTCGTTTCGCCGCAAATACTAACCGAACTCGCCTCCGCTGACCCGGTACCGCGGCGCCAAATTGACGCCGATATTCCTCCCAGCGACACATTCTCGGCCGAAGGCACCGATAACACGGGATACGAGGTGGCGTTCGCAGTTGACTTGAGCGACCCTGAACCGCGGCTGCCGACACCGGCTGCCGCATTGGCGGTAAATTTGGCACCGGTGCTGGTATTGGGCGCGCCACAGCCTGCTGACCAAGCATATGTCGCTGTGGCGAGTGATCCAGCGGCCCGGACAGCGGCGCTGGCAGAACAAGAACAAGCGGAGATACTTGCGAACTCAACGCCGTCGCAGGCCGCGACGTTGCCACCAACCAACGCCTTGCGCATCGAAATCACGCCCATTCCACGCGACCTTGCAATGGTGGAAGCCGCCCTCGACGCGGCTCCCGGCCTGGGAAAACTGGCCGAAGACGAGCGCGCGGACCTGGCCAGGATGCTGGCCGACGGAACCTGCGTCGATCAAGCCTTGCGCGAAGTTACCGGCACCGTAAATCGTCATACTTTGGCGGCACTGCTGCACCAGATGAACCTGTGTTCTGGCGAATAGTGCATGATCAAACGAGGGCATATCGAATGAAAATTGTTCCAGTTCTGATTGCGATCTGCACCGGGTTTGGGGCATTGGCCGTCTTTGCCCAGGACAGCCCACGTGCCATAATGGCTGCACCGGCCGGGACCACAACTTTCAGGGCAGCAGAAGACATCGCCAAAGTTGCCGCCAGTTGCGGCATAGGCATTGCGGCCGTTGAATCGCAGGGCTCGCTGGAAAATCTGCTCGCGGTTAATGACAGGCCCCTGACGCCAGTCGCCATCGTCCAAGGAGATTTTCTGGAATACCTGCGAACATTTGAGGCCGATGACCCGAAGATTGCCGAAAAGAGTGGCCGCATCGGCGTGATCGCGCCGCTGTTTTCGCAGGACGTGCCTGTTGGTGCCGGGGGCGAAATATCGACATTGGCCGACCTCGCCGGGCGCAAGGTAGCTATCGGCGAGGCAGAGAGCGGGTCATTTCTGACGGCAAGGGTTATCCTGGACCTGCTTGGCATTGTGCCTTCGGAATTCGTCGAGACCGCGCCCGCCGAAGCACTGGCGGCACTGCAGGCGGGCGGGATCGACGCCATGTTTCTTGTCGACCGCGCGCCAACGGACCTGCGGTTGAACGCCCCGCTTGAACCGACAA
>JANOQZ010000030.1:0-64708 GCA_031415055.1 Oceanomicrobium sp. | reverse complement strand
GCGGTGTAGCTGACGCGCTGCACCAGGCAGTTGGCCATGCCGACGGTCATTTTCCGCACATCCATGAACTTGAAGGACGCGGCGGAAACATCTGATATTGTGACCTTTTCCAGAACTTTACGCGCATTGGGCCCGGCGATCTGAAAGCCTGACCGGCTGTCGGACACGTTTTCGACGGTCACATCGGCGCCCATGTTCTGTTCGAACCAGCGGTAATGCCAGCCCTGCGCGCCGTAAGAGGCGGTGATCTGGAACTCGGTTTCCGAAAGGCAGGACACGGTGAAATCACCGATGATCTTGCCGGAATGGGCCAGCATCGGCGTCAGCGACAGGCGGCCCGGCTTTGGAATGGCACCGGCCATGATCCGGTCCAGCCAGGCGCGCGCCCCTTTGCCCCGCACGATGTATTTGCCGAAGTTCTGCAATTCGTTGATGCCGATGCTGTCGCGCACCGCCATGACCTCTTGCCGCGTCGCCTCCCATGCGTTCGACCGCTTGAAAGTCGGCGTCTCATAGGTCGGCTCGCCAGGCAGGGCGTAGTAATTGACCACTTCCAGCCCGAATTGCTGACCCCAGACGGCGCGCAGGGCGTTGTTGGTGTCATACATCGGAGTGGTGCGGAAGGGCCGGGCGGCCGGGCGTTCTTCGTTCGGGTAGCCGACCGAGAAGCGCATCTGATAGTTCTCGATCACCTTGGGCACGGTGTAGCCCGGCGTGGTCCACGTGCCGAAGCGGCTGACGTCAAAACCGCGCGGGTCACGCTCGACCTCGCCATGGATGATCCATTGCGCCAGCGACAGGCCCATGCCGCCACCCTGCGAAAAGCCCGCCATGACGGCGCAGGCCGACCAATAGTTGCGCAAGCCCTGCACCGGGCCGATCAGCGGGTTGCCGTCCGGGGCAAAGGTGAAGGGGCCGTGGATCACCCGCTTGATGCCGGTGCGCTGCAGCGCCGGAAAGCGGCGATAGGCGAATTCGATGGATTCGGCCACTTTGTCGAGGTTGTCCTGCAACAACTCATGGCCAAAGCCCCACGGCGTCTGATCCAGCGACCAGCCCTCGGCCAGCTTTTCGTAAAAGCCGATGACAAAGCCGCGACCCTCCTGCCGCAGGTAGGATTCGCCACCCGGATCGATCACATGGGGAAATTCGCGACCGCCGCGGGCCACGATCTCGGGGATGTCGTCGGTGACAAGGTATTGGTGCGCCATCGGCAACAGCGGCAGATAGACCCCGGCCATGGCCCCAACTTCGCGCGCCCAGAGCCCGCCCGCGTTGACCAGGTGTTCGGCGATGATCGTGCCCTTTTCCGTCACGACCTCCCATGAGCCATCCGCGCGAGGATTGGTTTCCAACACCCTGTTGTGCAATACAATCTCTGCTCCGCCCATCCGCGCTGCCTTGGCATAGGCATGGGTGGTGCCGGACGGATCGAGATGGCCGTCCAGCGGGTCAAAGAGCGCGCCGATCACGCCCTCGACATTGACCATGCCGTCCGTCATCTCGACGACTTCCTTCGGCGTCAGGATCCGGGTGTCCAACCCCATGTAGCGGTGCTTGGCGCGTTCGGCGCGCAGCATGTCAAACCGCTCTCTGGTGTCGGCCAGTGTGATGCCGCCGACATGATGCAGTCCGCAGGACATGCCGGTGATCGCCTCGAGCTCTTTGTAAAGGCGGATCGTATAGCCTTGCAGCGCCGCCATGTTGGTGTCGCCGTTCAGAGTGTGAAAGCCGCCTGCCGCGTGCCATGTCGAGCCGGAGGTCAGCTCGGACCGTTCCACCAGCATGACATCGGACCAGCCGAGCTTGGTCAGATGATACAGAACCGAACAGCCGACGACGCCGCCGCCGATGACCAGAACGCGGGTATGGGTTTTCATAGCGGAACTCCTGCCAGAACTGGTTGCAATGTGCCGGGCCAAGTCGTGGCGGTCACGCAGGCTTGCGACATGAGATGTCGCACATGGATCATGCGTCGCGGGCTATTTCTCGGGCAGCAGGCCGCGCGGGCTGAAACGCAGGACCAGAAGCAGCGCCACCCCCAGCGTCAACAGGCGCATCTGCGGCGCCATGTCGATGAAGTGGGATTTCAGCGGCCCGTCGGCCATGCCCGCGGTGACCGCCCCCATCACGATCGGCCCGGCATTGTCCACGATCAGCCACAGCCAGCCGACCAACAGCCCGCCCAGAACCGATCCCCAGTTGTTGCCCGACCCGCCGACGATCACCATGATCCAGACGAGAAAGGTAAAGCGCAGCGGCGAATACTCGCCCGGCACAAGCTGGGTGTTCATCGAGGTGTACATGGCACCGGCAACCCCGACCACGGCCGAGCCGAGGATGAAGATGAGGAGGTGCTGGCGCGTCACGTCCTTGCCCATGGCGGCGGCGGAAACCTCGTTGTCGCGGATCGCCCGCATCATCCGGCCCCAAGGGGAATTCAGCGCCCGCTGCAGAAGCCAGATGAAGAGCATCAGGACGATGGTGAACATCGCGGCATAGATGAGCTTGACCCCGATGGTCGATGCCGTGACCGGGTCCAGCCCCCAATTCTGGCAAAACGCCAGAAAGTCCGGGCTGGCCTGCAGATCAACCTCATAAGGCACCGGCCACGGGCGCTTGAGGTGGATGAAGTTCTTGACGCCGCGCGCCAGCCAATCCTCGGATTTGATGGCGGTGATGACGATCTCGGCAATTCCAAGCGTGGCGATGGCCAGATAATCCGACCGCAGGCCCAGCGCCGTCTTGCCGATCGCCCAGGCCGCGATGGCGGCAAAAAGACCGCCCACGGGCCAGGCCCAGATCGAATTCCAGCCAAACCCGCCGATATTGCCGACTGTGGCCGCGTTGAACGCCTCGATCGCTTCGACAGCCGGGTCAAAGATCTCACGATAAAGGAAAAAGCCGCCGATCAGGATGGCGGCAATCAACAGGTTGCGGGTCCGTCCGGCGGCCATCCTCTTGTAGGTGATGACGGCGGCCGCGATCACGGCGACGGCCACGGCCAGGGCAAGGATCAGCCGCCAGCCGCCCGCGACGAAGGCTTCGGGCACGGGTTCGCCGTTGATGATCACCACGGCCACGCCGCCCAGCGCCACCGAACCCACGATCCCGGTCGAAAACAGACCGGCATAGCCCCACTGCATGTTGACGCCCAGCGCCATGATGGCGGACAGCAGGCCTATGTTCAGGATGTTCAGGCTGACGTTCCACGACAGCATCTGCCCGGTCAGGATGAACAGGGCGGCCACGCCACCAAAGAGGTAAAGGCTGCGGTTCATCTCATTTCCCCCAATTTCATTTCCCCTTGAACAGGCCGGTCGGCATGAACAGCAGCACGATGATCAGGATCGAGAAGCTGACGGCGAATTTGTAGTCGGTGGAGAGAAGCTGCATCAGTGAATCGGGGGCCCATTCGGCGGGCAGCAGATAGCCCAACACCTTTTTCCAGGCATAGGTGACGACAATCTCTGAAAAGGCCACGACATAGGCCCCGGCGACGGCCCCCAATGGCGAGCCAAGGCCGCCGACCACGGCGGCGGCAAAGATCGGCAGCAGCATCGAGAAATAGATGAAGGGACGGAAGGACTTGTCGAGGCCGTACATCGTGCCGGCGATGACGGCGAGGGCGGCGGCGATGACCCAGGTGACCTGCACCACCCGGTCGGGGTTGATGCCGGAGAGGAGGGCGAGGTCCTCGTTGTCCGAAAAAGCCCGCATCGATTTGCCGATGCGGGTTTTCTGCAGGAACCAGAACAGCGCGGCCATGACGACGATGGCGGTGACCAGCGTCACGGCGGTGGTGGTCTTGATCGCCAGACCTTCGGTCAGGCCGGTCCAGTCCTTGAACGCTTGGGCGGTCAGCACAAAGCGTTCGCCATCGGCAAAGTTCTGCTCCTCGGTGCCGATGATCAGGCGGACCAGGCCGTTCATCACGAACATAACGCCGATCGACACCATCATGAACACCACTGGTGCTGCGCGTTTCTTGCGATAGAACCGATAAACCCATTTGTCGGTCAAAAGAGTTACGGCAATAGCGGCAAGTATGCCAAAGGGCAGGGCGAGCAGAGCGGTTGGCAGGAAAAAGAAAGAAATTCCAACATATTGGAACACCCAGGTGACCAGTATTGTGATCGCGGTGCCAAACGCCATCAGATCGCCGTGGGCGATGTTGGAAAAGCGCAGGATCGAAAACACTATCGTCAGGCCCAGCGCGCCCAAAGCCAACTGCGCGCCATAGGCCAAGCCCGGCACCAGAACGAAATTCGAAAACAAGACGATTGCGTTCAAAAAATCGGTCATTGGGCCGCCACACAGGTTCCAAAATATTGCAGCGAGACGATTTCGTCGAAGAAAGACCCCAAAGCGGTCAGGCTGGCATTGCCGTCTTTGTTCACAACCAAGATGGTGCGAAAGCTGGGTGGGTCGTCAAATGAATAGGCGTTCCAATCGCCCAGTTGTTCACGAAAAACCGGTTCGGTGAATCCTTCGCCTGTATCGGACACTTCAAGGGCATAGGCGTCCGCCGCAATCATTCGGACACGAACAATTGTCGAGGCTTCGCTGCATCCTTTAGCGAAGGCGCATTGCTCGGTCATTTGGCAATTGTAGTTTGGCAGGGAAAGATCAAGCGCGAATGAAATATTTGGCGCCAGCAGCGCCGCCAGCAGTATTTTCATTTCACCCTCCCAGAAAACTTGCACGGACTTCGGGGTTGGCCAGCAAAGCCGCGCCGGTGTCGGTAAATCGGTTGCGACCCTGCACCAGAACATAGCCCTTGTCAGCGATGTTGAGCGCTTGCCGCGCGTTTTGTTCGACCATCAGAATGGCGATGCCGGTTTTGGCGATTTCCAAGATTCGGTCGAATAGTTCGTCCATGACGATGGGCGACACACCTGCTGTGGGTTCATCCAGCATCAGCACGCTGGGCTTGGTCATCAGCGCACGCCCGACTGCGACTTGCTGGCGCTGACCGCCGGAAAGTTCACCCGCCGGTTGGCGACGTTTGGTTTTCAGGATCGGGAACAGGTGGAAGACCTGCTGCAAGGTTTCGCTGAAATCATCCTTCCGAATGAACGCCCCCATTTCGAGGTTTTCTTCAACGGTCAGCGAAGTGAACACATTGGCGTTTTGCGGCACAAACCCCATGCCGGAGGCGACGCGAGCCTGTGGCGATAGGTTGGTAATATCACGCTCGCCCAACATGACGCGGCCCTCGCGCAGGGGCAACATGCCGAATATCGCTTTCATCGCGGTTGATTTGCCCGCGCCGTTTGGCCCGACAATCACCGCGATTTCGCCTTTGTCCACGGCGATATCGCAGGAATGCAAAATATCGGCGGCGCCGTATCCGCCAGTCATAGAGATGCCTGAGAGGAAGGTCATGTGGCGTTGGCCTTGTTCTTCAACCCAGTCCCCAAATACGCCTCGATGACGTGTTCGTTGGCTTTCACTTCGGCGGAAGTGCCTTGCATCAGAACCCGCCCTTCGGCCATGACGATCACCGGGTCGCAGAGGCGCGAAATGAAATCCATGTCGTGTTCGATCATGCAGAATGTATAGCCGCGGTCACGGCTCAGGCGCTGGATCGCGTCGCCGATGGTGTTAAGCAGCGTGCGGTTCACGCCCGCGCCGACTTCGTCGAGAAACACGATTTTGGCATCGACCATCATGGTGCGGCCGAGTTCGAGCAGTTTTTTCTGCCCGCCCGATAAGTTGCCCGCATATTCGTCGGCAACTTGTTTAATGTTCAGAAAATCGATCACCTCGTCGGCTTTGCGGGCATTTTCGTTTTCTTCGTTGCGAACGCGGGCCGTGCTGAACCAAGTATTCCATAGCGTTTCACCGGCCTGATTGCCGGGCACCATCATCAGATTTTCCCGCACCGTCAGAGTGGAAAATTCGTGAGCGATTTGAAAAGTGCGCAACAAGCCCTTGGCGAACAGTTCGTGTGGAGAAAGTCCGGTAATTTCTTCGTCATCGAGATAGACGTGGCCCGAAGTGGGTGCATAGGCCCCAGCGATGACGTTGAACAGTGTGGTTTTCCCGGCTCCGTTTGGGCCAATCAAACCTGTGATAGACCCCTTGGCAATTTCAATAGAAGCGCCATCGACGGCGTGGATGCCACCGAAATGCATATGCAAGTTTTCAACGCGGATCATGCTTTGTCCCGTGCAGCACAGCAGCCCGGAGTTGTTTCCGGGCTGCCTTGCCTATCGCGCGTTCGGGCCTTAGCGGTACTGCACCGTTACATAGGCACCGCCCTTGACCTCGTATTCCCGGTATGAACCCGCTGCTTCGCCCGGTCCTATCAGTTCGACATTGGTGGCGCCGACATAATCGATGTCGCCACCGGCTTTGAGGATTTCCAGACCTTTGGCCAGCTGGCCCGGCAGGATCAGCTCACCCGGAGCATTGGCCACATCAAGCAGGTTGGCGGAAACCGTCGCCCGGTCGGCGTTGCCACCTTTTTGCATCGCCAAGGCGATCAGGGCCGCGGCGTCATAACTTTGGCCGGTGTAGGTAGCGGTGGGGTCGATCCCGGCTGCCCCAGCAACCACGACGAAAGCGTCGTTGCCTTCGCCTTCCGCCGCAGGCAAGGTTCCGAACGACCCTTCAAGGCCCTCGCCAATGGCAGCGATCAGACTGTCGCCGTACATGCCGTCGCCAAGGGCGAACTTGGTGAAGGCACCGGTATCAACTGCGTTGCGGATGATGCCGACGCCGCCCTGGTCGACATAGCCGAGGACAACCAGAAGCTCCCCGCCGGCAGCCGCCAATGCGCCGACCTCGGCGGAATAGTCGGGCTTGCCGTCTTCGTGCGCGGCTTGGATGGTGATCGAGCCACCAGCGGCAGTGTAACTGCTGGCAAACGCTTCGGCGAAGCCTTTGCCGTAGTCGGTGTTGGTGAATGTTACCGCAACCGATTTGATGCCCTTGCCGATCAAGATGTCAGACATCACCGCGCCTTGACGGGCGTCAGACGGTGAAGTGCGGAAGAACAGGCCGTTGTCTTCCAGCGTTGAAAGTGCAGGAGAGGTTGCCGAAGGTGAAACCATCGTCACACCGTTGGGAATAGCAACCGACGAGGCAATCGCTGTGGTCACGCCGGAACAATCCGCGCCCATAATGGCGGCAACATTATCCGAAGTTATGAGCCGTTCTGCGGCAGCAGTTGCGGCTGCGGCGTCGATGCAGGTCGAGTCAGCGCGAACCGGTACCAGAACTTTGCCATCTAGGAACAGGCTGGAATCGTTGATTTCCTTCATCGCCAGTTCGGCTGAATCGGCCATGCCCGGCGTGATCGATTCAAGCGGTCCGGTAAAACCCAAGATCACGCCGATCTTAATTTCGTGCCCAGCGCCATAGGCCGTTGTCGCCAAGGCGGACGCAGCCAAGGCGGTCAACATTAACTTTCTCATTGGTATTCTCCCCTTTAGTTTTCATTTGCTGGAAGCAAGTCTGGCGCGGCCAAGTTCCGGCGCACGAATCGACTCCGCTTTTTCGCGGATGTTCACTCCCTAACGTGCACTTAAATGAATTTTTGTGATTATGGGTAGCCCCTTTCCTTGCGTCAGGGTGTTGCTGCGGGCACAGTTGACAGCTGGTAAATGGTAAATACTGGATAATTTGTGCTTTGGAGGGGTGTTTGGATACAATTTCGGCGGCTTGGCAGTTGATTGCAACGCATGACGCGGCTTTGCTGGCGATTATCTTTTTGTCGCTGAAAGTCAGTCTGACGGCGGTTTGCATCGCTGCTTTGCTGGGTGCGCCGTTGGGTGCCGCGCTGGCGGTTTGGAATTTTCCGGGGCGGCGCTTGGCGGTGATCGTGACCACAACCTTCATGGCCTTACCGCCGGTTGTCGTGGGGCTGTGCGTCTATTTGCTGCTATCGCGGGCCGGACCTTTGGGCGATTTTGGCCTGCTTTACACGCCCTTTGCGATGATTATCGCGCAAACCTTGCTGGTCTTGCCCATCCTGACTGCCTTGACCCGCGAAGCGGTTTTGCCGTTGCACCGCGAATATCATGCCATGTTGGTTTCGATGGACGCTGGTCGATGGCTGACCCTGCGAACGCTGTTATGGGACGCAAGGTTTGGCGTGATCACCGCGATATTGGCAGGTTTTGGTCGCGGCATTGCCGAAGTTGGCGCGGTCTTGATGGTGGGTGGCAACATCAACGGGCTGACGCGGGTGATGACGACGACAATCGCCTTGGAGACGTCGAAGGGAAATCTGGCGATTGCCCTCGCTCTGGGGATAATACTGATTGGAATAGCCTTTATCATCAACGCGTTGATGCATTCTGTTGCCACTTTTGGCCGCCGTTATCAGGTTGCAGCGTAATGGTCTCTTTTGATGCAGTGACCTATTTGATTGGGCCAAATCTTTTGTTGGGCCCACTTAATATGGCCATACAAGGCACAGGCGTTACCACGATATTGGGGGCGAACGGCGCGGGGAAAAGCTTGCTTCTTAAGCTGTGTCACGGATTGATTGCGCCAAGTACTGGATTGGTTCTGTGGGATGGCATTGCGACTTTGCCGTCACGCGGGCAACGCGGCTTCATGTTTCAACAGACGCCCATCATGCGCCGCTCGGTTGCGGCCAATGTGGAATTTCCATTGCTCACGCGTGCGATCCCGCGCCGTGAACGTGCAAAATTGGTTGCTGCGGCGTTGGATAGCGCGGGATTGGGCGACAAAGCTACCTTGCCAGCAGCAGCCCTTTCGGGAGGTGAGCGGCAACGCATGGCCTTGGCGCGTGCGATGGTGGTTAGGCCGCAGGTGCTGTTGTTGGACGAACCCTCGGCAAGTTTGGACCCACAATCTACGGCGACGCTGGAAACCATGATCCGCGAAGCGGCGCAAAGTGGCGTTGGTGTGTTATTGGCCACGCATGATTGGTCGCAAGCGCAAAGACTGGCAGGTGAAGTTGTCCTATTAGAAAATGGCCTAGTCGCAGCGCACGAAAACGCGGTAAATTTTTTTACCGCTGAAAGGATGGCGGCGCGATGTTGAGAATGCTGACCATGCTGTTGATTTTAACGGCAAGCAGCGCACAATCCCAAACCTTGCGGCTGGTTTCGACGACCACAACCACAAATTCTGGACTGATGGACGTGCTTTTGCCTGAATTTGAAGCCGATAGCGGCATACATGTCGATCTGATTTCGGCGGGCACCGGCGAGGCAATTGAAATTGCCAAGCGCGGTGATGTGGATGTTATTTTTGTGCATCATCGACCCTCGGAGGACGCTTTGATTGCCTCGGGCGACGCGGTTGGCCGACGTGATGTGATGTTCAACGACTTTGTTTTGATTGGGCCGAAGGACGATCCTGCAGGGATTCACTTGGCAAAGAATACCGTAGAGGCGATGACTTTGATCGCCAAATCCGGCGCAATTTTCACCGGTCGCGGCGATGAAAGCGGCACCCATAAGCGCGAGCAGGAACTTTGGGCGAAAGCGGGGGTCAGCGATCTTGGCGATTGGCACCGCGAGACGGGCGCCGGGATGGGTGCGACATTGAACATTGCCAGTGCGATGAATGCCTATGTCTTAAGCGACCGCGCCACGTGGCTGGCTTTCGGCAACAAGGGTGATCTGCAGCTTTTGTATCAAGGTGGTGAAGGACTTTTGAACTTTTATGGTGTCATGTTGGTCAACCCGGCGCGTTTTCCGCATGTGCAGTCGGAAAAGGGCCAAGCGTTCATTGACTGGTTGGTCAGTGAACGGGGGCAAAGCGCGATAGCGCTGTTTCGTGTCGATGGACAGCAGATGTTTTGCCCCTCGGCATTGCCCGATGTGTTGGGGGTAGGCGTTTTAGCTGATTCGATGTGTCAACAATAATTGCTGCACTGCCGCATAGAGAGTTCACACTCGCGTGACAATTTTGCAGGGCGTCGACCGTCAAGTCGGTGGACTGAGGACAAATTTTTCAACAAAATATGACTGAGTGATGAATCGCGCCATGCAAATATCGCATAGCAGGAATGATTGAACACATCATTGCTGCATCGCAACATCGGCTTATATTCAATCACGTGAATGCAGACAGGGCCAGAGACAAGGGCCAGCAGGATCCGGACGGTAAATGAACCGTCTGCCCGTTAACATAATGATTTCGCCCAACTTTGGGCAGAGGCACATGAAAGGAATACGGAAATGGCATATGTTTCCACGCAGAAAATTACGAACGTTACTTTGGCCGAACGGATTGCGGCCTTCGCTTCGGGATTTGGCAAAAAAGTAGGTGAATATCGCCTATACCGTCGCACTCTGAATGAGTTGCAGGCCATGAGCGCGCGTGATCTGACCGATCTGGGTCTGCACCGCGAGGAACTGAGGCAAGTCGCGCTTGACGCCGTTTACGGCGACGCGAAATAAAATTACGCACCTTAACGGGTGTCTTCACGGCGGCTGATGGACCTCCCCCATCGGCCGCCGTTTTGTTTTGTGGGGGCAAATGAGCCTGGAAAAAGGGCGCATTAGGCGTGCCCCAGACGTGCATACGTTTTGGGTCAGGAATGACCCTGAAAGTCATTCAAAACGGCACATCGGCCTCACTGGTCACGTATCCGGCCAACACCCGCTTGGTGCCCGCTTTTTCAAACTCAATCGTCAGTTTTTCGCCTTCGGCGTCGACCACCAAGCCGTACCCGAATTTCTGGTGGAACACTCGGGTGCCTTTGGCATGAGCGGGTTCGGCGGTGAGATCGATGACGATGTTGCGGGCTTCGACGGGTTGAGCGACGGGGCGATTGCCAGCGCGGGTTTCCATGCGGCGCCAGCCGGGGGAATTGTAGACATCGGCTTTGCTGGCTTTGTCGTGCAAATCTGAGCCCCGCGAAATCCCGGTTGGGGCGGCGGCTCCAAAGCCGCCGCCATACAGCCCCGGCGGGGTCAGAACATCGACATGTGCGGCGGGCAATTCGTCGATGAAACGCGAGGGCAGGGCGGATTGCCACTGGTTATAGATGCGTCGATTGGCGGCGAAAGAGATGGTCAGATAACGCTCGGCGCGGGTGATGCCGACATAGGCGAGGCGGCGTTCTTCCTCGACGCCTTTCAACCCACTTTCGTCCATCGAGCGTTGCGAGGGAAACAGCCCATCTTCCCAGCCGGGTAAGAAGACACAAGGATATTCGAGGCCTTTGGAGCCGTGCAGGGTCATAATCGACACCTTCTGTGCGGCGTCTTCCTGTTCGTTGTCCATGACCAACGAGACGTGTTCAAGGAAGCCTTGCAGGTTCTCGAATTCCTCCAATGCCTTGACCAATTCTTTCAGGTTTTCCAGCCGGCCTGCGGCCTCGACCGACTTGTCGTTTTTCCAAAAATCGGTGTAGCCGGATTCGTCCAGAATAATTTCGGCCAGTTCGACGTGGTTATGTTCGCCATCGTGCATCATGCGCGACCAGCGGTCGCATTGGTCGAGAAGCTGGCCCAAAGCGGCGCTAGCTTTGCCGTTCAATTTGCCGTCGTGAACAGCGATGCGCGCCCCTTCATACAGCGAAACCCCGTGTTGGCGGGCGATGGTGTTGAGCGTTTGTTGCGCCCGATCCCCCAGCCCACGCTTGGGCGTGTTGAGGATACGTTCTAGCGCCAACCCATCGTCGGGCGACACGACAACACGGAAATAGGCCATGGCGTCGCGGATTTCGAGCCGTTCGTAAAACCGTGGCCCGCCAATCACGCGATAGGGCATGCCGATGGTCAAAAAACGGTCCTCAAACGCCCGCATTTGGAACGAGGCGCGCACCAGAATGGCGATGTCGTCCAAGCCCACAGGTTCCAGCCCCCGGGTGCCGCGCTGGTAGGATTCGATTTCCTCGCCAATCCAGCGCGATTCCTCTTCGCCGTCCCAATGGCCAATCAGGCGGACCTTCTCGCCTTCATTAAGATCGGTCCATAAGGTCTTGCCAAGTCTATCTTTATTGCCGCTGATGACACCAGCCGCAGCGGCCAGAATATGCGGGGTCGAGCGGTAATTCTGTTCCAGCCGCACCACTTTGGCACCGGGGAAATCGGTCTCAAAGCGCAGAATGTTGCCAACTTCGGCCCCACGCCAGCCGTAAATCGACTGGTCGTCGTCGCCAACGCAACAGATGTTCTTGTGACCCCCTGCCAACAGCCGCAGCCAAAGGTATTGCGCGACGTTGGTGTCTTGGTATTCATCGACCAGAATGTAGCGGAACCAGTTCTGATATTTGGCCAGAACTTCGGGGTTTTCTTGAAATATCCGCACCACATGCAGCAGCAAATCGCCAAAATCGACCGCATTCAGCACCCGCAAACGGGCTTGATACATGGAGTAAAACTCGGCCCCGCGGTTGTTGTATTGTCCGGATTCCGAAGCGGGAACTTTCTCCGGCGTCAGGCCGCGATTCTTCCAACGGTCAATCATTCCCGCCAGCATGCGGGCCGGCCAGCGTTTGTTGTCGATATTCTCGGCTTGGATCAGTTGTTTCAAAAGCCGGATCTGGTCGTCGGTATCCAGAATGGTGAAATTGCTTTTTAGATCAACCAGTTCGGCGTGGTTCCTGAGCAACTTAACACACAGCGAATGAAAGGTTCCCAACCACGGCATGCCCTCAATCACGCCACCAACGTTGGCGGCGATGCGCGATTTCATCTCGCGCGCGGCCTTATTGGTGAACGTGACGGCAAGGATTTCGTTGGGTTTGGCGCGACCGGTGTTGAGCAGATGCGCAATGCGGGCGGTCAATGCTTTGGTCTTGCCCGTACCAGCACCTGCCAGAACCAGAACCGGGCCATCCAGCGCCTCGACCGCCGCCAGTTGGTCGGGGTTCAAGCCTTCGAGATACAGCGTTGGCCGATGCGCCATTGCTCGGGACGAAAGGCTTTGCCCTTCCCAAGCGTCGAATGTTTCGGCTTCTGAGGTGACCGGTCTGCTCATATCGGCATTGGTAGCGTGGAAGTTAACGGAAATAAAGCGTGTTCTTGAGATGTTCTCTTTTGGGCTTGCGTCCGCCGTGTTTCAGAATCAATTGTATGCTGCACTGCAATAAGCTAGGCATGGCGCGATTATTTTGCTTGGCGGATCAAAGGGCTGATGCAATTGCGGGAATTCAAGAAAATCCTCATCGCCAATCGCGGTGAAATTGCCATTCGTGTCATGCGCGCCGCCAACGAAATGGGCAAGCAGACCGTCGCGGTTTATGCCGAAGAAGACAAGCTTTCGTTGCATAGATTCAAAGCCGATGAGGCCTATCGCATTGGCGAAGGTTTGGGGCCGGTGGCGGCGTATTTGTCAATTCCCGAAGTGATCCGGGTGGCCAAGTTGTCGGGCGCGGATGCGATTCATCCGGGCTATGGATTGCTGTCGGAAAACCCCGATTTTGTTGACGCTTGCGATGCGGCGGGAATAGCTTTCATCGGTCCCAAAGCCAAGACAATGCGCCAGTTGGGCGACAAGGCCTCGGCGCGGCGAGTGGCAATTGCGGCGGGTGTACCGGTGATACCGGCGACCGAGGTGTTGCCCGACGATATGGCCGAGGTGCGGCGGATGGCGGCCAAGGTGGGCTATCCGTTCATGCTCAAGGCGTCGTGGGGCGGTGGCGGGCGCGGGATGCGGCCGATCATGTCGGAGGCCGAGCTGGAGGAGAAAGTGCTGGAAGGCCGGCGCGAGGCCGAAGCGGCGTTTGGCAATGGCGAGGGTTACCTCGAAAAGATGGTCATGCGGGCGCGGCATGTTGAAGTGCAGATCCTGGGTGACCAGTTCGGCGGCATGTATCATTTGTGGGAGCGCGATTGCTCGGTGCAGCGGCGCAACCAGAAGGTGGTCGAGCGGGCACCGGCACCGTATTTGACGCAAGAGCAGCGCGAGGAAATTTGCTCTTTGGGCCTGAAAATCTGCGCCCACGTTGGCTATCAATGCGCCGGAACCGTCGAATTCCTGATGGATATGGATTCGGGGAAATTCTACTTCATCGAGGTCAATCCGCGGGTTCAGGTCGAACACACCGTCACCGAGCAGGTCACCGGCATCGACATCGTGCGGGCGCAGATCATGCTGACCGAAGGCGCGACGATTGCCGAAGCGACTGGCAAGGCTTCGCAAGCCGATGTGATCCTTAACGGCCATGCCCTGCAATGCCGGGTGACGACAGAAGACCCGCAGAACAATTTCATCCCCGATTATGGGCGCATCACGGCGTATCGCTCGGCGACAGGTATGGGGATAAGGCTGGATGGGGGAACGGCTTATGCAGGGGCAGTTATAACGCGGTATTATGACAGCTTGTTGGTCAAGGTGACCGCTTGGGCACCCACGCCGGAAGCGGCGATCGCGCGGATGGACCGGACTTTGCGCGAATTTCGGGTGCGGGGGGTTTCGACCAACATCGCGTTTGTCGAAAACCTGCTGCGGCACCCGACGTTTCTGAACAACACCTATACGACCAAATTCATCGACACGACGCCGGAGCTGTTCGCCTTTGAAAAGCGCCAGGATACGGCGACAAAAATTCTGACCTATATCGCCGATGTGACCGTGAACGGCCACCCGGAAACGGCGGGCAGGGCAAAGCCAACTGCGCAGGCGCGTGCGCCAAAAGTGCCGCCGCGCCACCACGAGATTGCTCTGTCTGGCGGGCGGACGTTGCTGGAGGCCAAGGGGCCGCAGGCGGTGGCCGATTGGATGTTGGGCGAAAAGCGTTTGCTGATCACCGACACGACGATGCGCGATGGGCACCAGAGTCTGCTGGCGACACGGATGCGTTCTTTCGACATGGTGCAAGTGGCCGAGGCCTATGTGCATAACCTGCCCAAGCTGTTCAGCGTCGAATGTTGGGGCGGGGCGACGTTTGACGTGGCATATCGGTTCCTGCAGGAGTGCCCGTGGCAGCGCCTGCGCGACCTGCGCCGGCGGATGCCGAACCTGATGACGCAGATGTTGCTGCGGGCCTCCAACGGCGTCGGCTATACCAACTATCCCGATAATGTGGTGCGCCGGTTTGTGGCGCAGGCAGCGACGTCGGGCGTCGATATTTTCCGAGTGTTTGACTCGCTCAACTGGGTTGAAAACATGCGTGTCGCTATGGATGCGGTGGTTGAAGCGGGCAAGGTCTGCGAAGGGGCGATTTGCTATACCGGCGACATGATGGACCCGGCGCGAGCGAAGTATGATTTGAATTACTACATTGGCATGGCGCGGGAATTGCAGGCGGCGGGGGCGCATATTCTGGGCGTCAAGGATATGGCGGGCGTTCTGAAACCAGCCGCCGCGCGGGTGTTGATTAAGGCGTTGAAAGAAGAAACCGGCATGCCGGTGCATCTGCATACGCATGATACGTCGGGGATTGGTGGGGCGACTTTGTTGGCTGCCGCTGAGGCGGGCGTCGATGCGGTCGATGCGGCGATGGACGCGTTTTCCGGCGGCACTTCGCAACCGTGTTTGGGGTCGATTGTTGAGGCTTTGCGCAATACCGACCGCGATACCGGCCTGTCGGTTGAGGCAATCCGCGAGATTTCGGATTACTGGGAGGCTGTGCGCGGGCAGTATGCCGCGTTTGAATCGGGTATGGCGGCACCAGCTTCGGAAGTTTACCTGCACGAAATGCCCGGTGGCCAGTTCACCAACCTGAAGGCACAGGCGCGGTCGCTTGGGCTGGAGGAACGCTGGCACGAGGTGGCGCGGGCCTATGCCGAAGTGAACCAGATGTTCGGCGACATTGTGAAGGTCACGCCGTCGTCCAAAGTAGTCGGCGATATGGCACTGATGATGGTGGCGCAGGGGATCACGCGCGAGCAGGTCGAGGACCCTTCGGTCGATGTGGCGTTCCCGGATTCGGTGATCGACATGCTGAAAGGCAATCTTGGCCAACCGCCGGGGGGCTGGCCAAAGGCGCTGCAAGCAAAAGTTTTAAAGGGTGAAACGCCAATCTCGGTTCGCCCGGGTTTGGGAATGGCCGAAGTTGATCTGGAGGCTTCGCGCCAGAAAATCAGCAAGGAACTGGGCGGCATTGCGATAGATGACGAAGACCTGAACGGCTATCTGATGTATCCCAAAGTCTTTGCCGATTACATGAAACGCCACGCCGAATACGGGCCGGTGCGGATTTTGCCGACGCCAGTGTTCTTTTACGGCATGCAGCAGGGCGACGAGATTTCGATTGAAATTGGCCAAGGCAAGACGCTGGAAGTGCGGCTGCAAGCCATCGGCGAGACGCATGATGATGGCGATGCACGGGTATTTTTTGAGCTGAACGGCCAACCCAGAACCATTCGAGTGCCGGATCGGAAAGTTGCCTCGACGGCGGCGCGGCGCAAAAAGGCGGAAGTGGGGAATGCCGCCCAGATTGGTGCGCCGATGCCGGGTGTTATAGCTTCTGTCGGCGTGGTCGCCGGTCAGCCTGTGAAGCCGGGTGATTTGATGTTGACGATTGAAGCGATGAAAATGGAAACTGGCATCCATGCCGATCGCGAAGGCACGATTCTGGCGGTGCATGTGACGCCCGGTAGCCAAGTGGACGCCAAGGATTTGCTGGTCGAATTCGGCTGACCTACGTTACAAAGCTTGCTCACTTCGGCTTTGCTTGTATCGTGGTACCGAACGCGGGGCGCGAAATGCAGGGTTCGACGAACAGCGGTGGCGTCAGGCAAGCAGAACTGCTGGCCAGCCTGTCACTGGCAATCGACCTCGGCCTTGGACTGCCTGCCGAATGGATGCAGCGCACGGCGCTAGTTTCGGTGCGGCTGGCGCTGGCCGCGGGCCTGTCGCAACAGCAGCAGCGCACCTGCTATTTCCTTGCCCTTATCCGCAACATTGGCTGCACCTCGAGCTCGCTGTCAGACGCGCGTCTGATGGGCAACGAGTTGGAGCAAACAGCCCTGTTGATGGCTGATCCGGACGATGGCCCCGGTATGATGGCTTTGCTTATGCGCGATGTTGGGGCTGGCTTGCCCCCTGCGGAACAGGCTGCAACGCAGGCACGGTTTTTCGAGGCTGCGTCCAGCGGCGTATTTGCTTCGAATCATAAGAACCACTGCGAAGGCGGTGCGATCCTAGCCGAAAGGCTGGGCCTTGGCCCGGAGATGTCCGCCGCCTTTTGGGCGGTTTATGAGCGCTGGAACGGTCAGGGTGATCAAGGGCAATCCGGCGAAGAAATCGATGTCGCCGCGCGGGTGATGCATGTCGCCTCGGTTGCTGCGCATTTCCACAAGGAGGGCGGGCTAGAACAGGCTAGCGAAGCAATGCGGCAGCGGGCGGGCCGGTCGCTTGATCCGCACCTGTGCGGGTTGGTATTGCAGGATATGACAGACCTGCTCGCCGAACCGGAAGGACCATTGGCACAGGCGGTTCTCGCGGCAGAACCGGGGTCTTCGTTGGTTCTTTCGGGCTCAGCTTTGACAATGGCGCTAGAGGCCATTGCTGATTTTACGGACGCCAAGATTCCCCAAACACTCGGCCATTCCCGGCGCGTTGCTGAACTGGCGGCAGGTGCCGCCCGGTTGTCGGGCTTGCCGGGAACTGACGCTGCCACGTTAGCCACCGCCGGTTACATCCACGACGTCGGACGCCTTGGCGTCAGCGCGGGTCTGTTGGCCCGTCCCGGCCCGCTGACCCCAGCCGAATGGGAACGTATTCGGCTGCACCCCTATATGACCGAACGCGTTTTTGCCGCTTCGCCCGCGTTGGCACCTGCCGCGAGGTTGGCGGCGATGCATCACGAGCGGCAAGATGGGTCGGGGTATCATCGGGGCCTTGGCGCAGGTGAATTGTCGGGCGCGGCGCGCATTCTGGCTGCCGCCAATGCCTTTGCCGCTTTGACGGAAGAACGTCCGCATCGCCTGCGAAGCGATGCAGGTGCAGCGGCCAAGGCGCTGGCGAAAATGGGACGCGATGGGGTGCTTGATGTGCGGGCTGTCGATGCCGTGCTGGCTGCGGCGGGGGAAGTCACCAGCAACCGCCGCAGCGCCAATGTCACGCTAAGCGAGCGCGAGATCGAGGTTTTACGGCTGCTGGCGAGGCAAAATTCGAACAAGGAAATCGCTCGGGAATTGGGGATTTCGCCGAAGACCGTCGAACATCACGTCAGCCATATCTTCGATAAAACCGGCTGCACGACCCGCACGGGGGCGGCGCTTTACGCGACCCATAACGCCTTGCTGTAAATCTTTGCCCATAGGGGATCACCCCGATGTGCGGCGGGTTTTTCGCGGGCAGGTTGGTTTCATCTTATCAACAAGGAGAAACCGAAATGTCCACCGAATCCAACAAAAAACTGTGCCAGTCCTTCCACATGGCCTTCGACATCGGCGACAAGGCTGCCTTTGTCACCATCTGCTCGCCGAAACTGGTCGCAACCATGCCAGGCAGACCGGGACCGATGGATCTGGAAACCTTCTATGCCGCCGGTTCGGGGTTTGTGGCTGCCTTCAGCGAGGCCAAACACCACATCCTGTCGCAGATCGCCGAGGGTGACACGGTCGCCACCCGGCTGGTTTGGCGCGGGGTTCACACCAGTGAATTCGCTGGGATGCCTGCTACCGGGCGTGCGGTCAGCATCGACGCGGTTGCGGTTGATCGCATCGAGAACGGCAAGATTGTGTCGCATGATGCCTATTTCGACCTAGCGGGCTTCATGGGCCAGTTGGCGGCTAAGGCGGCTTAATCCACCTCCTCTGGAACAAGCGCCGCGTTTGATGTTGAATAGCGATCAAACGCGGCGCAAATTTCGAGGCTACCTTGCCAGCTAACAAAATCATCGTGATGACCGATATTCACCTGAAACCAAGGGGCGAAACCATCATTGGGATCGATCCTTGGGTGCGGTTTGAATCGGCCTTGACACATGCGATGGCGCGGCATCCCGATGCGGCGCGGCTGATCTTGATGGGTGATTTGGTGCATCACGGCAAGAAAAAGGTCTATCGGGCGTTGGGGGAAAGGCTGGCGACACTGCCTATTCCCGTCAGTCTGACATTGGGAAATCACGACAAAAGAGGGGCGTTTTTAGAGGCTTTGACGGGGGTAAAAGCCGATAAAAACGGGTTCATACAGTCGTTTTTTGACATGGGAAATGAAAGGCTAATTCTATTGGACACGCTGGATGAGGGGCGGCACCAGCATTGGGGCCGATTGTGCGAATTGCGACTGGCTTGGCTGGAGGATGCCTTGGCCACCGCACAGGGCCGCCGTATTTCGCTTTATATGCACCATCCTGCTTTTGACGTTGGCTATCCCGGACTGGACGCGATGAAGCTGCGCGAGGCTGACACGTTTTTGGATATGTGCGAGGGCCGGGTCGCGCATATATTTGCTGGCCATGTGCACCGGACAATATCCTCGGCAACGCGGGGAATTGGGTTGACGACTTTCAAGTCGACCGCGCACCAGTCACCGTTGCTGCTGGACAGTTGGAACACCAGCCTTGCGGTTGATGAACCGGGCGCTTACGGCGTGGTGCTGTTCACGCCCGACGCAATCGTTGCGCATTCCGAAGATTTTGACCTGTCGATCATCCCGTCACCGGACTCGCTTGACCGTTCCTCTTGACGGCGCAATCTGCCTGACCCATGTGATCGTTCGATCTAAAGCGGAGAACCCGATGCTTGAACTTCTAACCGATCCCGCCATTTGGGCCAGTTTCCTGACTCTGACGGTGCTGGAAATCGTGCTTGGCGTCGATAACGTGATCTTCATCTCGATCGCCGCCGGTCGGCTGCCCAAGGCGCAGCAGGCGCATGCCCGCTATATCGGCCTAGCCGGCGCGCTGATCCTGCGCATCCTGCTGTTGATGTCGATCACCTGGATTATCGGGCTGACGGCGCCATTCCTGACCATCGTGAATTTCGACCTGAGCTGGCGCGACGTGCTTCTGCTCGCTGGCGGCCTGTTCCTTTTATACAAGGCCAGCACGGAAATCTTCATCGAGATGGAAGGCGAAGAACACACCGAAAAGACGGTTCGGGCAGGTTTCGCGGCAGTTATCGTGCAGATCATGGTGCTCGATCTGGTGTTTTCGTTTGATTCGGTCATTACCGCCGTCGGTATTGCCGACGAGCTGGTCGTCATGGTTGCCGCCGTGATCGTGGCGATTCTGGTGATGATGGTTGCCGCAGCGCCAATCGCCAATTTTGTCGAGAAACATCCATCAACCAAAATGCTGGCGCTGGCATTCCTGCTGATGGTCGGCGTGGCGCTGGTTGCCGACGGCGTGCATGTGCATTTCGAACGCGGGTTCATCTATGCCGCGATGGTGTTTGCCGGCGGGGTCGAGGTGCTGAACCTGATCCGCAGCAAGAAACGCGCCAAGGCGCGTATGCCGCATTGATGCGGGCGTTTTGGGCTTGAACGCGTCCTCTGATTGCGTATAACCCGGCATCAGGACGCGGGCGTAGCTCAGGGGTAGAGCATAACCTTGCCAAGGTTAGGGTCGAGGGTTCGAATCCCTTCGCCCGCTCCAACAAAAAGCCGCCTTTCGGGGTGGCTTTTTTGTTTTTGGGTGTTTGTGGCGGGTTGGTTAACATTGCAAATCGGATGTTTGCGTTCAGATCTGCAAAAGTATTATGTAAGTCGTTGATATTGCTTGGTGTAGTGGAATGTTTGCGTTTGGTAAACTGTATCTTGGGAAAATAGGAACGCAAATTCACGTGTGTTGATATCGCCGCTGGGATAACACATCCTGCGCCGATTTTTTGAGGACCGTGGCGGCAACGGGACGGCTGACCAAGCCAACTCTTCCCGGCAGTTTGTAGAAAGCCTCGTTCCACGGCTCGGCCCCCAAACGCCCGAGAAACTCGGCGATCCGGGCCTCGTTAAGGCGGTCGCGTTTTTTTCTTGCCGCGTATCCAGCTATATCCTCTTCCGGAAGCGGCTCGCCCTGTTCGAAAAAATCCCATCTCTTGTCGGTCTGCGCCGCTTGAACGCGACGTTCGATCAGTCCGGCCTTGCCTGGCCGACGAAGGTGAAACATCGCGCCGGATTGGAACGTGGTCCACTGGTCAGAAGCTTCCCAGTGCACCGTCGTCAGGTTGTGAAATTTGCTCAAAAGCGAGCACAATGAATCATAACCATCACAGAGAAAGCAGTTGTTCCAGAGGATGGTCCATTTCGACATGGTCGGGAAGAGTAAGATTTGACTAGGAATATTGGCAAAATCGCCAACCAGCCTGAAAGCCGAATCCAGCGAATCCACATCGTGCCATTCAAGACTCGCCTGCGCCGGAGCGACAAATTTCGCGAATGTTTCTTGAACCGCTGCGGCGGCCCGTTCCACGGGTGCCTGCACCAGATCCATAGAGCGGGTCGTGGGCCACCAGGCACGTAAGGTCGGGTCAGAAGGTGGGATCGCTTTGGCCTCTTTCTATTTTTCGTGAGAATTTAGCTTATCTGATCTGATGGTTCAACCACGCTGGAAAACTGGAAACCGCCGCTGCCCAAACAGTGTTCCTGATTTCTAACCCAACAATGTTGCGTGCCGAAGATTAGTCTTACCAAGACGGTTTATTGCGGCGGATTTGGCCGGAACTTTGCCGCCAGTTTCTCGGTTTCCCGCGCCAAGATAGCGGCATCAGTCCCGATGGCGGTAAATATGCTGCCAATATCAATGCAGCGTTGGGCGAATTCGAGGTCGCCGGTCAGAATGCCCGCAGGTTTGCCCGTGGCCTTGACACGAGGGATAGTTGCTTCGATCAGCCGTTTCACCTCTGAGTGGCCCGGCTGGCCGAGATAGCCCATGCTGGCGGCAAGGTCTGAGGGGCCGATGAACAGGCCGTCAACGCCCTCAATCGCAGCGATGGCCTCGATCTGATCCAATGCTTCCAGAGTTTCGACCTGCACGATCAGGCAGATTTCCGAC
This sequence comes from Oceanomicrobium sp., assembly GCA_031415055.1. Taxonomy (GTDB): domain Bacteria; phylum Pseudomonadota; class Alphaproteobacteria; order Rhodobacterales; family Rhodobacteraceae; genus JANMOK01. The sequence goes on along the minus strand of JANOQZ010000030.1, from coordinate 42,879 downwards.
GTCGCTTTGGCCATATAGTCGCCGATGCGACCAAAATTGGTGGCACGCGAGACGATGGAGACGCCCCGCACCCCTTCGGGCGGGTAGCGGATGTAACGCACGGCGGCGGCAGCTTCCTCGGCGTTTTGTACATAAGGGATGAGCAGCGTCTGTGCCCCAATGTCGAGATAACGCTTGATCAGCACCATATCGTTCCACGGCGGACGGACCATGGCGGAGGTCGATGTACCTGACATTGCCTGCAATTGCGGCAGAATTGTCAGCACATCGTTGGGCGAATGTTCGGCGTCAAGACACAGCCAATCAAAGCCGGACCCTGCGATGATTTCGGTGACATAAGCGCTGCCCAGCGACGCCCACAGCCCAATTTGTTGGCGACCGGCAAGGATAGCCTGCTTGAAGCGGTTTTTCGGCAGTTCGCTCATTGGTTCAGGTCGCTTTGCTGGCCAGAATTGCAGCGACACGCCGGACCGCCAAAGAATAACCGTGCACCCCGCAACCGACAATGATGCCATCAGCGCGCTGTGAGATGTAGGAATGGTGCCGGAAAGATTCACGTTTGTGCACGTTGGAAATATGCACCTCCATCACCGGCCCATCATAGGCGTTCAGCGCGTCCAGAATGGCGATGGACGTATGGGTGAAGGCACCGGCGTTAATCACAATCCCTGCCGCCTTGTCGCGGGCTTCGTGCACCCAATCGACGATTTGCCCTTCGTGATTGCTTTGCAACATGTTCACGTTGTGGCCCGATTCCGCCGCGACGTTGCGGCAATCGGCCTCCACGTCGGCCAAGGTTTCGTGACCATAAATCTGCGGCTGGCGTTTGCCGAGCAGGTTTAGATTTGGGCCGTTGAGAATGTAGATCAGGCTGGGCATATGCGCTTCCGGGGTCAATCCGCGTCCGTTCTAGCGCGACTTTTGCACTTGGCCAATGAGGCGATTGCAAGTTTGCAGCAGGGCACGCCATTTTGGCTGGCAATTCCAACCATTTTGGTGCTCAATTGCGTGATTAGCCTGACTAAACCAGATTGCAGAATGTTGTCGACTTTCTTTGACTCCCCAAAAAATATTGCAGCGATAGATTTTGTTGGAGACGACAAGCACGTATTATTGGTGCATTCGTTTGGTTCATGCAGCCATTCGACGGTAAAACTGCTGCGCCAAACGCAAGATTTTGCAGTATGAACGGTTTGGACACACCGATCAAACTTGGTTTGATCGGCGACAATATCCGCGACTCGCGTTCCCCCGATTTGCACCGGATTGCCGGGCGCATGTGTGGAATTGAGGTCAGTTACGAATTAATGGTTCCAACGGCGCTCGGCAAAGATTTCTCGACAGTATTTGAAGAATGTCGCAACGAAATGCGCGGGGTGAATGTCACTTTACCCTATAAGGAACGGATATTCAGGCATGTGGAAGTCGCCGACCCTTTGGTGCGGCAAATGGCGACGATCAACACGGTGGTATTTGAAGGTGGCAGGGCGATTGGCCATAATACCGATTATTCGGGGTTCGTTGCGGCGTTTTTTGCCCAATTTGGTGCGATGTCGCCGGGCAAAGCGGTTTTGATCGGCGCGGGCGGCGTTGGGCGGGCGGTTGGGTTTGGTTTGCTCGCCTTGGAAGCTAGCCATATCGTCATATGCGACAGCGACGCCAACAAAGCCGAGGCTTTGGCTTGGGATTTGCGCAAGGCATCAGCGGGCATCAATGTTCATGTCGAAGCCGAATTGACGGTCGCATTGCGAGAGGCGGATGGCATCCTCAATTGCACGCCGCTTGGCATGCATGGCTATCCCGAATTTGCTTTGCCGCGCGCATTGTTTGACGGGATTAAATGGGGGTTAGAGGCGGTCTATACGCCGGTGCGGACCAAGTTCAAAACCGAGGCTGAAGCGGCTGGAATTAATATGCTCAGCGGCTATGAGTTGTATTTCAATCAGGGTATACAGGCCTTCACGATTTTCACTGGTTTGATCGTGAATGATTTGTCGGAACTTCGCCGCCTGCTCGCTGTTGCACCAATTCCCTCCTGATTGCGGAATCGCCTATGAACCTGCCCGGCCAGATGAAACCGATGCGCGACCGCATAGGCCTAAGCGCGGCCCTGACCACGCCGTTTTTTCCGGTCGGCGATGTGGACTGGGTGCGCTTTGCCGCCCATGCCCGCAAACTTTTGGCCACGGGCATGAGCGTCGTCACTGCCTTTGGTAACACCGGTGAAGGCGCGTCGATATCGGCGCAGACGCGTGGTTTGTTGTATGAGCGGATGGCGACGCAGGGTGTGCGCTCAAGCCAGTTGGTGGAATGCGTCTATGGCCCGTCAGCCGAGGATGTTGCGCAGAATATCAAACGTTCGCTGATGCGTGGATCGGGGGGAATTTTGTTGCCGCCGCCATTCTTCTTCAAGAATGTCAGTCAGGAAGGCGTCTTTCGTTGGTATGCCGAAGTGTTTGAGCGGGCGGGCGATTGTCGTGACGTTATCCTCTACAATTTTCCGGCGCAGACCGGCGTGTTGATCGAACCGGATTTGGTGTCGCGATTGCGCGATGCTTTTCCCCAAGTCATTGTCGGCGTCAAAGATTCCGGCGGCGACTGGGAATATACCAAGGCCATGCTGGCCTCGCACCGCGATTTGGCGATACTGGTGGGGCATGAAGGGTATCTGGCAGCGGCCATGCGTGAAGGTGCTTCTGGCGCAATCAGCGGTATTGCCAATGTGGCCTCGGCATTAGTTCGCCGTCTGGTTGAAGGTTTGGATGACCCGCGCATCGGTATCATTATGGAGCAACTGTTGAAACTGCCGGTCGTGCCGGCAATCAAAGCGATTTTGGCAGCACAAACAGGGGACAAAGGCTGGAATCGTCTGTGTGCGCCACTGACCGAAATTGACGAAGCCATGGCGAAACCGTTTCTGGCAAAGGTTTTGCCGTTGATGGAATGATGGCGGTTTTTTGCGTCAAAGTCGGGGTCACCGGAAGTTTTTTGGCCACATTCGGGCCGCGTGGCGGACGGTAAGAATTTCGATGCTGGTGCCACGTATGCGGTATGCCAACAAATAAGTGGTCTGCGCGACCAACTCGCGGGTGCCTGAAACTCGACCCGGGCGCCCCATCCCTGGATTTGTCGACAATAGATCTTCGGCCAGGTCAAAAATTCTGTCGGCCAGTTCCAGCGCCGCCGTCGGATTGTCTGTGGAAATGCAGTCTAAGATCGCTTCAATTTCTCGAAGCGCTGGGCCGGTCCACCGGATATTCATACAGCGGTTTTCAAAGCGTCCTTGGTAAGATGGTCTGAAATATATTTCTTCGCCTGAATTGTCGTGCGCAAATTGCCTGCATCTGCGTCGGCAATGCCGAGATGAACCGAAGCAATGAACGATTCCTCTTCGGCCAGATAACGTTCAATGGCTTCGTTGGCCAGATACGACCGCGAGCGTTTGGTCGCCGTGGCCAGCGCACTCAGTCGCAAAGCAACATCTGGCTGCGTGTGAACGGAAATCACGTTTCGGTTGGTCATGTTCGCCCCAGAGCGTGTGTGAGTTTTTTGTATACATCAAACTACATCCGATGACATGTGCAATATCATCGCGTGCTCCGTAGCATTTTTATTCAACCCGCTTCAGCGCCTTCAGATAGACCGCCAATGCCTGCCGGTCACTTGCGGGAAGTTGGGCTAAGTTGCTGACAACAAAGCTCATCATGCCGCCAACCACATCAAAGTCTGGTTTGAAACCGGTAGTCAAAAATTCAATGATTTCTTCCTCGCTCCAGGTCAGTTTGGCTGGCGTCAGATTGGGGATCGTCCCTTTGCCTTCCGGGTTTGGCCCGCCGCCCAGCCATTTGGAAATTGTCGAACCGCCAAGAAAATTGCGCGGCGTGTGGCATTCGCCGCAATGGCCCAAAGCTTCGGCAAGATAGGCCCCGCGTTGCACTTGTTCGGAAGCGACACTCACATCCAAGCGCGGGTTGTCACTGAAAAACAGGATTTTCCACAGACCAAGCGAACGGCGGATGTTGAACGGAAAGCCGACTTCATGCGGCAAGCTGGCGGTTGCAACAGGTGGCAGCGTGTCGAGGAAGGCTTTGAGATCAACAATGTCGGCAAGTTTGACGCGCGAAAAAGACGTATAAGGAAACGCGGGGAAATAATGCCGTCCATCGGGCGAAACGCCGTATTTCATTGCATTGGCAAGGTCCATTGTTGACCAACCCCCAATACCATTGGCCGGATCGGGTGAGATATTTGGAGCGATGAAAGTGCCAAAGGGCGAAGCGAACTTGCGACCGCCGCCAAGCAACAATTTATCCGCCCCTTCCGCCTTGTCCGCCGAATGACACGAGGCGCAACCACCGGCATGGAACACCATCTCGCCGCGCGTTGTATCGGCGCTAAGACCATCAAGCGCATCAGCAGGCAGGTAATTTGGGGCGCTTAGGAACCATGCGGCAACTGCGCCAATGACCGCCAAACCCGCCAAAATACCCAGCCATTTGCGCATGATTTCGTCCCTTTTGATCGGTTTTGAGCCCGTTTAACGACTCAGCCTAGTCAATAATTCCGCGCATTCAATCCAAGATTGCGGGCAATGCAAGAATGACTGGCGTGCGAATCAGCGATTCGCTATGATTCGTTTCCAACAGTCCGTGCGAATGCAAAGACAGGGCGAAGCAGGCAGTTCCGGTTCTGAAGGGCAGTCAGACATGACGGACATGGTATTTGGCAATGTGGCCGCGAAACCGGGCGAACCGGTGCTGTCGCATTGGTGGCGCACGATTGACCGCTGGTCGATGGGGGCGGTGTTTTTTCTGTTCTGTCTGGGCATATTACTGGCGATGGCCGCGTCGCCCCCTTTGGCCGAGCGCAACAACCTGCCGCCGTTTTATTACGTCACGCGGCAACTGGTTTTCGGAGTTACCGCATTGGGCGTCATGGGGTTCGTCTCGATGCTGACGCCCCGGCAAATCCGCCGTTGGGCAACAATCGGCTTTTTCGCTGCAACGCTGGCCATAGCTTTGTTACCGTTCTTTGGCACCGATTTCGGTAAAGGGGCGATACGTTGGTATTCGCTGGGGTTTGGATCTTTCCAACCCTCCGAATTTCTCAAACCTGCGTTTGTCATATTCGTAGCGTGGCTGATGTCGGCCTCGCATGACATTGCCGGACCGCCTGGCAAGTTCATGTCATTCGTGGTAGCCGCATTCCTTGCGTTCCTGCTGGCGATGCAGCCCGATTTTGGGCAAGCGGCGCTGATTTTGGCGACGTGGGGCGTGATGTATTTCGTCGCCGGGGCATCATTGACGCTGCTGGTCTTTCTGGCGGGGATTTCAATTTCGGCAGGCATGCTGGCCTATCGAGCTTCCGACCATTTCGCAAAGCGAATCGACGGCTTTTTGACCAGTGACGTCGATCCGCGCACCCAGATTGGCTATGCCACAGACGCCATTCGTGAAGGCGGATTTTTTGGAGCGGGCATTGGCGAAGGTTCGGTGAAATGGTCACTGCCCGACGCCCATACCGATTTTATCATCGCGGTAGCTGCCGAAGAATATGGATTAGTCCTGTGCGCGGTGATTATTTGCCTGTTCCTGACCATTACCCTGCGCTCGATGTTTCGACTGGTGCGAGAGCGTGATACGTTTGTGCGCATTGCTGGTACCGGCTTGGCCGGGCTGATTGGCATGCAGGCCATCATCAACATGGGCGTCGCGGTTCGATTGTTGCCCGCCAAGGGCATGACGCTGCCATTTATAAGTTACGGCGGCTCGTCGCTGATTGCGGTGGGGCTTTTGCTGGGGGCGCTTTTCGCACTCACCCGACGCAGGCCGCAGAACGACTTGAATGATTACATTGGTTTGACGCGCTAACATGGCAAAACCTCCGCTTTTGGTCATCGCTGCCGGGGGGTCGGGCGGGCATATGTTCCCCGCCCAAGCTTTGGCGGAAGAAATGTTGGCGCGGGGCTGGCGGGTGAAATTGTCAACCGACGCACGTGGCGCGCGTTTTGCCGGAGGTTTCCCCGCCGAAGTAAAGCGCGAAGTCATCCGCTCGGGCACATTTTCGCAAGGCGGCGCGCTGCGCAAAGCTTTGACGCCGATTTTGATATTGGGCGGGGTCAGCAAGGCACTGCTGTCGATGCTGCGCGACCGGCCCAAGCTGGTAGCGGGCTTTGGCGGCTATCCGGCGATACCGGCGATGATTGCGGCGATTTTGACTTTTACCCCGCGCTTGATCCACGAACAGAACGGCAAACTGGGCCGGGTGAACCGGTTGTTTGCCCGCTTCGTGCCGGTTGTGGCCTGTGGCACTTGGCCGATGTTGGTGCCCAATTGGGTAAAAACCATCCATATCGGCAACCCGGTGCGCCCGGCCATACTGGCGATGCACGGCACCCATTATCGGCCGCCCTCCAGCACCAACGAGATATTCCTGGTGGTTATCGGCGGATCTCAGGGCGCTGCAATATTGTCGCGCGTTGTGCCCGAGGCGATTGCTTTGTTGCCGCTAAGTCTGTGCCACCGATTGAACGTGTCCCAGCAGGCGCGGCCCGAGGATGCCGCAGCGGTAGTAGCGCGTTATGATGCTTTGGGGATAAAGGCGTTTGTTACCCATTTTTTCGATGATTTGCCGCAGCGTCTGGCCGAGGCGCAATTGGTGATTTCGCGCACCGGGGCATCGTCGGTGGCTGATATAGCCTTGATCGGACGACCGTCAATTCTGATTCCCTATGCTGCCGCGACCGACGATCATCAAATGGCCAACGCCCGGGCTTTGGGCAACGCGGGGGCGGCGTTTTTGGTGACCGAAGCCGACTTGACGGCGGCGCGTCTGGCAGGGCATCTGGCCGAAATTCTAAGTAGCCCGGAATTGGCGCGCGAAATGGCGGCAGAGGCGGCAGCTTTGGGTCGGCCCGCTGCGGCGTCTCGGTTGGCTGATCTTGTCGAGACGGTTGCTGCGAAAGGAAAAGTTGAATGAATGCAACCCGCCTGCCCGTCGATATTGGCCCAATCCACTTTTCCGGCATCGGCGGGATTGGCATGTCGGGCATCGCCGAAGTGTTGCTCACCTATGGTTATCAAGTTCAGGGGTCGGATCTGAAAGCTTCGAAAATCACCGAACGGTTGGAGAAACTGGGCGCGACGGTGTTCATCGGCCAGAAAGCGTCCAACCTCGATGGTTGCGATGTGGTGGTGATGTCGAGCGCGATCAAACCGGGTAATGCCGAATTGGACGAGGCGCGGCGGCGCAAATTGCCGGTTGTGCGGCGGGCCGAGATGCTGGCGGAGTTGATGCGGCTGAAATCCAACGTGGCGGTGGCCGGCACGCATGGCAAAACGACAACAACCTCGATGGTGGCGGCCTTGCTAGATGCTGGCGGCATCGATCCGACGGTGATCAACGGCGGCATCATCCATGCCTATGGCTCGAACGCGCGAATGGGCGAGGGCGAATGGATGGTGGTCGAGGCAGACGAAAGCGACGGCACGTTCACCAAACTGCCCGCCACCATCGCCATCGTCACCAACATCGACCCCGAACATCTGGACCATTACGGCTCGTTTGATGCGGTGCGCGAGGCGTTTCATACGTTTGTCTCAAACATTCCGTTCTATGGGTTGGCGATCTGCTGCACCGATCACCCCGAGGTTTTGGCTTTGGTCGGACGTATCCATGATCGCCGCGTGGTGACCTATGGGTTTAACAAACAGGCGGATGTTAGGGCAGGAAACCTGACCTATGCAGATGGCAGGGCGCATTTTGATGTGGTGCTGCAGGCCGAGGGTGCGCGGATTGACGGCTGCGTGCTGCCAATGCCGGGGGATCACAACGTTTCCAACGCTTTGTCGGCTGTGGCTGTAGCGCGGCATCTGGGGATTTCGGCGGCGGATATCAAACGCGGCTTTGCCGGATTCGGCGGGGTGAACCGGCGGTTTACCCGCGTGGGTGAGTGGAATGATGTGACGATCATCGACGATTACGGGCATCATCCGGTGGAGATTGCTGCGGTTCTGCGGGCCGCGCGACAATCGACCAAGGGCCGGGTCATCGCAGTGCATCAGCCGCATCGCTATAGCCGCCTGCACGATTTGTTCGAGGAGTTCTGCGCCTGCTTTAACGACGCCGATGTCGTGGCGATTGCCAATGTCTATTCGGCGGGAGAGGCGGCGATTGCGGGGGCTTCGCGGGACGCGTTGGTGGCCGGGCTGGTGGCGCATGGGCATCGCCGGGCGTTGGCTTTGGAGGATGAAGCCGGGCTAGCGGCGTTGGTAGTGGCCGAGGCGAGGCCGGGGGATATAGTGGTGTGTCTGGGGGCCGGGACGATAACCTATTGGGCGCATGGCTTGGTGGAAAATGGCTAAAGATCCAATCGAGGAAAGCATTGAAATTGAATTTGTCGTTCCCGCCGGTGTCGCAAAACCAAATGCATTCGACTCCGAAAGACTGCGTGTTTGGTTGATTTCTCGACCTTCCCGGTATTCTTTATTACTTGTTGCTCGTACAGCTTTGCGCGCACTACCGCACTTATGGGCATCGCAGGTAAAAAAGAATGACGTTTCCAATTTCTTGCCTCACTTGCGGGCAATATTAATTGTTTTTGTCGTGTTCCATGAGCGTATCGAAGAAAACAAACTTCACGATGCATTAGATATCGCCTCCGACGCATTGCGACAAATTAAGTATCCTCAACCATATTCTGGAAAAAATGCGGCGCGTGCAACTTACGGTGCCGCCGAAAATGCTTTGGCCTACTTACGTTACTTATCTTCTGCGTATCCTGGAAATGATGAGATGGTAATTTCCTGTGTGAACGGCGTTCACGCGGCATCACAATTTAGTGGCGCTTCCATTTGGAACTCGCTTGCAAGCGACATTAAACTGATAGAATCGAAGACTGACCCGATGATTACTCCTCTTTGGCATGGCGAAAGTTCAGTCTTTGCGCATATTTGGCCATCGATAAAAAAATCTTGGCAATTCGCCGAAAATGATTGGTCTTTCTGGATAGAATGGTACCAAGCCATCCTCGACGGTCGCCCGCAGAACATCGACATGCTCACCGAAATCGCGCTGATCCCGTCGAAGGACTGGGAAATGGGTGAGGATCATGTGAATGGGATGATTGCGGGCATTGTTAAAAGGTACCGGAGCGAGGCCGAAGTAGCCAAAGTCCTCGATTCCGACCTACTCAAAGCGGCATTCGCTGATTTCACTTTCGACTCGATCCGCAACCTCATGGTGATGGTCGCGTTCGAGGAAGACATCCGGCATCTGCGCGACCCAGCCAGACTCGCGAAATTTTTGGATGACGCCGACGAACTCGTGACAAGCATCGAAGATTTTCGAACTGCGATTTCCAGCGCCCAAGTGCCCAGACAAGGCGCGGGCGAGGTCTCCGCTTGTTTGAATAGTATTCTCATGGAACTCGGCCGATCTCGGCAAATGCAGCATTTGCGCGTTGGGTTACTAATCGACTACGGCGCTACTTTGCAGGACTACAGTCTGGATGACGGCTGCCGCATGGGCCTTGGTGATCCGATGGCCAAAAGGCTCGACCGATTGGTTGGCACGATGCTTGGCCTTACGCGGGCGCATTTCGCGGCCAGCCTCGTTCGTATCAAACCGCTGGAAACTCTTGCCTTGGCTCCGAACGAAAAGCCACAAGATATTCTTGATTTGTTGGATCGCGCGATTGCACGGATCGGCAAGGCCAATGGAGAAAATTTTGTTCCGTTGGCCGAGGAAGACTTGGCAATACTGAAAAGTCTGCGCGACGAGTTGGCACGAATAGTACGCGGGATTGCCACGACGAGTGACCCATCGGTCAAAATAGAGCTTGAGCGAGAATTCGCGAAAAAGAGCGGACAAATGAGTGTAACGGTCGCCCGCTACACCCTGCGCGCTAAGCAAGTTGGCAAGGACTTTCGGGAAGCATTGGAATGGTTGGCTAAGACGTTTGGTTCGGCCAAAAATCTATTCGGATTGATAGAATGGATTGGCAAGCTAATTGACAAGATTGACGGAATAACGTGAGCACGCTTCCCGCTGTTCGCGGCACCCTAACCCCCAATCGCCCGATGTCCGACCTGTCATGGCTGCGCACTGGTGGGCCTGCGGAATGGCTGTTCCAGCCCGCCGACCTTGCAGATTTGCAACATTTTCTTGCCAATACCGACACCAAAACGAACATTCTGCCGGTTGGGGTATGTTCCAACATCATCATCCGCGACGGCGGTGTTCGCGGGATTGTCATCCGGCTGGGGCGGGCGTTTGCCGGGATCGAGGTGCTGACAGGTAACCGCGTCAAAGTCGGGGCCGCCGCGCTGGACGCCCATGTCGCCCGCAACGCGGCCGAGGCGGGGATCGACCTGGCTTTTCTGCGCACCATTCCCGGCACCGTCGGCGGGGCGGTGAAGATGAATGCGGGGTGTTACGGGGTTTACGTGGCGGATGTGTGCGAGAGTATCGACATTGTCACCAGATTTGGAACGTTCCAAACTTTGTCAGGGGCCGAAGCACAGTTCACTTATCGCCATTCAAACCTGCCCGAGGGCGCAATCATCGTCGCCGCCACCCTAAAAGGTACCCCCGGCGACCCGGCGAAAATCGCCCAAAAAATGGAACTCGCATTGGAAAAACGTGCGGCCACCCAACCGGTGAAAGACCGGTCCTGCGGCTCGACCTTCCGCAATCCGGCGGGGTTTTCCTCCACCGGCAAGGCCGATGATGTGCACGATCTGAAGGCGTGGAAGCTGATTGAGGATGCGGGAATGAAGGGCGCAACTTTGGGCGGGGCGCAAATGTCGCCGATGCATGCCAACTTTTTGGTCAATACCGGCGACGCAACCAGCGCCGATCTGGAAAATCTTGGCGAATTGGTGCGGAAAAAGGTATACGAATCCAGCGGGATAACGTTAGAATGGGAAATCTTGCGCGAGGGCGATCCCGCCTAAGCGCATGATAGCCGCACCAGCCAAATAAGGCGGGCGGAAAGAGGCGGGCATGTCGAGCAGGACAAAGCCCCGCATCGCGTTGCTGAAAGGCGGCCCATCGGCCGAGCGGGAGGTCTCGCTTGTCTCGGGCCGCGAATGCACGGCGGCGTTGCGGGCGGAAGGGTATGACGTTACCGAGATCGACGCAGGTTTCGACCTGTGCGAGCGGCTGCGCGACGCCAAGCCAGATGTGGTTTTCAATGCATTGCACGGTCGCTGGGGCGAAGATGGCTGCGTGCAAGGCATGCTGGAATGGCTGCGCATTCCTTATACGCATTCCGGCGTGCTGGCCTCGGCCTTGGCGATGGACAAAGAAAAGACCAAAGCGGTCTATCGTCGGCACGGGCTGCCGGTCGCGGAAAGCGGACTTTTTCCGTCCGAAATCATCCGCAAATCCCACCCGATGCCGCCACCCTATGTGGTGAAACCCTATAACGAAGGCTCGTCGGTCGGCGTCTATATCGTGCCCGAAGGCGCTAACCGGTTTGCGCCACTGGCCGCGGACGCGCCGGAAACATTGATGGTGGAAAAATTTGTCGCCGGCCGCGAATTGACGGTTTCCGTCATGGGCGAGCGGGCGCTAACCGTGACCGATATCATCACCGACGGCTGGTATGATTACCACGCCAAATATGCGCCCGGCGGTTCGCGGCACGAGGTTCCGGCCAAAGTTCCAAGCGAGATTTTTCAAGCCTGCTTGGACTATTCGCTGACGGCGCATCAAGCATTGGGCTGTCGCGCTGTTAGTCGCACTGACCTGCGTTGGGATGAGACGCTTGGTCTCAAAGGCTTGATCTTGCTGGAAACCAACACCCAACCGGGGATGACGCCAACTTCGCTGGTGCCCGAACAGGCGGCCTTTTGTGGCATCACATTCGGCCAGTTGATGACTTGGATGGTGGAGGATGCCAGTTGCGCGAGATAGCCATTCACAGAGATATGTTGCCCGTCCCCGTTGGGCATGACCCGTCACCCTCGCGGTTGCGCTATCGGCTGCAACGGTTGTGGCTGCGTCCTTCGGTGCGGCTGATCTGCAAATACGGGCCGCCATTCACTGCGCTGGCCCTGGTGGTTTGGACTGTTGCCGGAAACGCTGAAATTCGGGCCAATATTGCGGCAAAAGCCACCGAAATGCGCAACACTGTCGCCGGAATCCCTGAATTGGCGGTGCGCGACATTGCCGTTCCCGGCGTTTCCGAAGACCTGCGCAAGCAGATTTTGGAAGTGGCATCGGTCGATATCCCCATCTCGTCGCTGGATTTGGATGTGATTGCGTTGCGCCAGCGCGTTCAAGGCATTGACGCGGTGCATTCGGCCACGGTTCGGGTGCGCACCGATGGGATATTGGAAATCGCCATTACCGAACGAACCCCGGTGGCGGTTTGGCGGCACGGTGACGGGTTGGATTTGGTAGATGGCGAAGGGTTCCGTGTTGCAAGATTGGCCGCACGCGGTTTGCGCAGCGATTTGCTGTTGATTGCCGGTGATGGTGCGCCCCAAGCAGTGGCCGAGGCGCAAATGCTGATGGCGGCTTCCGGCGCATTGTCGCCGCGCATTCGCGGCTTTGTTCGGCAAGGCGAGCGGCGCTGGGACGTCATTTTAGACCAAGACGTGATCATCGCTCTGCCCGAGGACAACCCGCGTGCGGCGCTGGAGCGGGTGCTGGCGCTGGACCAAGCGCATGACCTGATGTCGCGCGATATTCGCATCGTCGATATGCGCGATGCGCGACGGCCTGTGCTGCGCTTGTCAGACCAAGCAGTGATGGAATTGCGCCGGATCAGGGCCGATATTCCGGGGGAAGATACATGATGAACCGGCTGTTTGAAGGCCAGCGCGCCATGCGGGCGCGACGCGAATCGGCGCTTAGACGTGGAATTGTCGCGGTTTTGGATATCGGCAGCTCAAAAGTCGGCTGCTTCATTTTGCAATTCGTCGCGCCCGAAACGGGTGAAGGCAATCCCGGTGTGACTCTGCCAAAAGCCAATGCGTTTCGTGTTATCGGTTCGGCGACGACGCGGTCGCGCGGCGTCGAATTCGGCGAAATTTCCGCGATGGACGAAACCGAACGCGCTATTCGCACCGTTGTGCAACAGGCACAAAAGTTGGCGCAGCAGCGGGTGGACAATGTGTTGTTGTGCTTCGCCGGTGGGCGACCCCGATCCTATGGCGTCGAAGGGGTGGTAGAGGTTGAGAATGGTCAAGTAGATGAGCGCGACATCGGCCGCGTCTTGGCCGCCTGCGAATTGCCCGATTACGGGGCCGAGCGCGATGTTTTACACGCGATGCCAGTCAATTTTACCTTGGACAATAAAAGCGGTCTGAACGACCCCCGCGGCCATGTCGGCAGCGAATTGGCGGTCGACATGCATTTGGTGACGGTGGATTCGGCTCCGCTGCAAAACCTGATGCAATGTATCAAGCGCTGCGATCTTGAATTGTCGGGTATCTCGATGGCGTCCTATGCCGCCGGTCTTTCCAGCCTATTGGAGGATGAGCAGGAATTGGGCGCAGCCTGTATCGATCTGGGTGGCGGCACGACGGGTGTTTCGGTGTTTATGAAACGCCACATGATCTATGCCGATGCCGTCCGCCTTGGCAGTGACCATATCACCTCGGATATTTGTCAGGCTTTGCACGTGCCCGTGCAGGTGGCCGAGCGGTTGAAGACTTTGCACGGCGGCGTGGTTGCGACATCGGCGGATGACCGAGATTTGATCGACGTGCCCGACCCGAACGGTGAATTCACTGGCGAAAGGCGACAAGTCAGCCGTGCCGAACTGATCGGCGTGATTCGACCGCGTGTTGAAGAGATACTGGAGGATGTGCGGGCCTGTCTTGATGCGGCGGGTTTTGAGCACTTACCGGGACAGCGAATCGTTCTGACCGGCGGCGGCAGTCAACTGCCGGGGTTGGAGACGCATGCGACCCGCATTTTGGGTCGGCAAACCCGAATCGGGCGACCGCTGCGGATACACGGATTACCGCAAGCGATGACCGGCGCGGCCTTTTCGGCGGCGGTCGGAATGGCCTTGCACGCAAGCCATCCGCAAGACGAATGCTGGGATTTTGAGGTGCCCGCCGACCGGAAAGGGGCTCTGCGCGTGCGTCGCGCCATGCGGTGGTTTCGTGACAATTGGTGAGGTAAAAATTCTAGGTGCATTGCCAGCGGAAATGCGCCTATATAGTGGCGGGACACAAGATGTGGGGGCGTCGGTGCCAGTCCGTTCGTGACTTAACGGACGCGTTTGGCTAAGATGCCTTCCGAGCAGATAATCAGGCAAAGCCCGAAACGGGCCAATAAAACGGACAGGCGGACAGCAACATGACCTTGAATCTTCGTATGCCGGAAAAGCAGGACCTCAAGCCGCGCATCACAGTCTTTGGGGTCGGCGGGGCTGGCGGGAACGCGATCAACAACATGATCGCCAAGGAGCTGGAGGGTGCGACCTTCGTCGTTGCCAACACCGACGCGCAGGCGTTGCAAAACTCACTGGCCGATAACAAGCTGCAACTGGGTGAACGGGTGACCGAAGGTCTGGGCGCCGGTGCGCGACCCTCGGTTGGTGCTGCCGCTGCCGAAGAATCAATCGAAGCCATCGTCGATCATCTGGCCGGGGCGCATATGTGTTTCATTACCGCCGGTATGGGGGGTGGAACTGGCACTGGCGCCGCTCCGATCATTGCCAAAGCGGCGCGGGAATTGGGCGTCTTGACCGTTGGCGTTGTCACCAAACCGTTCCAGTTTGAAGGCGCAAAACGCATGCGTCAGGCTGAAGAGGGCATCGAAGCGCTGCAAAAAGTCGTCGATACACTGATCATCATTCCCAACCAGAATCTGTTCCGGCTGGCCAATGAAAAAACCTCGTTCACCGAAGCCTTCTCGATGGCGGATGATGTTCTCTATCAAGGCGTCAAAGGCGTGACCGACCTGATGGTGCGCCCCGGCATCATCAACCTCGATTTCGCCGACGTGCGTTCGGTGATGGACGAGATGGGCAAAGCGATGATGGGCACGGGCGAAGCTTCGGGCGAAGACCGCGCTATCAAGGCTGCCGAAAAGGCGATTGCCAACCCGCTGTTGGACGAGATTTCGCTGAAAGGTGCCAAGGGCGTTCTGATCAATATCACCGGCGGCGACGATCTGACCCTGTTTGAATTGGACGAAGCGGCGAATCGAATTCGCTCTGAAGTGGATCCAGATGCCAATATAATCGTCGGTTCGACTTTAGATTCCTCGATGCAAGGCATCATGCGGGTGTCGGTTGTGGCAACTGGCATCGATGCGGTGGAGCGAACGGCAGAACAGCCGTTGCCGCGTCGTTCGATGTCCGAACCATTGGTCCAAACAAGTTTGCGCACGGCGGAACCCAATTATCAAACTCACGCCGCAGTTCCGGGGCAGGCCGAAGCGGCGCGTGCCGAAGAATCTTTGTTTGCCCAATCCTCGTTTGTGGACGCGCATCGGGCAGCGGAAAACCGCGCAGAGTTGGCGGCGCAAGAAGCGCCGACAGCAATGCCGACTTTCCATCACAATGCACCGATGACCATGCAACCCTTGGTGCGGGTGCCCGGCGAGCCATCGCCAGATGCACTGCGTCGTTTACAAGCTGCAGTCAGCAAAGTGCCCGCACAGCCGCCGGTTGGCCCGGTTTTGGCGGTAAAACCCGCCGAACCTGAGCAAAAACCGATGCGTTTTGCCATTAACAGCCTGATCCACAAACTGACCGGACATGATGACAGCACCGTGCCGCAACCACGCCAACAGCCGCCGGTGCAAGCCGCCAGCCCACGGATTTCTGATACTTTGCGTGCCGATGAGCGCGAAAAAGTAGAGATACCGGCCTTCCTTCGTCGGCAAGCCAACTGAGTTTACCTGCCGTTAACTATATCTGGGGCGTCCGGGATTCGGACGCCCTTCATGTTGGGAAAACCTGTTTGTTTCCAACCCTGTAGCAAATCGCAACAAAGCGTGAGTTGTGTCATTTGCCGTCAAAGCGTAGCCATGCCTATCTAAGGCAGACCCGGAATCGGGCGCAACAACGGACAGTATCAAGTGCAGACGACAGTAAGACGCAACATTTCGATGGCGGGTATTGGCTTGCACACCGGACGCCCGGTGCGCGTTGCGGTGCGCCCAGCTTCTGCCGAACACGGCATCTGGTTTCGCCGCGTCGATCTGCGCGACCGCGACAATCTGATTCCCGCCTTGTATGAAAACGTCTGCGACACCCAGCTTTGCACCAAAATCGCCAATGATGCCGGTGCTTCGGTTTCAACCATCGAGCATTTGATGGCCGCCTTTGCCGGTTGCGGCATCACCAATGCTTTGGTCGAAGTCGATGGTCCCGAACTGCCGATTATGGACGGTAGCGCGCGGCGCTTTGTGCGCGAGATCATGCGCGCCGGTATTCAACAACTTGACGAGCCAGCCCGCGTTTTGCGCATTCTGGCACCGGTTTCGCTGACGATTGGCGATGCTTTTGCCGCATTGGTTCCGGCGGAAACACTGGAAATCGACTTTTCCATCGATTTCACTGACGCGGCGATTGGCACGCAATCGCGTCGTTTGACCATGGCCAACGGGGCTTTTGTGCACGAATTGGCCGATTGCCGCACGTTCTGCCGCCAAAGTGAAGTCGATGCGATGCAATCCAACGGCATGGCCTTGGGTGGCAGTTACGACAATGCGATCGTCGTTGATGGGGCCGATGTGCTCAATCCGGGTGGTTTCCGCAGGGTCGATGAATGTGTGCGCCACAAAATGCTGGACGCTTTGGGTGACCTGTCTTTGGCCGGTGCGCCCATATTGGGCCGCTACACTGGCATTCGCGCCGGTCACGGCATCACCAATGCCCTGCTGCGCAAGCTGTTCGCCACACCCGGCGCTTGGGAAATGGTCGAAGCAACGCCGGAAATTCTGCACCGTTTGCCCGGTGCGGGTGTCAGCTTGTCGGATTTGCCATTGGCCGTGTGAGGCCGGTTGCGGATCACTGCGCAAATCTCTATTTCTGTCAAAGATGCGGTTGCTTGGTGGCAGACGCCTGATCCAGAAGGTGCGTGGTTGACGTATATATTGACAGACCTGCGTTCTGGATTTCGGCATTTCGCCCTGATTGCGGTATTGGCCTTGGCGGCCTGTGGTGCCGGTGCGGATGGTCCTTCTGTAGAAGGGCAAAGCGCCGACCAGATTTTTGCATCGGCGCAATCGGAATTGTCGCGTGGCAGGGCGGCGGATGCCGGGCAGTTGTTTGAGGAGATCGAACGGCTTTACCCCTATTCGCAATGGTCCAAACGCGCCTCTATCATGGCGGCGTTTGCCTACCACGACGCGCATGAATACGATCAGTCGCTGGCTGCGGCGCAAAGGTTCTTGGATTTTTACCCCGCTGACGCAGATGCGCCTTATGCGCAATTTTTGCTGGCGTTAAACTACTATGACCAAATTGTTGATATTGGCCGTGACCAAACCGCGACCTTCGATGCGCTGATTGCCTTGCGTGACACAATCGAGCGCTATCCCGATAGCGAATATGCCAAGCCGGCGCAGTTGAAATTTGACCTGGCGCTGAACCATCTGGCGGGCAAGGAGATGGAAATTGGCCGTTACTATTTGAAACGCGGGCATTATTCCGCCGCGATCAACCGCTTCCGCGCGGTGGTCGAGCAATACCAGACAACTTCCCATACACCCGAAGCTTTGCACCGGTTGGTTGAGGCTTATCTGTCGTTGGGTTTGACGGGCGAAGCACAAACGGCAGGGGCGATTTTGGGATATAATTACCAAGGTTCGCCCTGGTATCAGGATAGTTACGCCCTGCTGACCAGCCAAGGATTGGAATTGCGCGACTCGGGGTCGGGCTGGCTGAGCCGGATTTATCGGCAAGTTGTGCAGGGCAAGTGGCTGTAACAAGCCATGTTACGCAGCCTTTCTGTTCGCAATGTGCTGTTGATCGAAAGCCTTGATCTGGAATTTCGCCCGGGATTGAACGTGCTGACCGGCGAAACCGGGGCCGGTAAATCGATTTTGCTCGATTGTTTGGGCATGGTTTTGGGTTGGCGCACGCGCGGCGATGTGGTCGGCTTTGGTGCCGATCAAGCCGAAGTCACCGCTGAATTCGACTTGGGGTTTGATCATCCGGCGCGGGAGATCTTGGTGGACGCCGGTATTCCCGTGGATGAAGGTTTGATCCTGCGGCGGACTTCTACCGCCGATGGCCGTAAAACGGCCTTTGTGAATGACCGCCGGGTAACGGCGGAAATGATCCGCGCCTTGTCCGATAGCTTGGTCGAAATTCACGGGCAAAACGATGATCGCGGGCTGCTTGATGCCAAGGGGCATTTGCGCTTGTTGGATGATTTTGCCGGTTCCGGTGCCTTGTTGGTTGGGGTGCGTCAAGGCTGGCGCGACTGGCGGGCGGCGGAGGCGGCGTTAATCGCGGCGCAGGAGGGCTTGGCCTTGGCGCAGCGCGATGCGGAATTTCTGCGGCATTCGGCTGCCGAACTTGGAAAGCTGGCACCGGTTGCCGGGGAAGAAGCGGCGTTGGATTCACGGCGTCGGTTGATGCAAGCTTCGGCTCGTATCAGCGCCGATGTCGCCAAGGCGGCGCAGGCAATTTCGCTGGAGGGTGCGGAAGGGTCGTTGGGCGACGCGACGCGTTGGTTGGAGGCGGCGTCTAGCAAAGCGGAAGGCACGCTGGATGCGCCTTTGGCGGCCTTGTCGCGGGTGATGGTCGAGTTGGCCGAAGCGCAAAATGGGGTCGAGCGGGCACTTGAGGCGATGGATTTCGACCCATCGGATTTGGAGCAGACCGAAGAACGGCTGTTTGCTTTGCGTGGACTGGCCCGCAAACACGCGGTTTTGCCGGATGCATTAGAAGGCTTGGCAGTTGAATTTCAGGCGCGTTTGGTGGCGTTGGAACTGGGGGTTGAAGGGATTGCGGTTCAGGAAAAAGCGGTGAAACTGGCGCGTTTGGCCTATGAGGGTGACGCTGCTGGTTTGAGCACCTTACGGCGATTGGCGGCGAAGAAACTGGACGTGGCGGTTCAGAGCGAACTGTCCCCGTTGAAACTGGAGCGGGCGAGTTTTGTGACTTTGCTTGAAACGGTTGAACCGGGCCCGGATGGGGTTGATCGCGTGACATTCACCGTCTCCACCAATCCAGGCGCACCGGCTGGGCCGATAAACAAAATCGCCTCGGGCGGGGAATTGTCGCGGTTTTTGCTGGCATTGAAAGTGTGTTTGACCGCCAATTCCAGCGGTTTGACGATGATTTTCGATGAAATTGACCGTGGTATTGGCGGGGCGACGGCAGATGCGGTTGGGCGTCGATTGGCAGATTTGGCCGGCGGTTCGCAGATATTGGTGGTGACCCATTCACCGCAAGTGGCGGCGAAAGCGGGGCATCATATGCTTGTGTCCAAGGGCGTTGCCAAGGGCGCAGCGCGAACGGATGTCGTTGTGTTGTCGGATGGTGAACGTAATGCCGAGATTGCGCGGATGTTGTCTGGTGATGTTGTCACCGATGCGGCGAGGGCCGCGGCGCGGGAATTGCTGGCGAGATGATTTCGCAGCTTGACGCAAAATGTTTCACGTGAAACAATCTAGGGTTGAGTAAATCCAATCGCTCGGTGTTGATAGGAATTTTGGAATTGAAATTTGGCGTTGTTGAATATGCGCGCAAATGCACGGGTTTCGTGCTATCCTGCTCTAACCCGATAGAGAGGTTACGATGTCGTTTGAAGACCTGAAAGTGCGGATTGCCATGATGTTGGATGGTATGGTGCATCAGCCAGAAGATTTGCACGAATTGCAGGAACAATTGCGCGAGGAATTGGCCAATTTGCGTTCCCTCGGTTTGCCGTTGCCAGAGGATTTGGTCGCCTTGGAAAACCGGCTGGAAAGTGATTTGCGGGCGCCGGATTAGTCAATCAGGCGGGATAATCTTGCCGGGATTAAGGATGTTTTTTGAGTCCAGAGCCGTCTTGATGGCGGCCATGACATCGACCGCGGCCCCATGTTCTTCGCGTAAGTATGCCATTTTACCACGTCCGATGCCGTGCTCGCCGGTGACGGTGCCGCCCAGTTTCAGCGCATGCTGATTCAAGGCATGGGCGAAGTCTTTGGCTAGGGCCAGATCGGCAGGGCTTTCGGGATCAATACAAATGCCGCAATGGAAATTTCCGTCACCGACATGGCCCAAAATCGTGCCCGTTAATTGGCGTGCGTCAATACCATTTCGGGCGAATTCCACCGCTTCGGCCAACCGCGAAATCGGCACGCAAACGTCGGTATTCAGCACGCGACAGCCGGGTTTCAGCGCCTTTTGCGCGTAATAGGCGTTGTGACGCATTTTCCACAGGGCAGCGCGGTCCTCGGCTTTGCCTGCCCAGTTGAAATCGGCCCCGCCGTTATCGGCGACGATCTCGCCGAACCGTTCAGCCTGCTCGGCAACGCCAGCGGGCGAGCCGTGGAATTCGACAAACAGATGCGGCTGTTCGGGCAGGGCCAGTTTGTTGTGCAGGTTGAAGCCGCGCACCATCGTGGCATCGACAAACTCGATCCGCGCCATAGGAATGCCGCTTTGGATGGTGGCAATCACGCTATCCATCGCCATTTGGAACGTTCCAAATCGACATGTGGCGGCGGAAATCGCTTCGGGTTGGCCCTGTAGGCGCAGGGTAATTTCGGTGATGATGCCAAGCGTGCCTTCGGAACCGACGAATAACCTTGTCAGGTCATAGCCCGACGATGATTTGCGGGCGCGGGTGCCAGTGCGGATGATTTGCCCGTCGGCCAGCACCACTTCCAGCGCCAGCACATTTTCGCGCATGGTGCCATAACGCACGGCGGTGGTGCCCGAGGCGCGGGTAGCCGCCATGCCGCCAAGCGAGGCATTTGCGCCGGGGTCGATCGGAAAGAACAGGCCGGTGGCGCGAAGATGTTCGTTCAATGCCTCGCGGGTGACGCCGGGTTGCACGGTGCAATCAAGATCGGCGTCGTGGACTTTTAGAACCTGATCCATTTTCATCATGTCCAGCGTCAGGCCGCCGTCAAAGGCTACCGCGTGACCTTCCAGCGACGTGCCAGTGCCCCAAGCGATGACCGGGCAAGATTCGGCGTGGCAGATGTGAAGAATGGCCGAAACTTCGCCGGTATTGATCGGCCAAGCGACCGCATCGGGCGGGGTGACGGGGAAATAGCCTTCGTTCTGGCCGTGATGGTCCAGATCGGCGGCTTTGATTGACAGGCGATCACCAAGCAGCTTGCGCAAACGGGGCAGGGCGGTTTCTATGGTCATGGCGATAGATTATGACGCGTTAAGCGCGAGGGAAAGTGGCGATGAGCGAACCAATCGACGGGCACGATGCGCCTTATTCGGCCCCTTTCGTGATGCAGTCGCAGCGGGTGCCAAAAGATTGGATCGATTTCAACGGTCATATGAACGTCGGCTATTATTCCTTTGCCTTTGACGCGGCGATTGACGGCTTTCTGGGCGGCGAAATTGGCGTTGGGCCGGGCTATGCCGAACGCCTGAAAATGGGGCCTTATACGGTGCAAAACCACATGCATTACTTGGGGGAGTTGCTGGAAGGTGCGTCGTTTCATGTCGAAGTGCAGGTGTTGGATCAAGACGCCAAGCGGGTGCATGTGTTCATGCGCTTGATCGCGGATGCCGATGGATCGGTCGCGGCAACGGCAGAGCAATTGTTGATCAACGTCGATTTGGTGACGCGGCGGTCGGCGCTTTATCCGGATTGGGCACAGGTGCGGCTAAGGGCGGTGGCTGAGGCACATGCGGGATTAGCGCGACCGGCGCAGGTTGGGGCGGCGATCGGGATTAGGCGGAAGGGTTAGATTGGGGCGCAGGCTTTGGTGAGCCAGCTTTGTGTGATCGTTGGCACAAGCGCAGCCAGTTCTTGCAGCACCCTTGAGTGATAGGCGTTGAGCCAGTCGCGTTCGGATTGTGTTAGCAGTTCGGGCAAGATCATCGCCCGGTCGATGGGGGCGAGGGTTAGGGTTTCAAAGGAGTGCATCGGTCGATCACCGCCGGTTGGTATGGTTGCGGGTAAGACGACCAAAAGGTTTTCGATGCGGATGCCAAACGCACCTTCGCGGTAATAACCGGGTTCGTTAGACAGGATCATGCCGCTTTCAAGCGGCGTCGTGGTGCGGCGCGAGATGCCTTGTGGGCCTTCGTGGACGTCGAGGTATGCGCCAACGCCGTGGCCGGTGCCGTGGTCATAGTCGAGCCCGGCTTGCCACAGGGCTTGGCGGGCGAAAGCGTCGAGGTCGCGCCCCGAAAGGCCGACGGGCCAGCGGGCTTGGGCGATGGCGATCATGCCCTTGAGCACAAAGGTGAAGGCGCGGGCAGCGTCTGGGTTGGCTGGACCGACGGCGATGGTGCGGGTGATATCGGTGGTGCCGTCGAGATATTGGCCACCGCTGTCGACCAGCAATACGTCGCCCGGGTCAATGCGCCGGTTGGTCGCCTCGGTGACGCGATAATGCACGATGGCACCGTTCAGGCCGGAACCACAGATAGTATTGAAGGAAATGTCTTTCAGTTGGCCGGTGGCCTGGCGGAAGGATTCGAGGCGTTTCACCGCGTCGATTTCGGTTAATGTGCCTTTGGGGGCTTCGTTACCGAGCCAGCACAGAAAGTTGGCCATGGCAGCGCCATCGCGGATATGGGCGGCGCGGGCACCGGCAAGTTCGATTGGGTTTTTGGAGATCATAGCGGTGATGCAAGGGTCGGGCGTGGCTTTCGTCGATTTAAGACGATCCGTCACCCAAACCGGCGCAGTTGTGTCATCGATGCCGATTTGGCCCTTGAGCCGATCCAGCGACGGGCCAAATTCCTTGGGGTCGCGCAACTCGATTTCATTGCCCAGATGCGCCCGCAGATCGGCGTCGATTTTGGCCGGATCTGCAAAGAGGGTCACTTTGGCATCTTCGTGCAGAATGGCCAAAGCATGCGCAATCGGCGTGTGGGCAACGTCCGATCCGCGGATATTGAGCAGCCAAGCGATGGATTCAGGGGCCGTTATGGCAAATGCGCTTTGGCCTTGCTTGACCAAAATTGCCGCCAGTCGTTCGCGTTTTGATTGGTGGGGTTCTCCTGCATATTCAAGAAGATGCGGGGTGATCTTGCCGTTGGGTGGTAAGGGCCGATTCTGCCAAATTCGATCAACCAGATTGTCGATGGCGCGAAAGGTGACGGCGTTATTGGCCAACTCCTCGGTCAATTTCGCAATATCGTTGGCGCTGTGGAGCCAAGGATCAAAGCCGATCTCGCCACCTTTTGGCAAAGCCGCAGCCAGCCAATCCGATATTTTGCCTACCGGGATTTGCACGGGTTCAAAAATCGAAAGATCGACCATGCCGCGAACGGCCAGCGTATAACGCCCGTCGATGAATATTGCGGCTTTGTCGCGCAGCGCAACGCAGGTTCCCGCCGAACCAGTGAACCCGGTCAACCAAGCCAAACGCTCATCACAGGCGGCGACGTTTTCGCCCTGATACATGTCGGCGCGCGGCACCAGAAACCCGGCAAGACTTTCGCGGGCCAGTTCTTGACGCAAGGCGGAAAGGCGCTTAGCGCCAAAAGACGGATCGCTGATGGATGTGAAAGACTGGAACATGAAAGCGAACCTGTGTTACCTTTTTCAAAGTTATCAAAGCAAAATTGCGGCGGGTCCGGGCACATTATCCGGGTTCGCGTGGGGCGCAAGGCAAACTGAATCTATGAGGTCGCAATGTCCCGAATGATTGCTTTAATTTTTGCCGCGGCGGCGGCGTTTCGTCTTTGGCTTGATTGGGGTGCCACGGTGAAAGCGGGTGAGACTTTCGCCATGCTCTCACTTGGTGATTTTTGGACGGGTTTTAGCCCGAGTAGTCTGGCCGGTTTTCAAGGATTGGCTGGCGGGTTTTGGTCGGTTGAGTCGCAAGCAAAAGCGATGACCGTGCCATTGGCGGCGATATTGCTGGTCTTGGCGGCGCTTTTTTGGTTCATGGGCCGCAGTGCAGCGCCGAAGCGCAAACAATTCTAACCCTAACCCAGATCGACCCGTCGCAAGCGCAACGCATTGGCGACGACGGAAACCGAAGACAGGCTCATCGCGGCGGCAGCAAACATCGGTGACAGCAACCATCCGGTCAGCGGATAAAGCACACCTGCCGCGATGGGGATGCCAAGCGTGTTGTAGGCAAAGGCAAAGAACAGGTTTTGCCTGATGTTGCGGCGCATGGCGGAAGAAAGTTTGCGTGCCCGCAAGAGGCCTGAAAGATCACCTTTCAGCAGAGTTATTCCGGCGCTTTCCAAAGCGACGTCGCTGCCGTCGCCCATGGCAATGCCGACATGAGCGCTGGCCAATGCGGGGGCGTCGTTCACCCCGTCACCCGCCATGGCCACTATGCGGCCTTCCGAGCGCAGGGTTTCAATCAGACGCTTTTTGCTGTCGGGCTGCATATTTCCTATCACTTCGGCAATGCCCAATTTTGCCCCGACGTTTCGCGCCGCTTGGGGCGTGTCGCCAGAGGCGAGCACGATCCTAAGACCGGACCGACGCAGTGCTTCCAGAGTTGCGCCCGCATTGGCCTTGATACTGTCAGAGACACCGATGATGCCCGCCAGGCTTCCGTTGCGGGCCAAGTGAAGCGTGGTCAGACCATCTGCCGCCATGGCGCTGACAATTGGCAGGTCGACGCTGACCCCCAGTTCCGACATGAGGGCGGCATTGCCAAGCGCCAGTTTGTCCGTGCCAGCGCGACCTGTGATACCTTTGCCGGGCAAAGCCAAAAATTCCTTGATTTCTGGAAGGTCAAGCCCGCGCGCCGATGCTTCGGACAGCACCGCTTTAGCCAGCGGATGCTCGGACCCTTTTTCCAGCGCCGCTGCCAGTGCCAGCACTTCATTCTCGCTCATGCTTGCGGCAGTGACGCGGGCAACCATCGGTTTACCCTCGGTCAGGGTTCCGGTCTTGTCGATCACCAATGTGTCGGCAAGGGCCAACTGCTCCAGCGCTGCAGCATCGCGCACCAGCACGCCGGATTGCGCGCCGCGACCGGTCGCTGTCATCACCGACATCGGCGTTGCTAGCCCAAGGGCGCAGGGGCAGGCGATGATCAAGACCGAAACGGCGGCGATACTGGCATAGACAAAGGCCGGCGACGGGCCAAAGAATGCCCAAAAATTGAAGGTCAACAAGGCGACCACCAATACGGCCGGCACGAACCAAGC
This sequence comes from Oceanomicrobium sp., assembly GCA_031415055.1. Classification (GTDB taxonomy): domain Bacteria; phylum Pseudomonadota; class Alphaproteobacteria; order Rhodobacterales; family Rhodobacteraceae; genus JANMOK01. Next base: position 17,642 of record JANOQZ010000030.1, on the reverse strand, counting down.
GGAAACCTGGTCCGCCAGCGATTGAACGGGTGCGCGGGAGCGCTGGGCGCTGCTTACCATTGCCACCATGCGCGCCAGCATTGTGTCTTCACCTACCCGCTCGGCGCGCATGGTAAATGTGCCCGAACCGTTGGCCGTTCCGCCGGTAACCGGATTGCCGGACGTTTTTTCCACCGGCAACGGTTCCCCTGTCAGCATGCTTTCATTGACGAAAGAGTGACCTTCCACCACCGTGCCATCGAGCGGCAATGTATCTTGCGGACGCACGCGCAGCAGGTCGCCTACAAGGATATTCGCCAAAGGTGCATCATATTCGCTACCGTCAGCATTGATGCGCCTTGCGGTTTCAGGGGCCAGTTTCATTAACGAGCGGATGGCGTCACCGGTCTTTTCGCGGGCGCGAAATTCCAGCACTTGGCCAAACAACACCAGCAAAATGATTGCGGCTGCCGCTTCAAAGTAAATACTGCTCTGGCCATTGTGGTCTCTAAACCCTTCGGGAAACAATGTGGGTGCCAGTGTCGCCACGACCGAATAGGCGAAGGCAGCGCCGACGCCGACCGAAATCAACGTCCACATATTCAGATGCAGGCTGCGCAGCGAGGCCCAGCCGCGACGAAAAAACGGCAAGCCCGCCCACAGCACCACGGGTGCCGCAAGCAACATTTCCAAGATCGGCCCATAGCGCCCGCTTATATTCTGCAGCAAATCCCAGCCAAACATCTCTGCCATGCCGAAAGCCAGCAGTGGCAGGGTTAACACCGCCGAAACCTTCAGGCGGAATTCCAAATCGGACAATTCAGACGGACCGGCCATTAACTGTGGCTGCATTGGCTCCAAAGCCATGCCGCAAATCGGGCAATCGCCGGGATGGTCCTGAACAATTTCCGGGTGCATCGGGCAGGTGTATTGCACGGTTTTGGCAGCAGTTTTTGCCTTGCGTTTCGCAGCCCCCGACAAGAAAAAATAAGGATCGGCCTCGAACCGGGTTCGGCACTTCTCACTGCAAAAATAGTAGGTTTTCTCTTGATAGGAATGGGTCGGTTTGCCCGCCTCGGAATCGACGTTCATCCCGCAAACGGGGTCGATGTGCATTGTCATTTCTGTCCCCTAAGAAAATCAGGCGGCTTTGCGTTGCTTTAACATGCTCTTGCCAAAGGCGGCAAACAAGGGGCGCGACACTGCGTCTTCTGCCGCATTCCATTCCGGGTGCCATTGCACGGCAAGGGCGAAAGCGGGGGCATCCTGCACCAACATCGCCTCTTCGGTGCCGTCCGGCGCGTGGCCTTCAACGATTATGCGCGCACCGGTGGCTTTGATGCCTTGGCCGTGCAGCGAATTGACCGTCACTTGCTCGGCGCCAAAAAGCTTGGCGAATGTGCCGTCTTTGGTGAGATGGACCAAGTGGCGGTGGGCGAATTTTTCCGCCAAAGGCACGTCTTGGGGCATGCGGTGGTTGATGCGACCGGGCAAGTCGCGGATTTCGGGGTAAAGCGAGCCGCCGAATGCGACGTTGAATTCCTGAAAGCCCCGGCAGATGCCAAGGATTGGCACGCCCTTGGCGATGCAGGCGCGGATCAGCGGCAAGGCGAGGGCATCACGATCTTCGTCAAAGAAACCATGCGCTTCGGTGGCCTCCTCACCATAGTGCTTTGGATGCACATTTGGGCGGCCACCGGTGAAAACAAAGCCATCGCACGCATCCATCAGACTGGCGACATCGACCGCGCGGGTCAGCGAGGGCACGATCAGGGGCAGTGCGCCTGCCACCAGAGCCACTGCATCAACGTTGGACACCCCGACCGCTTGCACAGGGTATTCGTTGTTGAGCAGGGCAGCGTTGCCGATGATGCCGACGACGGGTTTGCGCATGGGTGCCTCAGAGTTCACAAGCCGATTCTGCCCACTTGAGCAAGGAAAGGTCAAGGAAGCGATAAACTTTGGGCGATTTGTTTCGTGAAATGTGAGGGATTAAGTGCCCTTCACCCTTCGCCGCGCCTTATGCAGGATCGGCTCGGTATATCCGCTGGGTTGGGCCGCACCCGCAAACACCAGATCACAGGCGGCTTTGAAGGCTGCGCCGTCATAGTTGGGGGCCATGGGCGTATATTCCGGATCACCAGCATTCTGCCCGTCCACCACCACAGCCATGCGACGCATCACGTCGGTAACCTGATCGCGCGAAACCACGCCGTGCAGCAGCCAATTCGACATGTGTTGCGATGATATGCGGCAAGTGGCGCGGTCTTCCATCAGGCCGATGTTGTTGATGTCGGGCACTTTGGAACAGCCGATGCCCTGATCGACCCACCGCACGACATAGCCCAGAATGCCTTGGGCGTTGTTTTCCAGTTCGGCGGTGATTTCAGCTTCCGACCAGTTGTGGCCTTGCGTCAAGGGAATAGTCAGCAAATCCCGCAGTTTGGCGCGTTTACCACCCTTGGCGATTTCGGATTGGCGGGCGGCGACGTTGACGCGATGATAATGCGTGGCGTGCAGGGTTGCTGCGGTGGGCGAGGGTACCCAGGCGCAGTTCGCCCCGGCCATTGGATGGGCGATTTTATTGTCCAGCATCGCATTCATCAAATCGGGCATCGCCCACATGCCTTTGCCGATCTGCGCGCGGCCCTGCAGGCCGCAAGCCAGCCCGACATCGACGTTGTTATCCTCATACGCGGCAATCCATTTGGCCGATTTCATGTCGCCTTTGCGCAGCATCGCCCCGGCCTGCATTGAGGTATGAATCTCGTCGCCGGTGCGGTCGAGAAAGCCGGTGTTGATGAATGCAACGCGGTGCTTGGCGGCGCGGATGCATTCTTTCAGGTTCAGGGTGGTGCGACGTTCCTCGTCCATGATACCCAGTTTGACGGTGTAGCGTGGCAGGTCGAGGATTTGTTCGATACGGGTGAAAACGGCGTCGGTGAAGGCCACTTCGTCGGGCCCGTGCATTTTCGGTTTGACGATATAGATCGAGCCGGTTTCCGAGTTGCGCGGGCCGTTGGTTTTGTTGAGGTCATGTTTGGCGCAAAGGACGGTGACCAGTGCATCGAGCAGGCCTTCGGGGATTTCTTGGCCGGTTGCATCGAGAATTGCCGACGTTGTCATCAAATGGCCGACGTTTCGCACCAACATCAATGCGCGGCCTTTGACGGTGATTGGGGTGCCATTTGGGGCGAGTTTTGTATAGTCTGGAGCCAGTTCGCGGGTGAAGGTTTCATCGGCCTTACTGACGGTTTCGGTGAGGTCGCCTTTCATCAAACCGAGCCAATTGCGATATGCGTGCGTCTTGTCGGCACCGTCAACGGTGGCGACCGAATCTTCGCAATCCATGATGGTCGAGATGGCCGCCTCAAGCCAGATTTCGGCGATTCCAGCTTTGTCGGTCTTGCCGATCACGCTGTCGCGGTCGATGATGAGGCCGATGCGCAGATTGTTAGTTTGCAGAATTATTTCAAATACTTCGGTGTCGTTTTTATCGTAGGCGACGAATTGCGTGGGGTCTTTCAGGGCGGTAGATGTGCCTTCGATTTGGATGGTGAATTGGCCGCCGTTCACCGACCAACCGGAAATGTCGCGCCAACTTCCCTGCGCGAGGGGTGCCGAGATGTCAAGAAAATTGCGCGCCCAAGCAACAACGCGGCGGCCGCGTTCGGGGTCAAAGCCTTTACTTTTCGGCAAATCGCCCGAGGCATCGGTGCCATACAACGCGTCATACAAATTGCCCCAACGCGCATTGGCGGCGTTCAGCGCGTAGCGTGCATTGGTAACGGGTACGACAAGTTGCGGGCCGGCAATGTTGGATATTTCGGGGTCGATGTTGCTGGTTTCGATGGTAAAATCAGCGCCTTCGGGTTGCAGATAGCCTATTTTCTCCAGAAAAGTTCGATAGGCCACTGCATCATGGGTTTGGCCTTTGCGCTCTAAATGCCATGCATCAATTTTCTGCTGCAAGTGCTGACGAATGTTCAGCAATTCGCGATTGCGCGGGGTAAAATCGGCTAGCAAACTGACCAACCCGCGCCAAAAGTCTTTGATGGAAGTTCCGGAATTCGGCAGTGCTTCGGTCTCGATGAACGTTGCAAAGCCGCGATCAACCGAAAGTCCCAGACGTTCCACCCGATCCTGCATCGTTCGTCCTTTCGCAGTTCACAAGCTGCAAATCCTCGTCTAACCTGTCTGCTTCTTAGCGGCAACACTCGGGCAGATTTGGATTGTCTTGCGCCAGCGGATACGGCTTGGCTGCGAAACAGGGCGAATTCAAGCCCCTGCAAACAAGCCGAGGGGTGGCATGACGTGACAGTGCAAATTGAGGCGACGGCACCGGTTGTGCGGCTTTCGGAATATAAGGCCCCCGCTTGGCTGGTCAGCGACGTGCATCTGACCTTTGCGTTGAACCCGGTGGCGACGATTGTGACGTCGCGGATCACCTTTTTCGCCAATCCGGCCCGCGCGAGCGAGGGCCCGCATGATTTAGTGTTGGATGGGCGGAAGCTGAAATTTGTCAGTGCCAAGATTGACGGTGCAGAATTTGCCCATACCAAAATGGTGTTTGATGACGAGAGGTTGACGATTCCCGCGCAACATATTCCGCGCGAAAAGTTTGTCTGGGAATGTGTGGTGGAGGTGAACCCCTCGGCCAATACAGCGCTTGAGGGGCTGTATATGTCTAACGGCATGTATTGCACCCAATGCGAGGCGCAGGGCTTTCGCAAAATCACCTATTACCCCGACCGCCCCGACGTTATGGCGGTATTTTCGGTGCGTATTGAGGGCGATTTGCCGGTGATGCTGTCCAATGGCAACCGTTCCAAGGCGGGCAAGGGTTTTGCCGAATGGAACGATCCTTGGCCCAAGCCGTGTTATTTGTTTGCCTTGGTTGCCGGGGATTTGGTCAGCCATGACGACACGTTTACCACCATGTCGGGCCGGAAAGTGGGCCTGAAAATTTATGTGCGCGACGGCGATGTTGATAAATGCGCCTATGCAATGGATTCGCTGAAACGATCGATGAAATGGGACGAACAGGCTTACGGGCGCGAATATGACCTCGACCTGTTCATGATCGTCGCCGTCGACGATTTCAACATGGGTGCGATGGAAAATAAGGGTTTGAACGTGTTCAATTCCAAATACGTTCTCGCCTCGCCGGAAACCGCCACCGACCGCGATTACGAATTGATCGAGGGCGTCATCGCGCATGAATATTTCCACAATTGGACCGGCAATCGCATCACCTGTCGCGATTGGTTTCAATTGTGCCTGAAGGAAGGATTGACGGTCTATCGCGACCAGCAGTTTTCCGGTGATCAGCGCAGCCATGCTGTGAAGCGGATCGCCGATGTGCAACTGCTGCGGGCGCGCCAATTCCGCGAAGATGCCGGGCCATTGGCGCACCCGGTTAGGCCGGAAAGCTATATTGAGATCAATAACTTCTACACTGCAACCGTCTATGAAAAGGGTGCCGAAGTCATTGGCATGCTGCGGGAATTGGTGGGGGCTGAGGGATACCGCAAAGCGCTCGACCTGTATTTTGCGCGGCACGATGGACAGGCCTGCACGATCGAGGATTGGTTGCAGGTTTTTCACGATGCGACCGGGCGCGACTTGACGCAATTCAAGCTGTGGTACAGCCAGTCGGGCACGCCACGGGTGAAGGTGTCGGAAGATTATCGTAACGGCACCTATACGCTTAGCTTGCAGCAATCGGTGCCGCCAACGCCGGGGCAGAAAACCAAAAAGCCGATGTTGATTCCGATTTCTTACGGGTTTGTCGGACCAAAGGGCGCGGCGATGGGCGAAGCGGGTGTTTTGGAACTGACCAAGGAAACCCAGACCTTTGAGTTTGCTTTGCCAGCTAAACCAGTGCTTTCAATCCTGCGCGGGTTTTCAGCGCCGGTAATTATTGAGCGGCAGATCGATAATGAAGACCGCGCCTTTCTGTTGGCGCATGACACCGACCCGTTCAACAAGTGGGAAGCGGGGCGGGCGTTTGGTCTGTCTTTGCTGGCAAGGCTAAGTCGCGACAACAATATCATCCCCGACCCGGATTATTTGTTGGCGATGCAGACGGTTTTGCGCGACGAAACCCTTGATCCGGCATTTCGCGCTTTGGCTCTGACTTTGCCGTCGGAAGAAGAAATTGCGCAGCACATTGCATCCGAAGGTCGGGTGCCCGACCCGGACAAGATTTATGAGGCTAGGCGGGCGCTGAATTCCGCATTGGCCAATCAAATGCATCCGCATTTGGAGCGCGTTTATGCTCAGATGAATGTTGCGGGGGCTTACAGCCCTGACGCGCAGAATGCCGGTCGGCGGGCCTTGCAGTCGGTTGCCTTGACGCTGCTAAGCCGCCTTGATGAAGAAGCGGTGCTGGCGCATCGGCAGTTTGATCGGGCCGATAACATGACGCAATCGATGTCGGCTTTGGCGATACTGGTTGCCGAGGGGCAAGGCGAAAAGGCTTTGACGCAGTTTCACGAGAAGTGGCAGCATGACCGGCTGGTTGTGGACAAGTGGTTTTCGGTTCAGGCGGCGTTGACGGCACCGGGAATGGCGTCTGAAACCGTCAAGAACCTGACGCAGCACGCTGATTTTGAATGGAAAAATCCGAACAGATTCCGCTCCTTGCTGGGAGCGTTTTCAACGGCAAACCAAGCTGGGTTTCATGCCAGCGACGGGTCTGGATATGCCTTGTTTGCCGATTGGCTGATCAAACTGGATTCGCTCAATCCACAAACAACCGCGCGACTGTGTGGGGCGTTTGAAACGTGGAAACGCTACGACGTTGATCGGCAAAAGCTGATGATGGATCAGATGCAGCGGATTGCCAAAAAGCCAGACCTTTCAAAGGATTGCAGCGAGATCATCAACCGAATTCTTGAGGGCTGACATGCGCAAAGTTGTGCTGGTGACAGGGGCAAGTTCAGGCATCGGTGCGGCGACGGCAATTCTGGCGGCACAGCGCGGTTATGACGTGGGAATTGGCTTTGCCAATGGTTGGGAAGGGGCGGAAAGGGTTGCTTTGGCGGTGCAGAATGCGGGTGGCAAGGCGGCGTTGTTGCAAGGCGACGTTGCCGACCCGGCCGACGTGCAGCGCATTTTCACCCAATGCGACGCCGAACTGGGGCCGTTGGCGGCACTGGTCAATAACGCGGGCATTGGTGCAAAGGCAGTCAAATTCGCCGATTTGGACTTTGAGCGGATGAAACGGATGTTTGAGATCAATGTCATCGGCGCCTTCTTGTGCGCTCAACAAGCGGTGCGACGGATGTCGACTCGCAGCGGCGGTGCCGGTGGGGTGATTGTCAATGTGTCGTCAAAAGCGGCGACTTTGGGCGGCGCGAATGTGTTTGTGGACTATGCCGCCAGCAAGGGTGCGATTGACACGTTCACCAAAGGACTATCCGACGAAGAGGCGCCTTTCGGCATTCGGGTGAACGGAATTCGGCCAGGTATCATTGTCACCGATTTTCACGACAAAATGGGGGAGCCGGATCGGGTTACCCGGTTTGAATCGGCTATCCCGATGAAACGCGCCGGATCAGCAGGGGAAGTGGCGGAGGCGATTTTATGGCTGATGTCCGAGCAAGCTTCCTATGTCACCGGAACGACGTTTGATGTATCTGGCGGGCGTTGAGAAATATCACCGCGTAACGCCGCACGGTTGGCGGCAAAAGCTTCGGCCACGAAATCGAAAACCCGCTTGACCGCAAGTGTTCGCGCCAGTTCGATGGGGGCGACTAGCCAGATCGTTTCGGCGTGATGTTCGTCCGTCACGCGTTGCAAGACCGGGTCACGGTCCCCCAAAAAGCACGGAATGACGCCAAGCCCGGCACTTGCCCGAATGGCCGCGGTGATAGCAAAGGCATCATCAACGCGCAAAAGCGGTGTCGATTTTGTCGTGTTCAGCCAGTCCAGACCGGGGACATAAGTCAACCGGTCGGGATAGGCGATCAGTTTTTCTTGCAACACATCGGCGCGAGTCAAGATCGGTGGACGCCGGTTCAGGTATTCGCGGCTGGCATAAATTGCCGATCCCAGTTCGCCGACTTTGCGCACCACGAAGGAGCCTTTGGGCGGACGGACGTTGCGCAAACCAATCTCGGCCTCTCGCTCGGCCAAATCGGCGACTCTGGAACGGGCCGACAGATTGAGGTCGATCCAGTTGGCCATTTCGCTGAGCCGACCGATACGCGGCAACAGGACTTCGCTGCAAAACCACTGTGGTGCGCTTAGGCGAACAGGGGTGCGCGTGTTGGTGGTTGGACCGCCAAGATCGGTCAGCATTACGGAAACTGCCGCTTCGACTTTTTTGGCGGAAGTCATGACTTTTCGACCAACGGCAGTCAGGCTCCAACCGCTGGCCTTGCGGTCAAACAGGCGTGCGCCGAGGCTGTGTTCAAGCGCGGAAATGCGGCGCGAGATTGTGGCTTTGTCAACGCCCAGACCTTTCGCACCGGCGATCACCGAGCCTTTTTCAGCTACGGCGATCAGAAAACGCAAATTGTCCCAGTCCAACATTGTTGCAATAATCCAGCTTGGTAGTTGCGATAATACGCCTAGCAGCATCGGCAATTCAAGCGCAAGACCAGATGCAGGCACAAAGCAAGAAGCCGCAATATCCGGAATAAATTGCTGGGTGGCCACCAACTTTTGGAGCACAAAATGAGCAACGAAAATGTAGAACTGATCGAAGCGATCTATGCCGCTTTTGCCAAAGGCGATGCCAAATTTATTGCGGGCAAAACGGAACCCGGCGCGATCTGGGATTTCAACGTTTCCCAAAGCGACGTGCCGTGGCACAAGGCGGCGGTTGGGCCAGAGGAAGTACCGTCTTTCCTCGCGGCGTTTGCTGGAAATGTCGATTTGGAGGCGTTCGAGCCGCGGCAGTTCATTGCCAGTGGCGACGACGTGATCGTGCATCTTGGGCTGGCCTACAAAGTCAAATCGACGGGAAAACGGGTGCGCGAAGAACAGTTGCAATGGTGGAAAGTGCGCAATGGCAAAGTGCAAGGTCTGCGGCATTTCGAAGATACGGCGCAGGTTCAGGCGGCTTGGGCGGGCTCGAGCGCCTGAAATCGGAATTGTGTGGGCGGCACTGCCGCCCTTGCCCTTGCTTGCAGTGCCGACGTAAAAGGCCGCGTTACCACTGCCCAAGGACGTGACCATGATCGAACTGGCCTATTTTGAACCGAAACCGACCGTTATTTCCGGTGCCAAGGGCGATTGGGAAATCGTGATCGGTTTGGAAGTTCACGCGCAGGTTCTGTCGAAATCCAAGCTGTTTTCCGGCGCTTCAACCACATTTGGCGCAGCCCCCAATTCTAACGTCAGTTTGGTCGATGCCGCGATGCCGGGGATGTTGCCGGTGTTGAACGAATACTGCGTTGAACAGGCTATCCGCACCGGTTTGGGGCTGAAGGCGAAGATCAACTTGTTCAGCCGTTTCGACCGCAAGAACTATTTCTATCCGGATTTGCCGCAAGGTTATCAGATCAGCCAGCTTTACCACCCGCTTGTGGGCGAAGGCGAGATATTGGTCGATATGGCGCCCGGGATTGCCCGCAAGGTGAGGGTGGAGCGGATACATCTGGAACAAGACGCTGGCAAATCGGTGCATGATCTGGACCCGGCCCTGTCGATGGTGGACCTCAACCGATCCGGCGTCGCCTTGATGGAGATTGTGTCCAAACCGGATATTCGCGGGCCGGAAGAGGCTGCGGAATATGTGCGGAAATTGCGGCAAATTCTGCGTTATCTGGGCACCTGTGATGGCAATATGCAGGAAGGCTCGCTTCGTGCCGACGTGAATGTTTCGGTGCGCCGGGTTGGCGACAGCGAACTTGGCACCCGCTGCGAGATCAAGAACATGAACTCGATGCGGTTCATCCAAGCCGCGATTGATTTTGAGGCGAAACGACAAATCGGCATTCTGGAAGATGGCGGCGAAATCAAGCAAGAAACGCGGTTGTATGACCCCAATAAGGGCGAAACTCGCTCGATGCGCTCGAAAGAAGAGGCGCAGGATTACCGCTATTTCCCCTGTCCAGACCTGCTGCCGCTGACCTTGAAACAGGAATATGTTGACGCAATTGCCGCTGGCTTACCCGAACTGCCCGATGAAAAGAAAGCACGGTTCGTCAGCCGTTATGGCATCACCGAATATGACGCCCGGGTTTTGACGGCGGATGTGGCTGACGCGGATTATTTCGAGACAGTCGCCGCCGGACGCGATGCTAAAACGGCGGCGAACTGGGTGATCAATGAATTATTCGGACGGCTGAACAAAGAAGGCAAAAGCGTTGCGACGTCGCCGGTTTCAGCACTGCAACTTGGAGCGATAATAGATTTGATCGGCAGCGGTGACATCAACGGCAAGATTGCCAAGGAATTGTTCGAGATCGTCTGGTCGGAAGGCGGCGACCCGGTGGCGATTGTAGCCGAGCGGGGGATGAAGCAAGTTACCGACACGGGTGAGATTGAGGCGGCAGTCGATGCGGTGATCGCCGCCAACCCCGATAAAGTGGCGCAGGCCCGCGAAAAGCCGAGCATGGTCGGCTGGTTCGTTGGGCAGGTGTTGAAGGCAAGTGGCGGCAAGGCAAACCCGCAAACCGTCAGCGATTTGGTGAAAAGCCGCTTGGGGTTATGAGGCTGAATTGGCTTGGCAAAGCATTTGTGCTAAGGCATGAGGCGGGGCGGTTCGGGTTAGGGAATTCTTGAATGCAACGCTATGAATACAAGGTCATCGCCTCGCCGCGTCGCGGCGTGAAGGCAAAAGGTGCCAAAACCAACCGCGACAAGTTTGCCAATGCGTTGAGCGAATTGATGAACGCGCAGGCCAAGGATGGCTGGGAATATCAAAGGGCGGAATCGCTGCCGTCGGACGAAAAACCCGGACTGCTGAAGGCGGCGGTTGAAGTTTACCAGAGCGTGCTGGTGTTTCGACGGGAAATTGGCGTGCCCGCCAGCCAAGCCCCGGCGATGACGGCGATGCGCCTGACCGAACCGGTGCGGCCCGACGCCTCGCAGCGGGCGGAGCCGGTGTTTACTGCGCCAAAACCACACCACGAACCGGTTCTGACCTTGGGGGCGGAAAACGCAGCGCCGGAATTGGGGCCAGCGTCGCGGGGTTAAAGCTTCAACGCCAGCGCGTGCACGCGTTCGGCCATTTCGTCTTTCAGAACCGCATAGACGGCCCGCTGCTGAGAGACGCGGGTTTGACCGGCCAGAGACGCGGCTTTCATTTCGACGCGAAAATGCGTTTCGCCGCCCGGACGCGCCCCGCTATGCCCGGCATGATCGGCACTTTCGTCGATGACTTTGAGGGATTCCGGGGCGAAAGCCGCTTCAAGCTTGGTGCGAATACGCTCGGCGTAAGTCATTTCCCAACAATCTCCCCTTGGCGAAGCGCCAAGAAACACTAGACTGTTGCCCTCGACTCGAAAAGCCTTTTGCCGGAGCCTGTATGAACCGTCGTTCACCCCTTGAATTTGATATATCGGTTTCCGCCGACAAAAAACGCCGTGCCAGGGCGCGCGGCCTGTCGGGGGCGGTCGAATCTTCGTCGCGGGCGTGCGAGCATCCGGGTTGCATCAAACCCGGCAAGTATCGCGCCCCGAAATCGCCCGATACATTGGACAATTTCATCTGGTTCTGCCTCGACCACATCCGCGCCTATAACCAGAAATGGAACTTTTTCGAGAACCATTCCGAGGCCGAAATGGACAAGCAATTCGCGGCGGATCGCGTTTGGGGCAGGCCAACGCAGCCGTTTGGGCCAACGGGGGACAAAGCCCCGTCAAACCACACCGAAGGGCGTGCTTGGCAACGTTTTGGCTTTGATGATCCGGCCGATTTGCTGGGCGACAAGGCGACGATGAACCCGGCCAAGGTTGACCAACGACGCAATCAAGAGCAGACCCGCCGCCTGCCGCCGACCGAGCGCAAGGCGCTGGACATTCTGGACGCCAAAGATACCCAGACCAAGACCGAAATCCGCAAGCTTTACAAAGCTTTGGTCAAGGATCTTCACCCCGACATGAATGGCGGTAGGCGCGACGACGAGGACCGGCTGACCGAAGTGGTCTGGGCTTGGGAGCAGATCAAGGACAGCCACAGTTTCAAGATGTAGCGGGTCTTGCAGCCGCGGGCGTTTTCCGCCACTACCAAATCCGGCAGATTGAAGGACCAAACGCATGGCGAACGGCGAAAAAACCCCGGCAAGACCGACCGAAGAGCTGAGCGTGCGCGAGCTGTTTGGCATTGATTCCAACATGACCGTCAAGGGTTTTGCCGACAAAACCGACCGGGTGCCGATCATCGACACCACTTACAAGTTCGATCCGCAAACCACGCTGGCCATCATCGCCGGCTTTCGCAACAACCGCAGGGTGATGATCCAGGGCTATCACGGCACCGGCAAATCGACCCATATCGAGCAGGTGGCGGCGCGGCTGAACTGGCCCTGCGTCCGGGTGAATCTGGATTCGCATATCTCAAGGATCGACCTGATCGGCAAAGACGCGATCAAGCTGCGCGAGGGCAAACAAGTCACCGAGTTTCAGGAAGGCATCCTGCCCTGGGCGCTGCGCAACCCCTGCGCCATCGTCTTTGACGAATACGACGCCGGCCGCCCGGATGTGATGTTTGTCATCCAAAGGGTGCTGGAAACCGACGGCAAGCTGACGCTGCTGGACCAGAACGAGATCATCACCCCGCACCCGTCGTTCCGCATTTTTGCGACAGCAAACACGGTCGGGTTAGGCGATACGACGGGGTTGTATCATGGCACCCAGCAGATCAACCAGGGCCAGATGGACCGCTGGAGCATCGTCGCCACCCTGAACTACCTGACCCACGACGCCGAAGCCGCCATCGTGCTGGCCAAAGCGCCGCATTACAACACCGACAAGGGCCGCAAGACCATCAGCCAGATGGTCTCGGTCGCCGACCTGTCGCGGTCGGGTTTCATGAACGGTGATATTTCGACGGTGATGTCGCCGAGGACAGTGATCACCTGGGCGCAGAACGCCGAGATTTTCAACGATGTAGGGTTTGCTTTTAGGCTGACGTTTTTGAACAAGTGCGACGAGCTGGAGCGGCAGACGGTGGCGGAATTCTACCAGCGGTGTTTTGATGAGGAACTGCCGGAGAGCGCGGTGAGTTTGAGTTTGGGGTGAGGGGCGTCAAAAAGGACACAGGCTCGTACGAATGCGGGATCGAAAAGATCAATTAATCCCAATATTGGATTTGTTTGATCCATTGTGTATTAAGTTGGCGTTAAGAACAAATTTGCGAAATATTCACGTTTCAATTTGAAAATGCAGGCTGCGCCGATGGGGAATTTCCTTGAACATACCACCATTCGATTCAAATGGCCTGCTTCCGCCCTTCATAGGAACCGACGCGACGACCGCGGACCGCTCACCTTACTTCGTGTCAATCGAGGAACTTGTCGTACGTTTTGGTACAACATCTGAACGGCAGCAACTTCTTAGAAATTTGATTGATTATAGGCGAATTTTGGGCGGTGACGGCTATACTGAAGGGTTGCAATTTATCGATGGCAGCTTTGTGGAAGAGATCGAACGAATTCAAGGTAGGCCACCGAACGATATCGATGTTTTCAGCTTATTGTCAGCGCCACAGAAATACCTTTCGGATCCGGTGGCTTGGCAAACGAGCGGCATTGCCTTCTGGAAACAGGAGGTAATTGACCGCGAAAGAAACAAATTGAGGCTCGCGCTCGACACATACGCAATTCTGACGCAGGAGATGTCTCTTTCAATGTTGGTCAAAGATGTTATCTACTGGTACGGGCTCTTTGCACACCAGCGTGGCACCTTCGCTTGGAAGGGCTTTACCATCGTGCCGTTGGACGTTGCAGGTGACAAAGCCGCCCTTGCAACCTTGGGGAGTGCATAATGCCGACGCTCCTTTCACTTGAAGCAATGGAGTCTGAGCGCCACTTCGTTTTACGGCAGCTTGAAGTTGCCGACGAAAGTCCATGGGGCACGGCAAAACTTATGTGGAAAAACAAGCTGGACGAAATTGATCAACGAGTGAAGGAAATCAATTCCTCATCATCTAATTTTGCCAATGTTGCATTGATATTTAACGGAAATCCAGTGATCGGCCAAAGTGACATTAGGCTCGATTTTGCAGCTGGGGCACTCGACAGTTACCAAAAAATTGTATCCATCGCCCTAGCGTCAAGGAATAGTAAGGAATTGTCAAAACGTGGTCCGCTACCTGGGTCGGAACGGGCTCAGCTATTTATTCGGGACCTAGCCCGAGGGTCTGTTGGATTCATCTTGGAAGAGATTCCAGTTGACCAGTCTGAATTGCTTCCCACCGTTTTGAAGGAGGCGGTCGAAGGGACCACAGAATTGCTCAATACTTTGAGTGGGTCCAGTGAGGGAGAATTCGACAAGGCGATAGAAGATGCCCAGCCGAGGCTTGTGGAGGCCATGCTTGGTTTTGCAAAACTGCTGCATACTGCCGGTGCCAGTGCACGGATCGTGGGTGATCAGCATCTCTTGAATTTATCTTGGGAACAAGCAGGAGAACTGTCCAAGAGACTTAGCGAAGTCAGTTCCATAGAGGAATCGGTCGACATAAAGGGTGTTCTTTTAGGAATTCTGCCGGAAGCCCATCAGTTCGAACTTCGACCAGATGGAGAAAATACCGAACTGATCCGTGGAAATGTTTCGGAAGAATTGCTAGAAAAGTACCTCAAAGATCAAACATTTATTGAACAACTACTGCTAAAACAGGTCGTAGCGAAAATCAGGCATGTCAAGACAACTAGGAATGGCCGTGAAATTCGTGAAAAGCGCATTCTCGAGTCAATTCATTCAACGCCAAGTTAGCAGGCGTAAAGTGGGATTCATCTCACCATTTGCACTCACACAAATGCGGAATTGGTGGGATGAATCCCACCGTACATTTTGTCATTGCGAGGAGCGCAGCGACGCGGCAACCCAGTTGCGGTGTTTCTGGGTTGCTTCCTGCTTCGGCTTTGCCTCGCAGTCGCAATGACGACCAAACCCCTCCACCCCCGCGAATTGACCCGTGGCAATTCGCGGCCACAACGCGGCCAAGAATACCGGACGAGCGGCCCCGCCGGTCGGCCAGCGCCCGACCGCCCCTTCGGCGGGCGCTTCGCACCCACCGGCGGTCAGGCGCTGGCCTTGCGCTAAGTCACATCAAGTCCACCGGTTTGGAAAATGTCCCGCGCACGGCGCTCACGAATGTCCACTGGACATTCTTGCCGGTGCTGCGCACCGTCGCGCCTTTGTCGGTCTTGGATTGCGTTTTACTTCAACGGGGTTTTGCCTAACGTCTGGGTTGCTTCACTTCGTTCGCAATGACGTCGTAGGAACTTCCCCATCCCCAAACACTCTGGCATAACCAAGCCATGACCCAATCCGACAACCCCGCCGATCCGTTCAAGAAAGCCCTGTCCGAGGCGATGCGGGCGATGGCGGATGCGCCGGATTTGACGGTGAGTTACTCGGTCGATCCGGCCGGATTGACGGCGGATGCGGCGCGGTTGCCGCAAGTTTCGCGCCGCATGACGGCGGATGAGGTGTTGCTGGCGCGGGGCACGGCGGATGCGTTTGCCTTGAAGCTGCGCTTTCACAACGAAGCCACACATCGCAAATACGCCCCAGCGGGCGAGGTGGCGGTGGCGGTTTACGAGGCGATGGAAACCGCGCGGTGTGAGGCGATGGGGGCGCGGGCCATGCCGGGCACAGCGCGCAATATCGACGCGCGAATTGCCGATGAGGCGCGGCGGATGGGTTGGGATCAGGTGATTTCAAAATCCGAAGCTCCGTTGGCCGCGGCGGCGGGCTATCTGGTGCGCCAACTTGCCACCAACCGCGACTTGCCCAAAGGCGCGGACAACGTGCTGGGCCTGTGGAAAGATTTCCTTGAGGGCCAGGCGGGTGAGACGTTTCACGATGTGAATACTTTGCTCGATGACCAGCAAGCCTTTGCCCGACTGACTCGCCAGGTGATCGACGATCTGGGCTACGGCGACCAGTTGGGCGACGACCCTGACGATGCCGAAGACGAGGATAATGCGGGTGAGGATTCGCAGGACGAGAATGAGGGCGAGAGTGGTGAGGGCGACGACGACCAGTCCGACGAGTTTGAGACGGCTCCCGACGACGAGTCGCAGGAAAAGGACGATAGTGAAACGCTGGCAACGGTCGAGGACAGCGACGATCTGGAGCGGTCGGAAGATGCCAATGCTGAGGAAGGTGATCCGCCCGCCGATTTGCCGCCACCGGCAGTTTATTCCGACGCCGACCCAAATTACACGGTCTATTCCACCAAGCACGATCAGGAAATTCCGGCGGAAGAACTGGCCGATCCGCTGGAACTGGAGCGGTTGCGGGCGTATCTCGACCAGCAGTTGGAGCCGGTGAAGGGTGCGGTTTCAAGGCTGGCCAACAAGTTGCAGCGGCGGCTGCAAGCGCAGCAGAACCGGTCTTGGCTGTTCGACTTGGAAGAGGGCATGCTCGATGCGGCGCGGTTGGCTAGAGTTGTTGCCAATCCAACGACGCCTTTGAGTTTCAAGCAGGAAAAAGACACCGAATTCCGCGATACGGTTGTGACGTTGCTGTTGGACAACTCCGGGTCCATGCGCGGTCGCCCCATCTCGATTGCGGCGATCAGCGCCGAGATTCTGGCACGGACCCTGGAGCGCTGCCAAGTGAAATGCGAGATTCTGGGGTTCACCACGAGGGCCTGGAAGGGCGGGCAGGCGCGGGAGGATTGGTTGGCGGCGGGAAGGCCGGCTTTGCCCGGGCGGCTCAATGATTTGCGGCACATTATTTATAAGGGTGCCGACGCGCCTTGGCGGCGGACCCGGCCCAATCTGGGGCTGATGATGAAGGAAGGCCTGCTGAAGGAAAACATCGATGGCGAGGCCTTGGAATGGGCGCATCGGCGGCTGACGCGGCGGCCGGAAGCGCGGCGGATATTAATGGTGATATCCGATGGGGCACCGGTGGATGACAGCACTTTGTCGGTCAATCCGGCGTCTTACTTGGAAAAGCACCTGCGAGATGTGATTGCCATGGTGGAAAAGATGAAAATGGTCGAGCTGATCGCCATTGGAATTGGCCATGACGTGACGCGGTATTATCGAAATGCCGTTACAATTACCGATATCGAGCAGCTTGCCGGGGCGATGACCGAGCAATTGGCGGCGTTGTTTGAAGCGAAACCGGCGAAGGGGATGCAGAGGATGCGACGGGCGGGATAGGCGGGATTCTCCGACTGCGCGCACGCGTGCCATATCGTGTAAGTTATTGATATTATTTGATAATAATTTTAAAATTAACCGGAAATTAACTTGTTTTCACGGCTGCGGGGATGTTGCGGGTCAAAGCAGGGCGGGACTGGGTTTGCGGGAAGGAATCCCTCGTATTGTGCGCTGCAGCAAGGCTTTCTCATCCAAATCCATCGCGGTTTTATGGCTGATTTGGGGGGTAAACTGGCCGTTTCTGGCCCTTCGGAGTCGACTTCTGACAGCGAATGCACCAGTATGTTGGCTATTTCGCGGGTGCAGCACGGAGATTTGGCGAAAAGTTTAAGGAGGATCGAATGGTGCAGATTTCTCGACGTCA
>JANOQZ010000029.1:0-8283 GCA_031415055.1 Oceanomicrobium sp. | reverse complement strand
GTGACCGATACCGGCGGGCCGATCACGGTGCCGGTGGGCAACGCCACTTTGGGCCGTATCCTGAACGTCATCGGCGAGCCGGTGGACGAAAAGGGCCCGGTCCAGGCGAAGGAATTCCGCGCCATTCACCGCGACGCACCGGCTTTTGCCGAGCAATCGACTGAAAGCACCATTCTGGTGACCGGCATCAAAGTTGTGGACCTGCTGGCCCCCTATTCCAAAGGCGGCAAGATCGGCCTGTTCGGCGGTGCTGGCGTTGGCAAGACGGTCTTGATCATGGAATTGATCAACAACATCGCCAAAGTGCATGCCGGATTTTCGGTGTTCGCCGGGGTGGGTGAGCGTACCCGCGAGGGCAACGACCTGTATCACGAGATGATGGAATCGGGCGTTATCAACGTCGATGACATGGAAAAGTCGAAAGTGGCTTTGGTCTATGGCCAGATGAACGAGCCGCCGGGAGCGCGGGCAAGGGTGGCTTTGACCGGCCTGACCTTGGCCGAACAGTTCCGCGACCAGTCGGGCACCGATGTGTTGTTCTTTATCGACAACATTTTCCGCTTCACCCAAGCCGGTTCGGAAGTGTCGGCTTTGCTCGGTCGTATCCCCTCTGCCGTCGGCTATCAGCCGACCTTGGCCACCGATATGGGCCAGTTGCAGGAGCGGATCACCTCGACCCGCGCCGGTTCGATCACCTCGGTGCAGGCGATTTATGTGCCGGCCGACGATTTGACCGACCCGGCACCGGCGACCTCGTTTGCGCATTTGGATGCGACGACGGTTCTGAGCCGGGCGATTTCGG
Organism: Oceanomicrobium sp.; assembly: GCA_031415055.1. Lineage (GTDB taxonomy): Bacteria > Pseudomonadota > Alphaproteobacteria > Rhodobacterales > Rhodobacteraceae > JANMOK01. Next base: position 7,481 of record JANOQZ010000029.1, on the reverse strand, counting down.
AACTCGGCATTTATCCGGCCGTGGACCCGCTGGATAGTTCCAGCCGGATCATGGACCCCCTCGTGGTGGGCGAGGAGCATTACCAAGTGGCCCGCGACGTGCAGAACGTGTTGCAGCGCTATAAATCACTGCAAGACATCATCGCCATTCTCGGCATGGACGAGCTGAGCGAAGACGACAAGCTGGCGGTCAACCGCGCCCGCAAGATCCAGCGTTTCCTCAGCCAGCCGTTCGACGTGGCGCAGGTGTTCACCGGATCGCCTGGAGTGCAGGTGCCGCTGGAGGTGACGATCGACTCGTTCAAAAGGGTGGTGGCCGGTGAATTCGACCATCTGCCGGAAGCGGCGTTCTATATGGTTGGTGGCATCGACGAAGTGATCGCCAAGGCGCAACGCATGGCTGCGGCGGCTTAAGGGGGCATGATGGCCGAGACGCTGCAATTCGATCTGGTATCGCCCGAGCGAATGCTCGCTTCGGTGCAGGCCACGCAAGTGGAACTGCCGGGTGCGGCGGGGGACATGACGGCGATGCCCGACCATGCGCCGATCCTGACGTCGCTGCGGCCGGGGATAGTGCGGGTGCATACTGGCGCGGCGGTGAGTGAATATTTCCTGACCGGCGGGTTTGCCGAATTGTCGGCGTCGGGGTTGTCGGTTCTGGCTGAGAATGCCGTGCCGCGTTCGGAAGTGACGCGCCCGATGCTCGATGCGGCTTTGGTTTCGGCAGAGGCGGCCTTGGCGGATGCGACCGATGAGACGCGCACTTTGGCGGCTTTGCAAGTCAACGACATGAAGACATTGATCGAGGTGCTGGGACTTTAACCCGGCGCCCATAAGGCCAAACTCAGAACCCCCGCTTCGGCGGGGGTTTTTGTTTTTGGGGTAACAGGTGTTGCGGCGCATGGGTGGTCGAAGCGCCAAAAGCTTGCTTTAGCAAGGGGCAGTGCTAAGGTTCCGCTATTCAGTGTTTCTGATGCCGCGATTTTATTGGGCGGCGTCGGTATTGACGACAAATTGACAAGATGTGGGGGCATCGATGCAACAAACTTTGACTGAAATTGTGGATGCGGACTCGGCGACGACGATTCTGCGGAATTTTGCTTTGAGCGGTAGTCCGACTGCCGACGAGTTGGCGGCGCTGATTACGCTGATCGGTAGCTATGGTTTTGTGAACGAGCAGATAGCGATTGACGTGTTGCTGTCGGGGTTGGACGGCAACGACACGCTGACGACGACGATCAGTTTGCAGAATGAGAACTGGGAAACTAGGGGTGTTGGAGAAATCATCAACAGCTCAATTAACGGCGGTATCGGCGACGATACGATCACTGGCACGATCAATCTGGGTAACTATTGGGGGCATGTTACCAACCAAGCGACTGGCGGCGATGGCAACGACGTCATAAAACTGACAGTGCAGTATGCTGCCGGCTGGGACGACAGTATGGGTGGCCAACGGGTCGAATCGATTGCTGATGGCGGGATCGGCAATGACATAATCGAATTGCGGACGATCGTGGCCGAGTGGGAATCTACGACCGAGCCGCTAACCCATGTTATTCGCGGAGGAAGCGGCAGCGACAAGATCACTTCCTATATCGAGGCTATTTCCAACAGTGGCGACTCGGCCAGTGTTGTCATTTTTGGCGACAAAGGCGCGGACACGATTACCGCATATATGCAACTTGATGAGGGCGATTCGGATGGCGTGACTGATATTCACGGTGGCGCAGGAAATGATGTCATTGTTTCCGAAGTTAACAACGGCTGGCTCTTACCTGACGAATACTACACAATGACTATCACGCTGTTTGGTGATGGTGGCAAGGATCGGATCACCTCGATTCTGCACATGGATCAATTGGTAGACTACTATGGTGGTAGTAGCCTTGATTTCAACATCACACTCATTGGTGGGGGCGGTGCGGATACGTTGATTTCGGAAGGGGGCAATGGCCTTAACCACAACATATTTGACGGCGGCTCCGGCAACGACAAGATGTTTGGCGACGGGTCGGTGGATGAGTTTTTGTTCATCGCCAACATCTACCAAGGTTCCGACCAGATCAACAACTGGGACGGCAGCATGGATCAGCTCAACATTTCGGCCTTAAGCAACGCGCAGATCGATGCGATTTCAACTATTGCAACGGTTGGGGCGGACGTGGTTCTGTCGCTCGATTCAGGCACGGTGATCACCTTCAAAAACGTCGGTCTGGCCGGGGTGGACAGCGTCAGCGATTTGTTCTGGATCGGGGTCTGACCGGTCAGCCTCGCCGACAGTGCACCAAGTAGATCGGGCCACTGACGGGATTTATTATTGGCAGAACTCTCGGCTTAAATGGACTGTCCTCGAGTGGATTCTCGATCATTTATTTTGCCAACGATCCAAAGGAGACTCATTTCGCCCATTACTTTTGGGCGATTTCCGCCATTCCGCTCGAAGGAAGCCACAAGCTCGGGAAACTTCGCCATTTTGATATTTTCGAGGTGCACAATGTTGCCAAATCCACTGTAAAAATATCCGAAACTCAATGCAAATAGCACATACGACTTTTCACTGCCATCCAAGTACTCTGGATTCATCTGTTCTGCGTATTTAATTTGCAAGCTGGTTAATTCACTGCCACTCAGGCCAGAAAGTTCCGAAAATCCATCCACAAGTGCCTGGCCCATCTGCAATGCACTCAATGTGTCGTTTGTTGCCAACCTTGCAAACTGCGTAATGAGTCCACCGAAAAATCCTAGAAAGTAAGCGTCGGTCCAGAAATGAGCTGGCAGTCCCCTGTGGTGCTGGATGATTGAAAAAATTGGGCGGACCCGTTCCCTAATCTCTCGAGCGACTTTTCTCCGCTGGCTACCAAACATCTATCCCTCGTGCATTCGTTTCTAGCGTTGACGCGTTGCAGGGTCGTCATCACGCTGACCTACTTCAACCCAAAGTTCTCGCGGCAGTAAGCGCTGCAATTCGTTTACAAAATAGGCCCTATATTCACTCGAAGAGAATCGAAATGTCACGCAATTTTTGTTGTGTTTCCAATCGACATCCTTCGTGCCGCCCCAAGGAATCTGGTTGTTACCAGTTTTTTGCGACCATTTTGCAAGTGCCCTTAGACATCCGACCACTGCCAAGTCCGCAGTTTTCAACGTCACGCTAAATTTATGGTCCGAATGTCCAGTCATTTGTTTGATGCTTCCGAGCGATGAGCTACTGAGAGAATACTATCTACCGAGGCGGAGTTCAAATCCGCAGGCGCCACTTGCGGCTACTTCGCCGGATAATACGCCTCGTAGATCGGCCCTAGGGTGGCGTCCGAAAACAGGCTCGACACCGAATTGCCGTTGGCGATGTTGAGGATGGCTTGGGCGAAAATCGGGGCGGTGGGGACGATGCGGATGTTTTTGCATTTTTTCACCGCCTCGGTCGGCTCGATCGAATCGGTCACCACCAGCGATTTGAGGCTGGATTTGGCGATCCGCTCCAGTGCCGGGCCGGAGAGAACGCCGTGGGTGATATAGGCGTGCACTTCGCGGGCACCGTTCTGGGCCAGCAGTTCGGCGGCCTTCACCAGCGTTCCGGCGGTATCGCAGATGTCATCGACGATGATGCAAACACGGTCTTTGACATCGCCAATCACGTTCATGCTTTCGACCTCACCGGGGCCGCGGCGGCGTTTGTCGACAATCGCCAGATCGGCGCGGATGCGTTCGGCCAGCTCGCGGGCGCGGGCGACGCCGCCGACATCGGGCGAGACGACGGTGATGTCGTCGAGACTGGCGAAATGGTGACCGATATCAAGCGCGAAAACCGGCGAGGCGTAGAGGTTGTCGACCGGAATGTCGAAGAAGCCCTGGATTTGCGCCGCGTGTAAATCCAGCGTCAAAACCCGCTCGATTCCGGCCTGGGTCAGCAGATTGGCGACCAGTTTGGCAGTGATCGGCGTGCGGGCCTTGGTGCGGCGGTCTTGGCGGGCATAGCCGAAATAGGGGATCACTGCGGTGATCCGGTGGGCGGAGGACCGGCGCAGGGCGTCGGTCATGATCAGCAGTTCCATCAGATTGTCGTTGGCCGGGTTTGAGGTCGACTGGATGATGAACATGTCCTCGGAGCGGACGTTGTCGAACACTTCAACAAAAATCTCCTGGTCGTTGAAGCGCTCGACCCTTGTCGAGACCAGTTCAACCGCCGTGCCACGATGCACCGACATGCGCTTGGCGATGGCTTTGGCCAGAACCGGGTTGGCATTGCCGGCGATCAGTTTGGGCTGGATGTTCGGGTTCATACGTCGCCCCTGATTGGCCGGTGGTATCGGCGCGGAAATTGTGGCCTGCACTTAGCATTCCAGATGGCACTTGCAAAGCCTGCCTTGGCGGTCATTCTGAATGAATTCCGTGGTGGAGTGATACTTATGACTGTCATCGACTATTACATTCATCCTTTGTCGCCTTATGCCTATTTGGCCGGGTCGAAATTGGAGGATATTGCGACGAAGCACGCGGCGAGGGTGAATTACAAGCCCATCATTCTGGCCAAGGTTTTTGAACGAACCGGTGGCATTGCCATGGCCGACCGTCACGAATCCCGGCAAAACTATCGCTTGGCCGATATTGCCCGGCTGGCCGAAGCTGATGGGATGAAAATCAACCCGCGCCCGATTTGGTTTGCGGCCAACCCGGTGCCCGCCTGTACCGCGATTATCTCGGCCCAGAAAGCGGGTGGCGACGTCGGCGGCCTGTGCCGCGCCATCTTGCGGGCGGTATGGGCCGAAGAAAAGAATGTGGCCGAAGACGAGGTGGTAAAAGATTGCCTGTCCGCCAGCGGTTTCGATGCGACCCTGCTCGACAAGGGCATGTTATCGGCGATTGATATTCTGGAGCGCAACACCAACGATGCCGTCGAAATCGGCGTCTTTGGTGCCCCAAGTTATGTCGTAGGCAGCGACATATTTTGGGGGCAGGACCGGTTGGCTTTGCTCGATTTGCACCTAAGCAAAATTTAAGAACTACGGGTTTGGTTCTTGCCAGCCTTCTTGGCTTCCAAAAGCAGTCGCTCGGCCCGGGCGACGAAGCTTTCGCGCGTATCGCTCGGTTGCAATATCGCAATACCAAACGACGCGGTAATGCTGCCAATTTCACCGCCGGTTTGTTGCGATGTCCAATTGATGTCGGAAAAACCGCTGCGCAATTTTTCGGCGACGAAATGGGTGTCCTGCAAAGTAAGATCGGCAAACAAAATGGCAAATTCCTCACCACCATAGCGCGCGACAATATCCTTGCCCTTCAAATTCTGGCTGAGATGGGTGGCGAAATGGCGCAATACATTATCACCGGTTTCATGACCCCATTTCTCATTTACCGGCCCGAAGGCATCAAGATCGGCAATGGCCAACGATAATGGCGCACTACGTTGCCGTGCGGTGAAAATCGCTTCGCCCAGCAGCAAATCAAACCGCCGCCGGTTCGGCAGCTTGGTCAAGTGATCGACCGATGCGGTTTTGCGCACCTCGGCCAATTCCTTTTCTAGCGTCGAAATCTTGGATTTGCTGCGTTCAAGCTGGGATTCAAGTTTGCGCCCGGTGTCGAGCTGCGATTGATTTGCCTTCATCAGCGATCCAACTGCCGCGACCAATTCCTGCCGTGTCGCATTAAATCCAAGTCCGCGTTTCACCTGGCGCAGGTCGGAGCTAACGACATTGGCATCGACCAGGCTCTGCGAAACCACGCCCGAAACATCGGCCATCGCGCCCGCCAGACTGGTGCCATAGGCCGCCATTTCTTCGCTGAAGGACCGACCCGAGAGATGCGCTTGGTAAAGTTCGAAAAGGCTCGCCCTTGTCAGGCGAGAGCCGGTGTTCATCGCCCGATCTAGCGCCAGATTGATGACATCGTTCTTGCGCGAAGCATAGACATACCAGACGTGAAAAGTTTCCGGTGTCAGCGTCGTGTTAAACTCACGGGCGAAACGCAAGGCACGTTCGGCAATTTGTGCTGAATCCGAATCGTCGATTTCTGCGGCCATTGCTCGTTTTTGTGCGCTTTGCATCGTCGACCCCGATCCGTTTGTCTGCTCTTTCTGGCCCTAGGATGTGTAGGAATCTTTAACAAACCGGGTCCCGAATACCCGACCGCATCCGGTGCATGAATAAAGTTAATTGCCGGTTCATGTTTTTGGTGCTAAGTCGTTGGGGTTACGTGCTTACTAATTGGGGGCTTAACTATGAAACTTTGGAAGAAAACCGCTTTGTCGGCCGCATTGTTCTGCATGTCATTGTTTGCAGGCTCCGCGGCGCAGGCGCTGACGACCTGCCCGGATGTGGGCGGATATGACCGCTATTTTACCTTGGACATGAATGCGCCGACGACATCGGCGTGTTACGCTTGGGGCGAAAATAACGATTCGAACGACGCCGCTTTCCAGGCACTTTTGTTGGCCGACTTTCCGGACATTTCATTGATCGATAAGAACGATGACGCTGTTTCCGGGTTGTTGGATTCGACAGCCGGGCTGTTAACCGGCTTGGGTGGAGCGTTTTCGATCGACCTGACCGGACTGACCAATGTGATTCTGTCGTTCAAGACAGGCACCGGCCAGTGCGGACGAGGCAATACGAATCCATGCGATCCGGGCTTTGCCGCGTTCCAGATCTTTGGCAGCGGCATCGTCACTGGCACCTGGGGCGTGAATTTGAAACAGGGTCTGTCGCACATTTCGCTTTATGGTTCGGAAGGCCCGTCGCCAGTTCCACTGCCAGCGGCACTGCCGTTGCTTGCAGCGGGACTGGGTGTAATCGGGTTGATGAAACGGCGCCGCAAGGCCGCCTGATCTAACTCTATCTTGAGAAATTGGAAGCGGCGGTCCATCGGGCCGCCGTTTTCTTTAGGGCCTGAATTTTTGCTGCTGTTTATTTTTCGCCCTGCGACACTTTTGTGCAAGAAACTGCTTGCACGGCCTGCGTCTATTCCCTAGATAGACCCTCACCGAAGCGGCCAAGCTGTTTCGGCGAGAAAAAACAACAGAGATCGAGCGGGCAGCGGATGCGCCAGAAATGGCGGTCGTTCCCGTGTTTGTCTCTGCGCTCTTTGAATCTGTTGATGATGAAGGGATATGCGGGCGGTTTGGTTTGTTTCGACGGACTGACTTTCTGTATATCTGGCCACTAGGTTTTGGTTACTCGTGAGGGTAATTGGGATCGATGATGTGGTGTCAGCTTCACTGTTTGGGTGTGGTTTTCGGGGCTTTGCAAAAGGCCAAGGAGGCACAGTCGAACAATGACGTAGCCGGTGCTTCAAGCATCGGTGATGTGCAGAGGTTTATCTGTCAAGAAGGCGCTTGGAGACAAGTGCTTTTCAACTTGAGAGTTTGATCCTGGCTCAGAACGAACGCTGGCGGCAGGCCTAACACATGCAAGTCGAGCGCGCCGCCTTCAGTGATCAGATGTCAGTGATCAGTGATCAGAAAGGGAGGATCCTTCGGGGTTTTGT
>JANOQZ010000028.1:0-27141 GCA_031415055.1 Oceanomicrobium sp. | reverse complement strand
GACCCCGAGATTGCATGGGCCAAGCTCGCCACCCTTAGCGAAGGGGCCCGACGTGTCCGTTGACCCCGACTTGCAACTACGACCCCTGCCAGACCTGCGCAAACATTTCGCCGCCGGAGGCAAGGCCGTGAACGGCTGGTGCGCCTTGCCTTCGCCAGTAACCGCCGAGATCATGGGCCGTCAGGGTTTTGACATGATGACAGTCGATCTGCAGCACGGTTTGATCGATTACCAAATGGCATTGACGATGTTGCAGGTGCTGCAGGGCCTGCCTGCCCCGGTTCTTGCCCGGGTGCCATGGAACGAACCCGGCATTCTGATGAAATGTCTCGACGCCGGATTTGCCGGGGTGATCTGCCCAATGGTCAACACCGTCGAGGATGCGCAGCGCCTTGTCCATTCCACCCGCTACGCGCCACTTGGCAGCCGGTCGTTTGGCCCGACCCGCGCCAATCTGGTGCATGGGGCAAGTTATGTGAAAACTGCCAACACAACGGTTCTGGTGTTGGCCATGATCGAAACCCGCGAAGCTTTGGACAACCTTGACGCCATCCTTGCGGTCAAAGGCATCGACGGCGTCTATGTCGGCCCCTCTGACCTTGGCCTGTCGCTGGGCTATGAACCCACTTTGGAGCCGACCGCGCCAGAAGTGTTGGAAGCAATTGCCAGCGTCGTCTCCCGCGTCAATTCGGCGGGCAGGATCGCCGGGGTTCACACCGGTTCGCCCGCCATGATCCGCCAAATGCTGGCGCAGGGATATGATTTTGCCTCCCTGTTGACGGACGTGCGGCTGTTTGCCTCTGCCGTGGCGTCCCAACTGGCCGCCGTGCATCAGACCACGGCCGAGGTGGTGAAGGGCTACTAACGCACCGCCCGGTCAGCCAGCCTGCATCTCGGACTGCTTCCAGATGGCGAGTTCATCGTACTGGGTGAATTCGCGCTGAATGCCCCAAGGGCCGAAGTCGGCATGCGTGATGCCCATGACATGCACATTCGCCCCGGTCGGCGCGCCAAAACGGCCATAGCCGTCATGCCGGCCATCAAGGCTCCACCGCACGGCAGCGCGGGGCTGGCGGCCAAGTTCGTCGTTGCCAATCACGTGATGAACGGTGAACTTGGCGCCCGGGAAAGACGACCGCAGGCCCATCCACGCCGCCTCGGCAAAATCCCACGACCAGCCGCCCTGCCCGCCCGGATGCTCCATCCTGACCGCCCGTTCATAGGTCTTGCCGATCACGGCGATATCCTTGCGCATGATCCGTTGCAGGACCGCAACCAGTTTGCCACCCCAGGGGTTGTCATTGCCGCGCAGAGTATAGGCCCCGATGCGGTCCTGATCCGGCGTAAACGGCCGCTTGGCCTTGGCCGACCCACCCTCCGCCGCGATCAGGCGGCGCACATAATCGCGCGGGTCGTGGCCCAGTTGTTTGATGATGGCGCCCGAGTCAAACATCAGCCATTCGTCATCGAACACCCCATCCGTCACCGCGCAATCCACTATGCAGCGGGCATAGTAGCGTTTGCCAGAAGCGGGGCCGTAGATGCTGTCCTCGGTCTGCGTGCCGGTGATAACACTGCGGTGCGACGACAAATAATGCTGGGTTTCGCTGCCCGACCAGATCACGTCCTCGGCCAGAATCCGCAGGTCCGGAAAGGCCGCCATCTTGGCCAGCGTGTCGTCGATCACCGCCTGACAGCCCTGCTTGATACCACCCGCCCCGCGAACGATGATGTCCTTGGCATAGCAGGTTTCCAACAGCGCAATCTGCCGATCCTCCCAGATTTCCTTGGTGATGCCGATAACGAAATGCGGAAAGTCTTGCCATTTTGGGTCAAAGTTTTTCAACGGGTCTCGCCTGTCATCGGATCATGCTGTGGACATGTCGGTCCAAGCGAATCTTGTTTTGCATTCGTATGCAGACTGTGCCGGAACCCCGGCGCACAGGCAACACGTTGTCGGGAAAGCTCTGCCGTTCCGCCGCCCGGTCATTCTGGGCAGCGAGTTGGTCGCCATGTCCGCCATCCTGACCTGCCGTCAGGCCGGGGCGTCCCCTTTTGCCGTAATGTAACCAGCGGAGCGCGCAATCACCCGCGCGCCGTTTCGCTGCCTGCCAAGCGTTCTGGGTATCTCGATACTCACGGCCAGCAGCCATTTCTCCACCTTCCTTGCACAGGTCTGCCAGCGCGAAATTGCCGTCTCGTCGTTTGGTGAATGCACCGCTTACGGCGCGGCCCAACTGGCTGCCTTGGCGCTTGGAACGACTTTGCCCGTGCCTGCGGACAAGCCTTTGACCATAGCCGCCAGACCGGACTGCCAGACTGGCAGACCGACTTCGTCGCCGCACTGGTCCGCTCCTTCGGTTGGACAGTGATCTTAGTAGATGGTTTGTGCGTTGTCCCGACCCCCGGTGGCATAGCGCCTTCCGGCAGTGAACCGCGCTGCGACTGCGGTAAGCTATCGACCTGCCGCAGTCTCGTTCCGGTCAGGCGCGCAAGTTAAGCGGGTTTTTTCGAATGCCATCCCTAACCTCGGCTCTCGACCAGACTTGCTTGTGCATCGGGACCGGGATGGTCCTGACAGGCCACGGATTTGTCGTGCCAATTCGCGGGGATCAAAAGGCCCGCTGATCCACAGCCCTTGCCAGCCTGCAAGCTGAAGCGCGATCTGCCCGCCGTTGTCATCGGCCGGGGTTCTTCGAGGCAGGCATGGTCGACAATCTCAACAGACAGGAAGTGCGGCAAGTCCGTAGCACGAAGCAACGCCCCGACGCATACCATGAATCACGCAGCCGCTTGAAGATCAAATTGGCGTTCAATCCGTTTCGTCGGGCGACCAGCGCAAGCGATACAATCTGCGCCGTCGCCTCAAGACAGATCGAGCACCTCTCCTCGCGATCCAAAACCTTCCCGTTCGCTGGATCGCCCGCAACCCGAAAGAGTCCAACATCCAGCGCGGCCACAGACCGACCAACTCTATCACTAGCCGGGTAGTCGGGCCGAGCGGTTACGCACCGACGCAGCTTGCCGTGTTTTGTTGACCTATTGCTGACCCGGAATCTGGAACGCAAGAAGCCGTCTGTTGGGCGGCTTGTAACGTCTTGATTTGTAAAGGAAATTTGGTTGCGGGGGCAGGATTGAAACCTGCGGCCTTCAGGTCATGAGTCGAATCTCCCGGGAAATCGCTTCTCGCTCTATTTCAGAGGCTTACGAGATAACTCCTTGAACTGACGAAGTTTTCTAACCGCACTTTGCCGCAGCCATCTGCGGTGGGCGGGCCTAAACGGCGAACAAAGTAATTACACCGGTTGACCGATTGTTGACCTACCCGATTCAGCTGCGGGCGACAGCAGGGCAAGCAGTGCAAAGGGCGAAAAGCGGTCATTCGATGCGGTTTGCACCGAAGTCGGGTGAGACGGCACCTCCATCTTCATGACTCGTAGCGCCCGGCAGATACGCAAACTGATCGGGTCAATAGGTTCCGTTGATGTCGGTGTGCGGCAGTGACCGTCTTACAACGCAATGGCACCTTTGGCCGGGTCCGCAAGATTGCGCCGGGGGAATATCGAATACCGGCGCGGGCGCGTCGGATCATGGTCATAGGCGGATCCGCCTTGGCAGTGGTAGTAGTAGTGCCCGGCGTACTCGGCAACCCTGTCGCGATCCAGTTCCCCAACAAGATCGAGGCCTTTGGGCAGGGCAACGCAGCCGTTCCGATAGCGAAACGGCCCGCGCTTGATGATAAAGCGGCCCCAATGGGTGCCATTGGCGTGGCACAGCGGCGCCCCAAGGGGAACGGTAACGGTCGTGGTGCGCAGATCAACGATCTTCATGAACTTAATCGGAACCGATGGGCCGGCTTGCCCCTTACCCAACGTCTAGCGCGAACAGTCCACCTTCCTGCGGGTGCGCGGCCAGATGGTCCGGCGACATCGTGAACCGGGCGGAGGGGATGTAAAGCGTGTCCAGATCGACGCCACCGAAGATGCAGCTGGTGGGTCACGAACGGGGAATTTCGACCCCCCCTGTCGACACGCCCGTCAGCGGTGACGCAGGTCAGGCATCCGCCTCCGGCAACATGTGCCGTCCAGAGCCGCCCTTGCGCATCTAGGCAAGACCTATCCGGCAGGCCGCGCGGAAAGCCAGATTTGACCTCCCGTCGTGCCTAAAGCTGGCCCTCGGGACCAATCTGATTGGAATAGATCGTGCTGGCCAGAGCATCGGCGGCGAGGAGTTCACCGGCACTTGGAAATGCAAAGGTGCTGGTGATACCGAAGTGGTCGTCGCAGACCCGCTGGAGCATGCAATCTGCCGTGTAACGGTAGATAGTGCCTGTCGCGGCGGTAATATCCCGCGGGGTGTCGTCATCGTGCCAAACTAAGATCCCCCGTCTGGACCGACGACGCCTTCATTCAGGCGGATGGCATGGCACTGCGGTTCGACCTCGGTTACGGGAGTCGGCGCGCCCGGCCAGTCCCATATTCAGATGTGCCGTTTCATCCCCAGGATTGCCCCGCCGTCGACTCGCAAATCGATGGAAGTGGGGCGACCTTGGGTCGGCCAAATCGGAGGTGCCCCGGTCGCTGGATTGAACCCATGTATGCGGCGACCGCTGATATCCGCGCAAACCAAGCGTGCACGAGCGTTATCCCACACGATGCTGTCGCCAACCGCGTCCTCCGCCGCAAGGATCTGCACAACTTTCATCCCGTTTCCCAAACGAGAATCGGTTGACAGTGACGATGCACATATCCTATCTCCAATTCATGCAATACCTGTAGGACAGGTTTTGGGGAATCGGTGTTGGAACAAGGCGTCAGCGTCGGTCGGGTCGAGGATGCAATTGGTGCGATTTCCCGCCATATCCGCGAACATGACCTGATGCCGGGCGATAGGCTGCCGTCCGAAGCGATCCTGTCGAAAGAGCTGAACGTGTCTCGTACAGTTGTGCGCGAGGCGTTTCGGTCGCTCGCCGCGATGCAGATCATCGAACTGGCGACCGGCAAACGCGCCACGGTCGCGCAGATTGACCACGGCGCCATGTCGCTGATGATCGAACATGGGGTCCACACCGATCAGATCAATATCCAACAAATCTATGATGTGCGCCGCACCATCGAAACCCGGATCGTGACACTGGCCGCGATCCGGCGCAGCGATGCCGAGGCTTCCGAAATTCTGGCGTTGGCGGAAGCGATGCACGCCAACGTGGGCAACCCGGCCGCCATCATGGAGCATGATCTGGCGTTCCACATGGCCTTGGCGCGCGCCTCACGCAACCCGGTTTACGCTCTGATTGTCGGGGCCTTTCAGGGTATCACCCGGCAAACTTGGCCCATAGGTTGGAAAAGCCGCGCGACGCAGTCGTCACGAGACCTGATGGTTGCCACCCATTTGGACATCGCCCGCGCTGTAGCTGCCGGCGATCCGCAGCAAGCGGTCGCGTCAATGTCTGTGCATTTTGACGAAAGTGTGCAGGCGCTGCTGGCAGCGGGAATGTCGTGAGTGCCCGATGAAAATCACAGCACTTGAAACCATCCGCATCGCAGAACACCCAAACCTGATTTGGCTGCAGGTGCATACCGACGCCGGGCTTTCGGGCCTGGGCGAGACGTTCTTTGGCGTGACTACGGTCGAAGCGCATGTCCATGACTATATCGCCCCGCGGGTGATCGGCCGTGATCCCCTCCAAATTGACCTGCTGTCGGCCGACCTTGTGGGCTATCTCGGGTTCCGGTCCTCCGGAGCTGAAGTGCGTGGAAACTCGGCTTTCGACATCGCGCTTTGGGATCTGTTCGGCAAGGCGGTGAACCAGCCAATAGCGCAGTTGTTGGGTGGCTTCACCCGGCGCGAAATTCGCACCTACAACACCTGCGCTGGGACAGACTATGTAAGGAAGACCACCGGGCAAGTGACGTCAAACTACGGTGTCGGCGACAGCAACGAATATGACGATCTGAACGGGTTCTTGAATTGTGCGGATGACCTGGCCCATGCCTTGTTGGAAGACGGCATCACAGCTATGAAGATCTGGCCCTTTGACCGAGCGGCGGAAGCGTCGCGCGGGCAGCACATTTCCATGTCGGACATCCACAAAGCCTTGGAACCGTTTGAGAAAATACGCCGAGCGGTAGGCAACAAGATGGATATCATGGTCGAGTTTCACTCGATGTGGCAGTTGTTGCCCGCCATGCAGATTGCGAAGGCTTTGACGCCCTATCAAACCTTCTGGCACGAAGACCCGATCAAGATGGACAGCCTGTCAAGCCTGCGGCGCTATGCAGAGGTGTCGCCTGCGCCCATTTCCGCCTCGGAAACCTTGGGCTCGCGCTGGGGGTTCCGGGATCTGTTGGAAACTGGTGCGGCAGGAGTGATCATGTTGGACCTGAGCTGGTGCGGCGGGCTGTCTGAGGCGCGCAAGATCGCGTCGATGGCCGAGGCTTGGCATTTGCCCGTGGCCCCACATGACTGCACTGGGCCAGTGGTGCTTTGTGCCAGCACCCATCTGTCGCTGAATGCGCCCAATGCTCTGGTGCAGGAAAGCGTGCGCGCCTTTTACCGCACTTGGTATCGCGATTTGGTCACGGCTTTGCCCGAGGTCAAAGGCGGGATGATCACCGTTCCGCCCGGCCCAGGATTGGGGATGGAGTTGCATCCCGATCTTGATCGGGCGTTCACCACGTCGCACAAAACGTCCGACGCAACTACGGTCTGACAAGACCGCAACCTGCTTCATGGGAGGAGCATAAGATGACGAAACTCAAGGGACTGACCATTGCGGCACTGCTGTCCACGGTCTCGACGGTGGCCTTCGCTCAAGATCCGCTGGATATTGCGTTCACTGTCCACTCCGGCGCGTCCAACACCTTTTGGCAAGCGGTTCAGAAGGGTTTTGAGGACGGCTGCGCCAAGGTCGCGGCGAATTGCCAGATGGTTTATGTCCAGACCGATGGGTCGGTGCAAGAACAGGTAGCGAATATGGAAGCGGCTATCGCCCGCAGCCCGGATGCGCTGATCACCTCGATCGTTGACAACGCAGCCTTTGACGATGTGATCAAGCGGGCGCGTGATGCGGGGATTATCGTGATCGCCTCGAACGTCGATGATCTGGAAGGGGCGGCAGGCAATGCCCGGCAAGCCTTCATCGGGCAAGGCTTCATCCCGGCGGGTTATTCGCTGGGCCAAGCGCAGTCGGCCAACTTTCCAGCTGAGGGGCCGATCAGAGTACTGGTGGGCGTGTCGTCCCCCGGAGCGAACTGGTCCGAACAACGCGCATTGGGCGTGATGAACTTTCTGGATGATTACAAGGCCGCCAACCCCGACCGCGACATCAGCTACGAGCGGATCGATTCCGGGACCGACCTTGCGGTGGTAAGCGACCGTGTGGGCGCCTATCTTTTGGCGAATCCCGACACGAACGCCTATTTCGACACGGGCTTTTGGCACGCCGGTGTTGCGCGTGTCCTGACAGACCGTGGCGTGGCACCTGGTGTCGTTCTTTTGGGCGGGTTTGACCTTGTTCCGGAAGTGCTTGACCAGATGAAGGCGGGCTACATTCAGGTGCAAGTTGACCAGCAGCCGTTCATGCAGGGCTTCATGCCGGTGATGGAGGTCTATATGGCCAAGAACATCGGCCTTGCCCCGTCCGACATCGACACCGGACAGGGCATCGTCACGCCCGATATGGTCGATGCAATCATGGAACTGTCTACGCAGGGTCTACGCTGAATTTTCCATCCCGCCCCGGCGCGCCTCCCCGCGCCGGGGTACTTGCATCGAAAGGAACACTTCGCGATGCGACGCCTAGTTAAGATAGCACTGCAAAAGCCGGAACTTGCGGCGAGTCTGCTGCTCGTTTTGCTGGTTGTTTTCTTTCAGGTCAGATCTGAAGGCGTTTTTCTCAACCACGCCAATCTTCGCGGCATCTTCGGTTTCCTGCCGGAGGTGGGACTTGTCGCAGTGGGCGTGACGCTGCTGATGATCTGTGGCGAATTTGATCTGTCGGTGGGTTCGGTCTTTGCGCTGATGCCAATGACAATGGCAGTGCTGATGACCCAAGGCTGGGGCTTCTGGCCTGCGACGGGCGTGGGACTTCTTGTCTGTGCACTCATCGGGTTCCTGAATGGCTGGATTACCATTCGATTCGACATTCCGTCCTTTATCACGACGCTTGGAATGCTGTTCATGGCCCGGTCAATGACGGTGGTCGTGTCGGGTGGTTTTCCGCCCCGACTCAATCTGGAAAATATCCCCGAACACCTTTTTGTCAGCTCTGTCGGCCCCGGCGAATTGTTCCGCGCGTCCTTTATCTGGTTCGTGGGCATTTCAATCGTAATCGGGTTCCTGTTGGCCAAGACCAATTTCGGCAACTGGGTGCGTGCCACTGGGGGCTTCATGCCTGCTGCACAGGCGTTGGGGATTCCTATTGCGCGGGTCAAGATCGCTTGCTTCATGATCTGTTCAATCCTTGCAGGCTTTGCCGGCCTGATGCAGGTGCTGCGGCTGTCCGCGCCCCTGCCGAATCTTGGCGAGGGACTCGAATTGCAGGCCGTCGCTGCCGCCGTGATCGGGGGTGCGTCGCTCGCAGGCGGGGTCGGCTCGATAATCGGAGGGGTAATCGGGGCTTTGCTGATCCGGGTGATCGACAACGGCATGGTCATGTCACAGGTTGACAGTAACTGGTTTAAATTTGCCGTCGGTGCGCTCACCATCTTTGCTGTGATCGGCAACTCATGGCTCCGCCGGCGTGGCCGGGCGATGAAAGTGGAGACGGAGAAATGACAACCCCAATCATTTCAGTAAAGAACCTGCACAAGTGGTATTCCGGCGTCCACGCACTCAAAGGCGTCAGCATTGACGTCAAGTCAGGCGAGGCTCTAGGCCTTGTCGGCGACAATGGCGCCGGCAAATCCACGCTAATCAACATCCTGTCCGGTTTGCACCGACCGGACCAGGGCGAGATCCTAGTCGAGGGCATACCGGTCGACATACGCAACCCAAAAGATGCAATGGGTCTGGGTATCGAGACGATCTATCAATACAACTCCATGGTCCCGATCATGTCGATTTCGCGCAACATGTTCATCGGACGCGAACCGTTGAAATGGTCAATTGGCAGACTTGGCATTCTGGATGAAGGCAAGATGCGCGACGATTCCATCGCCGCAATTGCCGATGTTGACCTGCATTTGCGGTCCCCCGATGCCTTGGTGGGAGAACTGTCGGGCGGCCAGCGGCAAGGGGTGGCAATTGCGCGGGCGATGCACTTCAAATCCAAAGTGATGATCCTTGACGAGCCGACCAACCATTTGTCGGTCAAGGAAACTGCCAAGGTGATCGGCTTCGTCAAGGGGCTGAAGGCGCAGGGCGTCACGACTATTTTCATCAGTCACAATATGCATCACGTGTTTGCCTGCTGCGACCGCATAGTGGCAATGGCCTTGGGGCAGATCGTTCTGGACAAACCGGTAGCCGAGACGTCGATCGAGGACGTGTCGGAGATTTTGTGAGATCATGGCGTTGAACGACCTCGCCAGCAGGCATGCGCTTATCACCGGCGGTCTCGGGACCATCGGCCAGGCTCTCGCAGCGTCCTTTGCTGCCGCCGGTGCGAAAGTTACCGTGCTCGACAGGCCAGAAACGACGGCACCGACGGGGTGCGGCTGGCTGGGTGTCGATTTGAACGAATTGGCCACGGCGCAAACTCGCGTGGCATCGGCGGGTCCTTATGACATTCTGGTCAACAATGCAGCCTTGATTATCAACAAGCCCTTCGAAGACTTCAGTCTTGAGGAGTACGAAACCCTGGTCCGGGTGAACTCTTCTGCGGTCTTTGCCCTGACCCGCGCCTGCGCGCCCGCCATGAAGGCCAAAGGTTGGGGACGGATCATCAACCTGACCTCGCTGACGATGAATGGCCAGTGGGATGGTTTCGTGCCCTACGTGGCGTCCAAGGCTGCGATGCTGGGGCTGACAAAGGGTTTGGCGCGCGAACTCGGGCCGCACGGCATCACTGTTAACGCCATCGCCCCGGGAGCGGTTGTGTCCGAAGCCGAAAACCGGGTCTTTGAGGGGCGGCTGGAGCAGTACAATCAGTGGGTACTGGAGCGGCAGTGCCTAAAGTCGCGTATTCAACCGCAGGACGTGGCCGAGCTGGCGGTCTTTCTTGCCTCTGATCGGGGCCGGATGATCACGGGTCAGAATATCGGCATCGATGGTGGGTGGTGAATGATCACGCTTGATGCCGGGACGACCAAAGCGGACATCGCCCCGACGATGGAGACCGGGATTGCGAGCCTTTGCCCGGGCGATCGGCCAGTTCTGCGACCGTGGTCTGGCGACAGCGCGGCAGGGCCCTTTGCCCTCGGCTGTAACCTGCCCCTGCCCTTTTCCAATCGGATTTCACTCGGTGGCTTTCACTTCAATGGTGAAATCCGCTGTGTGGCACCCAACTTGCCGGGCGAGGCCCATGCGATTCACGGCGATGGCTTTCAACGCGAATGGCAGCAAGTCGATGGCAGTCAAAACAATGCGGGACTTGTGTTGAACGATGGGGAAATTGGACCCTTCCACTATTCAGCGACTGTGGCATACGAGTTGAACGCCGAGACGCCGGAAACCCGTCGTTCTGTGACCAATCGTGGGGCTTTGACCTTACCTTTCGGGCTTGGGTTGCTTCCATGGTTCCCGCGCAATGCGGCCACGCGATTGCAGTTCATGACGACAGGGATTTGGCCGGAAACCCCCGATCAACTGCCTGCCACGGAGCAGGCCGTACCGGTAGGCTACGGTGGCGACTGGAGCGATCTGGCACCGCTGCCCGAAGTCTGGATCAACACGGGCTTTTTTGACTGGGACAGTAGGGCGCAGATCGTGCAAGGCAACGCGGCAGCCTCGGTCCGGCTGGCGGCGTGGGATCTCGGCACCGACTTGGTCGTTTCAACCTCCTCCGCAGCAGTTTTCGTTTGCTTTGAGCCGGTTTCGCATCCGGTAGATGCCCATAACTTTCCCGGTCAGTCCGGTCTTATTCGACTGGCATCGGGTGAAACCCTGACTGCGGGCATGACCCGGACCTGGGGACTTCCCGCATGACCACGCCATAGCCAGAAGAGGTGCAACAATGGAAATGACAGCCATCCCGGTCGGAAAACGGGATTACAGCCTCGTCGGCGCCGACAGCCGCCGTGCCATCGAGATCGGGCTGGCCTCGGCCGAGTGGTATCATTCGGACGTGCCGCGCAGCGTGATGAAAGACCTGATGAAACGCAGCGATAGTCCGGCCATTCGCGACACCTTGCTGTGGTTTGCCTTGCTGTTCGGCGGCGCAGCCGGAGGGATATATTTCTGGGGCTCGTGGACCTGTGTGCCGTTCTTTTTCGTCTATGGCGTGATCTACGGCTCCTCTTGCGACAGCCGCTGGCATGAATGCGGTCACGGCACAGCGTTTCGAACGGCCTGGATGAACGACGTCATCTACCAGATCGCCAGTTTTATGGTGATCCGCAACCCGGTGACCTGGCGCTGGAGCCACGCCCGCCACCACACCGACACCTATATCGTGGGGCGTGATGCCGAGATCGTTTGGATGCGACCGCCGAAAACCCTGATGGCAGTTCTGGGACTTTTCGATGTTTTGGGCAGCTTTAGCTCACTCAAGTCCCTGATGCGGAATGCTGCGGGAATCCTGTCGCCCGATGAGAAGAACTTCATCCCTGAAAGCGACTGGCCCAAGGCAGTATTCACGGCAAGGGTGCATATTGCGATCTATTCGGCCACGATCATCATGGCTTTGGCGCTTGGATCTTGGCTGCCGTTGATGCTGATCGGTCTTCCGCGGATTTATGGCAGTTGGCACATGGTGATGTGTGGACATTTACAGCATGCCGGACTGGCGGACAACGTCTTGGACCACCGCTTGAACAGCCGGACGGTCTATATGAACGGGGTCAGCCGCTATCTTTATTGGAACATGAACTACCACGTCGAACACCACATGTTCCCGATGGTGCCCTATCACGCCCTGCCGCGCCTGCACGAGTTGATCAAGAACGACCTACCGCAACCCAACACCTCAATTCTGGATGGCTACCGCGAGATCATCGCCTCGTTGCGCCGTCAGCAGATCGACCCGGAATATGCCTTTCGCAAGGACCTGCCGCCAACTGCGCGGCCCTACCGCGACGAATTCCACAATCTGCACATCGCCCGACCCGGCGCTTGAGAAAGAGCCCGCCATGACCCGAACCAGGCTTACAATTGCCGATCTTCGCGCGCTCAAGGGCAAGGGCCAAATGACCATGCTGCGCGTCACGACGCTGGACGAGGCCGCCGCTGCAGAACAGGCTGGCATCGACATCGTGTCGGTTCCCAGTGAACTGGTAACCCAACCGCATTACAGACAAGTTGCCCCAACCCTGTTCTCCATGACCGGCCAGACCCATCTGGAGGCCGGTACCCGCGACGATTACCTGCGTTGGGCTTGCAAGGTCATGATGGCCGGTGCCGATGCTGTCTATTGCTCGGGCAGCCTTGACACGGTGGCGCATGTCGCGCGGGAACATATCCCGGTTGTGGGCCATGTCGGCCTTGTGCCCAGCCGCGCGACTTGGACCGGCGGCATGAAGGCCGTGGCCAAGACCGCGCAGGGTGCCATGGCCCTTCTGGATGAGGTGCGCGCCTATGAAGCGGCGGGAGCCTTTGCTGTCGAGATCGAGGTTGTTCCGGCCGAGGTCGCGAGCGAGATCAGCGCTCGTTTCGGGCTCTTGCTTTGGTCAATGGGGGCCGGCCCCGGCTGCGATGCGCAATACCTGTTCGCCGAGGACATTCTGGGAACCAATCGCGGCCATATGCCAAGACATTCAAAAGTCTATCGCAACTTGGCGGCCGAGCACGACCGCCTGCAAGCCGAACGTGTCGCTGTATTTCGGGAATTCATCGAGGACGTGGCCTCGGCGGCCTTTCCTGAGGACAGACATATGGTCAATATGGCCGCTGCCGAGTTGACCGCCTTCCGCACAACCCTGGCAGCGCGGATTCCGGGCTGAACCCGAAGATTTCATCAAAGAGAACTCCATGCCATAGTGGATTCGCGCCTTTGCGACCGACGCCATTGGCTCCGAATATCTGATCCACTTTGATCGTGCGGAATCGACCGTTGCCATCTATCATGTGCCAGACGGCAAGGTTTACGCCGCCGCCGACCGCTGCACCCACGAGACTGCGCATTTGAGCGATGGTCTGGCGATGGATCACCGGTTCGAATGTCCCAAACACAATGGTCAGTTCGACCATCGCATCAGTGAAGCCAAGCGTGCACCCGTCCGCGTCAATTTCAGGACTTATCTGACAAAGATCGCCAACGGCGCGGGAACTGACAGCGTTGATCCGGATTTACGGCAAACCGGGCTGCATAGTTTCTGACAACGGCACCGAGTTCACCGGCACCGCGATCCTCAAATGGGCAGGCGATACCGGCGTGTCCTGGCACCACATCGACCCCGGCAAGCCGCAGCAGAATGGGCTGATCGAAAGCTTCATCGGCAGCCTGAGGGATGAATGCCTGGATGAGGAGATTTTCGACAGCCTCGCGGATGCCCGCCAAAAACTGGCCCTCTGGCGCTATGACTACAACAACGTCAGGCCGCATTCATCGCCGGGGAATCAAACCCCCGCAGAAGCGCGCCGGGCGCTTGAACAATCTGAGGGCACCGCGCCCGGCGCACTTGCCCGACCCGACACCGACGACTGTCAACAAGCCAGACTCTCGTTATGAATGAGGGACGACCGGGGGGCAGGTCAAATCCCCAATCGATTCAGCAGAACATCATCCCGCTCTAAATTGCTTGTTCCGCGAAACGCTGGATCATCCATGACGCCGCCGGACGCGGCGGGCTGTCCGTCCGGTAGATCGCCCGGAGGGCGTAGAAGCCGCCGCGTGCATCGGGCAGGTCAAGCTGCACCAAGCGCCCGGTGGCAAGGTCTTGTTGAACGGTCGGCTCGGGCATGAAGCCCCAACCGCTGCCGGCAAGCAACAGCGCGTGCTTGGCACCCAGATCGGTCAGCCGCCACGTCTCGTTGGCGAAAACCGCGGCGTCTTGCTCTTCGGCGAATGAAGAGCGCACCGTGAGGACGAGTTGCCGATACCGTCGGGCCTCTCCCGGCCGCTGCGGCTGGTCCTGAGCGAGTGGATGGTCCGACGCCGCTACCGGGATCATGGCGAAGCCCCCGACGTCGACGTGTTCGATGCCGGGCACTCTGCTGTGCAGCGCGCCGCCGATGCCGATGCTGGCTATTCCCGCCTGGACAAGTTGCGCAACGGCGCTCAGCGCCTCGACGTGAACGCGGAGTTGCACTGTCGGAAATTGCGCTTCGAATGCCTTGACCGCATCGACCAGCCGCGCGGTTGGCATCATAACATCGACAACCAACGCAACATGCGTCTCGAGGCCGCCGAGCAATCCCTTGACGCTGGCGCGGAGGTCATCGATTCCGCCCGAAATGGCGCGAGCTTTCGACAGAAGCGCGGTGCCTGCCTCGGTGAGGACAGGCTTGCGTGTGTGGGCGCGATCGAACAGGGCGATCCCGAGCTGCCGCTCGAGGTTGGCGACGGTGTAGCTGATGGCAGAAGTGGCGCGGCCGAGTCGACGTCCGGCGGCCGCGAAGCTCCCGGTCCCTACCACCGTGAGAAAGACCTGGAGCTGGTCGAGAGTGGGCGTTCCGACGTCTGGCATTTCAATTTCCTTGAACGTTATGTCCAGAACTTTACGGCTGTTTGCGGTGTTCGTGAATGCCTAATGCAGTCCGAAAGGGAATTCATTCCTCCAATCCGTTGCCCGCTTGGCTGCGGCCCCTCGCCACGAGACAGGCCAGATGAACGACATGACGAAATCCAATCCGCAATTCGCCCTTCCGGCGAACCGGGCCCGGCTGGTGAAGGTCGCTGCGGCTCTGGAAAAGAACAATATCGCGGCCTTTGTCGTCGCCAGCCGCGACGCCGCCCGCGCCAAAATCCACGAACTCATCCCTAAGGGCGCCGAGGTCTTTACCGCGACCTCGCGGACCCTCGACGAGCTCGGCGTGGCGGCGGAATTAAACGAAGCGGGCCACCACGATGCGGTGCGGCCGAAGCTCACCAAGATGGATCGCAACACCGAAGGTGATGCGATGCGGGAACTGGGTGCCCGCCCTGCCTATGTGGTCGGCAGTATCCACGCGGTGACCGACGACGGCGTCGTGATGGTGGCATCGATGAGCGGCAGCCAGCTTGGCCCCTATGCCTCGGGAGCCGCGCATGTGATCTGGGTGGCCGGAGCGCAGAAGGTGGTCAAGAACATCGAGGAAGGCCTGCAGCGGATCGAACAATACAGCTTGCCTCGGGAGGACGAACGCATGCGTGGGCTCTACGGCTTTGGCAGCGCCATCGGCAAGATCCTCATTGTCAAACGCGAGGTCATGCCCGGCCGTTCAACCGTCATTCTCCTCGAAGAGACCATCGGATTCTGAATGTAATTTGTGCGTGCCACTCGGCTGGGAAGAGATCAGGAATGGATCAGAAATTTGACTATTTGGCTGTATTTGGCCGCGTTTGCTTGGCGACCCTTTTCCTGTGGAGCGGCCTCGGAAAACTAATGTCCTATGAAGGGACTGTTGGCTACGTCGCTTCTGCGGGCTTGCCGCTGGCACCTCTGGCCTACGCCATTGCAGTGATCGTGGAAATCCTGGGCGGCATCGCACTGGCTGTTGGTTTCAAGACGCGCATTGTCGCCGCAGTGTTGGCCGTCTTTTCGGTTGCCACTGCTCTTGGTTTCCACGCGAATTTCGGCGATCTCAACCAAGCCGTTCACTTCATGAAGAACCTCGCGATCGCAGGCGGTCTCCTTCAAGTTTTCGCGTTCGGAGGAGGCGCGCTGTCGTTCGATCGCCGGCTCCAGAGCCGCTACCCGGGGCCCGCGGAAATCGCACACGACGTTCGCGCATGAGCAAGGGTGGAGCCAAGAGGATTCGTATCGGTATCATCGGCGCCAATCCGGATCGCGGATGGGCGGCGCAGGGGCACATTCCCGCTTTGAAGTCGCTCCCGGATGACTTCGAGATCACGGCGCTGTCCACCAGCCGACGCGAATCCGCCGACGCAGCCGGCAAGCTCTTTGGTGTGCCTGTCGCGTTCGACAATCACCGGGACCTCGTGAACAGCGCCGCCGTGGACGTCGTCGCCATCACCGTGAAAGTGCCGCATCACCTCGAACTGGCGACCGCGGCGCTCCGCGCGGGCAAGGCCGTGTACTGTGAATGGCCGCTCGGCAACGGCTTGAATGAGGCGGAGACCTTGGCCGCATTGGCGAGCAAGCAGGGCGTCCTCGCCGTGGCGGGACTGCAGGCCCGTTCCGCGCCGCCGGTGGCTTATGTGCATGACCTGATCAAGCAAGGTTACGTCGGCGAGGTGCTCTCTACCACGTTGATCGGTTCGGGAATGGGCTGGGGACCGGCGGTGGAGCCGTACAACGCCTACCTCAACGACAAGAAAAACGGCGCGACGATGCTCTCAATCGCGCTCGGCCACGCGGCCGACGCCCTGTGCTACTGTCTCGGCGAGGTGCGGGAGCTCTCGGCCACCATGACCGTGCGCCGGAAGTTCTTCACGATTACGCAGACGGGCGAAAGCGGGCCCATGACCGCGGATGATCAGGTGTGCGTCAGCGGACTGCTCGAGGGCGGGGCCGCATTGTCGATCCACTATCGCGGCGGCGTTTCGCGCGGCACGAACCTGCTCTGGGAGATCAACGGCACCGATGGCGATCTGCAGGTCACCGCCGTTGGCGGACAGACCCAGATCTTCGAGATGAGCGTGCGCGGCGGAAGGGGCGCGCAGTCTTCTCTCGAGGTGCTGCCCGTGCCGGAAAAGTATCAATGGGCACCGCCGCAAGGTCCTTCCACCAACGTCGCCCAAGCCTATGTGCGTTTCGCCCACGACTATCGCAAGGGGACGCATTATTGCCCCACGTTCGACGACGCGGTCACGCGCCATCGCATGCTGAACGCGATCGAGACGGCCGCGGCCACCGGTCAGCGTCAAACGCTCGATTGATCCGGCGAAGTACAGGACGCCTCATGATTCAAGATACCCGGATCGTTTGGGTGAAGCCTCACGCCGATGGCGCCGGAAGATCGCGGCAAGCGGTGTGGGGCACGGTCATTTCCGAGCGAACCAAAGCCGGGCTGGCGTCCGGCAGAGCACCGCCGGATGTTCGTTTCTGGCCCTTTGACCTATTGTTGACCTAGAATATGGGACGCAAAAAGCCGCCCCGAAAGCAGCTCGTAACTTATTGATCTAGATATGATTTTTGGTTGCCGGGGCAGGATTTGAACCTGCGGCCTTCAGGTTATGAGCTGAATCTTCCGCGATTCCAATAACTTAAACATTTCAGATAGTAACGCGATAACCCATTGAACTGTCGACGTTTTCTGACCGCACCTTGCCGCAGCCAAACGCACCGAACGGGACTAAACGGGGAACAAAGTAGTTACAAAGGTTGACCTATTGTTGACCCGCCCACCGCAGCCGGAGCGACAAATTGGGGCCTGTAGCAACGGACGGAACGCAGTCACTCCCACCTCATCGGTGAGCGACCACTTTGGAGAGTGTTAAGCGGCGAAATGGTCTTGCAGTCTGACAGGCCCGCCGGAGCTTAACGACTGCGAAGCCGCTTCAGCCATTGCAAGGGCTGCCACACGATCGGCCAGTGTAACGGGCAAAGGTCCGCCGTCGCTGACGGCAGTGACAAAGGCAGCCCATTCAGCCCGGTAAGCTGGCATGTAGCGCTCCAAGAAGAAGTAGGTGGGTTTGGCCCCGATCACCCCCGCCGTGGTCAATTTCACCACGGTGTTTTCCAGCATGTTCTGCGCCTGTAGCAGGCCTTCCGATCCCAGCAGTTCCACCCGCTGATCATAGCCATAGACCGCCCGGCGGCTGTTTTTAATGACCGTGAACCGGCCATCGGTATACGTCAGTGTGACCACGGCAGTATCCACGTCCCCCGACGCACCGATGGCGGGATCGACGATGCAACTGCCCGTAGCAAACACGGTCGCCGGGGCCACGCCCATGATGAAATTCGCCATGTCAAAGTCGTGGATCATCAGGTCGCGGAACAAGCCGCCCGACACTTTAATATAGGAAACCGGCGGCGGGGACGGCTCGAAGGAGGTGATGCACAAGAGTTCGGGTTCGCCAATCTCGCCGTTGTCTAGGGCTGCTTTCAGGGTCGAAAAATTGGGGTCAAAGCGGCGGTTGAAGCCGATCATCACAGGGCGGACATTTTGGGCCACGACCTTTTGGCAGGCCATTGCGCGCGCTAGCGACAGGTCCACGGGCTTTTCGCACAAAACGGCCTTGCCCGCCGCTGTGGCGCGCTCGATCAGGTCGGAATGGGTGTCGGTCGAGGTGGCAATCAGCACGGCGTTGATCGAGGGATCGGCGAGGATCGCCTCGGTCGAGCGCGCCTCGGCACCGTATTGGGCGGCCAGCTTGGCGGCGGCGTCTGCGTTGATATCCGAGACCGCGACAAGGCGCGATCCGGGGTTGGTCGAGATGGCGGTGGCATGCACGCCCGCGATACGGCCTGCGCCAAGAAGAGCTACGTTCAACATGGGATGTCCTTGAAGTTACAGGCCAAGATCGGCCTTGAAAGCGGAAAATTCAGCGTCGGCCATGGCGACGTTGTGCTGCGACTCGGGGTAGGCACCGGCGTTCACGTCCGCGATGTATTCACGGAAAGCGGCGATGCGTTCGGTTTGCAGCCGGGCATACTCGGCGGCAAAGTTGCGGTAGGTTTTGGCGTGTCGGGGCCGGTGCCCATCTGTGCAACCGAGGACATCCTCGGCAAAGAGGTATTGCGCATCGGCCCCCGGCCCTGCTCCCATGCCCAACATGATCATCGGGGTGTTGGCGCTGATCAGCGCGCCCAGACGGTCCGGCACCACCTCCAGCTCGGCGCCAAAGCAGCCGATGGCTTCCAGCTGCTTGACATGGTCCCAGACGGCGCGCGCCTCGGTTGCGGTCTTGCCCACAGCACGCCAACCGGTCCAAGTGATGTAGGACGGGATCAGGCCGACATGTGCCACTACGGGCAAATGGTTGTCACACAAGGTTTTCTGAATGTCCAAGGAGGCCGCACAATAGAAACAATCGCCCCCCATTGCGGTGTATCGGAAGGCTGCGCGCAGGTAATCCTCGGACGTGGCGAGGCCCCCGAAAGGGCCAAATGGCAGGCCAACCTGCACGAAACAGCGGCCAGCCGCCAAGCGCATTTCGGGGCTGAAGAAACGGGACTCGATGGACAACATGTGAATGCCAGCCGCATCTGCCGCCGCTGCTTCTTCCAACGTCGTGACATACAGCATCGAGATTTTCTCGCCCCGCGCCTTCATGGCACGGATATCGGCGACGTTCGGGCGGTTGTGAAATTGCACCATAATTACACCGTGAACGCAGCGCGGAAGGCTTCAAGAGCCGCTTCATCATCGTCGATGGCAAAAGCTTCCATCCCGACGGGGCCAGCATAGCCCATGGCTTTCATTGCCTTGGCGACGGCGTGGTAATTAATTTCCCCGGTGCCAGGTTCAAAGCGACCCGGATTGTCAGCTACCTGCACCTCGCCAATCCACGGCAGGCACTTTTCGACCCAGCGTATAACGTCGCCTTCGCCGATTTGCGTGTGGTAAAGGTCAAGGTTGATCTTCAACTGCGGGCGGTTGACGGAGGAGACCAATGCCAGAACGTCGGCGGTGGAACCGAAGGGGCATCCCGGGTGGTCCAGCGGGTTGAGGTTTTCCAGCGTGAAGGTCACGCCCTCGGCTTCCGCCAGATCGCAGATGCGGTTCAGGGTATCGCGGGCCTTCAGCCACATGGCCCCCGTCACGACGTCAGCTTGCCAGATCGGGATACCACCGGCGCCAAGGCCGGTGCCATGCAAGTTCAGCCGGTGCACCCCAAGCCGCCTCCCAATCTGCGCCGTCTCGCGCACGGACGTCAGCAGCATGTCTGCGCCTTCGTCATCGGCCAAACGGCCTTCAAGGTAACCGTTCATGATGGCGAAGGTGGCACCGGTCTTCTCCAGCGCGGCAAGGTCGTGCACGGGCCAGTTCCACAGGCCGACACCAAAGCCCATCTCTTTCAAGCGGCTGGCGCGCCATTCCATCGGGCGGTCAAGCCACAACATTTCGGCACAGGCGGCAAGTTGGAATTGAGTCATTTCAGATCTCGATGAAGACCTCCCCGTTTTCGACTTTAACGGGGTAGGTGCGAAGGTTAATGCATGCCGGGGCGCGCTTGGCCTCGCCATTGCGATAGTCGAAAACGCTGCTGTGTTTGGGGCATTCGACGCTATAATCCATAACCAAACCGTCGCAGAGGTGCACCCTTTCATGGCTGCAACGGCCGTCAAGGGCGTGGAACGTGTCGTCCGGGCTGCGGACGACGATGAAGGTCAATGTGCCGTGATCAAAGCGAATCAAGTCCTCGGGTTCGATGTCGCCTGTCGCACAGGCGCGGGTCCAGTTGGTCATGTGGTCTTGCCTTTGGTCATCTTGGGTAGACCGGGCCGGGGAAGAGTCCCGCCCGACTCGCTTCAGATCCCCGTCCGCCGGGGTTGAGGTCCCGGCGAGCAGAGATCGTGGTCGCGACAGGGGAGACTGCCGCATCTAGGAACAGGCTCTCAAGGGTCGGCAAGAGGGGGCGGATGGCCTTCGTGGCTCGACTTGTAGCTGTCGATTTCCGCTTCCAGTTCGGCCATCGCCTCGCCCCCTGCCATCAGGTCGGTAATCTCCTCGCGGGTCTTTTCGCCCTTCTTGAAATCGGCGGCCACAGCGCCGCGGATCAAGACCGCGAAGTGGTCGCCGACGGCCATGGCGTGCATGACTTGATGGGTGATGAAGATCACGGCTAGACCCCGTCGTTTGGCCTCATTCACAATTCGCAGAACGTGGCTGGCCTGTTTAACGCCCAGCGCCGCTGTTGGCTCATCGAGGATCAGCACACGGGCACCAAAATGCACCGCCCGCGCAATTGCCAAAGCCTGCCGCTCGCCACCCGACAAACCACCAACCAGCCGGTCGCCGTCGTCAATCCGGGTGATACCAAAAGACTGCACGGCCTTGACGGCAACAGCGTTGGCTTGTTTGCGGTCATAAATTTTAAACGGACCAAACCATTTCGTCGGTTCGCGTCCGACAAAAAAGCACCGCCCGATCGACATCAAAGGAAACGTGCCGCCAAATTGGTGAACCGTCGCAATGCCATGGTCCGAAGCTTGGCGCGGATTGTCAAAAGTCACCGGCTTGCCGTCCATCGACATCACGCCCGAACTGGGGCTGTGCACCCCTGATAGCAACCGGATCACGGTCGATTTGCCAGCGCCGTTGTCACCCAACAGGCACAGCACTTCGCCCGCATGCAGTTCAAGGTTAATGTCCGTCAGAACGTCAATCGGGCCAAAACTTTTATTGACGCCCTTCATTGAAAGGATCGGCGTGGCCATCATTTGGCTCCCTTCTTGGGTGAATAGGAAAGCGCCATTTTGCGGAATGTGTTGTTCATCAGAACCGCAACCAACAGCAGCACGCCAATGATTAGGCTGGACCAATTGCGGTCGAAATCGGTGTAATAGATGCCCTGCGTCACAATCGCGAATGTTATCGTGCCAAAGAAAATGCCGATGACCGAGCCAAACCCGCCGGTCAACAATACGCCCCCGACCACGACCGAGATGATCGAGTTAAAGATGAACGACTGCCCACCCGCCACCTGAGCCGAGTTGAATTGCATCGCCTGACACATGCCGACAAAGGCGGCGCTGGTCGAAGAAAGGACGAACAGAAGAATTGTCATTCGTTCGGTCGGAATACCGGCGTTGCGCGCCGAGACCTTGTCTCCACCCATAGCGAAGATCCAGTTTCCAAATCGCGAAAAGTGAACGAAAAAGACGTAGCACGCCGTCACAACAATCCACCAGCCAACCATTGACTGAAGCTGACCCTTGAAGATGACCGGGATGAAATCCCCGAAGATGACTTTCGCCGCCCCATCGGTTTTCAGCGCCACCGATGTGGATTTGGTGATCAACACCGTCAGCCCCAGAACGACGCCCTGCACCGCAAACAAAGTGCCCAACGTCACGATCAGCGATGGCACGGCGGTTCGGATCACCATGATCCCATTGATTAGGCCAACGATCAGGCCAAAAGATATGGCAGCGGCGACACCCAGCCAGATCGACAGGCCAAAATGGCCCGAAATGACCGCGACGGTCATCGCACCAAAGGGCACCATCGCGCCGACCGAAATATCCAGTTCACCGGCAATCATCAGCAGGCCCACCGGTATGGCAATGACGCCGAGGTTGGAGGCCACGTTCATCCAGCTCGACATGCCAGCCGGTTTCAGAAACGTCACGCCGCCAAAAATGCCGAAAAAAACCAGAACAGCGACTAGGCCCAAAAGCGCACCAGCCTCCGGGCGTCGCAACAAGCCGCCGAAAGGAGAATTTTTGATCATGATCTGCCCCCGAATGTCATTGGATTGTTGTTTAGCGCATCGCAGGAATGTCCCCGCGACACCGCAAAGCCAATCCGGCCCAACCGCGAGCAGTTGGGCCGGTGAAGATCATATGTCGTTCAGCGCGCGCCCAAAGACACACCTGCCAAGGTGGCGTCGATGTTGGATGCGTCCACGATGCCCGGCCCGGTCAGGACAGGGAAGGTCGGCAAGCTGGTGCCAAAGTCGATGGCAGAGGCCAAAAGCGAGACCGCCAAATAGCCCTGCAAGTAGGGTTGCTGGTCGATGGCGAACTGCTGCGTGCCCGCTTTAACACGATCTAGCCCAGCACCGTTCAAGTCGAACGTGCCCAACATGGTTGTGCCGGTCTTGCCCGCCTGATCAATGCCGACAGCCGCCGAATCCGCATCGCCTGCGGAAATGGTGATGACGCCATGGATGGTTTCATCTTTCAGAAGTTCGGCCTTGATCGCCTCGGCCACGGCCGTTGCATCGCCAAACGAGGTTGACGGCAGCGGCAATTGTGCGCCTTTACCGCCCTTGGCGGTAATTCCCTCGATCACGCCCGCGCAGCGCGCTTCGATGTTGGCAGTGCCGGGCAAAGTGTTGATGCACAGCACGTTCTTCTGGCCATGATCGCCAAAATAGGTGCCACCAGCAACGCCGGCCACGTATTCATCCGAACCTACATAGTTGATCGCGCCCAGTTCGCGGGCTTTATCGGCACCGCCAGCGTTCATCAGGATGACCATGATGCCAGCAGCAATCGCGTCTTTGATCGCCGGATCTTCGGCTTCTGGCACCCAGTTGGGAATGACCAAACCATCGACTTCCATCGAAATCGCGGTGCGGATCAGACCTACGACGTCAGGCGCGAAGTTGTCATAGTTGACCAAACGCAGATAGTTCACCGAACCACCATTGGCCACGACGCCCGGCCTGGCATCGTCCAAGCCTTTTTTGATGATATTCCAGAACGCATCGTCGTTCGAACCGCCGACGACAGCGATATCGGCGCTCATCGCAATGGGTGCGCTGGCGACGATTGCCGTCGTTGTAACCAAAGCGGCTACCAGTGTTTTGATTGTATTCATTTAGTCCTCTCCCAGTGTTGCCGTCTTTTGACGGGTTTTGTTAAACTTGTGTCTTATCAGATAGTTAAGGCGACTTTGCCGCATTCATCCGTGCCACTTTCTTCTCAAATCGGGCTTCCATCTGCGCTTGACCCTGTGCGCTGCCGTCGTGCCAAGTGCCCAGCCATTTATCGAGCGGGATCAGCCCCTCACCGCCGTAATTCACCTCGAAATATTTGTGGTGCAGGTAATGCAGATAGGCATGGCTATCGAGCGCGGTATCCTCAGTGAATTCCAGCTTTTCAAAGCCGATATGTCCGTTCACGGCGCCAAAACCCGCGGCATTCAGCTGCAAGAGTGCGATGATCGGATTGGATGGTATGACAAGGTGCCACAAGGCCACCGCGTGATAGATGAACGTCTCCAGCGGATGCATCGACAGCGACGACCATGGGCTGGGGTTGATCGAATTGTGGTG
The DNA here is from genome assembly GCA_031415055.1 of Oceanomicrobium sp. Taxonomy (GTDB): domain Bacteria; phylum Pseudomonadota; class Alphaproteobacteria; order Rhodobacterales; family Rhodobacteraceae; genus JANMOK01. Next base: position 3,044 of record JANOQZ010000028.1, on the reverse strand, counting down.
CACCGAATGCACCCACCTATAAAGCGGCGGCCAGTGAATGGTGCGGTGGATGACAAAGAAATGCACTTCGTGAATGGCGGGCGTGATGAACACCAGAAATGCAAGATAAACTGGATTTTCACTCCAGGAAACCCACGGCACATAGCCATTGGCAAAGGCCCACAGCATCAGCACCTCAACCAGCGTCCACATCGAAATACCAAACGCATAGGTGCGCAGGAAATTGTCGATGTTCTGGCTCTTGAACCAGAAAACGTCCGATGGATTATCCGCCGGGAATTTTGCGTTGTATTTGAAGCGCGAGCCTTGTTTGCGTTTGACGTAGTAAAAAAACTCTATAGCGCCATAAAAGATGAAAATGCCCGCACCATTGACGCCATAAAGCCAAAGCGCCCAGCCCCAGCTCAGTGTTTTCATCACCTCAACATCGGGAACGATGTAAAACCAATACAGCAGCGTAACCGCCATGTGGAAGGCGTTCCAAGGCCAAACATAGCCGACCAGCCAATGCAGTATTTTGGCAACCTGCGGCGGCCAAGCCCAAAAAGGGGCGATCTCGGCCCGCGCAGTTGGAGCCCAGTCGCCGCGCTTGTTCCTTGTGCCGAATTTCAGGTCGTCCATTCCACTCTCCGCATGGGCTTCTTCCGCCGCTTCATTCCGAGCTGGCAGAGCCCATTCCCACAAAATCCCGGTGCCGCAGGGCGCAGCACGGTCACGGCCCCAAGCCGCTCAGTGATACTTGTAGTCCTCCGTCGCCTGACCCCATTGGTCGTGGTCCGATGACCGGCAGTTCTGACAACAAGGTGCCATCTTGACTCCAGCCTAATCAAGATGCGATGATGTGATACGTCCCATTTCATCTCAATCGTATCAATTTGAGGGCAAGTTTTGATACGATTTGACATCAGGATTCCACATGACCCGTCCGACCATTCCCGACTTGGCCAAGGCCGCAGGTGTTTCCGTGGCGACAGTCAATCGCGTTCTGGCGGGGGCGCAAACGGTGCGGATGCCGACGCGGATTCTGGTGCAGGAAGCGGCTGAAAAGATTGGGTTTTACGGCCTTCCTACCATTCAAGCTAAAGTGGCCGCCAGCCGCCCAAAGTACCGATTTGGCTTTCTGTTGCTGCAGCCGCACCGGCCATTCTACCAGAACTGTGCCGCGGCAATCCGCGAAGCGGCAACAGAGGCCGCCCAAGCCGGAACCGATGTCGAGGTGCGGATCGAGTTTCTGGATGACCTCTCTCCCCAGAACACCGCCGCCCGTGCTTTGGCGCTAGGCGAGTCTTGCGATTCGATCTGCATCACTTCGGCGGTGCACCCGGTTGTCATTCAGGCGGTCGAGACATTGCAGGCGCGTGGGCTGCCGGTCTTTGCCTTTATCTCGCAGCTTTCGGCGGCGGGGCTCGTGCATTACATTGGTCTGGACAATTGGAAAGTCGGGCGTACCTCGGCTTGGGCGATTGAACACCTGTGCAGGACACCGGGAAAAATCGGTATCCTCATGGGCAATCCGCGCTATCGCAATCAGGAAATGAACGAGAGCGGCTTTCGATCTTATTTCCGCGAGCATGCCCCGGATTTTACCTTGCTGGAGCCATTGTCCACCTTTGAATCCAGTGCCGTTGCGCAGGAAATGACCGAGAAACTGCTTTCCGAACATCCAGACATGATTTCCCTTTTCGTCTCAGGCGGCGGGATAAGTGGCGCATTGACCGCCTTACGCGCCTCGGGTCGGGCGGGCAAACTGGCGGTAGTGGGCTATGACCTGATGGACAGCACCCGTGCCGGGCTTCTCGATGGCACCCTTTCGGTTGTCATATCGCATCCGTTGCGCCAATTGGCAGACGAGATGATCAGGGGGATGGTCCGCGCCGCCCAAACGCCAAATGATGGCGTCAACCATACGAGAATCGTTCCGTTTCTGATTTACACCCGAGAGAACATCTGAAGCGGTCTTTCCAAAGCGAAACGACCATCAACGGTAGCGTGCCGAGAAAGGTGTCGAGCACATTGTAGTTCTCAAGTTGACGGCCTTTTACCTTGAGGACCTGTTGGTCTTGGCAAGGACCGTTTCATACGGCCACAACCCTCAACCGCTGCTTCAGCATCTCCCCGACGGCATTCACCCCAGCCCGCAGCGGCGCGTCGATCAGATGGGCATATCTCTGGGTGGTGCCGATCTGGGTGTGGCCGAGAAGACGACCAATCATTTCCAGCGAGGCGCCGCCCGAGACCAGCAGGGAGGCAAAGGTGTGGCGCAGGTCGTGGATGCGGACGTCGGGGATCTCGGCCTGCAGGCGCATTCGATCCCAGAATCGTTTAAGGTTTACAACTGGTTGCCCCGGGACATCGCCCGGGAATAGGAAGGGGCAGCCCTTTGACACGGCATCTCCACGGAGGCGTATCAGGGCGACGGCCTCGTGCGAGATCGGCACGCGATGGACGCGGCGCTGCTTGGTGTAGGCGGCCTGCTTGGTCCAGATTGCCAGATTGAGGTTGAACTGGTCGAAGGTCGCGGTGCGGGCTTCGCCGCTGCGGGCGCCGGTCAGCATGCAGAGGCGTATGATCCCGGCGCCGCGCTGATCCGGGTCGGCGCAGAGGGCGTCGGCGAGGCGCTGGATTTCGTCAAAGGAGAGAAAGCGCTCGCGGGCGGTTTCGGGACGCTTGCGGAAACTGGTTGCGGGATTGTCGATCCGCATTTTCCATGTGACCGCGAGGCTGAACATCTTGCGGAGCACCTCGCCCACGCGGTTTGCCCGCACGGGCGTCGGCTTGAAGGTCTTCGGCGGGGGCTTTGGTTTGGACCGCTTCGATTTGAAAGCCCGGGGCACCTTGATCGGCGTGACGGTTTTCTTCCAGACCCGCGGCCGCCCCGCCGCGACCTTAATCAGCAGCCGGTCGACATCGGTCGGCGTTATGTCGGCCACCTTGCGCGATCGCCATTCGGGCAAGACCAACGTCTTGAGCATGCTGGCCTGATCCTTTGCGCTGGATGCGGACAGCTTCGGCAGATGTTCGTCGATGTGCCTCTCGATGAGTTC
>JANOQZ010000027.1:0-8570 GCA_031415055.1 Oceanomicrobium sp. | reverse complement strand
TGGTCAGGTTCTGTGCAAACCGGGTTCGGTGAAACCGCATACCAAGTTTGAAGCACAGGCCTACATTCTGACCAAGGAAGAGGGTGGCCGTCACACGCCGTTCTTCGCCAATTACCGCCCGCAATTCTATTTCCGCACCACGGACGTGACCGGCACGGTTGAACTGCCGTCGGGCACCGAAATGGTGATGCCGGGCGACAATTTGAAGTTCAACGTCGAACTGATCGCCCCCATCGCCATGGAAGAAAACCTGCGCTTCGCCATCCGCGAAGGCGGACGCACTGTCGGCGCGGGCGTTGTGGCGAAGATTATTGCTTGAAGATGAAATGCGGTGACCGGGGTAACCCGGTCGCAACCTTACGTAACCTGCGGCCCGAGAGGCGAAGATAATGCAGAGCCAAACCATTCGAATCCGGCTGAAGGCCTTTGATTTCCGCGTGCTTGACGCAAGCACCGCTGAAATCGTCAATACCGCAAAGCGGACCGGTGCGCGGGTGCGCGGACCGATTCCCTTGCCGAACCACATTGAGAAATTCACTGTTTTGCGCGGACCGCATATCGACAAAAAGTCGCGCGAACAGTTCGAAATTCGGACGCATAAGCGTCTGCTCGACATCGTTGACCCAACCCCGCAAACCGTGGACGCGCTGATGAAGCTCGACCTCGCTGCCGGTGTTGACGTCGAAATCAAACTCTGAAGGTGTGAAATGCGCTCTGGAGTAATCGCTAAAAAACTGGGGATGACCCGGTTGTTCATGGACGACGGTCGGCAGATTCCTGTCACCGTTTTGCATATGGAAAACGTGCAGGTCGTGGCCCAGCGCACCGGCGAGCGGGACGGCTATTCAGCCGTGCAGCTTGGCGCGGGCAATGCCAAGGCCAAGAATACCACGCAGCCGATGCGCGGCCACTTTGCCGTGGCCAAAGTCGCGCCAAAACGTAAGCTAGCCGAGTTTCGGGTAACGCCGGATGCGATGATTGGTGTGGGTGAAGAAATCACTGCCGATCATTATCTGGCCGGCCAATACGTTGATATTGCAGGCACATCAATCGGCAAGGGTTTTGCCGGTGCGATGAAGCGGCACAATTTCAGCGGGTTGCGCGCCTCGCACGGGGTTTCGGTTTCGCACCGCTCGCACGGGTCAATCGGCCAGTGCCAGGACCCGGGCAAAGTGTTCAAAGGTAAGAAAATGGCCGGCCATATGGGTGCGGTCCGGGTGACGACGCAGAACCTGCAAGTCGTGCGCACCGATGCCGGTCGTGGTTTGATCATGGTCAAAGGCGCGGTTCCGGGCAGCAAGGGTGGTTGGGTGACGATCAAGGATGCGGTCAAACGCGCGGCCCCGAAAGATTTGCCGATGCCTGCTGGATTGCGATCGGCTGTCGTTGCCGCCGTCGTTGTCGAAGCGCCGGTTACTGCCCCCGAAGGAGGCGCTGAAGAATGAAGCTCGATGTCATAAAACTCGACGCGGGCAAGGCGGGGTCAATAGACCTTGACGACGCGATTTTCGGGCTGGTGCCGCGTGTGGACATTTTGCACCGGGTGGTGCGTTACCAACTGGCGAAACGTCAGGCGGGCACGCATGCCACTTTGGGCAAATCGGATGTGTCCTATTCGACCAAGAAAATCTACCGCCAAAAAGGCACCGGTGGCGCACGCCACGGGTCGCGCAAGGCACCGATTTTCCGCAAGGGCGGTGTCTACAAAGGGCCGCAAGTGCGCAGCCATGCGCATGATTTGCCGAAAAAGTTTCGCGCTTTGGGTCTGAAGCACGCACTGTCATCGAAAGTGATTTCGGGCGAATTGGTTATCATTGACACGGTTGACATGAAGGCCGGAAAAACCGGCGCACTGGCGGCGGCAATCAAGAAACTGGGTTGGACCAAACCGCTGGTGATTGACGGCGCAAGCGTGGATGCGAATTTCGCGCTGGCAGCGGGCAACATCGAAGGTTTGAACGTGCTGCCGAGCATGGGCGCCAACGTCTATGACATTCTGAAGGCGAACACTTTGGTTCTGACCAAAGCGGGCGTCCAAGCCTTGGAGGCGCGGTTGAAATGACCAGCAAAGCAGCACTCTACGACGTAATTCGTCGCCCGATCATCACGGAAAAAGCCACCCAAGCGTCGGAATCCGGCGCGGTGGTGTTTGAAGTGGCGATGCAGGCTGACAAGCCGACCATCAAGGAAGCCATCGAGACCCTGTTCAACGTCAAGGTCAAAGCGGTCAACACCACAATCACCAAAGGCAAAGTAAAGCGGTTCCGCGGCAAGCTTGGAACGCGCAGCGATGTCAAGAAAGCCTATGTCACGCTGGTCGAGGGTAACACCATCGACGTGACCACGGGCCTGTAATTTAGAAGCGAAACGGAAGACAGCAAGATGGCATTAAAGTCGTATAAGCCGACAACGCCAGGCCAGCGCGGGCTGGTTCTGATCGACCGCTCCGAGCTTTGGAAAGGCCGCCCGGTTAAATCCCTAACTGAGGGACGTAACGAAAAGGCGGGCCGGAACAATACCGGACGGATTACCATGCGCAGGCGCGGCGGTGGGGCGAAACGCCTGTACCGCATCGTCGATTTCAAGCGCATCAAGTTTGATATGGTCGCGGTGGTTGAACGGATCGAATACGATCCCAACCGCACGGCGTTTATCGCGCTGATCAAGTACGAAGACGGCGAGCAGAGCTATATTCTGGCACCGCAGCGTTTGGCGATTGGTGACCAAGTGGTCGCCGGGGCCAAGGTTGACGTGAAGCCGGGCAATGCGATGCCGTTCACCGGCATGCCGATTGGCACGATTGTGCATAACGTCGAGCTGAAAGCCGGCAAAGGTGGGCAGATTGCCCGTGCGGCTGGCACCTATGTGCAGTTCGTTGGTCGTGACGGTGGTTACGCGCAAATCCGGCTGTCGTCGGGTGAATTGCGTATCGTGCGCCAAGAATGCATGGCGACAGTGGGGGCGGTTTCAAACGCCGACCATTCCAACCAGAACATCGGTAAAGCCGGTCGCAACCGTCACAAGGGCATTCGCCCAAGTGTGCGCGGTGTGGTTATGAACCCGGTCGATCACCCGCATGGTGGTGGTGAAGGTCGCACATCGGGTGGTCGCCATCCGGTTACGCCTTGGGGCAAAGGCACCAAGGGCAACAAGACCCGCAAGAACAAAGCCACGACCAAGTATATTCTGCGCACGCGCCACGTGCGCAAAGGCAAGTAGGAGCCGAACCACATGACACGTTCCATCTGGAAAGGCCCCTTCGTTGACGGCTATGTGCTGAAGAAAGCCGAGAAGTCACGAGATTCGGGCCGCAACGAAGTGATCAAAATCTGGTCGCGCCGATCCACAATTCTGCCCCAGTTCGTGGGGCTGACTTTTGGCGTTTACAACGGCCAAAAACATATTCCGGTCAATGTGACCGAGGAAATGATCGGGCAGAAATTTGGCGAATACTCGCCCACCCGCACCTATTACGGCCATGCGGCCGACAAAAAAGCGAAACGGAAGTAAGTCATGGGACAAGTGAAAAATCCGCGTCGCATTGGCGAAACCGAAGCAATCGCCACCACGCGCATGCTGCATACATCTGGGCAAAAGCTGAATCTGGTTGCGGCGATGATCCGCAACAAGCCGGTTGGCAAGGCTTTGGCTGACCTGACTTTCTCGAAAAAGCGCATCGCTGACGATGTGAAGAAATGCCTGCAATCGGCGATTGCCAATGCTGAAAACAACCACAATCTTGATGTGGATGAACTGATCGTCGCCGAGGCTTGGGTGGGTAAGAACATCACGCTGAAACGCGGTCGGCCACGGGCGCGCGGGCGGTTTGGCAAGATCATGAAACCGTTTAGCGAAATCACCATCAAGGTCCGGCAGAAAGCTGCCGCAGCCGAGGAGCAGGCATAATGGGTCAGAAGATCAATCCAATTGGCTTCCGCCTGCAGGTTAACCGCACATGGGACAGCCGCTGGTATGCGCCGTCAAAAGATTTCGGCGATTTGCTGCACGAAGACTTGGCGATTCGCGCCTATGTGAAAAAGCATCAGGTTCAGGCTGGAATCAGCCGGGTGATCATTGAGCGTCCGCACAAGAAATGTCGGGTGACGATTCATGCGGCACGTCCGGGGGTGATCATCGGCAAGAAAGGCGCCGATATCGAGACTTTGCGCAAACAGTTGGCGACGCTGACCAAATCGGAAATGCACCTGAATATCGTTGAAGTGCGTAAGCCGGAAATCGACGCCGCTTTGGTGGCCGAGAATATCGCGCAGCAATTGGAGCGTCGGGTTTCGTTCCGTCGGGCGATGAAACGCTCGGTGCAAAACGCCATGCGCATGGGTGCCTTGGGCATTCGTATCAACGTTGCCGGTCGCCTTGGCGGTGCCGAGATTGCACGGACCGAATGGTATCGTGAGGGCCGGGTGCCGTTGCACACGCTGCGCGCCGACATCGACTATGCCCATGCCGAAGGGATGACTGCTTATGGCATCATCGGGATCAAGGTCTGGATCTTCAAAGGCGAAGTGATGGAACACGACCCGCAAGCCCGCGATCGTCGTCAAGCAGAATTGCAGGAAGGCGGCGGCCCGCGTCCTCAACGTCGTTGAGAACCGCGCCCCGTAAAGGAGAGAAGCGATGCTTCAACCAAAAAGAACAAAATTCCGCAAGCAGCACAAAGGCCGCATTCATGGCGAAGCCAAGGGCGGAACCGACCTCAATTTCGGCCATTTCGGCCTGAAATCGACCGAGCCGGAGCGCGTAACCGCGCGACAGATCGAAGCAGCACGTCGGGCGCTGACGCGGCATATGAAGCGTCAGGGCAGGGTCTGGATCCGGATTTTCCCGGATGTTCCCGTATCCAAGAAGCCAACCGAAGTGCGGATGGGTAAAGGCAAGGGTTCCGTCGAGTTCTGGGCCGCCCGCGTGAAGCCAGGTCGCATCATGTTTGAGATTGACGGTGTGCCGCTGGATGTGGCAAAGGAAGCGCTGCGTTTGGCGGCGATGAAATTGCCGGTCAAATGCCGCTTCGTTGAACGCGAGGATTGGTGAGGCCGCCATGCTGGTGGCCCCGCTTTAGTTTTGTTGGAAAAGCCCGGTTCCCCGGTGACTTCTGAGAGAAGGATACCTCAGCGATGAAAGCTGCGGAAGTAAGAGAGAAAACAGCCGACCAGTTGCGCACGCAGCTTGAGACGTTGAAAAAAGAAGCCTTCAATTTGCGATTCCAAAAGGCCACGGGCCAATTGGAAAACACCGCACGCATGAAATCAGTCCGACGGGACGCCGCGCGCGTGATGACGATACTCAACGAAAAAGCCGCGGCGGCGGCAAAATAGGTAGAACCAACTATGCCAAAGCGCATTTTGCAGGGCACCGTGACAAGCGACAAGAACGAACAGACCATCACGGTTCTGGTCGAGCGTCGGTTCACGCATCCGGTCCTGAAAAAGACAATTCGCCGGTCGAAAAAATACCGGGCGCATGACCCATTGAATACCTACAAAACCGGCGACTCGGTGAAAATCCGCGAATGTCCGCCAGTGTCGAAAACCAAACGCTGGGAAGTTTTCGCCGAATAAGGCGCAGATTTTCCGGTTTCATCGAAACCGTGGGACTGGTTCCCACAGGTCGGGAGAAACACTATGATCCAGATGCAGACCAATCTGGATGTTGCTGATAACTCGGGTGCTCGCCGGGTTCAGTGCATCAAGGTCCTCGGCGGTGCTGCACGACGATACGCCTCGGTAGGCGATATTATCGTTGTCTCCGTCAAAGAAGCCATTCCACGCGGTCGGGTGAAAAAAGGTGACGTGCGCAAAGCCGTTGTCGTTCGCACCGCCAAAGAAGTGTTCCGCGAAGACGGCACCGCCATTCGTTTTGACCGCAACGCTGCCGTCATTCTGAACAACCAGAACGAGCCGATCGGCACCCGTATTTTTGGGCCGGTCGTGCGCGAGCTGCGGGCGAAGAATTTCATGAAAATCATCTCGCTTGCGCCGGAGGTGTTGTGATGGCTGCCAAGTTGAAAAAGGGCGATAAAGTGATCGTCCTGACCGGTAAGGACAAAGGCAAAAAGGGCGAGATCACCAAGGTGATGCCGACCGAAAACAAGGCGATCGTCGAAGGCGTGAATATGGCAATCCGCCATACCAAACAAAGCCAGACATCGCAGGGTGGCCGCGTGCCACAAGCCGCTGCAATTCAATTGTCCAACCTTGCCATTCAGGATCCGAAAACCGGTGAAGCAACCCGCGTTGGCTTCCGGATGGAAGGCGACAAGAAGGTGCGTTACGCCAAGAAATCTGGGGAGACGATCAATGGCTGAATATTCGCCACGTCTGAAAGACGCTTACAAAGCGACATACCGCGCGGCTCTGAAAGAAGAGTTCGGCTATAAGAACGATATGATGATCCCCAAGCTCGATAAAATCGTGCTGAACATGGGTGTCGGCGAAGCGGTGAATGACACCAAGAAGGTGAAATCGGCGCATGACGATTTGCGCCTGATTGCTGGTCAAAAGCCGGTCATCACCAAAGCGAAAAAATCCATTGCTGGTTTCAAAGTGCGCGAATTCATGCCTTTGGGCGTGAAAGTGACGCTGCGCGGCGACCGGATGTACGATTTCCTTGACCGCCTTGTCACCGTGGCGATGCCGCGTGTCCGCGACTTTCGTGGCTTAAGTTCCAAAAGCTTTGATGGCCGCGGCAATTACGCGCTGGGCCTGAAAGAACATATCGTGTTTCCCGAGATCGAATTTGACAAGGTCGATCAGGTTTGGGGCATGGACATCGTAATCTGCACCACCGCGAAGTCAGACGCGGAAGCGAAGGCATTGTTGACCAAATTCAACCTGCCTTTCACGAACTGACCGGCGCGAGGAGAGAACAGACATGGCTAAAACTTCTATGATCGAACGCCAGAAACGCCGGGTGAAATTGGTAGCGAAATTTGCTGCCAAACGCGCTGCGTTGAAGGTGATTGCCGCCAACCAAGCGCTGCCGATGGAAGAGCGGTTCAAGGCGCGCATCAAACTGGCGGCTCTACCGCGCAACTCGTCGGCAACGCGGCTGCACAGCCGCTGTTTGGTGACGGGTCGTCCGAAATCGTATTACCGCAAACTCAAAATGTCCCGTATCGCGCTGCGTGATTACGCCTCCAAAGGCGAAATCCCCGGCATGGTCAAGTCAAGCTGGTAAGGAGGGAATATCATGGCAATGAACGATCCCCTCGGCGACATGCTAACCCGCATCCGCAATGCTCAGATGCGTGGCCGCACTTCCGTGCTTTCGCCCGCATCCAAACTGCGCGCTTGGGTTTTGGATGTGCTGAAGGCAGAAGGCTATATCCGTGGCTATGCAGAGCAGACCGGCAAGGACGGTCATCCGGAGTTGAACATCGAGTTGAAATACTTTGATGGCACGCCGGTGATCCGCGAGTTGCGGCGGGTTTCCACGCCCGGCCGCCGCGTTTACGCAGGTGTCAAAGAAATCCCGGCGGTCCGTCAGGGCCTTGGGGTTGCAATCGTCTCGACGCCAAAGGGCGTTATGTCAGATGCACAGGCTCGGGTCGACAATGTCGGCGGCGAAGTTCTGTGCACCGTGTTCTAAGGAAGGGGAAAGCATGTCTCGCATCGGCAAAAAACCCGTTCCCCTGCCCAGCGGTGTAACCGCGTCGGTTTCCGGCCAGACCATCGAGGTCAAGGGCCCGAAAGGCGCGCGCTCGTTCAAGGCAACCGACGACATCAACGTGAAACTGGAAGACAACGCGGTGCATGTGACCCCGCGTGGCACTTCCAAACGTGCTCGCCAGCAATGGGGCATGTCGCGCACGCAGGTGGCCAATTTGGTTACGGGTGTGACAACCGGCTTCAAGAAAGAGCTTGAAATCACCGGCGTTGGCTATCGTGCCTTCATTCAGGGCAAAGTGTTGAAACTGGCGTTGGGCTACAGCCACGACGTTGATTTTGACATTCCCGACAGCGTGACGATTACTTCGTCAAAGCCGACGGAAATAACCATCGAAGGCATGGACCAGCAGATTGTCGGTCAAGTCGCCGCGAATATCCGCGAATGGCGCAAGCCCGAGCCTTACAAGGGCAAGGGCATCAAGTACAAAGGTGAATTTATCTTCCGCAAGGAAGGGAAGAAGAAGTAGGAGCGCAAAATCATGGCGAACAAAAAACGAGAATTGTTCCTCAAGCGCCGCCTGCGCGTCCGGAACAAACTGCGCAAGATGGCCCACGGCCGTCCGCGTTTAAGCGTGCATCGCTCGTCCAAGAACATCTCGGTCCAGTTGATCGACGATGTGAAGGGCGTAACGCTGGCCGCTGCCTCGACCTTGGAAAAAGAGTTGGGACTGGTTGGCAAGAACAACGTTGCTGCCGCCGCAAAAATTGGTGCGGAAATCGCGTCTCGTGCCAAAAAAGCTGGCGTGACCGATGTGTATTTCGACCGCGGCGGATTTCTGTTCCACGGGCGGGTGAAGGCTTTGGCCGACGCCGCGCGTGAGGGCGGATTGAACTTCTAAGGAGAGACGGAATGGCAAGAGAAGAAAAAGGCCGGGATCGCCGCGA
>JANOQZ010000026.1:0-87832 GCA_031415055.1 Oceanomicrobium sp. | reverse complement strand
CCGGTGCGTTTCGGATCAGTCCGCCAATCCGCCTGTTTCTGCCCGGTTTTCTCGATATTCTCGGTCAACCAATCTTGCGGATATTCGGCCTGCACCAACCGAATGTCGCCCAGCTTACCCTTTTGCACCATCTCCTGCGCTTGGCGGATCATCGGATAGCCAGTGTAATTATGCGTCAAAACAAACAACGCCTTGGACTTGGAGGCAATTTTGCCCAGCTTCAAAGCGTCTTCCAAAGTCGCGGTCAGCGGCTTGTCGCAGATCACATGGATACCCGCTTCCAGAAACGCCTTGGCGGGGCCAAAATGCATGTGGTTGGGCGTCACGATTGCGACAACTTCAATACCATCCGGCCGCTTCGCTTCGGCCTTGGCCATATCGGCATACGACGCATAAGACCGATCATCCGCGATGCCCAAATCCCGCGCTGAAGCCAAAGCCCTCGCCGGATCAGACGATAACGCCCCCGCCACCAATTGATACTCGCCATCAATCCGCGCCGCGATCCGGTGCACGCCGCCGATAAACGCTCCCTGCCCGCCGCCAACCATACCCAACCGGATCGGGCCGCCGCTGTTCTTGGTGAATTTTCCGCTGACCATTTCTGTTGCTCCTATTACCGAATGCCCATCATCTTGCGCAAAGCCGCCTTGTCGGTCGTGCCACCGACAAAATCGTCAAACGCCCTGTCGGTCACCTGGATGATATGGTTTTCGATGAACGGTGCCCCTTCAGCGGCTCCCTGATCTGGCGACTTCAGGCAGCATTCCCATTCCAGAACCGCCCATGAATCGTAATTATACTGTGCCAGTTTCGAGAAAATCCCGGCGAAATCTACCTGGCCATCACCCAAGCTACGAAACCGTCCCGCCCGGTTGGTCCAGCTTTGATAGCCCGAATAGACCCCCTGCCGCCCATCAGGATTAAACTCGGCATCCTTCACATGATAGGCGCAGATGCGTTCGTGGTAGATGTCGATGAACGCAAGATAATCCAACTGCTGCAGCAGGAAATGCGAAGGATCATAGTTGATCTTGCAGCGCTTGTGCCCTTTCACCGCGGCCAAAAACATCTCGAATGTCGCCCCGTCAAACACATCCTCGCCGGGGTGAATCTCATAGCCAATATCGCATCCCGCGTCCTCGTAAGCGTTCAAGATCGGCTTCCATCGTTTGCCCAGTTCGGCAAACGCTTCTTCCACCAACCCAGCCGGACGTTGGGGGAACGGATACAAATAGGGAAACGCCAGCGATCCGGTGAAGGAAACCGAGGTTTTCAGCCCCAAATATTCGCTCGCCTTCGCCGCCTTCAGCATCTGATCGACGGCCCATTTCTGCCGCTCTTTCGGCTTGCCGCGCACATGGGGTGCTGCAAAGGCATCCATCTGGCTGTCATACGCCGGATGCACCGCCACCAACTGGCCCTGCAAATGGGTGGAAAGTTCGGTGATCTCGACGCCGGAATCCGCACAAATCCCCTTGATCTCGTCGCAATAGGTTTTCGACGTTCCCGCCTTGTCCAGATCAAACAGCGACCCGACAAAGGTCGGGATCTGCACCCCTTTATACCCCAATCCAGCCGCCCATTTGGTGATGTTTTTCAGGTTATCGAACGGTTTTTTGTCACCGGCAAACTGTGCCAGAAAAATCGCCGGTCCTTTGATATTGGTCGCCATTTAATCCTCCGAATGCTCTGTCGTGTTGGGCAAATGCCCTATTTCTTCTTCTTACGCTCCGGCCCTTTGCGTTCGGCTGACGCCGCCCAAAGGTTGATGTCGGCCTCGGAAGCATAACGGTCAATATCCGCCAATTCGGAAGCGCTAAACTCCAGATTATCGACCGCACCGACACAATCAATCACCTGTTGCGGCTTGCTGGCCCCGATCAGCGCCGTGGTAATTCCCCCTTCGCGCAGCACCCAAGCCAGCGCCATCTGCGCCAGAGTCTGCCCACGTCCCTTGGCAATCTTGTTCAAGGCCTGAATGTTCTTGACCACCTTTTCATCCAGCATCGCCGGATTCAGCGATTTGCCCTGCGTCGCCCGGCTGCCTTGGGGCAGGCCCTTGAGATACTTGTCGGTCAGCATACCCTGCGCCAAGGGCGAAAACGCAATCGAACCAATCCCCAATTCCTTCAACGTGTCCTTCAGCCCGTCATCCTCGACCCAACGATTGATCATCGAATAACTCGGTTGATGGATGATGCAGGGCGTTCCTAATTCCTTCAGAATCGCCGCCGCCTCGCGGGTTCGCTGCGAATTATACGACGAAATCCCCACGTAAAGCGCCCGGCCAGACCGCACAATATGGTCCAATGCACCCATGGTTTCTTCCAAAGGCGTGCTTGGATCAAACCGGTGCGAATAAAAAATATCGACGTAATCCAGCCCCATCCGTTTCAACGATCGGTCACAAGACGCTATCAAACTCTTCCGGCTGCCCCATTCGCCATAAGGCCCGTCCCACATGAAATACCCGGCCTTGGACGAAATGATGATTTCGTCACGAATATCACGGAAATCTTCACGCAATATCTGGCCAAAAGCGTTCTCGGCGGAACCGGCCGGCGGTCCATAATTGTTGGCCAAATCGAAATGGGTGATGCCGTGGTCAAAAGCCGTATGTACAATCGCTTGCTTCACCTCGTGGGGCGTATCCCAGCCGAAATTATGCCATAGCCCCAGCGAGATTGCCGGCAACATCAGCCCACTTTTGCCGCAGCGGCGGTATTTCATATTCGAATAGCGGTCGGCACTGGGACTATAGGTCAAGGCAGCCTCCCAAAAAAGGGCGGCCCGGGGTTTCGCCCGAGCCGCAATTTTATTAGATCAACAGTGCTTTCGCCTCGGCAATGCCCAAAGCTGCCGGTCGGGTGCAGGTCGTCGTCAAGTCAACAAACTTGCCCGTCTCGCCCGATTTGAGGATCGAAGTCATCACGTCAACGCCGTGCAATGTCCGCTCAAGCGAGCAACGATTGTCGCGCCCTTCCAAAATCGCCACCGCCATGTCGGCCAGTCCGGCTGTGCGGTAGTTGGCCAATGCTCCGGCCTTTGGATGTTCTTGATTGTTCTTGCCGAACGGGTGGTCCCACGGCTCGATCTTGGTCAGGCTGCCATCCTTGCCGCCGACTTCGACTGCGCCGCCGAAAAAGTTCGGGTCGGGGACGTAAAGCGTGCCTTCGGTGCCGTAGAGTTCGAAGTGGTTGCGCTTGTGATGCCAGACGTCCCAGCTGGTTGACAGCTGAATCGTTGCACCGTTGGCGAATTCCAGCAGGGCATGGATATTGGTCGGCGTCTTGACCGGCACCTTTTGGCCCAGCCGCGCGCCATTGCCGATGGTGCGCTCCTTTTCCGGGGCCGAAGTCAGCGCGGCGACGCGCTTGACCGGGCCCAGCAGGTTGATCAGGTTCGCCACGTAATAGGGCCCGAGGTCCAGCATCGGGCCACCGCCGGGCAGAAAGAAGAAGTCGGGGTTGGGATGCCAGGCTTCCATCCCGTGGTTCTGCACGGCGGCAGCACCGGCGATGATGTCACCGACCCGTCCCTCGTCCAGAAGTGCGCGCGCCTGCTGATGCGAACCGCCAAGGAACGTATCGGGCGCACATCCAACCCGCACGCCGTTCTTGTTGGCGGCTGCTTTCAGCGCGCTGCCTTCTTCCAGGGTCAAAACCAAGGGCTTTTCCGAATAGGCGTGCTTGCCCGCCTCAACGATGCTTTTGGACACCGGATAGTGCGCATCCGGAATCGTCAGGTTGACGATCACGTCGATGTCCTTGTTGGCAAGAATATCATCCACGCTCTGCGCCCTGGTGTTGTATTCCGTCGCCCGCGCTTTTGCGGCATCAAGATTGATGTCCGCCACCGCCCGCACTTCCAAGCCACGGAACAGCGGCGCGAGTTTGAGATATGAGGTCGAAATATTGCCGCATCCTATGATGCCGACGCCGAGTGTCTTTGCCATGATTTTTCCCTCAGAACTTGTTAGCGGCGGCGATGGAACGCGTCGCAAATCTTTGATGGTCGCTTGGGTTGTCGTGCTCCATCACAAACAGCGATACACCCGCATGACGCGCCGCCGCCATAATGGTTTTCCAATCCATCGTGCCGTGCCCAACATCGGCCCAACCGTCTTCATCAGCATTCTCGCCCACAAGCGCTATGTCTTTCACATGCACCGCCGTGATGCGGTCTGCGAATTTATTGATCCAAGCAATTGGATCACCGCCGCCTTTGACCACCCAAGCGATATCGCCTTCCCAACTCAAGTCAGGGCCGCCCTCGAAAATACGTTCTTGCGGGAAAGACCCATCGGGCAGCGCCACGAATTCGAAATCATGGTTGTGCCAGCCAAAATCATACCCAGAGTCACGATAAGGCTGGCCGACTTTCTGCAAGCTCTTGCCAAACTCGACCCAGCCTTTGGCATCGCTTGGCCGCTGATCCGATCCAACATGCGGGCAGTAGATCGAGGTCATTGCAAACGTCTTGGCAATATCCAGAACCGTCGCCGGATCGTTGGACAATTGATCGAGCGAAAAATGCCCCGACGCCATCTGCAACCCGGTTTGCGCCAAATGCGCCTTCAATTCGCCCACAAGTTTCGGGTTGGCGTAAAGCGCGCCGTAACCCTCAACCTGCGCATAGCCTGCTTTGGCCACCATCGCCAACGTATCCACCAGCGGCGGAAAATTGCGCGAGCTGTAGAGTTGGTATGAAAATTTTGTCATGTCTCTCCTTTTGGCCCCTCAGGCCAGCCAAGTGTCATAATCGGCCACAAGCAAATGCAGCGGTGCTTCATTCTCGGTAACCTTTGAAAACCGCCCTACCGGATCAAAGAAAATATTGTCGGTCAGATCATCATTCACGGTCGAAACCTCGCCAATCAGCGTGTCGGCCCCTTCGCCCCAAAACGCGTGCCAGTCGCCGGGCATCAAAGTTACGCTTTCGCCGGGGCTCAGCGCCAAGTGTGTGCCCGCTTTCAATGTCCGCAAACGCCCATCCGTTGAAACCTGCACGTCGCTGTCACGATCAATACCCCCGTCCGACGAGGCGGTGAACAACTCAATCACCAGCTTACCACCGCCGCGATTGATAATATCCTCGGTCTTGAACACGTGCCGGTGCAGCGGGGCCACTTGGTTCTTGCGCGATATCATGATCTTTTCCGCATAGAGCATCCCCATGCCCTTGATCAGGTTCGCCGCCTCACCGTTGCGCGTGGTGAACAGGAAAAGACCTAAGTCGGCAAATTTTTCCTGCCCATAATCGGTGATGTCCCAGCCCATCCGGTTGGCATGGATGACGCCTGAATCTGACTTGACCCGCGTCTTCATTTCCTCAGGTGTCCAATAGGCAAAGGGCGGTAAGGCAAAGCCGTGTTTGCGAATGAACGCGTCGCTGTCGCGGATGATTTGGTTGACGTCGGAACGGTCCATTGAATGGCTCCTAATGCGAAGATGAATAAGGGTCGCGCGTGATCAACCCTTCGGCAGCTTCCTGTGCCGATCCAGACTTGGGCGTGAAGGTAATCGTGGCGGGCGTGCCGGGAAAAAGCGTCAGACAATTGTTGGAAAACCGCCCCGGCACCTGCGCCTCGACAGTGACGAACAACGCCAGCTTTTCCACTTCCAATGTCAATTTGACGCCGCCGCCTTCCACGCTTTTGCCAAGCCGCACATTCGGGTTTTCCAATTTCAATTCCTTGTAAGGAAGGCTCGAATAATGGTCACCGCCGCGCGTCCCGTCGGATGCTTGCCATACATAGGCAAGTAACAGACCAACGGGTAATGTATTGGCGTCCAGTTCCAACAATGTCGTCGCCGTATCTGGTCCGACTACCCCCTCCGCATGGCCGATTTCATGTGTATTACCCCCCATTTCGACGGCAAAAACCGTCACCGAAACACTCACTTCTAACAGCGTATCGTTGACCGAATTGATTGCCAAGCCAGCGTTTTTGTCGGGAATTACCGAAACGGTGACCGGCGCGAAGAACCGCTTTGCCATATGGTGCAAAGCCTTCCAACCGCCACCATGATTTAGGCTCGACCAACTCGCCACCGGCCAAGTGTCGTTCAATTGCCAGTACAACGCTCCCATGCAATGCGGTTTCAAGCTGCGCCAATATTCCATCGCCGTGCGAATAGCCAAACCCTGCTGCACCTGGCTGAGATAGACGAAATTCTCAAAATCCTTGGGAAAGCGGAAATAGCGAAACATGGTTTCCGCAATCCGCGCATTGCCACCTTTGTTCTTTTGATGGCTTTCCATCACTTGCGATGAAATGTTCATATCTTCAGGGTCAGCAAATGCGCGGATCACGTCCATGGAAGGGTAGGATTGAAAGCCGAATTCTGAACAAAACCGAGGGTTTGCATTGCGGTAATGATCAAAGTTCTTACCCTCGTGCCAGACCGACCAAAAGTGCATGTCCCCCGACGTATCGTCATGCCAGGCGTCGCCGAAACTCAGCGGTCCCGGCGACGGGCTTGACGGCCACCAATTGGCATGTGGCACCGTCTGTTTCAGCGCCGTTTCCAAGGTTCGGTTCAATCGGTCATAGGCCACCAAATAGCGGTCGCGGTTGTTGCGGCTTTCCTCAAACCAAGTCAGCGCGCCCAACAATTCGTTGTCGCCACACCAAACCGCCATACAGGCATGGTGATCCAGCCGGGTCACTTGCTCGCGCACTTCAATGTCTACATCTGCTAAAAACGCCGAGGTCGCCGGATAAAGCGCACAGGAAAACATGAAATCTTGCCAGACCATGATGCCCAACTCATCGGACAAATCATAAAACCAATCCGCCTCATACCGCCCACCGCCCCAAACGCGGATCATATTCATATTGGCGTCCACCGCCGATTGCAGCAGGTCACGGGTCTTTTCGGGCGTGATCCGACCCGCCAAGGCATCCGCCGGAATCCAATTTGCCCCTCGGCAAAAGATGTCGTGGCCATTGACACGGAATTTGAAATTTCGGCCAATGTCATCGGGGTGCGAGATCAACTCCATTGAGCGCAGCCCAATGCGTCGATGTTCAATCTGATCGCCGACTTGCACGGTCAAATCGTGCAGCGGTTGGTTTCCCGATCCATTCGGCCACCAAAGTTCGGGGGATTGAATGGTGAAACTCGCTTTGACAGGACCCCTCCCCGATACTTTCTGCTCGCCCAAAGTGACGGTGAAAGCGGCCACGGCTCCGGACACTTCCGACGAAACGTCAACGACAACCGCACCCTTGGTATGCTTCTGCGCAGCTGAAACGCCGCCAATTTCGCTGCTCGAAGCAACGCGCAACATCGGTGCCTCATAGATACCGCAAGGCATCAGTGCCACGTTCCAATCCCAGCCAAAATCGCACTGCGCTTTGCGCAGCATATTGCCGTTTGGGATCGGGCAATTTCCCGCGTGAAAGGGCACGCGAAACGGCTGCGCCGCCTGCAGTTCATTCGCCGCTTTGGTGTTGGACAAGAACCGAATTTCGATGGCGTTCGCGCCGGGTTTCAAAGCGACTTTCGGCTTGAAACGCCGAAACGAATTTGCCGCCGACAACACCAATGTGCCGTTGACCAAAACCTGCGCCACCCTATCCAGCGCCGAAATATCCAAGCACCAATCCTGCGCAGCGGCATTTTCTGGAACGTTAATATTCCGCGAAATGGCCCATTCGCGCTCCGTTATCCAACGCAAGTCGTATTCGTTGCGGCCCCAATACGGGTCGGGAATTAGTTTCGCCTCAAACAACGCCGAAATCACTTCGCCCGGAATCGCCATTTCACAGGGATATTCGCCCGCAGAATCGCGCAGATTCCAGGTCCCAGCAAGCGAAATTGCGGCATCCGACATAGCTTCAGCTTTCACGCGAGTCGTATTTCTGGCCCATTTCGGGGACAGCCCCAAAGTGAAGCGACTTAGATTCGTTCTTCGGTTTTTCCGTCAAACAACGACGCCAGTTTCATGTTCAGGAAAACTTTATAGGTCTCGCCTTTTTTGAAACTATGATCCGAAGCAACGCGTGCTGAGATTGACTGGCCGGCAATTTTCAGCCAAATAAGGCTATCCGCCCCCATTGGTTCTTCAAGTTCGATTTCAGCGTCAACGCCATCTTTTGCACCCGGTATGATATGCTCGGGCCGCACACCCAGAATGACCTCTTGCCCATGGGTATAGGTGTTTTCAGTCTCATAATCCGCCAGCGAAATTGATACGCCATTGGTCACAAAACTGGCCCCTTTGCCAGAAGTCGAGATCGTGCCGCGCATGATGTTCATTGCCGGTGATCCGATGAAACCGGCGACATACAGATTAACCGGCTTGTTATAAATGGTCAGCGGTGCATCCAATTGCTGGATCACCCCGCTTTTCATAATCGCAATCCGATCTGCCAAAGTCAGTGCTTCGATTTGGTCATGCGTCACATAGATCATCGTGTTGTTCAAACGCTCATGCAGGCGCTTGATTTCCACGCGCAATTCAGAACGCAACTTGGCATCCAAGTTGGACAAAGGCTCGTCAAACAGGAAAACATCCACATCGCGCACCAATGCCCGACCAATTGCCACCCGCTGCCGCTGGCCGCCCGAAAGGGCACCCGGCTTACGGTCCAGCAAGGGGCCGATTTGCAAAATCTCGGAAGCGCGCGCTACGCGTGCTTCGATGTCAGCCTTCTTCAACCCGGCAATGCGCAAACCAAAACTCAGGTTTCCTTTCACCGTCATTTGGGGATAAAGCGCGTAGGATTGGAACACCATACCAATGCCCCGGTCCGAAGGTTCGGCCCAAGTGACGTTCTTTTCCTTGATGAAAATCTGACCCTCGCTGATTTCCAGAAGGCCAGCAATACAGTTCAACAGCGTGGACTTACCACAACCCGAAGGCCCGAGCAGGACGATGAACTCGCCTTCCTCAACCTCAAGGTTCAGCTTTTTCAGCACGGACGTGGCGCCGAAATTCAGCGTGAGGTCTTTGACGGCGACAGAAATTTTGTTCATTGGATCAGCCCTTGACGGCGCCGGCTGCAATGCCGCGCACGAAATATTTTCCAGAAACGAAGTAGATGGTCAGTGGAACCAGGCCGGTAAGGATCGTTGCGGCCATGTCCACGTTGTATTCCTTCACCCCCTGCAACGAGTTGACGATGTTGTTCAACTGCACGGTCATCGGATAGTTGGTCGGCCCGGCGTAGATCACCCCGAACAGAAAGTCGTTCCAGATGCCGGTGACCTGCAGGATCACCGCCACAGTGAAGATCGGGACCGACATTGGTGCCATCACTTGTGCGAAGATGCGCCAGTAACCTGCACCATCCACCCGTGCCGCCTTAAACAACTCTTCGGGCAGCGAGGCGAAATAGTTGCGAAACAGCAGCGTCAGGATCGGCAGGCCAAACACGGTATGCACGAAAATCACGGCCCAAAGTGTCGAATAGATTCCCATCTCCCTTGTGATGATCACAAGTGGATACAAGAACACCTGATAGGGAATGAACGAGCCGACCAGAAGCACCGTGAAGAACACCTCGGAAAACTTGAACGGCCAATTCTCCAGCGAATAGCCCGATAGCGAGGCCACGGTGATCGAAACAATTACGCTTGGAATCGTAATGTAGACCGAATTCAGAAAGCCCGGCGCCAATCCAGTGCACTTCAGACCCGTGCATGCTTCAGACCATGCTTTGACCCAAGGTTCGAATGTCGGATGTGCGGTCGGGATAAAGATGTTGCCATATCGGATCGCGTCTAAATCTTTCAGCGATGTTATGATCATGACGTAAAGAGGGACCAGATAATAAAGCGACGTCAGGACCAGCACCGAATAGATTAAAAACCTGCCCGGCGCCAGAAACGGTTTTGGCTTGGCACCCGATGGCTGGACGTTGTTCGCGACTTGGCTAGCCATTTTGTTTCAGTTCCCTTGTTTCTTGCCGAATTCGACCATGATCCACGGGATCAGGATGATCGAGGTCGCCAGCAGCAGCATCGACGATGCGGCCGCACCTTGCGACAACCCCCCCACGAACAATTTCTCATAAATGTACATCGATGGCACCTGCGACGACAGACCCGGCCCACCCTGCGTCAGGCCGACGACAAGATCATAGATGCGCACTGCACCCGAGGCGACAATCACCAGCGTGGTGATCAGCACCGGACGCATCATCGGGATGACAATCTGTATATAGGTGCGCCATTTCGGGATGCCGTCGACCCGCGCCGCGCGCCAGATTTCATCGTCGATGCCACGCAACCCAGCCAGCATCAGGGCCATAACGAGACCGGAGCCCTGCCACAATCCTGCGATCACCACCGCATAGATCGACATCTCGCGGTTGGTCAGCCAGTCGAAGGAAAAGCTTTCCCAACCCAGCCCGCGCACCGTCGCCTCCAGCCCGAACGCCGGGTTCATGATCCAGGCCCAGACGTGGCCGGTCACGATGAAAGAAAGGGCAAAGGGATACAGATAAATGGTCCGAAACACGCCCTCAAGCCGGATACGCTGATCCATAAACACCGCTAGGGTAAAGCCGATGGCAAAGGCACACGAGGTAAAGAGTGTTCCATAGATCGCCAGATTGGTGATCGAGATGATCCAGCGCGGCGTATTCCACAGCCGCACATACTGCCCCCATCCATCCCAATGTTCATAGAACTCCCTAGGCGTGAAGACGGGCAGGGTCCTGATGTCAGTGAAGGACGAGGCAACCGTCCAGATGGTGCCGCCGATGAAGACGACCAACACTATCAACATCATCGGCAAAGCGGCGATTTTGGAACTCAGATTCCGGAATAGTGGATTCGGCCTGTTCATGGTTGTCAACACTCCCGAATTGGCCGAGGCCGGTAAATTTCGGCCCGGCAATTGAACCGGGCCGAAACAGTTGGGCAATCAGGTCAAAGATTAACCCTTGGGAGCGTTCGCAATGATGTCAACGAACTGGGCCTGCGCCGCTTCCGGGGTTATGGACAGGTCGGAAAAGAATTCGGACATCACGTCGCCGATCTGGTTCAGCGAGTCGCGGTCGATCATCTGAACCGGGCCTGGAACCTTTACCCCATTCGGGTCATCAAGAATGGCGAGACCCTTCTTCATGCAGTCGTTGGCCGCCGACAGGTCAACGTCAGCCCGCATCGGTAGCGAGCCTTTTTTCAGGTTGAACGCCACCTGAACTTCCTTCGTTACCAAGGTCGAGGCCAGCAACAGCTGGGCTTTCGTCACTTCCGGGTCTTCGTTCTTCGGGAAGTAGAACACGTCACCGCCGGTATCCAGCACCGACGACAGTCCAAGGCCCGGCAAGCAGTCATAATCGACGCCTGCAACCATGCCGGCCACGGCAAATTCGCCGCCAGCCCAGTCACCCATGACGTTGGCCCCCGCTTTACCACTGATCACCAGCCCGACAGCCTCGTTCCACTGCGGCAACACGGTCTTCGGGTCAATAATTTTGCGCGCATCATCAATCGCTGCGAACACTTTGGCCATTTCCGGACCAGCCGCGATGTCGAGGTTGCGATCTTTGTAAACCGCAACGAAATTGTCGGTGCCCGCGATCGCCACTGTCAGATCTTCCGTCAACAAGCGAACGGTCCAGCCGGTGGAAATCGACAGCGGAATGATGCCCTTGGCCTGCAGCGCCGGTGCGGCAGCGATCATCTCGTTCCAGTTCGTTGGCGGCGCGATACCAGCATCTTCATAGACGTGCCGGTTGGTCCACATCCACTGCGCCGAGTGCAGGTTGACCGGAACGCAATAGACTCGACCGTCCTTGGTGCAGGATTCCATCTGCGATTTCGGACGCAGGATATTGGCCCAGTCCTCCGCCGTGGCAAGGTCGGTCAGGTCCAGCATCAGGCCAGCGGCGATCAGATCATCGGCATCTTTGCCGGGGTTCAACTGGGTGGCGCCCATCGGGTTGCCGCCCATGATCCGGCTAATGATGATCGGACGGGCAACGTCGCCCGAACCGGCAATGGCGCCGTCAACCCAGTGGTTGCCGGTGGCATCGAATGCCTTGGCGAATTCAGCAACGGCAGCAGCTTCGCCGCCGGATGTCCACCAATGGGTTACTTCCAAATCGGCAGCGTTGGCGACCGAAAAGGGCAGTGCTACGGTAGCGGCCAATACGGCTGCCACAGAACGGAATTTCATTGAGCTTCTCCCTAGCTATATCGTTATAGCGCGGAACGCTAATTCAGGGTTGCCAAAATTGCAACACTTGAATCATCTGTGCAAAATCAAATCTTTTATCCTTGGTCATTTTCGTGGAAAAAATTGCTGCGCTTGCGAACACAGATGTGCTGCATTGCGATAAACATATATTTGTCAGTATGTTAGCCTTTGCAGGTTTTGTGGATGACCCAAAGCAGTGCTCGTCTCGCATTCCCAAGCGGCGATTTGTCAATGGCAGATATTTTTCCGAAACGTTTGCAGAAAACTATAATCTGAAACGTTGCAGTATTTTCTTCCTGAACGCCATGCAATGTGCAACGCTGGCAGAATCATTGTGAACAACAAAGCTGAATCCATGGCCATGGCCGACGATGAAACCCGAGCCCCCCGCGTTGACGCCCCCGTTTTGGACGGCCACCGACCGACGCGACCAACGCTGAAAACCATCGCCTATATGACCGGCCTTGGGATTACCACCGTTTCGCGCGCCTTGAATGATGCGCCCGATATTGGTGCCGATACCAAAAAACGCGTGCGATTGGTTGCCGATCAAATTGGCTATCGCCCCAACCGCGCAGGTGTCCGTTTGCGCACCGGCAAGACCAATGTCATCAGCCTGATCCTAAGCCTCGACGAAGAAATTCTTGGCCTGACCACGCAAATGGTCTTGGGCGTTTCCGAGGCTTTGGCCGACACCGGCTATCATCTTATCGTCACCCCCTATGACCGCATCAAAGATCCCCTTGATCCGGTGCGATACGTCGTTGAAACGGAGTCCGCCGACGGCATCATTCTGTCGTCAACCCGCGAAAATGACCCGCGCGTGCAGTATTTGCTGGATCGCGGTTTTCCAGTTGCAACGCACGGTCGAACCGGGCTTGGTCCGGTGCATCCCTATTTTGATTTTGACAACGAAACCTTCGCCCGCATAGGTGTCGAACAATTGCATGCACGCGGTCGAACCCGCATTTCGCTGATCGCCCCGCCTTCGACGTATTTTTATTCCCAGCACATGATAAAGGGTTTTGTCGATGCGATGGAAAAGTTTGAACTGCTCGAAATTCCGATCCGCTCGCTCACCATCGACGACCCGCTGGACACGATCCATTCCGAGATTGAGCGTCTCATGCATTCCAAGCACCGCCCCGATGGTATCATTTGTGGCAATGTATCCTCCGCGTTGACGGCGGCTGTGGCCATTGAAAACGCCGGACTGAAAGTTGGTGTCGATGTTGATCTGGTCACCAAACATTCCGCCGAACTAATCCGCCGCGTACGCCCGGAAATTTTTGTGATCAACGAAGATTTCCGCAAGGCTGGCAACTTTCTTGCCCGTGCGCTGATCGAAACAATCGCCGGCAAGAGCGCTGCAGAATTGCAATTTCTGGACGTGCCAGAATAGCTATTCGGCTGCGCTACGATAATCTTCTACTGGCGGGCACGTGCAGACCAAGTTCCGGTCGTCATCGGCGTTGTCGTTCCGATAGACCGGCGGCAAAAATTTGTCCACCTCACCTCGTCCCATCTAGCAACCCCGCCTCCT
Organism: Oceanomicrobium sp.; assembly: GCA_031415055.1. Lineage (GTDB taxonomy): Bacteria > Pseudomonadota > Alphaproteobacteria > Rhodobacterales > Rhodobacteraceae > JANMOK01. The sequence goes on along the minus strand of JANOQZ010000026.1, from coordinate 74,124 downwards.
CGCGGATCATCTGAGCCAGAAACTCCACAACCGCCCGGATCCGCGCTGCTTTCCCCAGTTCCGGGTGAAAAACCACAAAAATCCCGCGTGTCACCGCCAGGTCCGGCACGATGCGACGCAGGCTTGGCTCGCCCGCAGCCATAAAGCAGGGGAGCATTGCCAGCCCCATCCCCACCACCGCCGCCCGCATCACCGCGCCGATGGAATTGCCGCGAAACGCCACATGCGCACCGCCTGCATAGGTCGCCAACCAAACCGCGCCGGGCGAGCTTTTCAGGGTCTCATCGAAGCCCACCACCTCCTGCCCGGACAGGTCGGCAAGCGACGGCGGCCGCTTTTGTTTCGCCAAGTAACTTTCTGCTGCATAAAGCGACCAGGCCCCAGTGCCTATTCTGCGGCAGGTCAGGTCGCTTTGCCCGGCAGCCATCATTCGCACCGCAATGTCCGCCTCGCCCTTTGCAAGGTCCAGCATCCGGTTTGAACTGTGGACCTCGACCGCCAGCCCCGGATGCCGTGCGTGCAGGGCTGGCAAGTGCCGCACCAGAAAATCGCTGAATGCGTCCGATGTGGTCAGCCGCACTTTGCCCTCGATCACCCCGTCGACACCAGCAATTCGCCGCTTGATCGCCTGAAGTTGACGCTCCGCCTCTTCGGCCAAAGGCAATATTGCTGTGGCCACTTCGGTCGGTCGCAACCCCTTGGGCGTGCGGATGAAAAGCTTCGCGCCCAGCACCGACTCCAGCCTAGCAATCCTTCGGCCCACCGTTGTGTGTTGCACACCAAGGGCCTGCGCCGCCTGCGCGGTCGAGCCGGCCCGATGAGCCGCAAGAAACAGTCGGATGTCATCCCAATCCATGCTGTGCATTCTAGCACATCCCCTGCACGTGTATTGCAAGTTCCGTTCAAGGCTCGCTCGGCCTAATGGTGATCCGATAAACCGCACCAAACAGGAGCCGACAATGGACACCCAATCCCCGCCCTCCGCCGCCCCGATGATCGCGCTCGCAGCAGACGAAGGCCTGCGCCTGCAGTCCGGTCCCGGCCGCGACCTGATCTTCAAGCTGACCGCAAATGATACCGGTGGCGCCCTCGACTACTTCATCGTGCAAGTTGCGCCGCACGGCGGCCCGCCGCTGCATGTCCACCATCTGCAAGATGAAACGATCCATGTCGTGAAAGGTCGCTTCAAGGTCCGCGTCGGCGAGAATACCGCCATTCTGGAAGAAGGTGGCTTTGCTTGGATGCCAAAAGATGTGCCGCATGCCTTTCTGAATCTGACTGGCGAACCGGCAGAAGTGATCGTGGTCTATGTGCCGGGCGGTGGCCATCATTTCTATGAAGAACTCGGACCGCTGACGCGAAGTGCACAGCCCGACAGAAGCGCAATCGCTGCGTGTTTTGAGCGCCACGGCATGACGCTTTTGGGCGGCCCGCTGACCGCTGACTAAGCCGCAGCCTAGGGGTTGTAGGCGTATCTTTTTTTGAAGCGACCGGCGCACGCGTGTCCTGCCTACCTATTCTGCCGTCAGATAATCCTCCAACGGCGGGCAGGTGCAGATCAGATTGCGGTCGCCGTATGCATTGTCGATCCGGTTAACGGGCGGCCAATATTTGTCCACCCGAAACGCGCCGGGCGGAAAACAGGCTTGCTCGCGGCTATAGGGCCGGTCCCATTCACCGACCAAATCTTCGACAGTGTGCGGGGCGTTTTTAAGGGGATTATTCGCCACATCCGCCCGCTTTTCTTCGATGTCCCGCGCTTCTTCCCTTATCGCCAACATCGCCGTGCAGAACCGATCAATCTCGGCCTTGGTCTCGCTTTCGGTCGGTTCCACCATCAAGGTTCCCGCCACAGGCCAGCTCATCGTTGGCGCATGGAACCCGCAATCCATCAACCGTTTGGCAATGTCATCGACCGATACGTCGCAAGTTTCTTTCAACACCCGCGTGTCCAAAATGCACTCATGCGCCACACGGCCATTCTTGTTTTTGTACAGCACCGGAAATGCCGCATCCAACCGCCGCGCTATATAATTGGCGTTCAATATCGCCACCTTGGTCGCCTGTGTCAGACCCTTCCCCCCCATCATCAAACAATAGGCCCAAGAAATCGGCAGCAGCGAAGGCGATCCAAACGGCGCAGCCGAAACCGCACCCGACCCATCCCCCGGCAGAAACGGAGCCAGATGCGCCTTGACCCCGATCGGTCCCATCCCCGGCCCGCCGCCGCCGTGTGGAATGCAAAAAGTCTTGTGCAGGTTCAGATGGCTGACATCGCCGCCAATCGCTCCGGGTTGCACCAGCCCAACCATCGCATTCATATTGGCGCCATCGATGTAAACTTGGCCACCGTGTTTGTGAGTGATCGCACAGACCTCGGTCACTGTTTCCTCAAACACCCCATGCGTCGAGGGATAAGTGATCATGCAGGCCGCCAGCCGCTCCGAATGCGCCTCGGCCTTGGCGCGGAAATCGTCCAGATCGATGTCGCCATTATCGCGTGAGGCAACGACAACAACTTCCATTCCCGCCATCTGCGCCGAGGCTGGGTTGGTGCCATGCGCTGAAACCGGGATCAAACAAACATCCCGATGCCCCTGAGCATGCGCCCGCTGATAGGCGCGTATCGTCAGCAACCCCGCATATTCACCCTGCGCCCCAGAATTAGGCTGCATCGAAATCGCGTCATAGCCGGTCACCTGACACAGTTTCGCCGACAGATCGGCGATCACTTCAGCGTAACCCTCGACCTGATCGGCCGGGGCAAACGGATGCACATGGCTGAATTCCGGCCAAGTGACCGGAATCATCTCCGCCGTCGCATTCAACTTCATCGTGCACGACCCCAGCGGAATCATCGCCCGATCCAGCGCCAAGTCTCGGTCGGCCAAGCGCCGCATATACCGCGTCATCTCGCCTTCGGCGCGGTTCATGTGAAAGATCGGATGCGTCAGGTATTCATCCTCGCGCAGCAATCCACTTGGCAACCGATATTCGTGGTGCAGGTCTACGTCCGTCAACTCGCTGCCAAACGCCTTCCAAACCGCCTCAATCGTGCCTTTGCGCGTGCGCTCGTCAACCGAAATGCCGACGCGGTCCGACCCGACTTTGCGCAGGTTGACGCCGTTCTGCACTGCCTCATGCAATATCACCGACTGCAACGGCCCAACTTTGATAGTCACCGTGTCGAAAAATTCCTTGGTTTCAACCTCAAACCCCTGCGCTTCCAACCCCCGCACCAGCCGAACGGTCTTGCGGTGTATCCTCTGCGCAATCGCCTTCAGACCTTCCGGGCCATGGAACACCGCATACATCGAGGCCATCACCGCCAACAAAGCCTGCGCCGTGCAAACGTTGGATGTGGCCTTCTCCCGACGAATATGCTGTTCGCGGGTTTGCAGGCTCAACCGATAAGCTCGGTTCCCACGGGCATCAATTGACACCCCGACAATCCGCCCCGGCATCGCCCGCTTATGCGCGTCGCGCGTCGCCAGATAGGCCGCATGCGGCCCGCCATAACCCATAGGCACGCCGAAACGCTGGGTTGAGCCGACAGCAATATCCGCCCCCATCGAGCCGGGTGATTTCAGCAAGGTCAGCGCCAATGGATCTGCGGCGACAATTCCAATTGCCTTTGCCGCCTGAAGCGCCGCGATATGGTCCGAGAAATCTTGAACAACGCCAAACGTCCCCGGATACTGAAATATCGCCCCAAAAACCTTGCCAGGTTCAAGCGCCGCTACCGCCCCAACCACCACCTCAATCCCCAACGGTTCCGCCCGTGTTCGGATCACCGCAATCGTCTGCGGATGGCAGTACTCATCCACAAAAAACGCCGTCGCCTTCGACTTCGCCACCCGCTGCGCCATCGTCATCGCCTCGGCCGCCGCCGTTGCCTCATCCAGCAGCGAGGCATTGGCCACTTCTAGCCCGGTCAAATCACAAATCATCGTCTGAAAGTTCAACAACGCTTCCAAGCGCCCTTGGGCAATCTCCGGCTGATAAGGTGTATAGGCCGTATACCACGCCGGATTTTCGAGGATATTTCGCTGAATAACCGGCGGTGTCACCGTGCCGTAATACCCCTGCCCGATCAGCGAGGTGACCGGCTTGTTTCGTTCGGCCACCTTGCGCATCCGATACAGGGCTTCCTGTTCCGACAGGGCTTTACCCCAATCCAGCGGCTGTTTCTGCCGGATGGAAGCTGGTATCGTTTGATCAATCAATGCCTCCAAACTATCTGCGCCGACCACTTTCAACATCTCGGCAATTTCGCTTGGCGAAGGGCCAATATGCCGCCGATTGGCAAAATCATAGGGCAGATAGTCGGTCAGCGCGAAGGTCATGCAATCAATTCCAGATACTCGTCCTCATCCATCAACTCGTCATAAGCCGCCCAATCGGCCACCGTCATTTTGAAGAACCACCCATTGCCCTGCGCATCTTCGCTGACCATCGCCGGGTTGCTGACCACGGCTTCGTTGACCTCGACGATCTTGCCGTCCAAAGGCGCAAGGATGTCTGACGCGGCCTTGACCGATTCAATCGTCACCACATGGTCATCCTTGACCACCGCAGTATCCACCTCGGGCAATTCGACGAAAACCAAGTCGCCCAATTCGTTTGCCGCATGTTCGGTAATCCCCACGACCACTAGATCGCCTTCGCGCAATAGCCATTCGTGTTCTTCGGTGAATTTCATTTCTTGATCCTCAGCTTCGTTTGTAATTTGGCGTGACGAACGGCATTGCGCAAACCCGAACCGGCAAACGCTTGCCCCGCACTTCGGCGAATAATTGCATGCCGGGTTCCGACATTCCACCGGGCAAATAACCCATCGCCAACGGCGCGTTCAGGCTGGGTCCAAACCCACCCGACGTGACTTCGCCTACGGCGGTAGGCGCGTCCATCGTTGCAAACAATTGTGCCCCTTCGCGTATCGGTGCACGTCCTTCCGGCAACAAGCCAACTCGGTGGATGGCGGCCCCATGTTCCAACTGGCGCAGTATCACCTCCGCCCCCGGGAACCCGCCTGCACGAGCGCCACCCAAACGCCGCGATTTTTGAATTGCCCAATCCAACATTGCCTCAACCGGATTGGTCGCTTCGTCCAAATCGTGGCCATAAAGGCAAAGCCCAGCTTCCAAACGCAACGAATCCCGTGCGCCCAACCCAATCGGTTGGACCGATGAATGCGCCAAAATCCGTCGTGTCAAAGCTACTGCATCGCGGTTGGCAACCGAAATCTCAAACCCGTCTTCCCCCGAATAACCGGACCGCGAAATAATCGTTTCGACAGCGCCAATCGACAACCGCCGCACGTCCATGAATTTCATGTCCGAAACAGCCGCGCCCAGTGCGGTCAAAACAGCTTCGGCTTGCGGCCCCTGCAGCGCCAACAAGGCGCGGTCGGCCAGTTCGGTCACAACGCAGGTGTCGCTCAAATGCGCCCGCATATGCGCAATATCGGCGACTTTGCATCCTGCATTCACCACCACGAAATACGCATCGCCCATATTGGCGATCATAAGGTCGTCCAGAATCCCGCCCGTTTCATTGGTAAACAACGCGTACCTTTGCCGCCCCGGTTTCAACGCCAACACATCAACCGGTACCAGCTTTTCCAGCGCCAAAGCCGCATCTTCCATCCGCCCCGAAACCGGCGTCACCAACACCTGCCCCATATGCGATACGTCAAACAATCCCGCCGCGGCCCGCGTATGCAGGTGCTCTTTCAAAACGCCCAGCGGATATTGCACCGGCATCGAATACCCGGCAAACGGCACCATTTTGGCCCCAAGTTCTTGGTGCAAGTCGCACAAAACCGTGCGCATTTCGACGTCACTCAAACTATCCCCCATCCGGTCTCAGACCATTGGTTCAGCGCGGCGTCACGTTAGGCAAGGGTCAAACCTCAATCAAGTCGATTCAGAAGTTTTACCATTTGATAAAATTTAATGGCTATGGCAGAGTTCGTGCAACGACCATCTAAGATGGGAGAGGACAATGCCTGCAAACGCATCTGCGCCCGGAATTGCCGCGCACAGGCTTGATGCTGCCATGCTGCATGACAATTTCGCCGACCTGCACCCGCCCTTGAATGCCCACGAGGCACTGGTCGCTTCCGACCGCTGCTATTTCTGCTACGACGCGCCGTGCATAACCGCCTGCCCCACCTCCATCGACATCCCGCTGTTCATCCGCCAAATCGCCACCGGAACGCCCGAATCCGCTGCCAAAACCATCCTGTCGCAAAACATCCTCGGCGGCATGTGCGCCCGCGTCTGCCCAACGGAAACTTTGTGCGAAGAAGCCTGTGTGCGCGAAAAGGCCGAGGGCAAGCCGGTTGAGATTGGCCGCCTGCAACGCTTTGCCACCGACAAGATCATGGCCAAACCGCACCCATTCACCCGCGCGAAACCGACGAGCAAGAAAGTCGCCGTTGTCGGTGCGGGTCCTGCTGGAATTGCTTGCGCGCACCGACTAGCAATGAAGGGCCACGACGTGGACCTCTTCGACGCCAAATCAAAGGCAGGTGGCCTGAACGAATTCGGCATCGCCGCCTATAAATCCGTCGATGATTTCGCCCAAAAAGAGGTCGATTGGTTACTCAAAATCGGGGGTATTACCCCCTATTTTGGCAAAAAACTGGGCATGGATTTGGTGCTTTCTGACCTGCAAAAGACCCATGACGCCGTATTCCTCGGCATCGGCCTTGGCGGCGTGAACGCCCTTCGCACCGATGGCGAAGACAAGAAAGGCGTCCGCAACGCCGTCGATTTCATCGCGGAACTGCGCCAAGCAACCGACTTGTCGCAACTTCCTGTCGGTCGCAACGTCGTCGTCATCGGCGGCGGCATGACGGCGATTGACGCCGCGATACAGTCCAAACTTTTGGGGGCGCAGGATGTCACCATCGTCTATCGGCGCGGCAAATCAGCGATGAGCGCCTCGCTTTATGAGCAAGACCTCGCCACTTCCAAAGGCGTGCGCATCATCCACAATGCCCAGCCTTTGCGAGTGCTGGGCAATGGGACGGTCAGCGGCGTCGAGTTTGGCTTCACCAGCGCCGACCTTTCACAATCCGGCGAAACCTTCACACTACCAGCCGATCAAGTTTTCAAAGCCATTGGGCAAGCATTGGTTCAAGACACCGGAATCGCTCTTGAAACCGGCAAAATCAAAGTCACCGCCAACGGTGCCACCTCGCTGCCCAAAGTCTGGGCAGGCGGTGACTGCGCCGCCGGCAGCGACGACTTGACCGTCACCGCTGTCGCGCAGGGGCGGGATGCGGCGGAAGATATTCACCGCGTTTTGATGGGAAAATAACATGGCCAACCTCACTTCAAACTTCGTCGGTATCAAATCCCCCAACCCGTTCTGGCTCGCCTCCGCCCCTCCAACCGACAAGGAATACAACGTCCGACGCGCTTTTGAGGCCGGCTGGGGCGGGGTGGTGTGGAAGACCTTGGGCGAGGCCGGCCCGCCCATCGTCAACGTCAACGGCCCGCGTTATGGCGCTATCTGGGGGGCAGACCGGCGACTGTTGGGCCTAAACAACATCGAACTGATCACCGACCGCCCGCTGGAAGTGAACCTGCGCGAGATCAAATCGGTCAAACGCGACTGGCCGGATCGGGCTTTGGTAGTGTCGCTGATGGTGCCCTGCGAAGAAGCGGCGTGGAAAGCCATCCTGCCCCTCGTCGAAGAAACCGGCGCCGATGGCATCGAACTCAATTTCGGCTGCCCGCATGGGATGAGCGAGCGCGGCATGGGTTCCGCCGTCGGTCAAGTGCCCGAATACATCGAAATGGTCACCCGTTGGTGCAAACAGCATTCGCGCCTACCGGTCATCGTCAAGCTGACACCCAACATAACCGATATTCGCAAACCTGCCGAGGCAGCGCGGCGGGGCGGGGCGGATGCAGTGTCACTTATCAACACCATCAACTCGATCACATCCGTCAACCTCGACCTGTTTGCCCCCGAACCCACGATCGACGGCAAGGGTGCGCATGGCGGTTATTGCGGCCCGGCGGTGAAGCCCATCGCGCTGAACATGGTGGCCGAAATCGCCCGCAATCCGGTCACCGCCAAACTGCCGATCAGCGGTATCGGCGGCATCACCACGTGGAAAGACGCCGCCGAATTTCTGGCTTTAGGCGCGGGCAATGTGCAGGTCTGCACCGCCGCCATGACCTATGGCTTCAAGATCGTGCAGGAAATGATCTCCGGCCTTGGCCAATGGATGGACGAAAAGGGCCACGACAGCGTGGCCTCGGTCGTTGGCCGTGCCATCCCCAACTGTTCGGACTGGTCACACCTCAACCTCAACTACGTCGCCAAGGCCCGGATCAACCCCGACCTCTGCATCGGCTGCGGTCGCTGCTACGCCGCCTGCGAAGACACGTCGCACCAAGCCATCGCCATGAAGCCGGGCCGGGTGTTCGAGGTGATCGACGCCGAATGCGTCGCCTGCAACCTGTGCATCGACGTCTGTCCGGTGGAGAACTGCATCGACATGGTGGCGCTGGAACCGGGCATGATCGACGCCCGCACCGGCAAAGTCGTGCTCGACAACTACGCCAACTGGACGACGCATCCGAATAATCCAATGGCAAGGGCGGCGGAGTAGTTTGAACATTCATCAAAAGGGACATTCGCCTTACTGAATGCAGATAATCACCACGACGGCCGCTGACACTTCTTCAGGAATGCCCGAATCAAGATCAAAAGTCGGTATAAGTTTCTCGCGAGTGATGACGCGAGCATCCCGGAGGAAGCCCTCTACTGCTCCTGGTGGTATTGCGAAGTTCATATTTTGGGGCAATGTTCCGGTATTTTCTAGGAGCGTTAAGTCATCGACACGCGACACAACGACTCCGAGGACCTGGCCGGTTGAATTCAGCAGTGGCCCTCCACTATTTCCTGGCTGGATTGGGGCAGTAAACATCATCCGATCACTACCGCCATCAAGGCCTGCCATTGCGCTTACGTTCCCCGACGTAGCAGTGAGACCTTGGAGTAAGGTACCATAATATGGGTAACCCACCGCCATAACTCTTTCACCTAGACTTGCAGCACTTCCAGAGGAGACATTTAGCCAATTCGTTGAGGAATTTGGAGATTGTAGAGCGGCTAGGTCGAGACCAGCACTTCTCGAAACCACCGCCAATTCAGTTCCATCTGCGAGAGTAACACTGCGGCAGTTTGAAACAACGTGCTCAGCGGTCAGTAATATGTTGGCATTGACATAAAAAGCAGTGCCCGAACCAACTGCCTCCGGCACCGTGCTCTCCGCTATAGGTGGGTCGGCTGATACATCCGCATCAGGCAACGTTTCGAGCTTAGCAACCGGATGCGCAATCATGTCCAGTATCCCGTCCTCGGGAATATCCAACGGTGGAGCGTAACCCCGCTGCATACTGGACGCTATAAGCGACAAACGGTTCTTGTTTTGTGCATTCGCCACAATAGAAAGGGTCATATAGCCAACGTCGACCGAATCTGACCTCGCGTAAGCAACAAGGCCACCTTTAAGACTCACACTGGTTATGATGCGCTCGCGACCATAGTTCTGGTATTTCTCCGGGTAGGGAAGTGACTGGCTCACAAAATACTGATGTATCGCGAGGGTCGCGTTCAAATCGGCAAATTCGACAACTAGCGACATCGTTCCGTCCAAAGCATTATATTCGATCACGTCCTGCCCGCTCTTTGGCAGGAGAATCCCGAATGGATGGGCATATGAAGTGTTGGTTGATTCGAAATTCATGATCTTCCAACCGTTTTCGATTATCTCTGTTTCTGCGTCACGCAAGAGGCGAACAAGATCGTCAAAGATGGGCTTTGGACTTCCGAAGTTCCGTATCGTGTAGTGCTCCAGCGACCTCTGGCTTCCTTTTCCCCATTCACCGTCGAGCAATGCGTTATAGTCGCCTGACAATGCGAGCGCTGCCTGAAGAAATCTTTTTTCATTGTAATTGAGAAGGCGGGCATCAAATTCGTTGGCGAGCCACGATTGTGCCAAAGTTCTTTCGCCAAAGACTAATGCCAACAGAAGGACAATCGCAAAACGCACGTCATGTCACCGTTCACTGGACTGTACAGCAGCATAGTTTAGACCGCGTCAACCAGCAAACAATATCTCCAATAATTGATCACTCAATCTAACAATGCGATCGAACAAACCGAGGTCAATGGTAATTGAGTTATTCCAGCCAGACAAAAATAGTTCCGGCACTTGCGCCCACGAAATGTTTGGCTATTCCTATGCCAATTAGCGGAGTAGTCCATGTCCCCTACCCTTATCCTCATTGGCCACATCACCTTCGGCCTGTTCTTCCTGATCGCAGGATTGCTCAACTTTGCCCACTTCAGCGAACGCAAGACAATGCCAACCAACTACGGCTTCGCCTTGCCCGCACCGATACTGGCACTGGGGTTTGCCACACAAGCCCTCGGCGGGCTGTCGTTGATATTCGGCCTTTGGACGGCAATCGGCGCGGTGGCACTTATCGCTTTTCTGGCGCTGGCAACCGCACTCTACCACAATCTTTTCCGCTTCAGCGGCAACGAGCGCGACCCGCATCTTTACTTCGCGCTGGTCAACATCACTTTGGCCGGTGGGTTGCTGTTGGTGATTGCGACGACATGACCGAGCTTGACTTTCCGGCAACATGCCGATATATTTCCGGCACAGTGCCAAATCTGAAAGCGCAAAATGTCCCGCCTCGCAATCGAAGCATTCCTTGCGCAGGTGACGTCGCCGGAACTATCGCAACAAGTCGCCTCGGCAATCGCTTTGCGCGATGGCCTATCAACCGGATTCGTTGAGGAATTGGAGTCCGATGGTGTCATCGATCTCAAAGCCCTCATCGCCGCCGAAATCATGCCCTTGCGCAGTTGGAACCACGCCCGCAAGGCTGGACATCTTTCTTCTTCAGGGGCGCAGCGCATCGCCCGTTATGTGCGCGTTTCAGTTTTGGCCCGCGAAACTTTTGGCCCCAGCAGGGCAATGCCATGGCTGACCCGCGGCAATGCCGTGCTCAAAGGCGAAAGCCCGATTTCGTTACTTGACAGCGAAGATGGGGCCCGCGCCGTTGAAACCCTTCTAGGTCGCATCGCCCACGGCATCGCCGCGTGATCCTGTGGCGGATCGCCCGCACCCCTTTCACCGACTTATCGGGTGAAGGTGCTCGGCTGTTTGGCGGGCGCTGGAATTCGCCGGGAATTTCCGTCGTATACTTCTCTGACCACCCTGCGCTAGCGCTTTTGGAAATTCTGGCCAATCTTGATTTACCCTTCGACCTAATGCCGCAAGACTTTGAATTGATGACCTTTGTCATCCCGGATGATGTTTATGTAACCACCATTTCCCACGCAAGTACCGGCGCTTTCAATTTTCGCTCGGCGGGCGACAATTGGGCAAAGTCCAACGAAAGCGTCTTGTTGCAAGTTGCCAGCGTGCTTATGCCAGAAGCCAATAATTACCTTTTCAATCCTGCACATGCCGAATCGGAAAAGGCGATATTGGATTCAAAACGGCGGCTTGAGATCGACGAACGTTTGATCAGGACTTGGACTTGAAATGAAACCCAAACCCAGCATCGACCTTTCCGGCGCCCTTATGCTCATCGCATTTTCGGCATTGATTGCGTTCAACCAACTGCTGGTCAAGCAGGTCAACGACGGAATGGCCCCGTTGTTTCAGGCGGGGATGCGGTCGGCCTTCGCCATAGCTCCAGTTGCGCTTTATGCGCTTTGGGCCGGCAAGAAACTTACCTTCCAAGACGGGTCGTTCTGGCCCGGAATGCTGGCCGGATTGTTGTTCACCGGTGAATTCACCTTTCTTTTTCTCGGCCTCGATTTCACTTCCGTCGCCCGCGCCTCGTTGTTTTTCTACACGATGCCGTTCTGGGTGGCGCTGGGTGCACATTTTCTAATCCCGAACGACCGGCTCACCAAAGTCAAAATCGCCGGGCTATTGCTGGCGATTTCTGGCGTCGCCCTAGCCTTGCTAAGGGACGCAAACCCTGCTGGCCCGAACGCCATGATCGGCGATGCAATGTGCCTGCTGGGCGCGGTCTGTTGGGCTGGACTAACCTTGGTAGCACGAGCGTCACGCCTGCAAAGATCGGCACCGGAAATGCAATTGCTGTATCAACTTGTCGTCTCAGCCTTGCTTCTCATTCCTTTGGCGTTCGCCACTGGCGACACTTTCCGCGCCATGACGCCGTTCCTTGGTGCCCTGTTTGCTTTCCAGGTTCTAATTGTCGTCAGCTTTGGCTTCGTAGTTTGGTTCTGGTTGCTGACTGTCTATCGGGCTAGCGACGTCGCAGCCTTCGGGTTCCTGGCACCTTTGTTCGGTTTGTTTTTCGCTTGGGCAATATTGGGTGAAAAGATCAGTTCCATTTTGATAATAGCGCTGGCACTGATCTGCGTTGGGATCATTCTTGTGACGCGTCGTCCTTCACCCAACCTTGGGGGCAAGGGCGCTGCGGAACAGGCCTGAAAGAAACGTCAGCGCATCTTCAAATCGCCGGTCAGCACGTGCGCCCAAAACAGCCTGAACTTGCACATCAAAATCAGCGTAATGTTGGGTCATGGCCCAGATAGAAAATATCAGATGATGCGGGTCGGTTCTGGCAAGAGACCCAGCAGAAATCCAGCGCTCGATCACTGCTGATTTTTCATCAACAAGCTGCTTCAATGGTCCACTGATCTGACCATAAATCCTTGGTGCGCCCTGCAATATTTCGTTGGCAAAAAGACGGCTTTCGCGCGGATAATCGCGCGCCATTTCGAGTTTGCGCCGCACATACCCAATGATCTCTTCCACCGCGTTGCCCTCTGCCTTCATGCTGCGCAAAGGGTCAAGCCAAGTCTCCAGCAATTGCTCCAATAACTTCGAATGAATCGCCTCTTTCGAATCGAAATAATACAGCAAATTTGGCTTCGACAAGCCGGCCGCCTCGGCGATCTGGTCCAGCGTCGATCCGCGAAAACCAAAATTGGAAAACACCTCCAGCGCGGCTTCCAGTATTTGCCCAGATTTCTCTTTCTGGATTCTTGTCCTTGGCGACTTGGCAGTTTTTGGCATCGGCGATCCTTCAGGCAGTGGAGGCATTCAAGTCAGCCATTGACTGCCTTTGCGGGAATGGTAGCGTCTTTTCTGACCGAACGATCATAAAAATTGCTCATCACGCGGAAAACCGCCGTTTGTTTGGGCCAAACAGGAATTCGAATATGTCTGACCGCACCACGCTGGTTCCCAATGATTTGCGCGCTTTCTGGATGCCCTTTACGGCCAACCGCCAGTTTAAGAAAGCCCCCCGCATGTTCGTCGCGGCGGAAGGCATGCATTACACCACCGCCGATGGGCGCAAGGTGCTCGACGGGACGGCGGGACTTTGGTGCTGCAACGCGGGTCACGCGCGGCCCCGGATCGTTGAGGCGATTGCCCGCCAAGCTGCCGAACTTGACTATGCGCCCGCCTTCCAGATGGGCCATCCAAAAGCTTTTGAGCTGGCAAACCGGATTATCGACATCTCGCCGCGCGGAATGGAGCATGTGTTTTACACCAACTCCGGCTCGGAAAGCGTTGATACCGCGCTGAAAATCGCCATCGCGTGGCATAGGGCGCGTGGTGAGGGGCAGCGCACCCGGCTGATTGGCCGCGAACGCGGCTATCACGGCGTTGGTTTCGGCGGCATCTCAGTGGGTGGCATTGTCAACAACCGCAAGGTTTTTGGCAGCCTTCTCAACGGCGTAGACCATCTTCCTCACACGCATTTGCCGACACAGAATGGCTATTCCAAAGGTCAGCCGGAACACGGCGCAAACTTGGCTGATGAATTGGAACGCATCGTCGCCCTGCACGGCGCCGAAACCATCGCCGCTGTTATCGTCGAACCGGTCGCAGGTTCAACCGGGGTGATCCTGCCGCCCAAAGGCTATCTGGAAAGACTGCGGGCGATCACCAAGAAACACGGCATCCTGCTGATCTTTGATGAAGTCATCACCGGTTTCGGCCGCCTCGGTTCCGCCTTCGCCGCCCAGCATTTCGACATCTTGCCCGACATGATGACAGTGGCCAAAGGCCTGACCAACGGCGTTATCCCGATGGGGGCCGTTATCACCACCGCCGAAATCCACGACACGTTTATGACCGGCGCTGAAGGCATGATCGAACTGTTCCACGGCTACACCTATTCCGGCAACCCGGTCGCCTGCGCCGCCGGTTTGGCGACGCTGGAAACCTACAAAGAGGAAGGGCTGTTCGACCGTGCCGCCGAATTGGCCCCCTACTGGCAGGACGCGCTGCATTCGCTGAAAGGCCGCCGCCACGTCATCGACATCCGCAACATGGGGCTGATCGGCGCTGTGGAACTGGAACCCATCGCCGGAGCGCCAACCAAACGCGCCTTCCAAGCCTTCCTCGACGCCTACGACAAAGGCATCCTGATCCGCACCACCGGCGACATCATCGCCATGTCGCCACCGCTGATCATTTCCAAGGCGCAGATTGATGAGCTGATCGGGGTGCTGGGCGGGGTGTTGGATAAGTTGGAGTGACCCGCACCCCCTGCACCGCCACCCAATTGGTCGATGATGCCCGCACCCGCGTCACCCGCTTCGACTTCGCCCCCGGTGCCGAAACCGGCTGGCATCGGCATGGGTTTGACTATGTGATCGTCGCAATCACCGACTGCCACATGCTTCTGGAAAACCCCGATGGCACAACGCGCCGCGTCCTCGTCCCCGCCGGAACCGGCTATCGACGTGATGCGGGGGTTGAGCATAATGTGGTGAACGCTGGGGATGCGGTGATGAGTTTTGTCGAGGTGGAGTTGAAGTGAACCTCGGCCTATGGCATATTATGCCAATGCCACCCAAGGAGCCGCCAAATGCCCACCAGAAACGTCGTCGTCACCGACCAGCAATCGAAATTCATTGACCATTTGGTAACCTCCGGCCGCTACCAAAATGCCAGCGAGGCATTTCGGGCAGGTTTACGATTGCTGGAACAAGACGAAGCTGAGTTTCAAGAACTGCGTGCCCGCCTAGAGGCCGGTATCAATGAATATCGTCGCGGTGATTTCATTGATGCGAATGGAATTGAATTTATGGACAAATTGATTGACGAAATTACTCCGAAAGTTGTCGCAGCGGAATGAAGGACCGACAAATTCGCGTTTTGCGTCGCGCTGCGACCGCATTACGAAACATCAGGCGATGGACCGTCGAAAACTTCGGCGTTACACAAACGGCACTTTATCTTACAGATTTACGCCAGTGCATGGTCGGTATCGCTGAGGATACTGTAATGACTTGGGATTGTAGCAGGTTGGTCCCCGACGCCCCTGAAGGTTATCGGTTCGCAAGAGTTGGGCAGCACTATTTAATCTTTGTCGAAAGCACCAGCGAAGTCGCAATTCTGGATGTCATCCACCAACGAATGGACCTAGCTGGAAAAATCGCAAAGCTTTCCAAGGATCAAGAATCTCGTTGACCAACCCCCCTTACCTATGATGCCCTTCCTTTGACCATTTGGTCATAAAAGCGGGGGAATCACGATGGCAGCACCCGGTGAAAACCTGCGCATCAACGGCGACCGGCTGTGGGAGTCGATCCATGAGATGGCGGCAATCGGCCCCGGCATTGCCGGTGGCAACAACCGCCAGACCCTGACCGATGACGACGGCAAAGGCCGCCACCTGTTCGCGCGTTGGTGCCGCGAAGCAGGCCTGACCATGGGCGTCGACACGATGGGCAGCATGTTCGCCCGCCGCGACGGCACCGACCCCGAGGCCCTGCCGGTCTATGTCGGCAGCCACCTCGACACCCAGCCGACCGGCGGGCGCTATGACGGGGTGCTCGGCGTGCTCGGCGGACTGGAAGTGATCCGCACCCTCAACGACCTCAACATCCAGACCAAACACCCGATCGTGGTGGTCAACTGGACCAACGAGGAAGGCACCCGCTTTGCCCCGGCGATGCTGGCCTCGGGCGTGTTCGCCGGCGTCCATACCCAGGCATTCGCCTATGACCGCACCGACGCCAAGGGTCTGAAATTCGGCGATGAACTGGCCCGGATCGGCTGGAAAGGCGACGAACCAGTCGGGGCCCGCCAGATGCATGCCCTGTTCGAACTGCACATCGAACAAGGCCCAATCCTCGAGGCCGAGGGCATCGACATCGGCGTCGTCACCCACGGGCAAGGGCTGTGGTGGCTGCAAGTGACCCTGACCGGCCGCGAAGCCCACACCGGCTCCACCCCGATGCTGATGCGCCGCAACGCCGGGCTGGGCTTTGCCCGCATCGCCGAACGCGTGCATGAAATCGCCATGGAAAACCAGCCCGCCGCCGTCGGCGCGATCGGCCATTGCGACTTCCACCCCAACAGCCGCAACGTCATCCCCGGGCGTGTGGTGTTCACCATCGACATCCGCTCGCCCGACCTCGCCACCCTGACCGCAATGAAGGCGAAGATCGAGGCGGAAGCGCCACTTATCGCTGCCGAACTCGGCCTTGGCATCGAGATCGAACCCGTCGGCCATTTCGACCCGGTGACGTTTGATGAAGGCTGCGTCACCGCCGTCCGCAACGCCGCCGAACGGCTGGGCTATTCGCACCGCAACATCGTCTCCGGTGCCGGCCACGACGCCTGCTGGATCAACCGGCTGTATCCAACGGCGATGGTGATGTGTCCTTGTGTGGACGGTCTGAGCCATAACGAGGCCGAGAGTGTCAGCAAGGAATGGGCCGCAAAGGGCACAGATGTGTTGTTTCACGCGGTGGTCGAGACGGCGGAGGTTGTAGGGTGAGGGCGTTTACGTTATATTTACCCGCATTGTCGCTAACTGGCGGCAGGAGCGTGCCATGTCTGCCGACAAGCGGTCCGAAGTTACCAACGAATTGCTTCTTGAAACGCTCAAGGCGATTCAGGCGACTTTGGCGCGGCACACAGACGAATTACACGAGATCAAGGAACGCTTGGGTATCCTCGAAACCCAAGTCGGCGGCTTGGGCATGCAATACGCCTCGCTCTCCAGCCGCATGGACCGCCTCGACCTGCGGATCGAACGGATTGAGCGAAGGCTGGATTTGGTTTCGGTCTAGGCCAAGGTCCGTCGACGTGCGCAGTGCCGCCGAGCGCCTCGGCTATTCGCACCGCAACATCGTCAGCGACGCCTGCCACCACGCCTGCTGGATCAACCGGCTGTATCCGACGGTGATGGTGATGTGCCCCTGTGTGGGCGGGCTGTCGCATAATGAGGCGGAGAAAATCAGCCCGGAATGGGCTGCGGCGGGGACGGATGTGCTGTTGCACGCCGTGCTTGAGGTGGCGGAGGTGGTCGCATGAAGAAGACGCCCGACATGGATCGACAGGTCAACGTTACATTCGATCTAGCGACGCTTATACTCTTTCAGAACGTCGTTAGTTTTGCTGGTTTTCACGATCCGATCCTCGACCATTTGACTGACCAACAGATGAAGGCGCTGTGGGAAGGTTCCGACATCCTGAAACGGGTTCTATGGACGATGGGTATCGAAGATTGGGACGAAGCAGAGGCTTTGGCGCAACAGACTTGGGATTCGCGGCACACATCCGAGTGAGTGTTGTCGCCCGTTCGACCGGAGAAAATCATGACCACCATCATCAAGAACGGCACTGTTGTCACTGCCGACCGGCTCGATTATTCCCACTGCAACTTCATCTCCGGCGCCGGCCACGACGCCTGCTGGATCAACCGGTTGTATCCAACCGGGATGGTGATGTGTCCCTGTGTGGATGGGTTGAGCCACAACGAGGCGGAGAATATCAGCAAAGACTGGGCCGCCAAAGGCGCCGACGTGCTGTTCCACGCGGTGGTCGAGACGGCGGGGGTGGTTGGGTGGGGGAAAAATTGAAACTAATAATGGGTTTCGTACCGTTGTTATCACTCCTTGTCGCGATTGGGGCCTTCTGGACTTCGCGTGAAGCTTACCTCGTAGCGGACCAGAATTTCAAACTGAACGAACCTTCATTGCTCGTTTCAGGAATTGACGCGGAAATGGTAGGCCTAACCTACTGTTGTTTTGTAATCAGGGTGGATTTTGTAGTATTCAATCTAAGAAATCAGCCGGTAACAATTCGGTCACTAGTCGGTTTTGACCGATCTGAAAATTCGGAGCCATTTACGGCTATGGATCGCGAGCTTCCATACACGGTTGCTCCCATGGCATCGGTCAAAGTATCAACATTACACACTGTCCCAATCAGGGGGAAAACAGGTAAAGAATATCTCGAGATATTGACGGAGGAAATTCCAAGCATAGACTCGTACTCAGATGAAGCTGAGAAGCTGATTGCCAATAAGGAAATAGCACTTTCTGTTTTGGGACAGTTGATGTTAAATATTGATCAATCTTTGCAATTTGAAGATTCCTCGCTCCAAATTATTGCGACTGAATTTGATTGTGATCAGGCGCGTGAAGCTTACGAACCATTTCTATATATTTGCCCATCTTTGTACGCTTCGGTGTCTAATGGTCGAGAATTTGTAAGTGACGAGTATTTCCTTGTCGTGGCCAGCTACATCAGATCCGTCGATATGTATACGGAATTTGATTTCGGGTGGGCTGCTGGAAGATAGAACAAAACTAGCGAGGCAATAAAATGACCACCATCATCGCCAACGGCACCATCGTTACTGCCGACCTCACCTACAAAGCCGACATCGCCATCGACAACGGCGTGATCACCGCCATCGGCCCCAATCTGAAAGGCGACAAAACCCTCGATGCCACCGGCTGCTACGTCATGCCCGGCGGCATCGACCCGCATACCCATCTGGAAATGCCGTTCATGGGCACCTATTCCAGCGACGATTTCGAATCCGGCACCCGGGCGGCGCTGTCGGGCGGCACCACCATGGTGGTTGACTTTGTTCTACCCAGCCAAGGCCAGGGCCTGCTCGATGCGCAACAGATGTGGCACAATAAATCCGGCCGCGCCAATTGCGATTATTCCTACCACATGGCGATCACCTGGTGGGGCGAGCAGGTGTTCAACGAGATGAAAACTGTGGTGCAGGAGCGCGGCATCAATACTTTCAAACATTTCATGGCCTATAAAGGCGCGTTGATGGTCAATGACGATGAGATGTATGCCAGCTTCCGCCGCTGCGCCGAGCTGGGCGCGCTGCCACTAGTTCATGCCGAAAACGGCGATGTGGTGGCCGAAATGCAGGCCCGCCTCTTGGCCGAGGGCAACACCGGGCCGGAAGCCCACGCCTGGTCGCGGCCGCCGCAGGTCGAGGGCGAGGCGACCAACCGGGCGATCATGATTGCCGACATGGCCGGGGTGCCGGTCTATATCGTGCATACCTCCAGCGAGGACGCGCACGAGGCGATCCGGCGGGCGCGGATGCTGGGCAAGCGGGTCTATGGCGAGCCGTTGATCCAGCACCTGACGCTGGATGACAGCGAATATTCCAACCCCGATTGGGACCATGCCGCCCGCCGGGTGATGTCGCCGCCGTTTCGCAACAAGCGGCATCAAGACAGCCTTTGGGCGGGTCTGGCGTCGGGTTCGTTGCAGGTGGTCGCCACCGATCATTGCGCCTTTACCACAGCGCAGAAAAGGTTCGGGATTGGCGATTTCACCAAAATTCCCAATGGAACCGGTGGGCTCGAGGACCGGATGCCGATGCTGTGGACGCATGGGGTTAATACCGGGCGGTTGACGATGAATGAATTCGTCGCCGTTACGTCAACGAACATTGCAAAAATCCTGAACTGCTATCCGAGAAAAGGAGCCATCCTCGTCGGTTCCGACGCCGATCTGGTTATCTGGGATCCAGAAAAATCCAAGACGATCAGCGCCAAATCCCAACAATCTTCCATTGATTACAATGTGTTCGAGGGCAAGCAGGTCAAGGGTCTGCCGCGGTTCACCCTGACGCGAGGCTATGTCGCCATCGACGATGGGGTGGTCAAGACCAAGGAAGGCCATGGGGAATTTGTGAAAAGGCCCCCCAACACCGCCGTTAACATCGCTTTGTCAAAATGGAAGCAAGTCACCGCCCCGCGCCCTGTGCAGCGAAGCGGAATTCCGGCGACTGGTGTCTAAGTGACTGTCATTGCTGTACAAAATTTGAACCTTACATTCCAAACCGGCGATGGTTCGGTCGAAGCGCTGAAGGATGTCACTCTCGACATCGCGAAGGGCGAATTCGTGTCGTTCATCGGCCCGTCGGGCTGTGGCAAGACGACGCTTTTGCGCGTCATTGCCGATCTGGAAAAGCCAACTTCGGGGACAATTTCGGTCAATGGGATGACAACGCAACAGGCGCGCGAGACCCGCGCCTATGGCTATGTGTTTCAAGCTGCTGGCCTGTATCCTTGGCGCTCGATTGCCGGAAATATCCGCTTACCCCTTGAAATCATGGGGTATTCCAAGGCGGATCAAAATGACCGCACCGCCCGAGTCATCGATCTTGTTAACCTCAAAGGCTTTGAGAATAAATTCCCTTGGCAACTATCGGGCGGCATGCAGCAACGCGCCTCTATCGCCCGCGCTTTGGCGTTTGACGCCGACATATTGCTGATGGACGAACCCTTTGGTGCGCTGGATGAAATTGTGCGTGATCATCTGAACGAGCAACTGCTCGACCTGTGGAAACGCACGCAAAAAACCATCTGTTTCGTCACCCATTCGATCCCCGAAGCGGTCTATCTTTCCACCAAAATCGTGGTGATGAGCCCGCGTCCGGGCCGGATAACCGACATCATCGACAGCCCGCTGCCCAAGGACCGCCCGCTACATATTCGCGAATCCGCCGAATTCCTGCACATCGCCTCCAGAGTGCGCGAAGGACTAAGATCGGGGCATTTTGAAGTTGTTTGAAGTATTAACCTTTGGCACCCCCAAGTATAGATTCGTGTGCACCAGGCGTGCAATACGCGTGCACCGGGCGGGCATACGATTGGGAATCGCAAAGGTTAATGGAACCGCTCTAATTGGCGAAAAAAATGCCACGTAAAGCCAAAGTCAAAGGCTGGGCCGACCCCGCGCAGGGCTATGCCACCTATCGGGTGATCCGAAGTTGGATCATGACGCTGTGGATCGCCGCCTTCTTGTCGCTGGGCATTTTCGCCCTGCTGTGGCTGCAAACCCCCGCCCATGCTTGGCTACTTGCCACGGTTGCCGAAGGGCTGGTTGTCACAACATTCTTCCTGTTCGCCTGCCCGGTTTTGGTGGCGCTGGTCTATTGGTACATGGGGCGAATCTTGAAAGCGCGTTTGGTCGATTCCGGCCTGCCGCTACCCGCCAAACCTGCGGCCACACCTGCAAACTACACGCTTTACCACTGGCTGGTTTCGCTGGGCCTGATCGCGTTATGCGCCGCCCTGCTTTGGGTCGAATACGCCTATCAAGGCTCCGTCACCGAACGGCGCAATAACCCCACCACACTGGACCGCGCGATATTTGGCAATGTCTCACCATCCTTTGCCGGTTTGGTGGGCTTTGTTATCATCGCCACGTTTACTTTCGTCGTCCGTGGCATGTGGGAGCGGCGCAATGTCTGACCCCAAAAAAACACCCCGCCAGCTTTACCTGACGGGGGGCTTTCAACGCTCACGGCCATCGGCTCTCCAAGCTGTTCCGTGTTTTGAACCTAGACTCCGATTCCTTTCAATGTTCTTAAAATACTCAAAAACCATGCCAGCCGCAGGCGGTGCTTTGAGTATTTGGGGAACATTGAAAGCGAGGGTTTCGGCATGAGACGAACCCTGCCCGTCGCTGTTGTCACCCTCGCCCTCATCGCGTTGTGGTATCTCATGGCCATCGTGCTCAATTCGGCTTGGACCAACGACCGGATGACCCGCGAGGGGCGGGTTTTGACAACGGTTCAGCATATCGCCGATACGTGGAGTCAGGAAAAACCCCGTTTGCCCGCGCCGCACCAGCTTGCAATCGAACTGTGGGATACCGTGGCCATGAAGGCGGTCACATCGAAACGCAGTCTGGTTTATCATTCATGGATCACCCTGTCCGCCACTTTGCTGGGCTTCGCCATCGGCTCGGGTCTTGGCATCCTGTTGGCGGTCGGCATTGTGCATAATCGGGCGATGGACCTGTCGGTGATGCCTTGGGCGATTGCCAGCCAGACCATTCCGATCCTTGCCATCGCGCCGATGATCATTGTGGTGCTGAATGCGGTGGGAATATCGGGGCTGATCCCAAAGGCAATCATCAGTGCATACCTCAGTTTTTTCCCGGTCGTTGTCGGCATGGTCAAAGGACTGCGCTCGCCAGACCCCATTCAGCTCGATCAAATGCAGACTTGGAACGCCAGCAAGGCGGCGACGTTCTGGAAACTGCGGCTGCCCGGCTCGGTGCCCTATTTGTTCACCTCGCTGAAAGTCGGCATCGCAGCGTCGCTGGTGGGAGCGATCGTCGGCGAATTGCCGACCGGGGCGGTGGCGGGTTTGGGGGCGCGACTGCTGTCAGGTTCCTACTACGGTCAGACCATCCAGATCTGGTCGGCCTTGTTCATGGCGGCAACCGTCGCCGCGTCGCTGGTCGCCATCGTCGGGTTGATCGAGCGCATCGTCGCCAAGCGGATGGGGTTCATCCGATGATGGTGATTGCGGGATTGCTGGTTTGGGCGGCGGGTTGGCTGGTCAACATCTATTTGGCCAAACATTCGTGGTCGCGTTCCACCCGCTTTGTCGCCGCCAGCGTTTTTGGCATAACGCTGCTTGCGATGTGGGAATTGATCGTGCGCGGCTTGCACGTGCCGACGGTGATTTTACCGCCCCCTTCGATGATTGCCGCCAAGTTCGCTACTTCTCTGCCCACACTTTGGGCCGACTTCCGGCAGACCTTCGTCAAAGGCGCCTTGTCGGGCTATCTCATCGGCTGCGGGGCGGCGTTTCTGATGGCAATTTTGGTGGACCGATCCGATTTCCTGAAACGCGGGTTGTTGCCGATCGGCAATTTCGTTGCCGCTTTGCCGATCATCGGCATGGCCCCGATTCTGGTGATGTGGTTCGGGTTTGACTGGCAAAGCAAGGCCGCCGTGGTGGTGGTGATGGTTTTTTTCCCGATGCTGGTCAACACCGTGCAGGGGCTGGCGGCGGCGGACGAGATGCAAAAAGACCTGATGCAGACCTATGCCGCTTCCTATTGGCAGACGCTGGTCAAACTGCGCCTGCCCGCCGCAGGACCGTTCGTTTTCAATGGCTTGAAGATTGCCACCACGCTGGCTTTGATCGGCGCAATCGTCGCGGAATTCTTCGGCTCGCCCATTGTCGGCATGGGGTTTCGCATATCAACCGAGGTCGGGCGCTTGGCGCTGGATATGGTCTGGGCAGAGATTGTCGTTGCGGCGATTGCCGGTTCGGCATTTTATGGGGTGGTCACGCTTGTCGAACGGGCGGTCACCTTTTGGCATCCGTCCCAAAGGCGGAACAATGGATAATTTCAACAGGGAGTGGATAAGATGAAATATGCGATTACCGGTCTATTGGCCGGGGCTTTGTCGCTGGCGGCATTCGCCGTTGGAGCGCAAGACAAAGTGACCCTGCAACTGAAGTGGGTCACGCAAGCGCAGTTCGCCGGTTACTACGTGGCGCAAGCGAACGGGTTTTACACCGAGGAAGGTCTTGATGTGACCATCCTTCCCGGCGGCCCGGATATTGCGCCAGCGCAGGTGATCGCCGGTGGCGGGGCTGACGTGGTGCTCGACTGGATGCCCTCGGCCTTGGCGGCGCGCGAGCAAGGCTTGCCCTTGGTCAATATCGCGCAACCGTTCAAATCATCGGGCATGATGCTGACCTGCCGCAAGGATTCTGGCATTGCCACCCCGGCTGATTTTGCCGGCAAAACTTTGGGCGTCTGGTTCTTTGGCAACGAATATCCGTTCTTAAGCTGGATGAACAAACTTGGTCTGGCGACCGATGGTTCCGAAGGGGGCGTCACGGTTCTGAAGCAGGGCTTCAACGTTGATCCGATCCTGCAGGGTCAGGCGGCTTGCGTTTCGACCATGACCTATAACGAATACTGGCAGATCATCGACGCCGGGCTGACGCCGGACGATCTGGTGGTGTTCAAATACGAAGATCAGGGCGTGGCGACGCTGGAAGACGGCATGTATGTGCTGGAGCAGAACCTCGCCGACCCGGCGTTTGCCGACAAGATGGTGCGTTTCGTGCGTGCCAGTATGAAAGGCTGGAAATGGGCCGAAGAGAACGCCGATGCGGCGGCGATGATAGTGCTGGAGAATGACGCCACCGGGGCGCAGACCGAAGCGCATCAGAAACGGATGATGGGCGAGATTGCCAAACTGACCGCAGGCTCGAACGGCACGCTTGACCCAGCCGATTTTGACCGCACGGTTGCATCGTTGATGTCGGGTGGGTCCGATCCGGTGATCACCAAGGTGCCAGAAGGCGCCTGGACGCACGCGATTACCGATCTGGCGCTGCAATAATTTGCGCGCCCGATAACGAAAGGGCCGGGAATTACCCGGCCCTTTTTATTTGGCGAAAGGCATGTTCAGTCTTTGAAGATGTCTTTGTGATGCGTGCCGTTGGGCACGAAAATCGCCCCGATGATCACTGTCGCGCTGGCAATGATGATTGGATACCAAAGACCGGAATAGACATTGCCGGTTTGGGCACTGATCGCAAACACCGTGGCAGGCAACAGACCGCCGAACCAACCGTTACCGATGTGGTATGGCAACGAAAGGCCGGAATAACGGATGCGGGTTGGGAACAGTTCCACCAGCGCCGCCGCGATTGGGCCATAGACCATGGTCACCAGCAGCACAAGGAAGGTCAGAATAGCGATGATCGACAGCTTTTGCCCCGAGAAAATGTCGAAGAAGCTGCCGATGCCCGTGCTGCTAATCTTGACGATCGTGGTGTTTTCAACGCCCGCAACCGGATAGCCCGCCGCAGCCAAGGCGTCGTTGACCGACTTGGTGAAGGCTCCGGCAGCACCTTTGGCCGTGTCCAGCGCCGCTTGTGCTGCATCGGTTGCAGCTTGGTCGGTGGCAGCTTTGGTTGTTTCCAAAGCGGTTTGCAGCGCCGCGACTTCGGCGGTGTTTTTGCCGGCGTCATAGGAGTCGATCACCGTTTCGCCGACTGTCACCGTGGCAACGCTGCCCGCAGCACCGTCAACCGTTGTCGAGTTTACTGCCGATCTGGACAGCAAGGCTTTGGCAACGTCGCACGAGTTGGTGAATTTCACCGTGCCCGTTGGGTTGAATTGGAACGAACAATCCTCCGGATCAGCCGTCACGGTTACAGTCGTTGCCTGTGCTGCTGCCAAGGCCGGGTTGGCGGCCTGCATCAGCCATCCGAACACTGTGAAATAGCTCACAGCGGCCAGCGCACATCCCGCAAGGATAATGGGTTTGCGGCCGATGCGATCGGACCACGACCCAAAAACAATAAACCCGCCGGTGCCAAGGATCAGTGACCAAGCGACCAAAACGTTGACGGTAAAAAAGTCCACCTTGGCGATGTTTTGCAAGAAGAACAGCGCGTAGAACTGACCAGAATACCAGACCACCGCCTGTCCGGCCGTCAAGCCAAGCAAAGCGATCAGGGCGAACTTGGCGTTTTTCCACTGCAGGAAAGTCTCGCGCAATGGCGTCTTGGAGTTGGTGCCTTCCGCTTTGATCTTTTTGAATGCCGGGCTTTCGTTCATTTGCAGTCGGATATACAGCGAGATGACCAGCAGAATTGACGACATCAAGAACGGAATCCGCCAGCCCCAAGCTTGGAACGGGGTTAATGTTTCTGGAGTGCCGTCGGCCTTCAAGACGGCGATGCCGTCTTTCAGCAAGGGAACCGGATCCCAGTTGTTGTTGACGTAAGCCGTCACCACAAGAATGACGATCAACGATAAAAGCAGACCCAATGTCGCCGTTGTCTGGATGAACGAGGTAAAATAACCACGCCGATCCTGCGGCGCGTGTTCGGCAACATAGACTGCCGCACCGCCATATTCACCGCCCAGTGCCAAGCCCTGCAACATGCGCAAGGCGATTAACAGAATGGGCGCCGCAACGCCCCAACTGGTGTATCCGGGCAGCAAACCAACCAAAAAGGTCGAAAGACCCATGATAGTAATCGTCACTAGAAACGTATATTTCCGGCCAACCAGGTCACCCAATGATCCGA
Source organism: Oceanomicrobium sp. (assembly GCA_031415055.1). Lineage (GTDB taxonomy): Bacteria > Pseudomonadota > Alphaproteobacteria > Rhodobacterales > Rhodobacteraceae > JANMOK01. The sequence goes on along the minus strand of JANOQZ010000026.1, from coordinate 47,934 downwards.
AAACCAACGCACCAAACGGGCGTACCAGAAAGCCTGCGGCGAAAGCCAGCAACGCGAAAACATTGCGCGTTGCTTCGGGATAAGACGAAAAGAACTGCGCCCCGATAATTGCCGCAAGTGCGCCATAGAGGTAAAAGTCGTACCATTCGAAGATGGTCCCCGCCGACGAGGCAAGAATGACCTTCTTTTCCTCGCGTGTCATTGGCCGATTTCGCCCACTGGGCCTGACGTCGGTTGCTGCAGACATTCGTATCCCTCCATTATTGTTACGCGGACCCGGAATTTGATCCGGCCCGTCGCCAGTGTCACGGCACCGTCGTCGCGGGCCGAAATTGTTTGACGAAAAACCTAGTCGCCCACTATTCTAATTGTTAATACTGGAAAACGCGCAGTGCAATTTTGGTCCAAGAACCGCGTGGACACCGTGGGTTTCGTGGCGTCTGCACCTTTATTCGGCCGAATACTATCGCATAGTTGCACCTATTGACTTGCCGTTAGGTCAACTGACAACTAGCAAAATCGTTCCCGCCTTTCGTCGGGACATATCGAAAAAAGAGCAATCATGACCAAAAAAGTCCGCTGGGGCATCATTTCGACCGCTGATATCGGCATGCAAAAGGTCACGCCGGGGATCATGCGCTCGGCTTCGTCCGTGGTGGTGGCGATATGTTCGCGCGACGCTTCCCGCGCCGAGGCGGCTGCTGCGCAATTGGGCATTCCCAAAGCCTATGGTTCCTATGAGGCCATGCTCGCCGACCCCGATATCGACGCCGTTTACAACCCGCTACCGAACCATTTGCATGTTGATCTGACCTTGGCCGCCGCCCGCGCAGGCAAGCATGTGCTCTGCGAAAAACCGATGGGCATGAACGCCGCCGACGCAGAGCGGCTGCAAGCGGTGCCCAAGGGCATCATCGTCGCCGAGGCCTTCATGGTGCGGCATCACCCACAATGGCATCGGGCGCGCGAAATTGCCCGGTCGGGTGAGATTGGCGATGTGCGCGGCATCCGCGCCGTATTCAGCTATTTCAACAATGACCCGGCCAATGTGCGTAACATGGCCGATATCGGCGGTGGCGGTATCATGGATATCGGTTGCTACCCGGTAACGGCAGGACGGTATTTCTTTGAAGCCGAACCGCTGCGCGTGGTCGCCATGGTCGAACGCGATCCAAAATTCGGCACCGACCGTTTGGCGAGCGTCATCGCCGATTTTGGCGACGGGCGGATGCTGACATTTTTGGTTTCTACGCAACTCGGCGGCTCGCAATCGGTGGAAATTTTGGGTACCAAGGGCCGCGTCGAAATCGTCATCCCCTTCAACGCACCCCCGATGCAATCGACCGCCATTTTGGTCGACAACGGCGAAACCATGGACGGGTCATTGGCCCGCCGCGAAATTATCCCGCCTTGTGACCAATACACCGAACAAGCCGAGAATTTCGCCCAAGCCGTTCTGGGCCGCAAACCGCTCGACTATGGCATTGCCGACTCTATCTCCTCGATGCGGGTGCTGGACGCGATTTTCGCCAGCGAGAAGTCGGGCGGTTGGGTCAAGGTGGGTCGCTAAGGTAATTCGAATCATCTTAAAACATTTCAAAAATTCATACCCTTCACCAGCCTACTAGGCACGATGGTGCGCAGCACCGGCAAGAATGTCCGAGGGACATTCGTGAGCGCCGTGCGCGCGACGCTCGCCAAGCCGTTGGCCTTGATGGAGCCTATCGCGAGGCCAATGCCTGACCGCCGGTGGGCGCGAAGCGCAAGCAGATCAAAGCTTTGGGCTTGGAACCCTATGACCGCCTCAACCCCGGCCTGATGGACGCGCTGGCGACGCAAGCGGCGAAGAACGCGGGCACGCTGCACGCGTAGGCCGACGGTGCACTTTCGCGGCCCCGGACTTGATCCGGGGCCGCATTCAATTCTACGATGACTGAGGCGATCCCGGATCAAGTCCGGGAAAACCCATAATCATCAAAGGATAAAGTCGTAGATATTCAGATTGATTAGTCCGGTCAATTCTATCGTAAAATCCGGAATCTTGTCTCCGTTCATGTCGCCGTCAATATATGTTTTGTCGTTCACGGTCCCCACAAGGTCAGCTTTTGACCATCGCAATTGACCTTTTAGCCCAGTGAATTGCGAGTCAACGGCTGCCAGAAACTTGAACGCGTCGTCTACTCCCCCAGCTACTGTGTCGATAGCCCGCAAGTTTATCGTGTCATCAGACCGAAAATCCTTGATAATGTCCCTAGCGCCATAAAGTTTGCCTATTTCAGCAACTTTCTCGAATATAAATTCGTCGGCCCCGATTCCGCCGGTCATGGTGTCATAGCCGGCTCCGCCGATCAGGTGATCCGCGCCGTCTTCACCATAAAGAAAATCATTTCCCAAAACGCCCAGAACAATCCCACTGATTGTAACGGAATCGATGCTATGCGTGTCGCCATAAAGCCAATCACCGTCTATGCCGCCGCGCAGCGTATCGTTTCCGCCGCCACCAAATAAATAATCAATACCTGCCAAGCCAAAAATTTTGTCGGCACCGCGCGCACCGTAAAGATAGTTGATGCCCGAATTGCCGGTGATTGTGTCGGAACCAAAACCAGCGACAACACATTCCACCGCTACATAAGTTTTACCGTAATTGTCCTTACCTGTGGTCAAATTTACCGTGATCGATCCATGGTTAGTCGCAACAAATTCCTCGTTAAGTTTGATTGAATCCGAGTAAACAACAAAGTCGAAACTAGCACCGCCGTTGTAAGTATCACCCTCAAAATCGTCGTCGGCCAATACAACAAAACTGTCACTATTTGCTCCTCCATAGAATATATCTTTGCCTCCCATGCCAATGAATGCATCATTGCCAGCATCGCCATAGATGGTATCCGACCCAGACGTACCTTCAACGATGTCGTTTCCTCCCAACGCATGCCACGTTCCACCGGCTGTGGTTAAAGTCACGTAGTCGTCGCCGGTGGTGAAGACGGGCGGGGGTGCAAAAGTCCGATGCGCATTGATGAAGTCCGTTGGATCGACCCAGCCGAGGGGATTGGCCTCTGATATATTGTAGCCGTCCGCATCAGTATATTGCGTGCCAAGTCGAATTTCAAAATGCAGATGGTCTGGCCACGATCCACCTGAACTACCGATATTACCAATTTGTTGGCCTATGGAAACGACTGATCCACTACCTAATATTACACCATCAACGGTCACAGTGCCGCCGCTTAAGTCATTTTGTAAGTGCGCGTAAAGCGTTACAATTTGACTAGTGGTAATGCTGCCAACTGTAATTTCATACGGAAGGTCGTGCACTATTGTAATGTAGTTGCCCAAACCAGCCAGATACCCAATTTGGCCGATCGTCCCATTCGATGCCGCGAAGACAGGGTCGCCACCATCTTCCCCATCATCGCCATTCCAGTCTTCGCCCAAATGATGTGAATAATGTCCTACGCCAGATTCATTCACCAGCCATTCGTTGGAGCCATACTCGGTCGCCAAATAGTATCCGTCCCGAATACCATCCGGTGCAGGCCCAACGCCGCCGTCCTCAACGTTCGTTATTAGATCTTGCCAATGCGCTTCCGTTAAAACACCGCTGCCAAGAGGGTGCCGAAAGCCATTTGATATTGAAGTTGCCACTTTCTTTCCCCCCAAAACAAGCTATTTTCTTAAACAAAATCTGCCATTTGGGGGAACAGCTACCGATAGTGACGCTGACTAGAAAAGTTTTACTAACGAAAGTCAAGCAATTCGCGCCTTCGTGTCCTCCATTGTCGAATCCGGCTACGACCCGAAAAAGATGGGCGGCGTGCGAAAACAGATCAAAGCTTTGGGGCTAGAGCCGTTTGATTGCTTGGCTCCGGGGCTGATGGACGCGCTGGCAACGCAAGCGGCGAAGAATGCGGGGACGCTGCACGCGTAGGGTGGGTGATTCACCCACCATTTCAATGGCTTAAATTTGCCGAACCGGCGGACGGTGGGTGCAGCGCACCCACCCTAAGGTTTGCAGCGCGACCAACCGGAAGTGGCTTATTCCTGCCAGTCACTATTCGACGTCTTCCGGGCACTTACCACTCTGCAAACTGGCAAAGATTCTTTCGACCACCTGCGGGTCGGGGTTGGACAGAACAAGCGAGCCACCGGGAATGACCGTTTGAATCATCGGCTCCAGCACCAGTTCGCCGCAAACGAAAACCTTGATGACCTGACCGACATTTGCCGCAGTCAGTCGGGCGAAATCCCGCGCGGGAACGGCATCAACACGAACCAAAACCGCCGGATCGCCATTTGCAGCGGCAGCCATCGCGACCTCCACAATTGATTCGGTCGCCACAATCATCTCTCGGTCAGGCGCGACGATCTGCAGCAGACTTTGCTCATCGGCGTGGGTCTGCCCCGCCATAGTGAGGAATGACGCGAGCGCTAACAATTGCCCAAATCTCCGCATTTAATACCTCACCACCGCCCGGATACTTTTCCCGGCATGCATCAAATCAAACCCCTCATTGATCCGCTCCAGCGGCAGCACATGGGTGATCATCGGGTCGATCTCGATCTTGCCGTCCACATACCAATCGACGATTTTGGGCACATCGGTGCGTCCCCTCGCCCCACCAAAAGCCGTCCCCTTCCACGTCCGCCCGGTCACCAGTTGGAACGGCCTTGTCGAAATCTCGGCACCGGCAGGCGCAACCCCAATAATCACCGACACCCCCCACCCCTTGTGCGCGCATTCCAGCGCTGTCCGCATCACCTTGACGTTGCCGGTCGCATCAAAGGTGTAATCCGCCCCACCCTTGGTCAGGTTGACCAGATAGGGCACCAGATCGCCTTCAACCTCGGTCGGATTGACATAATCGGTCATGCCAAACCGCGTCGCCATCGGCACTTTGCCGGGGTTCAGATCGACCCCGACAATCTGATCAGCCCCGGCCAGCCGCAGCCCTTGGATGACGTTCAGCCCGATGCCGCCCAAGCCAAACACAATCGCCCGCGAACCCGTCTCCACTTTGGCCGTGTTCAGCACCGCGCCGATGCCGGTCGTAACCCCGCAGCCGATGTAGCAAATCTTGTCAAACGGCGCGTCGTCGCGCACTTTGGCCAAGGCGATTTCGGGCAGAACCGTGAAATTGGAAAACGTCGAACACCCCATGTAATGCAGGATTTTCTCGCCATCCAGCGTGGTAAACCGCGAAGTCCCGTCCGGCATCACCCCCTGCCCCTGCGTCGAGCGGATCGCCTGACACAGGTTGGTTTTCGGATTCAGACAATAGTCGCATTCGCGGCATTCCGGCGTGTACAGCGGGATGACGTGATCGCCCTTTTTCAGGCTTTTCACCCCCGCACCAACCTCAACCACGATCCCGGCACCCTCATGGCCCAGTATCGCCGGAAACATCCCCTCCGGATCGGCCCCCGACAGGGTAAACTCGTCGGTGTGGCAAATGCCGGTCGCCTTGATCTCGACCATCACCTCGCCAGCCTTCGGCCCGCCCAGATTGACTTCGGTGATTTCCAGTGGTTTCCCAGCCTGCACGGCCAAAGCTGCACGCGTACGCATTAGACCCTCCCCAAATGGTTGGCGCGAGTTAACAATGCCCGCCAAGCGCAATCAATGGAAAATGGTGGGCGACCCTGGAATCGAACCAGGCGTGAGTCACCTCCGCGGAGTTACAGTCCGCTGCCGCACCTTGCAGCTCGTCGCCCCTGTGGTGGGCCAATCCGGCCCAACAAACAGTGGCTGCGTTTAAGCTGGGGTGGCGCGAAACGTCAAGCCGGAAAACCGTGCCCGCCTTGCGCCTTTCGGTCACCCATGCGACATGACGTCGGAAATCAGGACTGCACCCGTGAAACCAAAAGCCAAAAAGCCCGATTGGGTGATCGAAAAGGAACAGTCCCGGCGCGGCGATGCGGCGGAAACCATTTGGCTGTTCGGCCTGCACGCAGTGCGCGATGCTTTGCTCAACCCCAAGCGCGAAAAGCTGCGGCTGCTGGTTACGCAAAACGCATCGGACCGGCTGAAAGATGAAATCGCCGCCAGCGGCATGACGCCCGAAATCGCCGATGCCCGCAAATTTCCCGCCCCGATCGACCCGCAATCGGTGCATCAGGGCGCGGCGCTCGAGGCGCGCCCGCTGGACTGGGGTTCGGTTTCCGAACTCTGCGCCCCGCAAAACGAAAACCCCGTCGTCATTTTGCTCGACCGCGTCACCGACCCGCACAATGTCGGCGCAATCTTGCGCTCTGCCGAGGTGTTCGGGGCCCGCGCCGTCATCGCCCCGCAACGCCATTCGGCACCAGAAACCGGGTCGCTGGCGAAATCCGCTTCTGGCGCGTTGGAGCGCCAGCCCTATTTGCGCGTGCCCAATCTCGCCAACGCGATGAACGCGCTGCGCGAGATGGGCTATTTCATCGTCGGGTTGGATGGCACTGCCGATATGACCTTGGACCAAGCCCTTGCCGACATGCCGAAAACCCCCCTCGCCCTCGCCTTTGGAGCCGAAGGGCCGGGCCTGCGCGAACTGACCACCAAGACCTGCCACCGCATGGCGAAAATCCCGTTTGCGGGCGAATTCGGCTCGCTGAACGTTTCCAACGCCGCCGCCGTCGCACTTTATGCGACCCGGCGATAATTCCATTGCAAAAAATTAGTCGATTTTAACCGAATCGCCACAAATTATTCACGATTTGATGACAGGCTCTTCCTTGTGGAAAAAGGTTTCCTACCTTTTGACCCGTAGGGTGGCTGTCCGGAACGACCCCACCCTAGCTCACTGTCCCTCGTTCCTACTTCGCGCCCGGTAATACCCGGGCGCTTTTTTGGCTGGACCGCCGTCAAAACCGGGTAAATCGACGCAATACATTGATCATCCGCGTCGCATTTTTCGCCGATTGCCGCCCCGATTTCGCCGCCGCTTTGCCTTCCGGCGTTTCCTCGTCGCTGCCTCGCGTGGCGAAATACTCAATCCCCTTGGTGATACCCACCATGACGCCGACGCGAACCAGCAGTTTCACCAACCCGTTCATTGGCCCTCTTTCCAATCAAATATCTCGTCCTGATCTTCGTTTTCCGACGGCAGCAAAATCACTCGCAATTGATCAATTTTCCCAAGCAACACCGAGACTTCTTTGCACATCCTCTCGAAGGAACGGAAAATGTCGCAGTCTGTCTTCGCCTAAGTCAAGAATGCTTTGAAGCGCAGTTTTACTTCTCGAATCGGTTGAGTTTGCTAGAACCTCCACCAGCACTCTAATAATTTTTCCTGACGAAAACTTGACTGCGAGAGCCTCTAAGTCGTCGCCGTTAGATTTAGCGCTTACCTGCTCCGCGAAGGAAAGGAGATAGACTGAAATACTATCGGAAACCGAGTTTGCGTTCCCCTTCATTGCCAACAGACCTTCACTTGCGTTGAACCTAAGCCAGAACAAGTTACCTTCTTCGTCGGTTTGCTCATCAGGGAACAATTCTCCAACTGCAATTCGCGCTAGAATAGGGGCAATACCGGAAGATGTTGTGTTGTTCCATTCAGAAGCGTTTTGCTCCAGAATCGCCACTACAACCTGGGCCCACCGCATATTTTCGTTGGAAAATGGAGCACCGGCAAATTGTGTCATAAGATAGTTTTCTGGAACTTCGTCGGCGTTGCCCAGCATTAGGCGATTCAGCATTCCAATGGTTTTGAGACCTTGGGCAGTCGAATTTGACGTGGCTATCGCGAATTCAAGATTGTCCGTCTTCATCAGCACAAACATGCCGTACAAATGGGCAGGAATTTCGTCACTTTCCCTCAACTCAGCGCATTCGCATTCTAGTAAAACGGGCAAATTTTCGTATAGCGCCGCCCTAAGCAGTCGCGCTTCGGTGATCATGTTACCTTGATTTAACGGTAAATTTTCGCGCCCCGAGACGGGATCAAACACCGAATCTAAATCTGGAAAGTGATTTAGAGTCGAATACCATTCATTTGCTATTTGTCCGCCGCGATTGGCGAATGACGCGACGCCCGAAGGCAACATCGACGAAACAACACGTAAATAGTGATTGGCGGGTAAGCCACCTCTGAGAAAATCTTGTCCCAATTCGAATGCAGTTTCCGAGTCAATTGCACCAGACACGACCGCAGATCGTAAGAGATAAGCACGCGTCGTTAGATCGACACTTCCATCTTGGATAAGCGGAAGAAATTCTTTGAGCAGCCGAGATCGTTCAAATGAAAGTTGGACGTTTGCTTGCGAGGCTTCATAGTTCCGTAGATCAATAGTTTTGTAGCGATCATATAGGAAGAAAGCCGCCGCAATCATCGCGCCAATGACGACTTTGTCAAAGACCAATAAAAGCAATTTTCCTCGAAATGTCTCAGAAAATTCCGACCGCATCGCTCGCCCTATTTCGCTGAAAATAATTCATTATAAAACCGGATAGTAAACGTGAATTATCCCTCTTTCCAATCAAACATCTCGTCCTGATCTTCGTCGTCGCCTTCCTCAACCGGTTCATCCAAGCTTCCCGGCATGGGCCGATTATCCAGCAAACCAGCTTCGCGCAATTCCTTGATCCCCGGCAGATCGCGGGCCGATTCCAGCCCGAAATGATCGAGGAAATGCGGCGTCACCACCAAAGTCACCGGCCTTCCCGGCGTCATTTTCCGTCGGCCCAGTTTCACCCAATCCAGTTCGATCAACTGGTCAACAGTGCCGCGTGACACCGAAACACCGCGAATTTCCTCGATCTCTGCCCGCGTCACCGGCTGGTGATAGGCGATGATTGCCAAAGTCTCGATGGCAGCGCGGGACAGCTTCCGTGTTTCCACCGTCTCGCGGCTGAGCAGGAACCCCAAATCCGGCGCAGTGCGAAACGCCCAAGCCTCCCCCACTTTCACCAGTTGCACGCCGCGGCCTTGATAACGCCCGCGCAGCACTTCCAAAGCCGCCTTGGCATCACACCCCATCGGCAAGCGGTTGCTGATCGCCGCCTCGTTCATCGGTTCGGGCACCGCAAACAAGATCGCCTCGACCATGCGTTCCTGTTCGGCCAAAGGCGGCGCGTCAAACAACGAGTCGGGCAATGGTTCAGGCTGCATCAACACGACGCAGCAAAATGGGTGCGAAAATTTCCGCCTGACGAATCTGCACTTGCCCCAGCTTTACCAATTCCAACGTTGCAGCAAAAGTTGATGCCAGCGCCGACCGACGCTTGCCGGGGTCAACCAGCCAACCCTCAGGCAGGAACACTTCCAGATCGTTCCAGTCCACCGCATGGCCGATCAACCCACGCAACCGTTCCAACGCCTGTTCCATCGTGTAAATCGCCGAACGCTGCAGATGCAGCGGTTCAAAATCCTCGCGGGTTTTTATGCGGGCATAGGCCTGCAACAGGTCCAACAGACTGGCGGTGTAAGTCACCATCCGACGTCTTTCCTCGGCCTCACCCTGCCCGCGCACAAAGAAATCGCGCCCCAATTGATCGCGCGCCATCAACCGCGCCGCCGAACGCCGCATCGCTTCCAACCGTTCCAATTGAAACGCAAGATGCGCGGCCAGTTCTTCGCCCGACGGGCCGTCGTCATCGGCATCAACCGGCAACAGCAGGCGCGATTTCAAAAACGCCAGCCACGCCGCCATCACCAGATAATCCGCCGCCAATTCGATGCGAAGCTGCTTGGCCGCGTCGACAAAAGCCAAATACTGCTCGGCCAAAGCCAGTATCGAAATCTTGCGCAGATCAACTTTCTGGTTGCGCGAGAGTGTCAGCAACAAGTCGAGCGGACCTTCGTAGCCGTCCACATCCACCAGCAGCGGTTCATTGCCAGTTTCTGGCAAGTCCAAGTCCGAAATATCGAAAATATCGTCGGGCATCAGCGGGCCGTCACGGGTATGCACGGCACTTCGCGCGGTTGCAGGGCCGAGCACAAGGCACGGCTATCTTCCAAGCCGGCAAAGCCAAACACCCGCAGCCGATAGAATATCCGCCCACCTGATGTCGCTTCTTGGATCACGTATTTCTTGTCACCCAGTAGGTCGCTATTGGCGGCCAGAACCGCTTTCCATTGCTCTTCGGCGATTGCCTGGCTGTCAAACGCTCCAAGCTGAATCAACCGGTCGCCCGGTTTGATATCGGCTTCTGGCGTCACTGCTGTCGCCACCGTTTCGGGCGCAATTGCCGTGAAAACTTCGTCCGCAGGGGCAATTTCGGTGTTCAAACTTTCTGGTCGTGGCTGCGGCCGCAGCGAAGCCAAGTCAGTAACCGGTATTGCAATCGCTTCCGTTACGGGTTCGCTTGGTGTTTCGACCAATCCGGCAATCAAATCCTCGACGCTGGCGGGCTCGGCTGCATCGACTGTGGCCGTTTCCGTGCCGCCATTCAGCGTGCCCTGCGCCGCGTCTTCCTCGGTCAAAACCGTGGTTCCCGGCGCGGTCGTTACCTCGGTTGAAACCGGCGGTGCCTCATTATTGGCCAATACACCGTTCACCTCCAACCCTTGATGTTCTGCCTGTGTACCACCCGGGTCTTCTGGCTGCACCCTCGCAGCACCTTCCATCGCTTGGATGACCGGTAAATCATTGGCATCGCGCACACCTAGGCGGTAGGACCAGATGATAATTCCGGCAATCAGGGTGAAAGAAATGATCGCGCTCAGCCCTTTGATGGCGGTGCCGACGATGCCGGTCTTGCCGTCAGTGGGTAGATAGTCGAGCGAATCACTGCTTCTTTGGTCGCGCATCGGGTATGTTGCCTTCTTCCGCACCACTTTAGCTTGTGGGCAGACCTGCTCCAACCCCTAAATATTCCGCCTCTTGCTACATCTCTTGGGCAGGGGTCACCCCAAGGATAGCAAGCCCTGCACTTATGACAATGGCCGTCGACCGAATTAAGGCCAGACGGGCTTGGGTCAATGGCAAATTATCTTCGTTCAAAAACCGCAGGCCCGAGTCCAACTTGCCCGCGTGCTGTAGCCCGTGAAACTCCGACGCCAATTCATACAGGTAAAACGCCACCCGATGCGGTTCATGCGCCAGCGCCGCCGATTCGGCCAATCGCGGCCATTCCGCCAGTTTCTGGATCAGGTTCAATTCATCCGCATGGCCCAAAAGCGTCAAATCCGCCTTGGCCAAAACGGCATCCTCGGTGCCAACCCCGGCCTCGACCGCACGTCGCAGCACCGAACACACCCGCGCATGCGCGTATTGCACATAGAAAACCGGATTGTCTTTCGACTGCTCCAACGCCTTGGCGAAATCAAAATCAAACGCCACGTCGTTCTTGCGGGTCAGCATGACAAAGCGCGTCACATCTGCACCAACTTCATCGACCAAATCCCGCGCTGTCACAAAAGTGCCTGACCGTTTGCTCATCTTGAACGACACGCCGTTCTTGAACAGTTTGACAAGTTGGATCAGCTTCACGTCCAACGGTACGCGGCCACCGGACAGGGCCGAAACCGCCGCCTTCATCCGCTTGACGTAACCCGAATGGTCCGCCCCCAAAACGTCGATCAATTCGTCAAATCCACGGCTGATCTTGTCGAAATGATAGGCAATATCCGGCGCGAAATAAGTCCAGGCCCCATCCGATTTCTTGATTGGCCGGTCGGCATCATCGCCGTGTGAAGTAGATCGGAACAGCGTCTGCACGCGGGGTTCCCAATCTTCCGGCGCTTTGCCCTTTGGCGGCTCCAAAGTGCCTTCGTAAATCAGCCCACGCGCGTTCAAATCCGCCAAAGCGGCCTCGATGCGACCGGTGCCATACAGCGATTTTTCGGAATAAAACACATCCATCCGCACACCCAGCGCCGCCAGATCCTCGCGGATCATCGCCATCATCGCGTCGGTGGAAAAATCGCGGATCACATCCAGCCAAACCGATTCCGGTTGGTCCAGAAACGTGGCCCCAAACTTTTCCTTCAGCGCCGCGCCGACCGGTACCATATAATCGCCCGGATACAGCCCCTCGGTGATTTCCGGCATCAGGCCATGCGCCTCGCGGTAGCGTTCATAGGCGGATCGTGCCAGCACATCGACCTGCCCGCCGCCATCGTTGACGTAATATTCGCGGGTGACTTTATAGCCCGCATAATCCAGCAGCCCGCACAAAGCATCGCCAAACACCGCCCCACGCGCGTGCCCCACATGCATCGGGCCGGTCGGGTTGGCGGATACGAATTCAACGTTGACCTTGCGCCCCGCCCCCACATTGGAGCGGCCAAAATCCACGCCGTTTTTCAGCACCGCAGCGATCAGACCAAACCAATTCTCCCCTTTAATCCGCAAATTCAAAAACCCCGGCCCTGCCACATCCGCCGAAGCCACCCTAGGGTCCGCCGCCAGCTTCACCGCCAAAGCCGCCGCAATATCACGCGGGTTTTTCCCCGAAGCTTTCGCCAACACCATCGCCGCATTGCTGGCCATATCGCCGTGCAACGGGTCACGCGGCGGCTCTACCGAAACGCCAGCAAAGTCCAAACCAGCAGGCAAGACCCCTTCCGCCACCAACCCCTCAAGAGCGGCAATCACAAGCGCACGAATATCGGCAAACAAGTTCATTTCAGCATCCAAATCACAACCCGGCGGGGATAGCATGGGGGAAAGCGATGGACAACTAGGCCGCCGCCGCCCCCGCTTTTGTCGCTTCTTCCCGGACAACCTCATCAACATAAGTCCGAAATTCCGGGTTAAACCGCGTGCGGATCAAGGCCCACGCGTCGCGCTGCCCCTGTGATGAATAGACCGCCGTCATAATATCGCGAATCCCCAGCAAATGTTCTTCGTGCAAGGTTCCCAGTTTGTTTTGCAGCAGCGCACTCTCGACACGGCGCAGCAATCCTTGCTGATAGAACCTGAATCTGGCCTTATCCAGCCGCTCCATCGCATGAAAATCATCGGCACCGCGCAACAATAGGGCGCAAAGCTCGGGGTTTCTCGCAAGTTCATCGGCCGGTGTCGCCAGCGAGGTCGCCATTTGCTGAAACGCCGCCGCCCGAATGGCCCGTGTATTGTTACGTATCTGGATTGAGCCGAACAGAACCGAGATAACCATTGCGGTTGCGCCGACCATACTTCCGATCCAAGCCAGTTCTTGTAGATTCATTCTGTGCCCCCTAAGCCTTCTCCATCGGATTGGTCAGCTTGCCATATTCCTGCAAAGCATAGCGGTCCGTCATCCCGGCGATGTAATCGGCAATCACCCAAGCTTTCTGCGAGTCCCCGCCCTTGCTCGCCCAGACCTGCCAGTCATCCGGCAGCATGCGCGGGTCTTCCATGAAAATGCCGAACATCTCGCGCACGATCTGCCCGGCCTTGCGGCGCATGCGGCGCACTTTCCAATGGCGGTACATGTTGGTGAAAAAGAATTCGCGGATCACTTTCAAATCGGCAAACATCTGTGGCGAAAACCGGATCACCGGACGCCCCAACATTCGCACATCCTGCGCCGATAGCGGATCGGCCACCGCCAGAATCCGTTGGCTTTCCGCAATCACATCCTCGACCATATGGCCGAATACCCGGCGCAAAGCCTCATGCCGCCGTCTAACCGAATCCAACCCCGGCCATTCGCGGTCAACCGCCGCAAAACAATCGCCCACCACCGGTAATTCGCATATTTGTTCAATGGTGAACAATCCCGCCCGCAACCCGTCATCGAGATCGTGGTTGTTATAGGCGATGTCGTCGGAAATCGCCGCCACCTGCGCTTCCGCCGAAGCGAAAGTCGCCAATTCCAGATCATGTTCGCTGTCATAAGCCGCCAAGGCAGGCGGAACCGTCCCAACAACCGGCCCGTTGTGCTTGGCCAACCCTTCCAAAGTCTCCCATGTCAGGTTCAACCCATTAAACCCTGCATAATGCCGCTCCAGCAGTGTCACGATCTTAATCGCCTGCGCGTTGTGATCAAAGCCGCCGAACGGCGTCATCATCTCGTGTAGGGCTTCCTCGCCGGTATGGCCAAACGGCGTGTGGCCAAGGTCATGCGCCAGCGCAATCGCCTCGGCCAATTCCTCGTTCAAGCCCAGAACCCGCGCAATCGTGCGCGCCACTTGCGCCACTTCGATCGTATGGGTCAGGCGGGTGCGGTAATAATCGCCCTCGTGCTCGACAAATACTTGGGTCTTGTGTTTCAGGCGCCGAAAAGCCGACGAGTGAATAATCCGGTCCCTATCGCGCTGAAACGCAGTCCGATGCACCGAATCCGGTTCGCCATGCAAGCGCCCGCGCGAATCTCCTGGCCGACAGGCAAATTTGGCTAACATGACTGACCCTTGTCGCAATGACCTTTGACGACTACATTCTTTTTCAACAGCTTAGACGCAAATGACAAAGGCCGAAAGATGCAGCTTACCCTACCGCCAAAAGTCACCGACCGCGCCTATGGCCAGTTGAAAGCCATTGCGGCAAGCAGCGGCGAAATCAAACACCTGCGCGTGGCGGTCGAAGGCGGCGGCTGCTCGGGTTTTCAATACGACCTGAAATTCGATCTACCCGCCGACGACGACTTGGTTTTGGAACAAGACGGGGCCAAGGTCCTGATTGACCCGGTGTCGCTGCCGTTCCTTTCCAACGCCACTATCGACTTTTCCGAAGCCCTGATCGGCGCGAAATTCGTCATCGACAACCCCAACGCCAAATCAAGCTGCGGCTGCGGCACCAGTTTCTCGCTGTAGCGCCGACATGCGCATCGCCACTTTCAACATCAACGGCATCACGGCGCGATTGCCCAACCTATTGGATTGGCTGAAGGAAACCTCGCCCGACGTGGTTTTGTTGCAGGAAACCAAGAAACAAGACGCCGATTTTCCGCGCGAAGAAATCGCAGCACTGGGTTACAACATCGAAACCCACGGCCAGAAAAGCTCTAACGGCGTCGCCATCCTTTCCAAACGCCCCATAGAAGACGTTAGCCGTGGCCTGCCCGGCGACGATAGCGACGAACACGCGCGCTGGATCGAAGGAACGATTTCCGGCGACAAAACCGCCATCCGCATTTGTGGCTTGTATCTGCCCAACGGCAACCCGGTGCCGGGGCCGAAATATGATTTCAAATTAAGTTGGATGGAACGACTGCGCCACCGCGCCCAAGCATTGATTGCCTCCGAAGAAATCGCCTTAATGACCGGCGATTTCAATATCATCCCGCAAGACGAAGACGCGCATGAACCCGAGGTTTGGCAGCTAGACGCCCTTGCCCTGCCCACATCTCGAGATGCTTACCGGCGCATCCTCACCCTCGGTTTCACCGAAGCCTTCCGCACTCTCGACCCTGCCCCGCTCAACTACACCTTCTGGGATTTTCAGGCCGGGGCTTGGAACAAGAACAACGGCATTCGCATCGATCTGTTCCTACTCACACCGCAAGCCGCCGACCGCTTGCGCGACTGCAAGATCGACCGTTTCATGCGCGGCCGCGAAAGACCGTCCGATCACGTGCCGACTTGGGTGGATTTGGACATTTAATTGCGCTTAGCGCGTCACGTCGCCGCCATAAAGCCAGCTGAATCGCAGCGAAAACAGCGACGGCAGCGAATGTGAAATCAGCGCCATTCCTGCATGTTGCACGAACCGCTTCAGGGGCTGCGCCTCGTGGTACATCCGCGCATTCGCCGCCGAAGCAGCTTGGCAGCGTGTGCAGCGAGCCTTGCGCAATTTTTCATAGGTGGCAAAGGCCGTCGAAGTATCCGGGGCAACCGCCAATTCGCGCGCCAAGACAAAGGCATCCTCCAGCGCCATGGTCGCGCCTTGGGCAAAGAATGGCAGCATCGGATGCGCGGCATCCCCCAACAAAACCACAGGGCCTTTGGACCAAGTTTCCAGCGGCGGATGGTCGAACAATCCCCACAGATACGATTTATGCGCCGCCTTAACCAAAGTCGCCACTGGTTCGGGCCAGTCGCCAAACTTGGCAAGCAATTCGGCGGGGTCACCTTCAATGCTCCACCCCTCTGCCGCCCAATCGCTGCGTTCTTCAACGGCGACCAAGTTGATCAGGCTCGACCCGGCGATTGGATAGGAAACCGTGTGGCAACCGGGCGCGACATGCACCAAAGTCGCGGTTGGATGGGTAACAGACAAAGCCTCTGCCGATACAACCGTCCGCCACGCGACATGGCCGGTAAAACGCACCGGGCTGTCGGTAAACATCTGCCGCCGCACTTGCGAGCGAATGCCATCAGCGGCGATCAGACAGTTGGTTTCATGCGAACTGCCATCGACAAATTCCAACCGCGCGACGTCTTGGTCGGCCATAATGCGCAGCATCGCTTTGCCGGTATGCAGCTTTACCCCCGCTGCCACCGCAGCCTCGGCCAAAAGGTCCAGCAAATCCACCCGGTGAAACTGCCAATAGGGATATCCCCAACGCAGCACCGCGCCAAACCCCATCGGCACCCGGGCAATGCGCCGCCCGGTTCTTGCGCTGCGAAATTGAATCGAACTGGGCGTGTTGGAAATCTTCGCCGCTTCATCCAGCAACCCAAGCGCGGCCAAAACCGCACAGCCATTCGGACTGATTTGAATGCCCGAACCGACCGCCGTCAAAGCTGGGGCTTGCTCAAACAATTCAACCGCGAAGCCGCGCCGCGCCAATGCCAAAGCGGTGGCCATGCCGCCAATGCCGCCCCCCAAAATGGAAACACTCTCTGGCGGCACTTTACTTCCCATGAAAAACCCGAGCTTGGGCGCAACACTATGACTATGATAAAGCTTACGCAGCAAGCACAAGATTTGGTGAAAACAAAAAAGCCGGAGCATAGCCCCGGCTTACCTCGTTCAAATCTGCGCACTCATTCGTCACGGTGGACCTTTTCCTTGCGCTCGTGGCGTTCCTGCGCTTCCAAACTCAAAGTCGCAATCGGACGCGCGTCCAACCGTTTCAGCGAAATTGGCTCGCCGGTTTCATCGCAATACCCGTACGAACCTTCTTCGATCCGTCGCAAAGCCGAGTCGATTTTGGAAATCACCTTGCGTTGCCTATCGCGCGTGCGCAGTTCCAAGGCGCGGTCGGTTTCCTCGGATGCGCGATCCGCCACATCGGGAATATTGCGGGTGCCTTCCTGCATATCCTCAATCGTGCCGCGGCTTTCCTCAAGGATCGAATGTTTCCACGCCACCAGTTTGTTGCGGAAATATTCCAACTGCCGCCCATTCATGAACGGTTCGTCGTCTGCTGGTCGGTAATCGGAATCGAGAATGGTTTCGGCCTTCATTGCTACTCCAACCCAAGTCTTTTGGGGGGCTGTCTGGTTGCCTGTCTGCTCGTTGGCCAGCGTCATTTAGCGCCCCGCCTCATTATCTGCCGCCAGATACAGCGAGTCGCTAGCATTGTCACGCGCAAGATTGGCACTATCGCGTGAATTCCAGCCCTCAGTCCGGCGCGAAACCCTATAGAGCAAAAAGCTGGCGAAATTGTGAACGTCTTTTCCGTCGATTATTTGTCAGCACCCCGGTTTCTGCGCGATGACCAAAAATTGCGCGAACAGTGGTTGCTCTCGGCAGGTCGGACGTGCTCTTTGGCCTTTGCAATACACCGAAAGGCCCCGCAATGGTCACCACTGTCCGCCCCGTCAATGCCAGTGATTTCCCTGCATGGTCAGCGCTTTGGAAAGATTACCTCGCGTTTTACTTTACCGAAAAACCGCAAGAAATGTATGATATTTCCTGGGCCCGCATCATGGACCCAACCGAAAAAATGCACGCGTTTCTGGCTGAAGTAGACGGCAACCCCGTCGGCCTTGCCAACTTCCTGTTCCATCGCTCGTTTTGGGAGTTGGAAGATAAATGCTACCTCAACGACCTATATGTGCGCCCCGAACTGCGCGGAACCGGGGCTGGTCGCGCCCTGATCGAGGCGGTATATCAAGCGGCTGATGCGCAAAACTGCCCGCAAATCTGGTGGTTCACCGCAGAAACCAACTCGACGGCGCGCCGCCTGTATGACCGGCTGGCGAAAAAGTCGGAATTTGTCGAGTATGTCCGGTGACCGCACGCTTCGCCGTCTTCTTGGCAGTCGCCCTCACCGCCTGCGCCCCGGCGCTTGCACCTGAATTGCCCTCCAGCACTGCCGTCATCCAAGGCTTCGCCCCGCAAAGCCTGCCGCGCGGCATCGCCCGCTCCAACGCCACAATCGCCGCCGATTTCTTGGACCTCGTGTTCCAACTGGAAAGCGGCCAGGATGTGCCTATACTCTTGCGTTACGAAACGCCCGTTCGCGTCTACATCCGCTCCAACACCTTGCACCGCAGTTCCGCCGATCTCGAATACTTGCTCGCCCGCATCCGCAACGAAGCTGGCATCGACATCGCGCCAACCAATGACGAAGCCCAAGCCAATTTGTTCATCGAGATGGTCCCCCCCAGCGGCCTGCAACGCGCGGTGCCGGGAGCCGCATGTTTTCTCGCCCCGGGGGTCAAAAGCTGGTCCGAATACACCGGACTTTCGCGCGTTAATCGGCCAAAATGGTCGCGTCAGACAAACATAAACCACAGCAGCGTCTTCATTCCCGCAGGCATCGCCCCGCAAGAGGTAAGGGATTGTTTCCACGAAGAAATCGCCCAATCTCTTGGGCCCGTGAATGACCTGTATCGCTTGCCGGATTCGGTGTTCAACGACGATAATATGCATTCAATTCTTACGGCTTTTGACATGACAATCCTGCGTGCGCTCTATTCCCCAGCCCTCACTACCGGCATGGGCCGCCCGCAAGTTGCCGCCCTCATTCCCGGCATTTTGGCCGATGTGAATCCCGCTGGTTCCGGCATTGCGCCAGCACCACGCGGCCAGGAACCCGAAGGCTGGAAACGCGCCATCGAGGGGGCGTTGACCCGTAATTCAAATGACAGTGCCCGCCAATCGCAAGGTGCCCGCGCGGTGGACATCGCCCGCAACATCCTGCCGCAAGACCACCGCTTGGCGCTGTCCGATCTGGCCTTGGGGAGGTTGCTGCTGAAGGACCACCCGGACCAAGCGGCGAAACTGTTTTTCGAGGCCTATGCCGTATCCCTTGCCGTCGGAGACCCCGTGCGGTCCGCCCATGCCGGTCTGCATGTCAGCGTCATCGCCCTGTCGCTTGGGCAATTTGCTACGGCGCTGCAAATCGCGGATCGACATTTGAACGATTCCCGCCGCGCCGAAAACGCTACCCTCGTTTCCGGCCTGCAAGCCGTTCGCGCCGAAGCGTTGTTGCGCCTTGGACGCACTGAAGAAGCGAAATCCGCCCGCGCTGAATCGTTGCACTGGGCGCAATATGCTTTCGGATCCTCGCCCAAAGCGATAGCAGACGCCCAACGCCAAATCGCCGGTTTGGCAGGCAAAGCAGAGAGTGCCCGATGATTCTACCTATCGCCTTTGTCGTCGGATTCATCATCGGCTGGTGGCGCGCGCAGGCACGCGGCGGCAACCTGCCCGACAAATTACAATACGGCGCTACACATGCTATCGCCATTGCATTGGCAGCATTGGTGGTGACAATCGCCGCCGATTGGGCCGGACTAGTGTAAATTCCCGCGCAACACCTAAATAACCGGAACCAACCGGGGGAACCATGCTGCGCCTGACGCCCATACTCATCGCCATTCTAGCCGGTCTTATCATGTATATGATCTCGGCTTGGCGCACTGGACGCGAACTCGACGCGCGTTCAACGCTTTTGGCTGATGCACCCATTCTAAAACTGACATCGCAACTGGCTAAAACTTTGAATCTGAAAAACTTAGCTGTGTATGTCTACGAAGTGGACCAGGTCAATGGTCTGGCGGCCCCTGACGGGCGAATATTCATCACCCGCGGGTTCTTTCAAGCATATCACGCAGGCAAGGTTACCGCCGCTGAAATCGCCAGCGTCATCGCCCACGAACTGGGCCATGTGGCGCTAGGCCATGCGCGGCGGCGGATGATCGACTTTTCTGGTCAAAACGCTATTCGGGTGGCCCTGATGATGGTTTTGGGCCGGTTCATTCCCGGTCTCGGCGTCTATCTGGCCAATTTCCTGACGCAAATGCTATCCGCCCGGCTGTCGCGGCAAGATGAATACGAAGCCGACGCTTGGGCAGCGGCGGTATTGGTGAAATCGGGGATCGGCATCGCCCCACAGATCAGCCTGCTGCAGAAAATCGCCGGATTGACCGGCCAACGCGGCGAACCGCCGGTCTGGTTGCTCAGCCATCCCAAAACCGTCGAACGGGTCGCGGCGATCAAGCAATTGGCAAGCAGTTGGAAACCGCCGGGTTCAAGGTAATTTCCCCACGCGAGATTATTCTGTGCTATCCTGTTCTTACTGACCAACGCCGACGATCAACGTCTGCGATCAATTCCAATAGGGGACCAAAATGGCTAAATATATTGCGCTATGCAATTGGACCGATCAGGGAATCAAAAGCGTCAAAGACAGCCCGACGCGGTTGGACGCGGCCAAGGCACTGGCGAAAAAACTGGGCTGCACGATCAACGAATTTTACTTGACCATGGGCAGCCACGATTTCGTGGTGATCATGGACGGCCCCGATGACGATACCATGGCGAAATTCACTCTGATGCTGGGCATGGGCGGCAATGTCCGCACCACCTCGATGAAAGCCTTCGCCGAAGCCGATTACCGCAAGATCATCGGCGCACTTTAAGCCTTCGCCAACAACCGACCCAGTCTCGGCATCCCCGCCCGCTTCAAAAGCGGGCGGATTGGTTGCGGACGACCCGAGGCCCTTTCGGCGCGGGCGATAACTTTTGCCACAACCTGACGCATTGCTTCAGGTTTTTCGGCCGCAAATTCGCACAAGACTGCGTCAGGATCGCGACGCAGAATGTTGTGCCCAGCCAAAATGCGGGTCGGAAAATCGCGCCGATTCAACGTCAGCAAAACATCCGCCTTCCCCGCAATCGCCGCCGCCAAAACATGGGAGTCATCGGGGTCGGGAAGATGTATTTTCCCCAGCATTTCCGGGTCAAATTCAACTAACGCTACGGGCCAATCGGCCATTATCAAAGCAATCTCGCCCCGCGCAATCGCCTCAGACCCCAGCGGCAACTTACGCGTCGCCCGCGCCCATTCTTCCAATATCCGCTCCGACCATAAGGGCTGGAAAGCCCCTGCCGCCGCCGCCGCCAACAAAACTTCCCGCATCACCGTCGGGAATAAAACGCAGGCGTCCAGCAGAACTCGCATCAATCCAACCGCAAAAACAGCGCTTTAAGATAGGAAGATTCCGCCAGATACGGATGCGTCGGATGGTCCGGCCCTGCAGCACCGGTCGCCACGATCTGCGCCTTGCGCCCGGCCTTACCAATACCGCGCAAACAGGCGTCGCGAAACTTGCTCAAATCCGCCGCATGCGAACACGAACACAGCACCAAATACCCATCCTTGTCCGTCAAAGCCGCCCCCATCCGCGCGACCCGTTCATAGGCCCGCAAACCGGCTTCCAGCGCCGCCTTGTTGGGCGCAAAAGCCGGTGGATCGCATACCACCACGCCGAATTTGCGGTTATCCGCCGCCAATGCCGTCATCGCATCGAATGCATCAGATCGCTGTGTGGACAACTTGCCCGCAACCCCAGTTAACCTCGCCCCTTGCGTGGCCAAATCCAGTGCCGCAGCCGAGGAATCCACCGCCAAGGCCGAATTCGCACCATTCGCCAAGGCCGCCAAGGCCGCCAAGGCAAACCCACCAACATGGGCAAAAACGTCCAACATCGTCTTGCCCTTGGCCAACCTCGCCGCCAAAGCATGGTTGGGCCGCTGGTCATAAAACAACCCGGTCTTTTGCCCGTCGATCACATCCGCCAGATAAGTTGCCGCATTCATTGGCACCTGAATTGGCGCATCCAAATCGCCGCGCAGCACTAAAGTCTCTTCCGACAAACCTTCCAGCCCGCGGGATCGCCCGGTTGCGTTCTTGATGACCGTCGAAACCCCCGTCACCTCGGCCAAAGCGTCGCACAAATCCGCCAGCAACACTTCCGCCCAAGCCGCATTCGGCTGGATAACCGCCGCATCGCCAAAGCGGTCGACAATCACCCCTGGCAATCCATCCGCCTCGGCGTGAACCAATCGATAAAACGGCGTATCGAACAAATCCTGCCGCAAAGCCAACGCGCGCTGCAGCTTTGCCTTCAACCAAGCCCGGTCAATCGCAACCGAAACATCGCGTTCCAACACCCGGGCGATGATCTTTGAATTAGCGTTGAACGCCGCCAAACCGATGTCTTGACGTTCGCTGTCCTGCAGCAGAACAATCGTCCCCGCCGTAATCCCCTTGGTGCGTCGATCCATTACAACTTCGTCGGCATACACCCAAGGCGCACCCCAGCGCAGGGCTCGAGCGTTGGTTTTCGGGGTCAGGCGGATGATGGGAAGGTCATTCATGCAGCCCCTCTACAGCGCCGCGCGGGAAACTACAAAACAAAAGGGCCGCCAAATTGGCGACCCGATAGCGTTTGAATTCTGGCCTGTGTTCAGGCGTGGACTGGCTTCACGATCAATGCCGCCAAGGCGCGAAACGCGCGGGCTGCGATGCTGTTGGCATGCGCGGTTTTCGCGGTTGCGGCCATGTCCTGATATTCGTCGTAACTCAGCGTTTTGAAGATATTGTTATACATAATGCACTCCTAACTTCGTATGAGGGTTAGCGAACTCGCTTTCTCATACCACCCACCTAGGCATGTTTTCAAAATAGTGCACCGCACAAAAACTAAATCCTGCCATGCGCCAGATGCATATCGGCCTCAGCGACATGAATGTTCAAATGCTTGAGATAGCGAAATTCCAGATAGCGGAATATCCGGATCAAGCCATAGGTTATGATCATATATAGAACCGCAGCCGTCAAAAACCCTTCGTAAGCCAGATAGTATTTCGCATTGATGGTGCGGGCAGCGCCCAAAATATCTTGAATGGTGATCACCGACGCCACGACCGAGCCATGCAACATGAACACGACTTCGTTGCCATACTGCGGCAAAGCTCGCCGCAGCGAAGACGGGATCAGCACCAGCCAATTCACCTGCAGCGGCGACAGGCCCAGCGAAACCGCGCTCTCAATCTCGCCTTTTGGCGTGGTCTCCACTGCGCCGCGGATAATCTCGGTCGCATAGGCCCCCGAATTCAGCGAGAAAGCGATCAGCGCACACCACCCAAATTCTGCAGCCTAAGCAAACCATACGGCTTTAGCGCATTTCAGGCAAAAGTGGGAACCGGTTTTGCCGCCAGAAATGCGTAAATTTAACAAGTTAGAGCTATTCAGACGATTCTGTCATCGTCGGAATAGCTCTAACGCATATATTTACCGACGGGGACTGGTAGCATCATGGACCAAGATTTCGATGCGGCGAAGCCCGAATGGTTCCTCGGCATTGCTACCAGTTTTGCCTTCGTTCGGCTGCGCCTTCATAGATTCGCATAATTGCAATGACAGTATTATGAGAAAACACCCGGCAAACTGTCTTTCCGTGCCGCGTGATGCAGCCAATCTTCCATGTAACCGGCCACCGAACGAAAGCAGACGATCTCGAATGTATCAGCCTCGGTCATCCAAAACGCCGCCGCCACCAAGCCAATGCGCGTTCTGCGCACTACCCAGGGTTCAAACTGCCCGGGCGCCAAATCCACCGGCGCACCCTTGGCCAAAACCTCGCGGGCGCCTTGGCCTTGCAAGCGGAACATCGCGCGGGCATCCGATACATTGACCGCTAGGTGGTGCTCGCCCGCCATTGATTTCCCCAAATGCGCCACGACGTCATCGGCTTTATCATGGCGAACAAGCAACAATAACTCGTCGGGTGACATCCACAGCGCCACGTTTTCGCCCGCTACGAGAACCTGTCGTTGCCCCGGCACCGTGCAACCAACCGCTGCTTTGACTGCTTTGGCCAAAGACGCTGACGCCAGATCACCCCGCAACGTCACCATGCCTTGCGCAACCAATTCGATGTGAATTGCGTCAGACATTCTGCCGCGCTCCTTCTTTGTCCAAAAACACCGGATCGACCACTTTGGCGCGGATGATTTCGCTACGCGACACCGGGAAACTCAGGGTCTGCCCCATCCGCTGTGACCCACCCTTGATCAGCGCCATGGCAATTGAATGGCCCAATGTGGGTGAGAAATACGACGAGGTAACATGCCCAATCATGTTCTCCATGCCATTGCTCAGCTTTGGCCCTTCAACCGCATGTGCCCCGTCTGGCAGCACGATTGTCGGGTTATCGGTCAGCAAACCGACCAATTGTTTACGCCCTGAATCACTGAAAAACGGCCTTTCATGCGCCCGTTTGCCAATGAAATCGGACTTTTTCTTTGAAACCGCCCAGCCAAGGTTCAAATCTTGCGGGATAACGGTGCCATCCGTCTCGTCGCCGATCATGATGAAGCCCTTTTCAGCTCGCATCACATGCAACGCCTCGGTGCCATAGGGCGTGATGCCAAGCTCGGTCCCGGCTTCCGCCACTTTCTCCCAGAACTCCAACCCACGCGAAGCGGGAACCGCGATCTCGTAAGATAGTTCACCACTGAACGAAATCCGGTAGACCCGGGCCGGAATGCCCGCCAATGCCCCCGCAACAAACCCCATGAACGGCAATGCCTCGCGCGACACATCCATTCCGCCCAGCTTTTCCAGCACCAACCGCGCCTTTGGACCCACCACCGCAATCTGGGCAAACTGTTCGGTCACATTGGCCACATAAACCTGCAAATCCCACCATTCGGTTTGCAGCCATTCTTCCATCCAGCCATGCACCCGATCCGACCCGCCCGAGGTGGTGTGGCACAAGAATTCATCCACCCCCAACCGCGCCACAACCCCGTCGTCAAACAGAAACCCGTTTTCGTTGCACATCAAACCATACCGACATTTACCCACCGCCAGAGAGGACATCACATTGGTATAGATCAAATCCAGAAACTTGCCCGCATCCGGCCCTTTGACCAAAATCTTGCCCAAGGTCGAGGCGTCCAGCATGCCCACCGACGAGCGCGTATTCAAAACCTCGCGCGTCACCGCCTGTTTGACCGTCTCGCCCTTGCGCACAAACGCATAAGGCCGCCGCCAATCCGCCACCGGCTCCCAATGCGCTCCATGCGCCTCATGCCAGCCATCCATCGCGGTGCGTCGGGTTGGCTTGAACAAATCCCCCCGCGCATCGCCCGCAATCGATCCCATCGAGATTGGCGTATAGGGCGGCCTGAACGTCGTGGTTCCAACCTGCGGTATCGCCACATTCAGTGACTCCGCCAGAACCGCCAGCCCATTGATGTTGCTGAGCTTACCCTGATCGGTCGCCATCCCGAGCGTCGTGTATCGCTTGGCATGCTCTACCGACTCATACCCCTCCTGCGCCGCCAGCCGCACGTCGGATACTTTCACATCGTTCTGGAAATCGAGGAAGGCTTTGGCCCGCAGCGCCGGTTTGGCCTTGGCAGGCATCATCCACACCGGCTGCAAAGGCTGTTCCACAGGGGCAAAAACCGCCATTTTACCCGCCTTTTTGGCCTTAAAACCGGCCTCGATCGCCGATTTTTTGCCCGCCTCAACCGCATCTTCCAAACATTCGCCGCTCTGCAACCACCCGTTCGCCGCTCCTGCCGCAATCACGAAACCCGTCCCATCATCCCCCAATGGCGGACGCGCGGCGTCTGGCCGGAACATCGCCGCGCCTTCATCCCAATTCAACTTGCCGCCGCAATGGCTCCATAAATGCACCGCCGGCGACCAGCCGCCCGACATGGCGACGCAATCGCAGGGGATCGTTTCCAGCAATTCCCCTTCGCCAGCCTGAGCACAGATGTCCACGCCGGTGACAAACTTGCCGCCTAATACCTTGGCAAATCCTTTACCTGTCTCGACCCTGATGCCCAAAGCCCGTGCCTGCACCGACAATGCGCCGACCACCGAATCCCGCGCATCCAACACAACCGGCACCTCCAACCCTGCCGCATGCAACGCAATCGCCGTCCGATACCCATCATCGTTATTGGTCACCAAAACCGTCCGCTCCCCCGGACTTACCCCCCACAATCCCACATAATCGCGTACGGCTGACGCCAGCATCACGCCGGGCACATCATTGCCGGCAAAGGCCAAAGGCCGCTCAATGGCCCCTGTCGCCGTCACAATCCGCCCGGCCCGAATGCGCCACAGGCGATGCCGTGGTCGCCCATCGCCCGGTTTATGATCGGCCACCCGCTCATAGGCCAGTGCATAACCGTGGTCGTAAACCCCCGCGCCCATTGTGCGGTTGCGCAATGTCACATTCGGCATTTTCGCCAAGGTCTCCACCTGCGCCAATGCCCAATCAGCCGCGTCCTGGCCATCGATTTGCATAGTGTCGGTCAAAACCCGCCCGCCCCAATGGGCGTTTTGGTCGATCAGAATAACCCGCGCACCCGACCGCGCCGCTTCCATTGCCGCTGCAATCCCGGCAATCCCGCCACCCACCACCAGCACATCGGTATAGGCATAGAAATACTCATACTCATCCGCATCGCCCAACTTCGGTGCCTTGCCCAAACCGGCTGAACGGCGAATGAACGGTTCAAACAGATGTTTCCACGCTGCACGCGGATGGATGAACGTCTTGTAATAAAACCCGGCCGGAAAAAACGGCGATAGTTTCGCATTCAACGCCCCAACGTCAAAATGCAAACTTGGCCAGTGGTTTTGCGAGGCCGCTTTTAACCCGTCAAACACCTCGGTTGTCGTCGCCCTTTGGTTTGGCTCAAACCGCGCTCCGTCGCCCAAACCGACCAGCGCATTCGGCTCCTCGGCACCCGACGCCACCAAACCGCGCGGTCGGTGATATTTGAACGAGCGGCCAAGCAACGTTTGCCCGTTGGCCAATAAAGCCGCGGCCAAGGTGTCGCCCTGAAACCCCTCAAAATGCTGATTGTTGAAGGTGAAACCAACCGGTTTTGCCCGATCAATCAACCGCCCACCGCTGGAAAGCCGTTTGCTCATGGCCAGCCTTTCCAATCTGGCCGCTTGGCTTTGATGGCCACGACCAATTCCGAGGGCGGCGCCGAAACCTGTGCCGAATAGGTGCCAAACACTTCCAATGTCGCGGTACATCGCGCCGCATGGAACCATTTCCCGCAGCCAAACGCATGCCGCCAACGTTCAAAATGCACGCCACGAGGGTTTTTCCTCTGAAAAAGATAGTCGCGGAACTCCTCGTCACCTGAACCAGCGCCGAATCGCTGCAAATGCGCCTCGCCACCCGCGGCAAATTCGGTCTCTTCGCCCTCCACGCCACAGTTGGGACAACGAAGTTTCAACATGCTGCACCCCGACTGCCGAAAAATACCGGCAATATCGCGCGAAATGCTGACAAAATCCAGCCGCGTATTTGCGAATTCTTAATGCTTAACAGGCATTTACCTTGCATCGTAACTAGGGATTGATTATCATGGAAACAGTAACAAGTAGCGTGACGTTGCACCGTGGGGGCGGTCAATTCATGGATTATACGCGTATCCAGACCGACTTGGCCGGTTTTGCCAGCACAATCCAAAAAGCCATTGGCGAAGTGATGAAGAATGGTTTTGGTGTTGAAACCGCCGATGCCACCAACCAATTCATTTTCTATGGTCTGATTGTCGGCGCTCTTTTCGTCGGCCTGCGGGTGCGCAAGGTTCGGGCGCGGGGCATCCACCTGACCAGCGCCGACAAATATCGCCGCTTCGGGCTCGATCGCTACAAGCAGATTTGAATTGCTGTATCTGAAGCGGTTGCGGGGCATCAATGTGCCACCGCGGCCGCGACGGATTCGTCGATCATTCTGCCCTCGGCAAATCGCGCCAAACTGAACGGTGCCGCCAGTGCACCGGGTTCGCCCGTTGCCAACATCTCTGCCGTTGCCCAGCCCGACCCTGGTATCGCCTTGAACCCGCCAGTGCCCCAGCCGCAGTTGAGGAAAATTCCCGGCACCGGCGAATGCCCGATGATCGGCGAACGGTCGCCCGTCATATCGACAATCCCGCCCCATTGCCGCAGCATTTTCAAGCGTGACAACACCGGCATCGTCTCAATCAGCGCCCGCACGGTTTCCTCGATATGATGGAAAGATCCGCGTTGCGTGTAATTGTTGAACCCATCCGACCCGCCGCCGATCACCATCTCGCCCTTGTCCGATTGGCTGATATAGCCGTGCACAGTATTGGCCATGACCACGCAATCGAGCAGCGGCTTAATCGGCTCAGAAACAAGCGCCTGCAACGCCACCGATTCAATCGGCAACCGAAACCCGGCCAATTCCGCCAGAACTCCGGATGACCCCGCCACAACAAAACACAGCTTCTTGCAATTGATCGCACCCTTGTTGGTGTCGATCCCGACCACCCCGCCCGCATCCCTCCGAACCCCGGTCACTTCGCATTGCTGAATAATATGCACGCCTAAATTGCTGGCCGCCCGCGCATAGCCCCAGGCCACCGCGTCGTGCCGTGCCGTGCCACCGCGCGGTTGCCACAGCCCGCCCAACACCGGATAGCGCGGTCCGTCCAATTCGATGATCGGCACCAATTGTTTGATTCGTGCAGGAGTGACCATTTCGGACGCGATGCCAGCAAGGCGATTGGCGTGAGAAGTCCGCCTCCACGCCCGCAGCTCATGTTCGGTTTGTGCAAGCATCAGAACGCCGCGCGGGCTGAACATCACGTTGTAATTCAACTGCTGGCTCAACGTTTCATATAATGAACGCGCCTTTTCATAGATCGCGGCCGAGGAATCCTGCAAATAGTTTGACCGGATAATCGTGGTGTTGCGCCCGGTGTTGCCGCCGCCCAGCCAGCCCTTTTCCACCACGGCCACATTGGTTATGCCGTGGTTCTTTGCCAAATAATAAGCGGTCGCCAATCCGTGCCCACCGGCCCCGACAATCACCACATCATAGGCCGCTTTCGGTTCCGGCGAGGCCCAAGCCCGCTCCCAACCGGAATGCCAGCGCAACGCTTCCCGCGCGATTGCAAAGACCGAATAGCGCTTCATTTCCCGCGATTGCTCCACAAGTCGACCCAAGTTTGTGATGCACCAGTGGCAAGTACAACCCCGGTTGCCAAGCGGCATTCAAACAGCCGATCCCGACAAAGCGAGCAACAGACGTTTCCGCCATTGCGAGAGGCCAACCCAAAAAGCTAAACAAACATGGGTTACAGGCACACGCAAAGGTTTTCATGCTTTTCTGGTTGTTAACAACATTCCTGGTTCTCGCGTCGCTGTTCATCTTGTTGCGTCCGCTGGTGCGACCCAGCGATGCAACAAACAGCCCCAACAGCGACCTGCAAGTTTACAAAGACCAATTGGCAGAAGTCGAAAGCGATCTCGCCCGTGGCGTGATTACAGCCGCCGACGCAACCGCCATGCGCAGCGAAGTATCGCGCCGCCTGCTCAAAGCCAACGATGCAGCACCAATCGCCACCCCACAGCAACGCCCGTCGCTCATAACCATCGCGCTCGTTGCAATCTTGTTCACCACCTCGGCCTTGGGTCTCTACAGCCAACTCGGCTCGCCCTTCCTCCCCGGCTTGCCCTTACCCCAACGTCTCGCCGATCTCGCCGATGAACGGGGTAAGCGGCCCAGTCAGTATGAAGCGGAAGAAGATTATGCGCATGTCCGCAAAACCGACCCGACAGAAATATCCAACCCCGACGACCTAGACCTGATCGCCCAACTAAAGTCTGCCCTTGCCACCCGTCCCGATGACTTACGTGGTCACGAATTGCTGGTGCAGACCCAAGCGCAAATCGGTCTTTGGATCGAAGCCCGCCTTTCGCAACAGCAGGTGCTGCGGATCAAAGGCGACGCAGCGACAGGGAAGGACTTTCTGGCCCTTGGCGAATACATGGTGCTGGCAGCGGGCGGGTTTGTGTCGCCAGAGGCGGAACAGGCTTTTGCCGACGGCCTGACGCTTGATCCGAAAAATCCGCGCGGGCGTTATTTTTCCGGCCTTGCTTTGGCACAAGGCGGACGCCCCGACCTGACTTATCGGCTTTGGGTTGGCCTGTTGAACGAAGGCCCGCCGGATGCCCCTTGGCTGCCCGCCATCACCGCCGCATTGCCCGAAATCGCCGCCGCCGCTGGTTTGCCGATGCCCGAAACCTTGTCCGGACCAACCGAAGGTGACATCGCCGCCGCCGCTGAGATGAGCGAAGCCGACCGCACCGCCATGATCGCGGGCATGGTTGACGGCCTGTCGCAACGTCTCAACGCGCAAGGCGGCACAGCGCAGGAATGGGCGCAACTGATCCGCGCTTACGGCGTTCTCGGTCAAACCGCGAACGCGGCAGCGGCATGGGAAAAGGCCAAGATTGTATTCGCCGGTGATACCGCCAGCTTGCAAACGCTTCAGCAAGCGGCCCAATCCGCCGAGATCACCAATTGACCGCCGTCATCCACGACAGCCTCATCGACTTCGCGGCAATCCTTCCAGCCAACCGGGCCATCCTCGCGCTGGATCTGGGTGACAAAACAATCGGCATCGCCGTGTCCGACACCAGGCGCAGCATCGGCACTGCCTTGGAAACCATCCGCCGCAGCAAATTCACCGCCGATGCCGCCCAACTCCTCAAAGTCTGCCAAGGCCGCCAAATCGCTGGCATCATCTTGGGCCTGCCCTTGAACATGGACGGAACCGAGGGCCCGCGCTGCCAATCCACCCGCGCTTTCGCCCGCAATCTTGCCCGCCTGACCGATATTGCGATCACCTTCCAGGACGAGCGCCTGTCAACCGTCGCCGCCGAACGCACGTTGATCGACGCCGACGCCAGCCGCAAAAAACGTGCGGCCGTTATCGACCATGTGGCGGCGTCCTATATATTGCAGGCAGCGCTCGACCGGCTGGCCTATCTGGATCGCCAAAATGCACAATGAACTTTGGGAACGCGACGAGATTGAAAGCCCCTGCATCAAAATCTGCCTTGTCCACCGCGACATCGGCCTGTGTATCGGTTGTTTGCGCACGCCGGGCGAAATCGCGGCCTGGTCAAAAATGGCCCCGGAAACCCGTCACGCCATTATCCAAGAATTGCCCGATCGCCGTCCTTTACTGAAAGGCAAACGCCGTGGTCGTGCCGCCCGCCATTCCCAAGCGGAAAGTTAACAACAAATTACTATTCAGAATCAAATAAATAAACTAATGTGGCGCTGTAGAGTAGCGTGGGGGCGTGTACTTTGAAACCTTTGTTGGCCGCTTTGGGCCTGTATTTCGGCAGCCTGCTCGTGCTGCGTTATGATCTTCTTGAATTATTTGCTAACGGCAGAAGCGACCTTTGGGTCGGTTACGCGACGTTGCTTGTCAGTGGAATCGTCCTGGCAGAAATCATCCGGCAATTTCGTAATCCGATCCCGAAAAAATGGCGCACGCCAAGCTTGGCAATGACGGTAGTTGTTGGCTTAATTGCCTTTCAATACAGCCCGGTACTGGTGCGCGAAGCGGGGTGGAGCAGGCCAATCGCTGCGGTGGCTATTGGCAGCGGCGAAACCATATTGCACCCAAGTTGGGACGGCCACTACCGAACCGGCGCGTTGCTCAACGGCTCGGAAATCAACCTGCTGGTTGATACTGGGGCATCGCTTGTTTTGCTGCGCTATGAGGACGCCGTCGCATCGGGCATCGATATGGCAGCGCTGGATTACAGCCTTCCCGTCACCACGGCAGGTGCCAAGGCCTTTGTTGCGCCGATAGTGCTGCCGCAAATTTCCATCGGCAGCGTCACGATGTATAACGTTCGCGCGGCCGTCGGCGGCCCAGACTTGCTGCATACCAGCCTTTTGGGCATGAGCTTCCTTGAAAACTTGACCGAAACCATCATTCGCGGCGACCGGATGATCTTGCGACAGTAATCACCCAGCCAGCGCTTTGCGCAACATATTCGCCGCCATCAAGCCGATGAAAACGGCAAACGCCAAGCGTAACGGACGCGGATTCATCGCGTGCGCCAGACGCACGCCCAAAGGCGTCGTCAACATGGTCACAACCACGATCACGGCAAATGCGGGAACATTGACATAGCCAATTGTCAGCGGCGGCTTACCCACCAGAGCATGCCCGCTCAACAAAAACCCTATGGTTGCGGGCAAAGCAATGGCGACGCCAAACCCCGAAGCCGTCGCCACAGCCCGGTGGATCGGCTGGCCATAAAGGCTCATAAGCGGCACCCCAAACGAGCCGCCACCGATGCCCATTAACACCGATAAAAACCCCAGAATAACGCTGTTTACCCCCCGCCAAATGCCCCTCGGCAAACGGTCGCCTAACCGCCATTCCGGCCTCCCAAAGGCCAGATACAGACCAACCAACACCCCCAATATTCCAAACACCAGCATCAATATTTCGCCGCGCATACCTGTCGCCGCAACAACCGCAACGCCTGCCCCCACCGCCGCTCCCGGCCCCCAACCGCGCAATATCGCCCAATCCACTGCACCGCGTCGGTGATGCGCCAAAACCGAGCGGATCGAGGTAAAAACAATCGTTGCCAGCGAGGTTGCCAGACAAATCTGCATCAACTGCTGCGGGTCAAATCCCAAAACCGAAAAAACGTAAAACAGCGCCGGAACCAAGACAATTCCACCACCCACCCCCAACAACCCGGCGACAAGCCCCGCAAATGCACCAATTGCGGCCAGCAAAGCCATCATCAATACAAGGATTACCGGATCAGGAATTTCGCCCTCCAACAGCTTGATTCACCCTTGGCACATCGCTTTTCGATCTGATAGATCATTGCAAATCCAATCAATAGGTATCGGATGCAACCCGGCCTTTTCCGTTCCGCGCTTGTCCTTGGCCTGCTGTCCGCAGTTGGACCTTTTGCCATCGACATGTATCTGCCCGCGATGCCAACGATTGCCGCCGACCTGAAAACCTCGGTCACCGCCACCCAATCCACCCTCACGGCATTTTTCCTCGCCTTCGGGGTCGCCCAGCTTTTCTATGGACCGTGGTCCGATCAAGTTGGCCGCAAAATGCCGCTCTATGTCGGCCTCTCGATATTCTTTCTCGCCTCTATCGGCTGCGCCATGGCGCAAGACATTCGCTGGCTAACCGGTTTGCGTTTCCTGCAAGGCTTGGGGGCTTCGGTTGTCATGGTCGTGCCCCGTGCCATTATCCGCGATATGCACACCGGCACAGCCGCGACCCGCCTGATGGCGCTGGTCATGCTGGTCATATCCGTATCCCCCATGCTTGCACCGCTTGGCGGTTCCGGACTGATCGCTTTGTCGGGCTGGCGGGCAATCTTTTGGCTTTTGGCCACGGCGACCCTGATCTCGCTGTTGATGACGGCAACACTTCTGCCGGAAACCCTGAAACCCGAAAACGCTCAACCTGTGAACTTCCGCAGCATGCTCAGTGGCGCGAAAACCCTGTTTGGCAGCCGCCGTTTCATGGGCCTTACCTTCATCGGCGGCTTTGGCATTTCGCAATTCTTCATCTTCATCGCCACAGCGCCGTTTGTTTACACCAGCCAATATGGGCTAAGCCCGACCGGCTTTTCCTTGGCTTTCGCGGTGAACGCCATTGGCTTTTTTGCCGCCTCGCAATTGGCCGCCCCGATTGGCGAACGTCTGGGGATGGACCGCTTGGTTCGCTTTGCCACGACCGGATTCATCGGCTTCACCCTGTTGCTGTTGGTCTTGACCTTGGCCGGATTGGCCAGCTTGCCGGTTCTCATCATCTGCTTGCTGTTGGGCAATTCCTGCCTTGGCTTGGTCATACCCGCCACCATGGTCATGTCGCTGGACGATCACGGCGATATTGCCGGATTGGCGTCTTCGCTAGGCGGCACCATGCAAATGGTCACTGGCAGTTTGATTGTCGCCGTGATGGGCCCATTCTTTGACGGCACCGTATTGCCCATGGTCATCGCCATCGCGCTCTGTGCTTTTGCGACGTTTGCGCTGGCATGGCTGACATTGGCCGCGAAACCGCTCGCCGCTTGATACAAGATCACCTCAACTATTGTCCCCCACCCCTCACCCCGCGATTTGACCCGTGGCAAATCGCGGCCACAACGGTTCCAAAGAATACCGGACGATCGGCCCCGCCGGTCGTCCAGCGCCCGACCGCCCCTTCGGCGGGCGCTTCGCACCCACCGGCGGTCAGGCACTGGCCTCGCGTTAAGGCACATCAAGCCCACAGGTTTGGCGGGCGTCGCGTGGAAGGCGCTGTCGAATGTCCCCCGGACATTCTCCCCGGTGCTGCGCACCGTCGCGCCTTTTCAAACGTTGGATGGCGCGGTGTTTTAGGAATATTTTGTCAGGTTCGAACGAGCTCTAAGCCGCCAGCGCCGGGTTCAAAACCTCGCCCAAAGCCCGCTCCACCAGTTCCGGCCCAGCCCCGCGCGTAAACGCTCCCTCCGACAATACCTGCCGCCAGCGCCGCGCCCCCGGGCGTCCGGCAAACACCCCCAGCATATGCCGCGTAATCTGCCCCAACCGTGCCCCTTGGCGCATTTGGTCCTCGACATAAGGCAACATCGCCAGCACCGCTTCCACGGGGTCGCTATCGCCTGTAGCGCCAAACAAACGCCTGTCCGCCGCGCAAAGAATATCAGCGGGCGCATGATAGGCCGCCCGCCCAACCATCACCCCGTCCATCCCCGCTGCGTAATGCGCCTCGGCCTGATCCAGTGTCGTGATCCCGCCGTTGACCGATAGATGCAAGTGCGGGAACCGCGCTTTCATCCGATAGACCAGGCCATAATCCAGCGGCGGCACGTCGCGGTTTTCCTTTGGCGACAGGCCTTTCAACCAAGCCTTGCGGGCGTGAATGGTGAACCGTTTCACCCCGGCCAGCGACACCCGTTGCAGAAAATCTGGCAATGCAATCTCCGGGTCTTGCTCGTCGACGCCAATTCGGCATTTCACCGTGATTTCAGCGCCCGACGAGGCTGCAATCATCGCCGCCACGCAGTCTGCCACCAAATCTGGCTGTTCCATCAAAATCGCACCAAAACAGCCCGACTGCACCCGGTCCGACGGACAACCGACGTTCAGATTGACCTCGCCATAGCCAAAGTCGCACGCAATCCGCACCGCCTGCGCCAATTGTGTCGGGTCCGATCCGCCGGTCTGCAGCGCCACCGGCTGTTCGGCGGGATCAAAGCCAATCAGCCGCTCCCGATCGCCATGCACAATCGCCGCCGCGGTGATCATCTCGGTATACAGCAACGCCTGCCGTGACAGCAGCCGATGAAAATACCGGCAATGCCGATCCGTCCAATCCATCATTGGCGCAACGGCGAATATCTTGTTCGTGTCGATCAATCGGGCAAACCTGCGAAGCATTCGCTTGTCCCATAACCGTTCGCATCGACAAATGTTAGCCTTTGAGCCAACCGATCTACCTAAAATTCCTGCGGCTGGTAGTCACCGGCTTCCAATGGTGCCACGGATTGCAAGAGTTCGACCGATTTCCGCACGCCCTCCACCCGCGACAGCATCACATCCTCATGCTCGATGGAAAGCCATCCGTCATAGCCAATCATGCACAGGCGATAACAGAAATCCTTCCACCACTTTTCGCCATTGCCATAGCCCAGCGTGACATAACTCCACGCCCGGCCCGGCACATCCATCAGCGAGCCATTTTCCAACCGGCTTGTGGTGGCGCAGACCGGGGCGTTGATGAACATATCCTTGGCATGCACGTGCAATATGGCCGAACCCAAAGCATCAATCGCCGCCAGCGGGTCGGCACCCATCCACATCAAATGCGACGGGTCGACGTTTGCCCCGACGATAGGGCCAATTTCCTTGCGCAACCGCAACAGCGCCGGAACATTGTAAACCAATTGGTTGCCATGCAGCTCGACCGCCAGCTTCGTGACCCCCTGCTCCTTGGCAAAAGCGGCAAGCTTGTGCCAATAGGGAAACAGCCGCTCTTCCCATTGAAACTTGAGGATACTCTGCGTTTCCGGCGGCCAGGACGAGATGACCCAATTGGGCATCCTATCCCCCGGCCCACCCTCTGGCAGACCCGACATCAAAACCACCGTCTCAACGCCAATCTGGCCAGCAAGGCGGATGGTATCATACAGCGCCTTGGACTGTTTTTCGCCTTCGGTCGGATGCAACTGGTTGCCATTGGCGTTCAACGCGATGATTTCCAGCCCGCGCTTTTGCACGGCCTGCATCAAATCGCGACGCCGATCAGCTCTGCCCAGCAATTCCTTCACATTCATATGCGGGGCCGAGGTCCAGTTCGCGGCGTTGAACTCCACCCCTTTCACCCCCAACTGCGCGGCGGTGTCCAGCATGTCGTCAAACGACAAATGCCCCAGCGAATCCGTGACCATTCCAATTTTCATGACAACAACCTTAGTAAAGACTGGGTTTGGCTTGCCAGGCGACCTTGATCGGCACGCCCTGTTCCAACGATTGCACGCCCGCCTCGGCAATCAACGTGGCGGCATAGCCATCCCACGCGCTGGCACCGACGGGCACGCCCGTCTCGATGGATTTCAACCACGCACTGTTTTGCAGCCGATACGCCTCGGCAAAACGCGGGCGCCAGTCGGCGGCGTAAGTTGTGATTGCCTGCAAGTTCACATGCATTTCGCTGGCAATGGGCGACCGAAGAAACACCGACCCTTTCTCACACACAAGTTCGCCGCGCACGTCATAGCCATAGGCGGCGTTGTTGTTGATTTCGACGTTGACCAGCTGGCCGGTGACGGTTTTCAAAACCATGAAAACCGGTGCGCCGGTCTTTCTTGAATCGCGCAATTCCGGTCGAAAAACCGAAATTGACGCATATTCCGCATCCAGCACAAATCGGGCAATATCAAACTCGTGCGGGGCCGAGTTGGTGATCGCCATTTGACCGGTAAAATTCGCCGGAGCCGACACATTTCGATGAAAATTGTGCATCATCAAAGCCGGGCCAACCATGCCGCTGCTCAGCGCCGCTTTCATCTCGACATAGGCGGGGTCAAAGCGGCGCATGAAACCTATCTGCACGATCCGTTTACCCAGTTTCACTTCGGCGGCGATGACAGCAAGACATTCCATCGAATTCTGCGACAAAGGCTTTTCGCACAAAACCGGTTTGCCCAACGCGACACAAGCCATCGTCAACGGCGCATGGGTGTGGTCGGGGCTGGCGATCAGGACAGCATCGACCGATTTGTCAGCAATCACCGCTTGCGGATCACTGGCAACATGCACCGCGCCAAAAGCATCGGCCACCGCCTTGGCGCGTTGGGCATCGGCATCGCACACGAATTGCAACGTCACGCCGGGCAATTGTTGCGACAATATCTTGGCGTGGTCGGCACCCATGATACCAGCGCCGATCAGTCCTACTCGAATGGTCACGTTCAGCGCTCCGTCAATTTCAATTCAGCGATTACAGGCCCATTACTTTGCGTTGAGACGGGCGACTTTCTTGTCATAGCGGGCCTGCATCAAAGCCTCGCCTTCTTTGGTGCCGTCGTGCCAAGTGCCAAACAACTTATCCAGCGCGGTGGTGCCGTCGGCATAATTCACTTCGAAATACTTGTGGTGCAGGTAATGCGCATAGGCATGCGTATCGATGGCACCGTCTTGCCCAACCTCCACCTTGTCAAAACCGACATGGCCAACAACGGCACCGGTGCCGGTGATCTGCAGGTTGTACAGGAACAGCAGCGGATGCGAGGGCAAGATCAGGTGGATCAGCGAATCCGACCAATACAGCAAATGCTCGATGGGGTGCATCGACAGGCTCGACCACGGGCTTGGATTGACCGAATTGTGATGCACCGAATGAATCCACTTATACAGGATCGGCACATGGATCAGCCGGTGAATGCAGTAGAAATGCACCTCATGCCAAATCGGCAAAACCAGCCCAAAGGCGACAAGCCAAAGCGGATGCGCAGCAAACGTCGTCCAAGGCCCCCAGCCATTGGCATAAGACCACAGGCCAAACACTTCGTAAGCCGTCCAAATCGGCACGCCCGAGGCGAATGTCCTGATCATGTTATCGACGTTCTGGCTTTTGAACATGAACACGTCGCTCGGCTGTTCGGCCGGCCATTTACCGTTGAACTTGAAATGGCTGCCTTGGCTGCGGCGGATATAAAGCCGCAGTTCCAACGCCCCATATATCGCCAGAACCAACAGGCTATTGCGGGCCCAAAGATAAGCGATCCATCCGAAGGATAAAGTTTTGGTCGTCTCAACGCCGGGCGCCAGCCAAAACCAAAAAACCAGCGCCAAGCCGATAAACAGCAGGTTCCACGGGTAAAAATAGCTCGGCAGCCATTTCAGAAAATTCAAAGGTTGCGGCGGAAACACAAACAGCGGCGCGGTCTGCAAAGCGCCCTTTGGCGCGAAATCACCGCGCTTATTGCGGGTACCAAACTGCAAATCGTCCATTTTTTCTTCTCCGTCAGTCAGCCAAGTTTCTTTCCACGACATCAATATCGTGTCAGCGTAGATTCAAAAAGCCATTGACCCGAAGGCCAGCATCAAAGCACCAAAATCAGACGCTCACCGTTGGCGGGTGACCCTCGTGTGTTGCCATATAGCTGGCGATTTCGGCCTCAAGCTCGGCCATATGTTCGCCACCTGCCATGAGATCGGTAATTTCCTCGCGGGACTTTTCGCCCTTGCGGAAATCAGCGGCCAAGGCCCCTTTGATCAGCACCGCAAAATGGTCGCCCACGGTCAAGGCATGGACGACGTTGTGGGTAATGAAGATCACGGCTATGCCCTTTTTGCGCGCCTGCAAAACAATGCGCAGCACATGCGCCGCTTCCTTGACACCCAAAGCCGCCGTCGGCTCATCCAAAATTAGCACCGAAGCGCCAAAATGCACCGCGCGGGCAATGGCAAGCGCCTGCCGCTCGCCGCCCGACAAGCCGCCAACCAAACGGTCACCATCGGTGATGCGGGTGATGCCAAGGTCACGCACGGCTTTGACGGCAATCTCATTGGCGGCTTGGCGATCGAAACGTTTGAACGGCCCCCAACCTTTGACCGGCTCTTCGCCGACAAAAAACGACCGGCCAATGGTCATCAAGGGGAAGGTGCCGCCGAACTGGTGCACCGTCGCAATGCCGCTGTCGCTGGCGTCGCGCGGGCTTTCGAAGGCAACGACTTTGCCACCCATCTCGACAGTGCCGCTGGTCAGCTTATAGACCCCGGACAAAATCTTGATCAGCGTCGATTTGCCTGCACCATTGTCGCCCAGCAGGCACAAAACTTCGCCCGCGTTCACCGAAAGTGAGATATCGTGCAAAACGTCAATCGGGCCGAATGATTTGTTAACATTCGTCAGTTTCAACAGGGGCGCGTT
Organism: Oceanomicrobium sp.; assembly: GCA_031415055.1. Taxonomy (GTDB): domain Bacteria; phylum Pseudomonadota; class Alphaproteobacteria; order Rhodobacterales; family Rhodobacteraceae; genus JANMOK01. The sequence goes on along the minus strand of JANOQZ010000026.1, from coordinate 8,667 downwards.
CATTTGCTTTTCCCTTTCGATGGCGTGTAGTTCAGCGCCAATTTGCGGAAGGTGTTGTTCATCAAGACCGCCAGCAACAGCAGCACACCGATGATCAAACTGGCCCAGTTGGCGTCAAAGGGTGTGTAATAGATGCCTTGGTTGACGATGGCAAAAGTCAGCGTGCCCAAAACGATACCAAAGACCGAGCCATAACCGCCGGTCAACAGCACGCCGCCAACCACAACCGAGATTATGGCGTTGAAGATATACGACTGCCCTGCCGACACCTGGGCCGAATTGTAAAGTATCGCTTGGCACAGCCCAACGAAGGTCGCACTCATCCCGCTGCACATGAACAACAGGATCGTCACTTTGTCGGTCGGGATACCGGCATTGCGCGCCGACACTTTGTCGCCGCCCATCGCGAAGATCCAGTTGCCATAACGCGAGAATTGCAGAACGAAGGCGAAAATCACCGCGATGGCGATCCACCACAGAATGATCACCTGATAAACCCCGCCAATGAAGTGGCCCAAAATGAACTTCGCTTCGGGCGGGGCTTTGATGGCGACCGACGTGGTTCCGGTGATCAATACCGACAGGCCCAGCAGCAGGCCCGCGACCGCAAATAACGTGCCCAAAGTGACAATGAACGACGGCACTGCCGTCCGCACAACGAGAACGCCGTTGATAAATCCAACTGTCGCCCCCAACGCCAGCGCTGCGCCGATACCAAGCACAATTGGCAAGTCAAAATGCCCGGAAATAATAGCAATCGTCATCGACCCCGCAGGGATCAGCGAACCAATCGAAATGTCCAATTCGCCCGCAATCATCAACAGACCGATGGGAATGGCGATGATACCAAGGTTGGCCGCGACATTCAGCCAACTTGCCGCCCCGATCAGCGAGGCGAAATTGGCGCCGCCAAAGATGGTGAAAAAGGTGAACACCCCCAAAAGACCAAGGAACGAACCAGTTTCGGGCCGCCGCAGCAGGCCACCGAAAGAAAAGCGAGAAGCTTGATCGGACATAATGGCGCTCCCGAAAAGTGGTCTAGGAAAATGCGCTGGCAATCATAGCCGCGCGGAGGTTTCTGTCCGGCCCAAAATCAAGCATGGTCGGACAAATCTTACGACGTTTAGCGCGGCCTGCCGCTACACCCGCCAGCGCCGCATCGACGATACCGGTCCCAGCCAAAGGAACAGGTCCAATGGCCGGTCCGTTTGTCGTTGCTTAGCGGAAACCGGCCGCAGCGCCGGCGATGGTCGCGTCGACATTGGCCGCGTCCACAATCCCCGGACCGGTCAGAACCGGCGCGGAAGCGATTGCGGTGCCAAAGCTGACATAAGCGTCGGCCATCGTAACGGCGAGGAAGCCTTGCAGCCACGGTTGTTGGTCAACCGCAAACAACTGTGTGCCCGCTTTGATGCGGTCCAGACCGGCGCCGTCCATATCAAACGAGGCGAGCGCTGCCGTAGCAGTCATCCCAGCCTGCTCGATGCCGGTCGCAGCAGAGTTGGCATCACCCGCCGAGATGGTGATAACACCGGTGATCGTCGGGTCTTTCAGCAGCGTCGCTTTGATCGCTTCAGCAACCGCAGTTGGGTCACCAAAGGCCGAGGCAGGCAGCGGCAATTGGTTGGAAACGCCGCCTTCGGGCGTGATCCCATCCGAAACGCCACGGCAACGGTCTTCAAGGTTCTGCGCACCCGGAACCGTGTTGACGCAGATCACGTTTTTCATGCCATGCGTACCGAAATACGCCCCAGCAGCCAGTCCGGCAGGATATTCTTCGTTGCCGATATAGTTGATCGCGCCCAGTTCTTTGGCTTTGTCGCCACCGCCGGAGTTGTACAGCATCACCGGAATACCGGCAGCCATTGCCGCTTTGATCGCTTCGTCTTCCGAATCCGGCACCCAGTTTGGCACAGCGATGACAGAAGCACCCTGCGAGATTGCTGTGCGCACCAAGTTGGCTGCGTCGCCGCCGATGTTGTCATAGGTTTGCAATTGCAGATAATTCACCGTGCCGCCATGCGCTTCGACAACCATGGTGGCGTCGTCGATGCCTTTTTTGACTTTGGCAAAGAACGGATCGTCCGATTTGCCGCCGACAACGGCGATGGTAACACCTTGCGCCATTGCGACCGAAACGCTGCCTGCCATCATCGCAACCGCGGCCGCCGTGACCATCAGTGTCGTGAATTTCTTCATTCTTGTCATTGTTGTCTCCTCCTTGGTGCCGTCGTTTGACGGATTTTGATTGACTTGGGTCTTTATCAGCGGATTTTTTGAGCGGACTTTGCCAACACTTTGGGCAGCCTTAAGCGCCGCGATTTCAGTGACGGCAGATGTGCCAAACCAACGAACCCCTCCAAAAATCGCCCATTTGATTTTGAAGTTTTGTTTTGGCGACTCGACAACTAATACATCGGTGCAAAATCAAATCAACATCAAATTCACGTATTTTTGATGGTATACACATCAAAATCTTGTGCAATGCACCATTTCCGCAACACGCTTTCGCTATCTTGCGAAGTTTCGTTTGACTTGATGTTTTTTACATCATAACTACATCGTTGAGATGTTTCAAAAGATCGGCTCTCCCGTGGATGACGATGATCGCATATGGCGCGGCCCGACAATTGTTGAAATTGCACGCGAATCCCGCGTTGGCACCGCCACGGTTGATCGTGTCCTCAACTCGCGCGGCAAGGTGCGCGAAGTTACGCGGGTTAAAGTGCTCGCCGCACTGGAACGTTTGCAAAAACCACAACCAACCGCAATCGACCAGACAACCAAACGCATCGCCTTCATCTGCGATTCGGGCGTCAGTTTCAGCCAAACTCTGGAAACCGCAGTGATCGAATATGCGGCCGCGCACGAAGGCATCGAATGCTCGTTCTTTACGGTCACAACCTCGAAAACTGATCCGCTAAAATTGGCAAACATCATCGAGCGCAAGGCCGAAGAGGCCGATGCCTTGGTTATCGTCGCCCGCGAAAACCTCATTATCAACCGGGCGATCCGTAACGTTGTCTCGCGCAAAACGCCGGTCGTTTGCCTGACAACCGACCTGCCCGCCTCCGGACGACAGGTTTATGTGGGCAGCGACCCTACAGCGGCGGGGTCAACCGCAGCCTATCTGATGGGCCAAACGGTGGGCAATCGCGACGGAAAAATACTTCTTGTCTATTCGGCACCTTACCGCGTTCAGGAAGAACGCGAACTCGGCTTCCGCCGCATTCTGCGCTCCGAGTTTCCCAAACTTTCCGTCGATGAACGCGTCAACTCCAACGACGATTCTGAATATGTTTATCAGAACGTCGTGCGCTATATCGAAGAGCACGGCGCACCCGCTGGCATTTACAATGTCGCGGGCGGAAACGTCGGCATCGGCAAGGCCATCCAGCAATTCAATCTGGCGGGCAAAACCGTTTTCATCGGCAACGAACTCAATGCGAATTCACGCCAGTTGCTCGAAGCGGGCATCATGAATTTCGTCATCGGACACGATATGCCAGCCGAAGTCGAAGCCGCCGCCGATCATGTTGTCGCCTTACTGGACAAGAAAACGCCAACCGTCGTTCCGTTTTCACGCATCCGCATCTACACGAAATACAGTTGCGATTGATTTTTAATAGCCGTCAGTTGGCAACCCGGTTTTTCCCCAACGAGATCGACTGCATCACCCTATCGCGCCGCACCAACCGATGCCAAAGTGCGCCGCACAGATGCAAGTCAAACACCCATCCCAGAAACCCGCCGGGGCATTCGTCACCAAATCGCTGGGGGCCAGATAGGCCAAGGCAAGCCGAATACCGACCTGCCTTGACCATTTCACGCGCTTTTAGGCGGCCAAAGCTAGCCAATTGGGCGCAATCGCCGTGCCGCGGCCAAGACCATAACCCAGCCGAATGTTCAGCATGCCCAAAGGTTCCAGCAGACGTGCACCATCCAACGCACCAGTCTTTTCAACCGTAAACCCCGCCGCTTCCACCAAAGTTGCCACCGCATCAACAGCCGCGTCTTCGCCCGCCAGAAACACCGGCACTTCGCGCGTTGACGCTTCACTTTGGCCGAACAATCCGGCGAAAATCGTGTTGAACGCCTTCACAACCCGCGCGTCCTTGGCAATCAACTGAATTTGCTCTGCCGCCGATGTTTCAACGCCCAATGCCAGCCCCGAATAGTCGGGTTTCACCGGGTTGCTGATATCAACCACGATTTTACCGTTCAGTTCTGGCAATGCCGCCAGTTCCAAAGCCGCGCCATAGGACGTTGCCAAAACCACGATGTCCGCGGCCACAATCGCGTCTTTGACGCTGGCTGCCTTCACGTTTTTCAACCCTGCGGCGAACGCTTGTGCGGCGTCCAAATCGCGCCCGGCAAGAACCAAGTCAGTCTTGCCAGCCAAGCGCGTGGCCAAACCTTTGCCCATATTTCCCAGGCCAATAATTGCGGTTTTCATTTTTCCATCCTCGTTTGAATTTCGATAAGCGCTATCTAGTCGCAAGTTATTCCTTTGATAATTGTGTTGAATTGCGGATCATACTTGCATAAATGTATCGAATGGCCGATCTGTCTGACCTTGAAACCTTTGTCGCGGTGGCCACCTCCGGCAGCTTCGCCGCCGCCGCGCGTCGCTTGTCAATTTCACCAGCAATGGTCGGTCGGCGCATACAGTCGCTAGAGGAAAACTATGATACCAAGCTGATCGAACGCAGCACCCGCGCCCAAAGACTGACGACAACTGGCAACGAATTCCTGCAACATGCCACCCAAATCATCCAATCATTCGACACATTGCGCGACCTGGCTCACCCCGATACCAACCAACTTTCCGGCCGCATCCGCATCACCGGCCCAACCACGCTTGGCATCAAACGCCTTGCCCCAATCACCGCCGCATTCACCCAGCGGCATCCGCAGGTCGCCATCGAACTGAATCTCAGCGACCGCGCCGTTGACCTTATCAGTGGCGGCTATGACCTTGCGGTCAGAATCGGTGAATTGGCTGCCAGCAGCATGATCGCCCGTCGGGTCGGCACCTATCGTTTCGTCTGTTGCGCCGCGCCCAGCTACATCCGCCAACATGGCATGCCTTCGAGTCCCGACGACCTGCTGAACGCCCGATGTGTGCTGAACCTCAACCTCGTGCCGCGCAACCGTTGGCCATTTCTCGCGGCCAACGGCAACCGCTTCACGGTCGAAGTGCGCGGCAATCTGGAAATCGACTATGGCGAGGCACTGCGCTCCGCCGCCTTGGCCGGGGCAGGCATCATCTACGCCCCGCAAGATTTGGTGCAGGATGACTTGGACGGCGGTCAATTGGTGCAAGTCTTGCCGGATTGGCAAACCATGACCCTGCCGATCCACACTCTGCACCCCTCGCGCCGCCAAGTGCCTCGCCGCGTCAGCGCCTTGATCGAGGCCGTGGCAGCAGGACTGAAACAGTCGTGAGCGTCATTCGGCAAAATCAGCGTGTCGACCTGTTCCAACCGTACACTTGTTTGCCTGCGTCAACTGGCTGGCCCGGCAAGTTCACGCCCAAGATATCGCCGCCTAAAAGCTTGCGCCGAAAACATTCTTATCGCACCCTGCGCCACATCAAAGGAGTTTCCCAATGTTCTTTGGCGAAATAGACGGCACCGGCTACGAAGCCCTCGATCCGCGTTTCAACGTCCTTCTCACCGGCCATGGTCGCGTCGAACGCCTGTGGACCGGCGGGCGCTGGCTGGAAGGCCCGGCTTGGTTCGCCGCTGGCCGTTACCTCGTTTGCTCGGACATCCCCAACAACCGCATGCGGCGGTTCGATGAAACCGATGGTTCGGTGTCCGACTTCCGCAAACCGGCGAACAATTCCAACGGCAATACGGTGGACAATCAAGGTCGTTTGGTGACTTGCGAGGGTCAAACCCGCCGCATCACCCGCACCGAATTTGACGGTTCAATCACCGTCCTCGCGGATAAATTCAACGGCAAACGGCTGAATTCGCCAAACGACGTGGTTGTTTCGCGCGACGGCGCAATCTGGTTCACCGACCCGTCCTATGGCATCCTGACCGATTACGAAGGCGACAAATCCGACATGGAGCAAGACGGTTGCCACGCTTACCGGATCGACCCGGTTTCAAGCGAAGTGACAAAAGTCGCCGGTGATTTCGTCAAGCCCAACGGCCTCGCCTTTTCGCCCGACGAAAAGATCCTTTATATCGCCGATACCGGTGCCTCGCATTTGCCGAACGGCCCAAAACACATTCGCAGCTTCTTGGTCAACGGAGCCAAACTAACCGGCGGCGAAATCTTTGCCGACTGCACGGTTGGCATGTTCGATGGTTTCCGGCTTGACCGCCAGGGCCGCATCTGGACCAGTGCCGCCGACGGCGTGCACTGCTACGAACCCGACGGCAGCCTGATCGGCAAAATCCGCATCCCCGAACTGGTCGCCAATGTCCAATTCGGCGGCGCCAAAATGAACCGCCTGTTCATCTGCGGCTGCACCTCGTTGTATGCGACTTACTTGGCGGTGAGTGGGCTGTAGGGCAAGAGCAAAATCACTTCATTTTGAATCCTCCACCCCTCGCCCCCGCGAATTGACCCGTGGCAATTCGCGGCCACAACGTCAGACAAGCATACCGGTCGAGCGGCCCCGCCGGTCGGCCAGCGCCTGTCTGCCCCTCGGGTAGGCGCTTCTCGCCCGCCCGCAGTCAGGCCCCGGCCTTGCGATAGGTCACATCAAGCCCACCGGTTTGGCAGGTGCTCCGCCCACGGCGCTGAAGTGGGTCCCCCGGACCCCCTTCCCGGTGCTGCGCACCGTCGCGCCTTTTCAAGCGTCGGGTGGCTCGTAATTTTTGAAATCTTCAATCTGGTCCAAACTTGCGCTCAGCGACCCGATTTTTGGCGAATGACCACACCAAAAACATCTGCACGCAATGTGCACGCCCGGTCCACGACGATTTTCGCTGTTTCCACCGCCTCAACCCACCCGGAACCACGTATCCATCCCCGACACCGAATGCTCCAGCATGTGGCAATGAATCATCCAATCGCCCGGATTATCGGCCACAAAGGCGGCTTGCAAAACTTCACCCGGCCCGATCATCACCGTATCAAGCCAAGCCAAATCACTCGTCGCAATCCCTTGCCGCGAAATGATCCGAAAATGATGGCCATGAATATGAATCGCATGGTCCCATTGCGTATCGTTGACCATGTCCAGCCGTATGGTTTGCCCCGGCGGAGTATCAAATAGCGGCGTCTCACCCATCCCCGAAATTTCGTTAAACGCCCACAACGGAGCCTTCTCGCCCGGCATTTCCATGCCCACGTGTATTTCGGCCACCGCGACACCATTCAACTTGCCAAACGAGCCGCCCTGCATCGACAATCGCACCGGCATTGCAGTGCCCAAGTCCGGTTCGGGCAGGTCGGCGGGTCGAAGCACTGGCATTTGCGCAATGCTCGAACTTGCGACACCCTTAAAACTGGCCAAAGCAAATGGTTTGCTGCTGGCTTCCAGCAATTCGCTCACAACACCGTCAACCGGCACGATGGTCAAATCCACCCGCTGTGCTGGCCCTAACACGAATTTTTCCGGCATTGCCGTGGCCTGGTCTAAAGTCTGCCCATCCCGCGCAACAATCATCGCCCCGGTAAGCGTCAGTTTCAAAACCCGCGCTGTCGAGGTATTGATCAGGCGCAAACGCTGCGTTGAACCAGCGGCAAGCGCATATTCTGGCAAAACCGCGCCGTTCACCGTCACCAAACCACCAATCCGCCCGGCATGCGACCAATCCGTTTGGCTGCCTAGGCTGGCGGCATCAAACACCCCGGCCGCATTCAACCGCCAGTCGGTCAGCACGAAGCTATGGTCATTTTCCGGCGCAAAAGCCGGTTCCACTTCGTCAATAATCAAAGCGCCAAACAATCCTCGCGCCACTTGATCCCAAGAATTAACATGCGCGTGATACCAAAACGTGCCCGCATCGGGCGCGGTGAATTCATAGTCAAAACTCGCCCCCGGCTGCACCGCATCTTGCGTCAACCCCGGCACCCCATCCATCGCATTCACCAGCCTGATCCCATGCCAATGCACCGTGGTTGGTCGATCCAATTCGTTGCGATAGCGAATGCGAATAGGCTGGCCTTGGGTGAAGCGCAGCGTCGGGCCGGGCACCAAACCGTCATAGCCAATCAAGTCGCTTGCCGGACCGCTCTCCCCAGCCAGTCGAACTTTAGTCGTCCGCGCCGTCAGTTCCAAAAACCCCTCGGCAGCATAAGATTTGTGCAACCCAATCAAGCTGTTGGCGGCGATTCCTGCCAAAACTACTCTTCGTGAAACCCGCATCACCCTTCCCGCAGTCAATCACTGATCATTCGATAAACCACACCAAGCCCACCGGGTTGGCTGGCGTTGCGCGAACGGCGCTGTCGAATGCCCCCGGAGGTTCTCCGCTGCGCTAAGCACCGGCGCGCCCTTGCGGGCGAAGTGTGGCTAGGCTTGCTTAAACTACCCGGAACCACGTGTCCATTCCCGAAGCGGAATGTTCCAGCATATGGCAATGGATCATCCATTTTCCCGGTTTTCCGGCGACAAAGGCCACCTGCAGAACTTCCTTGGACCCGATCAGAATCGTGTCGAGCCAGGTGTCATCGGGGGTATCGGCATCGTCCTTCGGA